>JAFDZR010000045.1 GCA_018266875.1 Bacteroidota bacterium
TTTTAAATATTAAAGTATTTCTTAAGATTAAAAATTGTTTTGGACAGTATTGGAATTTTGGGAGATGAAGCGGAAATTTTGTACTTGATTTGAGAAATTAAATGAATTAAAGTACATTCAAAAATCGGGTCAGCAATAAGTAAACAGAAATTTAAAACTGAATAAATCCACTCTTCCGGAAATGAAAATACATACCGGCTAAATGAATTTTTCAGGGTTTCGTATTTATAAATTTGAAATTCAATTCTGACCGGTTGAAATTTAAAGCATTTACAAAGAAACTGATTTTATAAAATATGGAACAATATGTCTGATTGCAACATGATACTAATGAGAACCTCTTTAAAATCTTACTGTAACCTTCCTCAATATAATTACTCTTAATTAATTAAATTAATTTAAATTTAAAAAATCCATCAATGAAAACAATTTTTATTGTTTTAATAATTTTCAACGCTGCATATTCTTTTTCCCAGTGGGAATATACAAACGGTCCCGGTAACCTGAAGGCAAATTGTTACACTCAGAGGATTTCAAACACTACAGATTTTGCAGGGACAAATAAGGGGTTATACAGAAGATCCAACATTAACTCCAGCTGGGAAGCAGTAAACTCAGGTGTTACTGATCTGAACATCAGGTCTGTTACAGTCTCAGGAGAAATATTATTTGCAGGGACACAATTATCCGGAATATTTAAAAGTACAGATAACGGTTCCAACTGGTCTGAAGTGAACAACGGTTTACCAACGGTACCTGTATATGCGCTTGCAGTATCAGGATCATATATTCTGGCCGGAACATACGGCTCAGGATTATACCGAAGTTCCAATAATGGTGCAAACTGGTCTGCAGCAAATAATGGACTGAATTCGACTCACATACTTTGTTTATTTGTTTCCGGTACAAGCATCTATGCCGGGACAGAGCTGGAGGGTTTATTTAAAAGCACTGATAACGGATCAAACTGGACTGCAGCAAATAACGGTATCTCCGGAGGAAGCATACTTTCTGTTTCCGGTTCAGGTTCAAATCTATACGCAGGAACAAACGGGTTTGGAGTTTTCAGAAGCACTAACAGCGGATTAAACTGGTCCGCTGCAAGCAATGGTTTATCGAATAATGCGGTCCTGTCTGTGTTAATGAACGGATCAAATATTTTTGCCGGGACATACGGAGGAGTATTTAAAAGTACCAATAACGGCTCAAACTGGTCGCCGGTAAACGGGCTTTCAAATGTATTTGCAAATTTCCTTGCCATTAAAAGCGGATCTACACTTTATGCCGGAGCAACCGGAGGAGTATTTGCAAGTATTGATAACGGTTCGACATGGACAACTTCATATCTGGGAATGATGAACTATACTGTAAATTCAATTGTCGAAAAGCCGGGAATTGGGATTTTTGCGGGAACAAACGGCTCAGGAGTTTTTAAAAGTTCAGACAACGGCCTTTCGTGGACTGAAGCAAACAACGGTTTAACAAATCCAAACATCCGCAGTTTGATTGTTACAAACAATAATATTCTTGCCGGAAGTGCTGGTTCAGGTGTATTTAAAAGCACTGACAACGGCTTATCATGGGCTGCATCTGATAACGGATTGCCCGGATCGCTGATAGTTACTTCTTTTATATCGGCGGGGAATTTTATTTATGCAGGCACAGAACTGCACGGGATTTATCAAAGTTCGGACAACGGATCAAACTGGTATCCTGTCAACAATGATATTAATCCTGCGATAAACATTGGTTCTTTTGCAGTATCAGGTGGTGACGTATACGCAGGTTCATATGGATCCGGAATTTACAAGACATCAAATTCCGGAGCAAACTGGACTGCAGTTAACAGCGGACTGACAATTGCAACTGTTACATCTATTTCTGCAACGGGTTCAAATATTTATGCAACAGTATTCGGTGCGGGAGTCTTTAAAAGCACAAATTCAGGATCAAGCTGGACGTCAGTGAATTCCGGATTGACAAGTTTAAATACAAGGTCTTCGTCTGTCATTGGTTCGAATATATTAGTAGGAACCGGTACCGGGATTTTTTTAAGCACTAATAACGGATCCAGCTGGATCAACAAAAACCAGGGAATATGGACTAATTCAGTTCCTGTTTATTCACTCCTTACATCAGCCAGTTATGTTTATGCCGGATTGAATATTCCTTTCGTATGGAGAAGATCCGTAAATAATATAGTAGGCATTAAAAATATATCTTCTGAAATACCGAAAAACTTTGATCTTTATCAGAATTATCCGAATCCCTTTAATCCCGCTACAAAAATTAGATTTGATCTTAAGCAATCATCGCCGGTAAAACTTAAGATCTTTGATATGCTTGGAAAAGAAGTCAGGACTCTTGCAGATCAATACCTCAGCCCTGGAAGTTATGAGACTGAATTCAGCGGAACTGGACTAAACAGCGGAGTTTATTTTTATAAACTTGAAGCAGGGAAATTTTCCGAAGTTAAAAAAATGATATTGTTAAAATAATATTCAATATAAACAGAACGTAGGTTCATAAAAGATAATATTTTTTTTAAAAAAAAGTTGAATCCCGCATGTCCGTCAGACTTGCGGGATTTTTAATTTTCTTTAAATTATTCAGTAAAGAAGAGCCGTAAAATATTCAGTAAACCATTCCGTAAAATTTATACCATTTAATTCAATACTTTAAATTCCTTCTCTTAATAGTTATATTTGCATATCTTTTAATAAATTAATGAGCATTTCTACTATTTCAGTTAATAGTGTTAAGAAATTAATATTTTTATTACCATATCTTCTCATATCCTTTTCTATAAATGCACAGATAAAAGTATATGAAAGACCTTCTGACACGGATCTTTCCGACAAGGGATTATACTTCAGCAGCGAAACCCGCCGGAAGATAATGCTGAACGGTCAGTGGGAGGCGTCATTTACGGAAGGAAAAAACTTCAGCAGTTTTATTGTCCCGCTTGCTTTTGACTTTTCAGGCAATTCCATCTTCAGGAAAAAATTCGTAATGGATGCTGAAACCGTTAAGAACAACAGTTTCATTTTTGTAGCTGAGGGAATCTGCTACGAATCCGAGATCAAGATCAATAATAATTTTGTGGCTAATCATGCAGGCGGATTTACTCCGGTAGTAGTGCCGTTATCTGACGGAATAATTTCGGAACAGAATGAGATCACAGTCAATATTAACAGCAGCCTTAATTTTAAGAATACAATTCCGCTCTCTGACCAGATAAATTATTCCCGTGTTTACGGCGGAATAAACAAGGATATATATTTAATTGCCGTTCCGAAAATATTTGTTTTCAGCAATTTTATCAGATACAGGATTGATAACCTGCTTTCTCTGAAGCTTACTAATAAAATTGAGATAAAATCCACATTCATAAATGAACTTGCAGACTCTGTCAAATCAGGGGAATTTGAAGTTAAATCTTCACTTACCAGAAAATCAACAGGTGAAGTAAGTTCTGTTTCCGAGCCTGTAAAGTTCAAAATCGATGACAATAATACCGTTAAACTTGAGAATTCTGTTTCATTGAATAATCCGGTCCTCTGGTCGCCTGAAACTCCGGAAGTATACATTCTGAAAACAGTAATCACAGATCTTTCCGGAAAAATAATAGATGAAAGCATCACAGAAACGGGTTTCAATGATATCACAAAAAGCAATAATCAGATCTTTCAGAGCGGTAAACAGATAAGCATTAAGGGGATCAATTATTATGAAGACATGCCCGGATTCGCATCTGCGCTGGAGTATAAAGAGGTAGAAAAAGATCTTCAGAATATAAAGGCTCTTGGATTTAATGCCGTAAGAGTTCCCGGAAAGACAGCTCACCCCTATGTTGTAAATATCTGCAGCCGAATGGGCTTGTTCCTGTTTCAGGATATTCCTTTGAATGAAATTTCCTCAGGTTATTTTGAGAATGAAAATTTCACTAACTCTGTGCTTGATCATTTAACGGAAATTATCGAAAGGGACAGAAATGCTCCATGCATTTTTGCTTGGGGTCTTGGAAATGATCTGGATGTCACGGGAAAGCCGGCTTTTGATTACCTGAAATCCGCTGCTGCGATAGTGGATTCCGTGAACAAGAGATTAACATATTATACTTCAAGAGCTTACACTTCTGATATTTGTTCAGAACTCGCAGATCTTATCGGTATAAATTTTTACGGAAATAATTTAAATGAAATAAAAAAAACAGTCACTGACATTACAGACCGTGCTAAACCGGTTTCCAACAGAAAAAACAATTCGCTGTTTGTTTCATATTACGGAGTTAATATACAGAACGGGAACAGTAACGGATTCAGCGATATCAGGTCCCAGGAGTATCAGATAAAATTCTATAAAGAGCTGTACCCTTCAGTATCGCGCTTATTCCCGGGTAGTTTTATTTCTTCTTACGCTGACTGGAATTCAGAAAATCCGCTTGATTATCCTCTCGATGCGGATAAGTTTCTGCAGACTAACGGCATTCATACTTTCAACAGGGAGCAGAAGATGTCGACAAATTTCATTAAAAGACTTCTCAATAATGAGGATCTCCCCAGAATTCAGGAAGGGAATTTCATCCCCGAATTTCCCTATGTATTTATTATCCTCGGTATTCTGGTAATGCTGATATTCACATTCTTTCTTAATAAAGACAGAAAATTCCGGTCCAGCATTTTGAGATGCCTTTATAAACCTACTTATTTTTTCTCGCTTGTCAAGGATCAGATGATAATTTCGAGAGGATATAATATACTTCTCACTATCAGCATATCAATAGGTACTGCATTATATTTTTCTTCAATACTTTATTTTCTCAGAGGCAGTAATTCCTTTGACATGCTGCTTGCAAAGATATTCACAAACAACAGCGCTAAAATTTATTTCAGCGATATCGTAAATAACAAATTTTATCTGCTGTCATCTATATCTCTGCTTGATATAATTTTAACATTCCTGACCGCATTTTTCATTTATTTTATTTCATTCTATGTAAAAGGAAAAGTATTTTTTAAGAACATATATACAATATGCATCTGGTCCACTTTGCCAATGCTGGTATTTCTTCTGATTGGGACCATTCTTTACAAATTATCAGAATCCAATCCGGCTTATATTAAACTTTCTGTCTGGCTGTTCGTGATACTTTTCATTCTGAGTCTTAACAGGCTGATCATTGGCATAAAATCTTTATTTGATATAAGAACGGGAAAAGTATATTTTTACGGAATAATGATAATATTCATTTTCACCGCGCTGGCTTTCAGTTACTTTTATTTTTTCACCGGAGCAGTTGAAACATATGAACTTTTAACTAATTTGAACAACTTTTAAGATATAATTGTATCTTTCTAAAATAGAAATATTCGGATTTAAATCTTTCGCAGATAAGACGACCATTGAATTTGACAGCGGTGTATCGGCTATTGTTGGACCAAACGGTTCCGGGAAATCAAATATTGTTGACGCTTTAAGGTGGGTTCTTGGTGAACAGGGAGATAAGATTCTGCGGAGCGGCAAGCGCGAGGATGTGGTATTCAACGGTACAAAATTCCGCAAACCTCTCAGCGTTGCCGAAGTTGTCGTTACCATTCAGAACAATAAAAACATTCTTCCAACCGAATATTCAGAAGTTCAGATCGCAAGAAGATTTTACAGAAGCGGTGAGACGGAATATTTCCTTAACGGAACCAAAGTAAGACTGAAAGACATCAAGGAACTCTTTATAGATACAGGAATAGGACCCGATGCTTATTCCGTGATCGAGCTTAAAATGGTTGAAACCATTTTATCAGACGTAAAACATGAGAGAAGAAAACTCTTTGAAGAAGCAGCAGGTGTAGTCTCTTATAAACACAACCGCGACCTCACTTTCAACCGCCTCGATGCGGTCCATGAATCTCTGCTCAGAGTAAATGACATTATCAGGGAAAAACAAAGGAATGTTAATGCTCTTGAAAGGCAGGCAAAAAGAAATGAAGAAGCAAAGATTGTTTCGGAAGAATTAAGATCACTTGAATTAAAAACCGGTAAGTTTGAATTTGAATATCTTATCAGGGAGATCAATGATATCAAAGCAAGAGAAGATGACAACATTAATCTTAAATCAAGACTTGCCTCCGAGATCAGGATAAATGACGAGCAGCTTGATAAACTCAGAGCCGAACTTTCCGAACTCGAAGACAAGCTCGGTAAAATGTCATCTGAATATAATTCCGTCAGAGAGAAATCAAATTCCGTTGAAAGAGAAAACCTTGTCCTGGAAGAAAAAATAAACAATATAAATTCCAATAATGAAAGACTTCAGAAAGAAAATGAAGAACTGAATGCAGCCATTCTCAGAAACAAAGACAAATCAGAACAGATCACAGAAAAGCTTAAGGTCCTTGCAAACACGATTTATATTTCCGAAGGTTCTCTCTCCGATAAAAAATCAAAAGTAGAGTCAAGGATCCGGATAATCAACGAAAAGAAAAATGAAATGCTTGAGCTTGGCAAAAAAGCGAGAGAATCCATTAACAGAGTGAATGAGAAGAAGGAGGAATATCAGAAGAATAAAATTAATTTTGAGAACAATCTCAAACAGCTTGAGAAAATATCGGAAATAAATTCCGGACTTATCCTTCAGTCTGAAAATACCGCGGCTGAGATAAGTTCTCTGGAAGTAAAGATTAACAAACTGAGAGAGGATCTGAAAGTTTCCGATAAACTGTTAAAGGAAAAGGAAACCGGAAGGAGATCCCTAGAAGCGGGTATCACTGAAAAGGAAAAGGAAATCCTGGAACTTGACATTGAATATCATAAATTAAAGAATAAAGCTGATCATCTTAAAGAACTTTCGGATAATTTCAATGATTATGCAGAGGGAATTAAATATCTTATAAAAGAAGAAGGAGTTAAAAATATCTCCACTATTCTGGATGCAATCGAAGTTGAGGATAAATTCAAGATCCCAATTGAGACAGCGCTTGGTGAAATTTCAAATTACATCATACTGGAAGATTCAAAGGAGCTTGACGGTTTGATAGATAAATTATCCGACAACAGGAAAGGAAAGGTAACTTTCATACTGAATGATCTCCTTAATTTCAAATCATTTGAATATTTCAGTTTTATTGATGAAAAGCCTTCATTCATTAAGGAGAAGGGAGTATACGGATTTGCAGATGAATACGTCAGATGCATTGATGAAAGGCATCTGAAGCTGATGAAATATATTCTTGACGAATATGTGATAGTGGATAATTTTAATACTGCAAAGAGACTGTCAGAAGATAACTACTACAAATTCATAACACTTGAAGGAGATATCGTAACCAACGGTTTTATCAGAGCGGGAGGGAAAGTCAATGAAGAATCAGTAAGGCTCGGAAGACAAAAAGTAATTGAAAATATTGATAAATCCTTAAATGAAATAAGTGAAAGATCTGAAGTACTGAAAGCCGAAAAGGAAAAAATAAAGAAGCAGCTGGATAATACTGGCGTGGATCCACAGAGGAAAATTTCTTCTGATTTGAGTGATGAGATCAACAGATTAACAAACGATATATCAAAACTTGAATTCAAAAAAGAGCAGGTCAATAAAACAGTTTCTGATAATGAATCCTCTTATGAGACAATATCAAATTCAAACAAAGAACTCAACAGGATCATAGATGAACAGATAAAGGAATTGAGCAAAGTTGAGAATGAACAGTTCAATCTTGACAAAGAAGTGCTTTTTCTCACAGATGAATTCAATGAGATAGAAAAGAATTTTTCGCAGGAATCCGCTGACTACAACAATTTCAACATAGAATTTACAAAGCTGAAAAACGAACATAAGATCGAAGAGCAGAACAGCATCAGGATCTCCAATACAATATCTTTCAACCAGAAACAGATCAGGGTAAATTCAGAAAATATTACGGATAATAATGAAAAGAAAAAATTAATTGAAGATACTCTTGAACAGAACAAAAACAGACTGACTCTTATAGCAGAGGAAGTTACAGTTATCTCTGCAAAACTGGATGCTGAAAAAGTTTTGTTTGAAGATAAGAAAAACGAACAGCACAGGATTGACCTGATACAGAGGCAGAACAGGCTTGACTTTGACGCCGTTTCACAAAAACTCATTAACTCCCAGGTCAGGATAAAGGAAAATGAAATTAAAAGCTCTCAGGTGAAGGATTATATTCTCAGAAAATATGAGAAAGACATTTCTCTGAATGAGAGCATTGATGCAGCTTCATATAACTTTCAGGACTTCGATCTGATGATTTCCAGGAAAGAGATTGATGACCTCAGTGAAAGGCTTAAAAAACTCGGCGGCGGTTATCAGCAGCTTTTGTTCGAGGATTTTGAGAATGAAAAAGCGGAGCTGGAAAAACTGACCGAGCAGAGACACGATCTTCTGGAATCTGAGAAAGATATCAGAAAAACAATAGAAAGAATAAATAAGGAAGCCCGGGAAAGATTTCTTGCTACGTTTGAGAATATCAGGGAAAATTTCATAAACATTTTCAAGGAACTTTTCTCCGAGGGAGATGAGGCAAACTTGAGGATCGTGAATGAAGTGTCTGAAGACGGGAAAACCGAAGATGATCCTCTGGAAGCAAAGATTGAGATCATAGCGAAGCCCAGAGGCAAAAGACCAACCTCAATCGAACTATTATCGGGGGGAGAAAAGACACTTACTGCCATTGCCCTGTTGTTTGCAATTTACCTTGTGAAACCTTCACCGTTCTGCGTACTGGATGAAGTGGACGCTCCTCTTGATGTGGCTAATCTCGGCAGATTCAATAAAATGATAAGAAAATTCTCAGACAATACTCAGTTCATATTAATTACTCATAACGAGAGAACTATGGAATCCGTTGACAGACTTTACGGTGTGACAATGCAGGAAGCCGGAATAACTACCATTGTTGAGACAAAATTCAAGTCTGATGAAAAATTACAGGCTTAAGTTCTTTTGTGATTTTCAGACAGTATATCATGACAATACAGAGGAAATGAATTCCTCTGATATTTCCTTCAGTGATTTTATTTCTTTCTGCCGTGATAATAATTTTGAATTTTACATAATAAGTGACCGGAGTGAGGATTTCATCGGAAAGATCCTGAGCGGAAATAATATTTCGGTTAAATCCTTTGCAGCACTGACGAAGATAAATCCTATTTCCGGCGAAGAAGAAATAATTTACCCTTATTCAGATGAATACTGCAGACTGTGCAATAACTGCCTGAGAAATATTCTGATCACACAGACCAATGATCTTGAGAATGAGATCTCTGTTTTTATCGGAGAGGGAATTTCAGATCAGTGTGTCAGCGGTTTTGCTGACATTGTATTTGCAAAAGGAAATCTTGCTTCATACTGCTGGAAAAATAATATAACTTATTTTGAGTATAATGATTTTTCGGATATTAAAAACAAGATAATCAAACTCATTGCAAAAAGATCTCTCAAGCACAGAAATGAAGCAAAAACAAGGCGCAGGGATATTTTAATGGGAGGCTGATCCTGACTCCCTATCTGCGGATAAATTTCATTAAATAATCAAATCTATGAAAGAATTAGGGAACATATTTTTTAAATACAGAAGCTATATCCCTCTGCCGTTTGTATTTGTTATGATACTTTTCATGAAACCCACGCTTGCCAGTATAATCGCAGGATTTTTAATCGCTTTGTCAGGAGAAATTATCAGGATATGGTCTGTTAGTTTTGCAGGAAGTGAGACGAGGACCACATCCGGTGTAGGCGGGACCTATCTTGTTACTCAGGGACCATATTCGGTAATACGGAATCCACTTTACGCCGGCAATATATTGATCTATCTCGGAATTGGAATAATGAGCAATGCATTGTCACCTTATCTTCAGATATTTGCTTTCATATTCTTTTCATTTCAGTATCACTGTATAGTACTTGCCGAAGAGGATTTTCTTCAGAACAAATTCAGGGATATCTATCCGGATTACAGGAAATTCGTCGGAAGGTTTTTTCCGAAATTCCGTAAAGTACCAGCACATATTTTATCGGGACTGGAACTGAATGTAAAAAATGGATTTAAGTCTGAAAGACGTTCCCTGCAGGCATTCCTTATTACTTCATTTATTATAATAATTTACTATCTGCTGAAAGTCCGTTTCGGAATATTCTGATTTTATTAAACTGTTTCAATTGATGACTCAGGATCTCGGATGAGCCTGTTTATATACTTTCTTTAAACGTTCAGGTGTAATGTGCGTGTAAACCTGTGTGGTGGAAAGGCTTTCATGTCCAAGAAGATCCTTGACCGCTCTGATATCAGCTCCGTTGTCAAGGAGATGAGTGGCAAAAGAATGACGGAGTACGTGAGGGGATTTTTTACTGTTTTGAGTGACAAGTGAAAGATTCTTTTTTATCATTCTGTTTAATTTCATCGGATAAAGCTTCCTGCCCGAATTATCAACAAAAAGATTTTCCAGATCATTCACGTTGCATATTTCTCTTATCGAAGAATAATTTTTCAATGCTGTTTCAGCAGCTTTACCGAAAGGGACTATTCTTTCCTTGGAACCTTTTCCTTTTACTTTAATTGTCCTGCTGACCATGTCAACATTTTTTATCTTCAGATTAATCAGTTCTGACAGCCGGATGCCGGTGCTGTAAAACAATTCAATAACTGCTTTGTCAAGAATACTCAGTTCCGTTAAATATTTTTCACCGAGAAGTCTGCTAAGCTCACTTTCACTAAGAACAGAAGGTAATTTTTTATTCAGTTTCGGAAAGATCAGTGATGCTGAATAATTCCTTGAAATGTATTTTTTTCTGTAAAGAAATTTATACAGAGATTTTATTACCGATATCTTTCTTGAGATACTTTTTTTGGAATACTTTCCCTTCTTTTTGAACGGATCGGAAAGCTCTGCTACGAAGGATTTAAGAAAAGGAAGATTTAACTCATCAGGATCAAAATTCTCTCCGGACTTAATAAATCCGGATTTTAGTGCATAATCAATCAGCTGATCCGTATCATTTTTATAAGAGATAACAGTATTAGCTGAATAATTCCTGTTTACTTTAAGGTAACTCAGAAATTCTTTTATAATATCTTCAGCAGATCTGTTCATAAAAAATAATTAATTTGAAATTATTCCTTTGATGACAGTTCGTTCTCATTTACGGTTTCATCTTCAAATTTTGTTTTACATTCCGGACATTCGAGATAATTTCCGTCTTTCTTTGAAGACTTTTTAAGCAGGTAATTATTGCCGCAGTTTGTGCAGTTCTGAATTACCGGCAGTGAATTTGCAATAAAGTCGCATTCGGGATATTTTGTGCATCCGTAGAAGAATCTTCCGCCTTTTGCCTTTCGCTGAAGTATTTCACCCTTTTTACATTTTGGACAAGTAATCCCGAGAGTAAAGGGCTTGATGCCTTTGCATTTTGGATAATTTGTGCATCCGTAAAATTTGCCGTATCTGCCGATCTTAATTGTCATCGGACTCTGACAGATATCGCAGATGACATCCTTTGCAAGTTCGAGATCCTCTTCAGTCGGCGGTTCCAGCGGCAATGCTCCTTTGCATTTTGGAAATGTTTCACATGAAAGGAACTGTCCGTTTCGGCTCCATTTCTTGATCATTTTTGCGCCTGTTTCCTTTCCGCATTCCGGACAAAGAATATCAGTTTTTTCTACTAGACTTATTTTAATTTCCGCTGCAATTGAATCAGCTGCAGTAAGATCAGTATTGAAAGGATCATAAAAATCATTGAGGACTTTACTGTAAGTGCTTTCACCGTTTGCGATTGTATCAAGTTCCATTTCCATCTTTGCGGTGAAATTAGCGTTTATAACATCCTTAAAATGTTCAGAAAGTATTTTGTTAACCGCTTTTCCGAGATTTGTAGCATACAGTTTTTTCTCTTTGAGCTCTACATACATCCTGTTTATCACAGTTGAGACTATTGCGGCAAATGTACTTGGTCTTCCGATACCGAGCTTATCAAGCTGCTTGATTAGCGTACTCTCGCTGTATCTCGGAGGCGGATTGGTGAAGTGCTGATCTTTCTCAAGATTGCTGACTTTAAGCATGTCGTTAAGCCCAAGTTCAGCAGGGATTAGTGTAAGGTCTTCGTCATCAGCTGCATTTTCCGGCTTATCTGTTGTATCTTCTGAATTATCCTCATAAACCTTCAGGAATCCGCTGAATTTCAAAACGCTGCCGGTAGCTTTGAAAAGATATGTATTTTTGCTTCCTCTTGGCGACATAGCAGTAATAATAACAGTCTTCTGATCAAGAACCGCCTGCGACATCTGTGAAGCAACAAACCTTTTCCAGATCAGATCATAAAGAAGATAAAGATCTTTACCAAGTTTCTTCATGTCCTCCGGTTTTCTGTTTACGTCTGTCGGCCGGATGGCTTCATGAGCATCCTGAGTATTTTTCTTCTTCGATTTAAATTCTTTCGGCTTTTCAGGAAGATAATCCTTTCCGAAATTTTCGCCGATATATTCTCTTGCAGAATCAACTGCATCTTTGCTTACCCTCGTGGAATCAGTTCTCATATATGTGATAAGTCCTACAAGTCCTTCTTCCTTGTTTCCCTCTATGCCTTCATAAAGTTTCTGCGCAAGCATCATGGTCTTCTTAGGTGAAAAACCAAGTCTTGAGGATGCTGTCTGCTGAAGCACACTGGTAGTAAAAGGAGCAGGTGCATTTCTTTTAACTTCCTTTACCTGAATATCAGTGACCTTGTATTTATTATCCCTTAAATCCTGCAGGATCTCATGCGCCTGATCTATATTCTCAATACACGGTTTTTCTCCGTCAAATTTCAGAGTATCATCATTGATCTTATACAGTTTTGCCCTGAAGGATCTGGAATTTCCTGACGGCTTCGAAAATAAACCCTCTATGGACCAGTATTCCTTTGGGATGAACTTTTCAATTTCTTCTTCCCTTTCGCATATGATTCTCAGGGCAACTGACTGAACTCTTCCTGCAGAAAGACCAAAATAAAATGTCTTCCACAGGAACGGACTCACTTTATATCCGAGTATCCTGTCCATAACTCTTCTTGCAACCTGCGCTGACACAAGATTCTCATCGATCTTCCTGGCGTTTTTCATGGCATGGTCAATTCCCGTTTTTGTGATCTCATTGAAGAGAACTCTCTGTATCTTGTCTTTTTTTGTGACTATCTCATCCGCAATATCTGAAGCAATTGCCTCACCCTCACGGTCAGGGTCAGTTGCTATATATACTTTGTCGGAGGAAGCTGCGATCTTTTTCAGATTCTTAATTACATTTTCTTTCCCGGGTATTATGCCGAATGTAGCTGTAAAATCATTTTCAAGATCAACATTCATTTTACTTTTCGGAAGGTCTTTTATGTGACCTACCGTAGCTTCTACTATATAGTCTTTTCCCAGATATTTATTTATTGTTTTTGCTTTAGAAGGTGATTCTACTATTACTAAGGATTTTTTCATTAAATGGTCTTCTTTTTTAAAAATTATTTATATTATCAGTTTATCGTATCATTATTCTGCAGTACCAGTCTGTATGCATTGTTTTCAGGATCCGAATTCAGAAATATCATTGTTGATGCTATCATTTTAATTTCTTCTGTACCTATATCCTTATACCCTGCGGAAATAAGTTTGTCAATAATAGATTCTTCGTCTGATTCGGAAATAATACCAAGCTCCTTAAGCTGAATAAGATAACCCAGTGCTTCCCTCCTGAATAAATTTTTCTCCGCCTTGTGATAAACCCTGTGGGATTTTGATTTTTTCCTTTTCTCATCAAAAATAAGTTCACTGCTTTCGATCTTGGAAAATATCCAGGCAAAAGCAGTGTTGATTTCGGCTCTTGTATATCCTTCGCTTGTATATTTATTTATGTCGATCTCATTGAACTCTTTTTTATCCCTCATCTCATTGAGAATGTTTACAATAAGTTCAAATATTTTTTCCTGCATTATTTAATTTATTTAAATAATAATCTTCTTTTGCTTTAATAATTTTCCTTTCAGTTCCAGTCTTGTCATTATAGCCGCATAAATGAAGCAGCCCGTGTACTGCAACTCTGAACAGTTCACTGTAAAATTCTGTTCCGTACCGAACTGAGTTGGCTCTGACTGTGTCCAGTGATATTAAAAGTTCTCCTTCTGTGATACCTTCGTCATCTTTGTCATAAAATGTAATAATATCAGTTTCAAAATCATGTCCGAGATACTTTGAATTATATTCCCTTATCATTCTGTCATCGCAAAAAATAAAGCTGATCAGTTCGGGTTCTGTTTTTTCTTCCTTAAGTAAAACACTAGTAATATTTTTTATTGCTTTTTTAGTTTCCTTTTTTTCAACAGAACTTAAACTATCGGCACTATAGATAAAATTGATTTTCAAAAATTCAGGATAATTTAATTTCCCGGTCAGATAATAGTTTCAGATATTGACAGGGCAATTGCTGAGAGAAGCTTTTCGGAATTCAGCTCGGAAAAATCAGTTTTCAGGACTTTTCTGCTGACATTTGAATACATTGAACAGTCTCCTGATTTTGATACTATCAGGCCTGATATATATTCATCCGTTTCCGATATAAAGATCACCTCCTCCAGCATGTCGCTTATTATCATATT
Organism: Bacteroidota bacterium; assembly: GCA_018266875.1. Taxonomy (GTDB): domain Bacteria; phylum Bacteroidota; class Ignavibacteria; order Tepidaquicellales; family Tepidaquicellaceae; genus UBA2330. Next base: position 14,630 of record JAFDZR010000045.1, read on the forward strand.
GCTGCAGGATTGAAGCTGAAGATGGGTATTGTTGGTGTACACCGATATTAGACATTTATCGTTTTCTTCAGGATATATCTCAAGACAAATGTTTGAATTTATATTTTTGTGCGCAATGTTAAGTGTAAACGTATTATCCGTTCTGATTAGCTTAGCAGAAAATAATTTTTCTATTTTCCCTAAGTTTTCATCGCTCAGCTGCTGATTTTTCAATTATCCTTTATTAGTTAATTTTAATTTCTGTTTCCGTTTCTGTTCCTGAAAATTTCCTATAAAAATATCTATATAATATAACTTTGTCAATTGATAATATCTCTTTAAAATTTAGTATACAATTTAAAAGTTGAATTTACCTTATAGTGACACTAAATCGATTTTCTGTACTTTTTAGCATTCTCTGAATAATGGACTGAGCTTTCTGCTATCCTTTCAATTTCAGATTCGGTCACTTCTCTAATCACTTTAGCCGGAACTCCGGCGGCAAGGACGCCTTCAGGCACTTCAAATCCTTCCTTTACCAGTGAACCCGCAGCTATGATGGAATTTGAGTTTACGACTGCGTCATCAAGTATTACTGATCCCATTCCAATGAGTACATTATCCTTTATTCTGCAGCCGTGGACAACTGCGTTGTGTCCGATTGTAATTTTCTTTCCTATTAAAAGCTCAGATCTTCCGGTTGAAGTATGAAGTATACATCCGTCCTGAATGTTTGTCATTTCATCCACAAAAATTCTGTTAATATCTCCCCTGAGAACCGAATTGAACCATACGCTAACACCTTTTTCCAGGACCACGTTTCCAATCAAGGTTGCGTTTTCCGCGACGAACACGCTTTCATCTATTCTGGGAAAAATCGTTCCGAAAGGAATTATCAATTTCTGAATTTTAAATTAGTTTTTCCGTCTTCAATTTCATGACTTACTGAAGTTCAGGCGAACCGTCATTATCACGAAAGAATATTTCAACCTCACCCTGTCTGAGGTTTACATTATCAATGGGAAAGATCTCTGAATTTTCCTTTGCCCATTTTGCCGCAATTCCGTTAAGCGGGCTGGTTACATTAAAAGTCTTATAAGTGATCATCTCCCCTACCTGATAAATTATATCCACGAGAGTTTCACCTGATGCCCAGTAATCGCCGATGCAGATATCATTCGGAGACGCCATTCTGAAATTAGGATGGAATATTTTTGTTAAAATATAACTCTGCGGTTTTAATCTGGGATAATCCGCATGCAGGTAAATTTCAATCTGATGTTCGCTTATATATTCCAGTTCTTTCTGTCCCGAGCCGGAGTCAGATAGTTTCAGTCCTTTCACATTCTTAAAAGTCACTACGTATCTGTCGGGCGGAAGTGATTCCGGATCGTATTCAAAACTTATAAACGGATGATTTGAAAATTCTTCCTTCATTTTCCTGAAATCGGAAACAAGTCTTCTTTGTCTTGGGCTCATTGATTGTTTAAATTCTGTAAATATTTATTCCATCTTTTCAGGCAGATTAAGAACCTGACCTATTTTTATGTCCGTTTTATCCTTCAGTTTATTTACCTTCATGATAAATTCAATGCCTGCTCTGCTTTTGTACTGGGACAATGCTATTCTTTCAAGAGTATCACCGTTTTTTACAACATACTTCTTCACAGTTGATTCATTTTTCACTTCTTCAGTCTTGTTTTCTTTCACTTCGTTCTTTGTTTCTGCTGTGTTGCCGGAGCTCTTGATTACAGTATCCGCCTTTGGTATATTTTTCACAGGTTCAGTCTTGGTCTGAACTGTTTTCTCCGTTGCTTTGGATCTCTGCTCGGTCTCAAAAATATAACTGTTGAGTCTTTCATTAAGATTTTTCGTGTCCTCCTTAATGTATGACAACTCCTTTAAATATTCTTCCTTTATCCCTGACAGCTTGTTGATCTCATAAAAATTATAGATCATCAGCAGAAGGATAAGAAGTATCAGGACATTTATAAAAACAAGCGCTTTGTTGTTCAATTCAATTTTATATTTTCTTTTTTCCAGTTCTTTCTTGTCAGGAGTCCCTGAATATAAAAGATCTGCATGCGGCTCAACTCTTATGAGCTCGTTGAATTCTTCCTCATCATAATCATAAACAAAAAATCCTTCGGATTTCTCGATCTTTCCTTTATCCCATATAAAAAATCCTCTTTCCTTAATGGTCGGATCAAATACATATGCGACCATGTATTCTATGTTAAAGAAATTCTCGTGAATGAAAAGATCGTAATTAGACAGAAATACAGTATGACCAGGATGTGAATGAAACCAGCCGAGTATCTTCTTTCCCGGGAAATCTTTCTCCATTACCTCATTTATATAATCCCATGTCTCATGAGTAAATGTAAGTCTGGAGAGAGAGGAATTGCTGTGCATTGCAGTGATAAGATCATTAATAAGGATGAATTTCTTGTCATCTTTATTAATGCATATATCCCCTACTAAAACACCGCCCAGTTCATTATTTACATCACTGGATAAATATTCTTCTATCTGCTTGAGAGTTTCCTGTTTAATAAAAACCCTGTACTCAGTCTGGAAATTATCATTTCCAAAGAAATAATGATTTTCAGGAAACTCACAACTCTTGTATATAAAATTTTCGGGCTTATCCTGTAAATCAATCTCCATTCACATATTTGGTATAGGATAATATAAGTAAAGTATGAAATATTTTAAATATTAATATTGGTTTATTTTTTTAAAGCGGTTCTCCTCGGAGTAATGCCTCCTGTAATTGTGAATTCCTTTAACAATGTTCCTGTGCTACCGTAAATCCTGAATTTTCCGTTTGAAGTGAAATCAGATGCCGCTACGCAGACATATATCCTGCTGTCTTCACTGTCATAGCCGAGACCGTAATTCAGCGCGCCTGCGGGAGCCGGGATCAGTGATATTGACGTTCGCGATGAAAGCGAATATCTGACAATGTTCTGTTCCGAATATATATCTCCTGCAATATAAATAATTTCGTTATCCCCTGTAGTTACAATATCTCTTGAGAATCCGTATTTAAGATTATTGTAAGAATTGATAATTATCAGCGCTACAGGATCAATTTTATAAATAACAGCTTTTGAAGAATCTCCCGGACAGCCGACCAGCAGGTTTCCGTCTGCTGAAACCGCCAGTGAACTCGGATTTTTTGAAACAACAATATTATTGATTACATTATCCGTTACCGCGTCAATAACAGATACTGTGGAATCCGTTCCGCCGTTGAAAACATTTGTGTTGCAGACAAAGACTCGGTTCCCTATCGATAAAATTTCCTGAGGATAAAGTCCTACATTAACAGTTGCAACCAGATTCATGGTGTTTTTATCTATGACTGTGACACTGTTCGTCGGTCCGTTTGTCAGATAGATCTTGTTGTATGAAATCGTCATGGAATACGGATTGATCCCGGCGCTTCTCGACATCAATACTGTTCCGTTAGTGTCAGTCTTGTAAAGTTTACCTGATGAATTGAAATTACCCTGTTCACTGATATACAGATTTCCGTTATCATACAATATTCCGTCCGGCAGGAGTCCCAGACTTCCAGGATTGAAAATACTCACATTGAAACTGTCAGAAGTTTTGTTGTAATATGACAGTTTACTTGTACCCGGATTAAATCCTCCCTCAGAAATTACATAAGCGCCTTTTGAGGAAATAGTTATTATATTTATTGGTACGTTTATCTCATCCCGTGTGCATGAATTTAACGCAAGTAAACAAAATGAAATTAGAGCATATAGAATGATTTTCATTAATCTGTTATATTATTAAATTATCTGAAATTTTATTTCTCCCGTTTCCATCATCTTTTCAATATATGGCAAGCATGATCTGCAGTTTGACGCTACACCGGATATTTCGCATAATTCATCAATGGTTTCAATTCCTTCTGAGTTCATCTTTTCCTTCATCTCAGCAAATGAAATGCCGGTGCAGACACACATAGTTACAGGGTAATTCTCCTTCTCTTTTACGCTCATCAGAAATCTATCCCCTTTCTGATCGGGATTCCCTTGTCAAAATAATGCTTGACCTTTCTCATTTCAGTAACGAGATCGGCTTTTTCTTCAAGTCCTTCCCATAATTTATGACCGGTAAGGACAAATTCAAATCTTTTATTTTCTTTCCACAGATCAATAAGATCATCAATTTCTTTTTTATCAATCAGATGATAAACCACTGCAGCAATCGCTTCGTCAAGAATAAGCAGATCCTGACTTCCGTTCAGGATCAGATCCCTGGAAATTTCAAGCCCTCTCTTCGCTTCCTTAAAATCATCATCCGAATTTTTAAATCTGAAAGTACCGTCCTCATTCATTCTTTCACATCCGGTTGAATAAAATTCAACATCAAATCCCGCTTCCTTTAATTTTCTGAGAGTATCAAGTTCAGAATAATGTTCATTCTTTCCTTCATATCCTTTGTCAAACTGAACAAGTCTGACCTTCAGTCTGGCGCCGAGAGCTCTCATTATCAGACCCATGACACAGGTTGTCTTTCCTTTCCCGTAACCGTAATATATGTGAAGGCATTTTTTATCTTCTTCTGTCAGATTCTTATAACCCTCGATTGTTTCCTTTATCTTTTTCCTGTATTTCTTTCCGCCTGCTTTTTTTGCTTCTTCTATTTTAACCATTGAAATTAATATTCGAGATTAACTGAAATTTTAAAATTTCTCAAAGGCATCGGATATCCTGATACTATCTGATAATTTTTATTCGTGATATTATTCAGTTCTATTTTAAAAGTGGATTTCAATCCGATTATCAACGGAGAATAAAACACGTTTCCGTTAAATATATCATAAGCGGGAAGATATCCGCTGTTATACTGATCAGTATATCTTTTCCCTGTAAAATTATAATAAAAACTGACTCCAGAATTTCCGTAATTCAATGTAATGCTGCTTCTGATCATATCTGCCGGAATATAGATAAGCTGCTTATCCAGAAAATCAGGATTGCCGGAATTTCTGTTTAACGCATTTGTGTAAGTGTAATTCAGATTAAAATCTGCGGAAAATATTCCGCTGAAAGTCCTGCGGACATATAGATCAGCGAGGAATACGTTTGAAACCGAACTTGAAGTATTTACCGGCGACCATAATCCGCCGGACCCGGGCTGCCATATTATTTTATCCTTGTAGTCAATATGATTATATGTCAGCTCAATTTTGTTTTCCGTGATCAGATCAAATTTATATACAATCCCCGCATCAATGTTGAAAGATCTTTCAGGATTCAGATTTATGTTGCCGAGATCCTTCCAGTAAAGTTCATTGAATGTGGGAGATGAATAATTATTTCCTGCCCCGAATTTCAGATACATTTCCTCATCCGGAAGCGGTCTGATATTCATGCCGAACTTTCCCGTGACAATTGTTTTTCCAATGTCTGAAAAATTATCAATTCTGACAGACGGGAATACTTTAAACATTTTATTTAAATCTATCTCCGTTACAAGATACAACGAGTTCTGTATTCTCAAAGCATCATCCGTTATCTCATTGCTTTTCAAAGATGAATAAATGAATTCGTATCCTCCGGATAATCTAATGTTTTCAGAATTGTGATCCGCTCCGGCGGAAACTGCGTAAGTAATGTTTTTGTAATAACTGTCAGTAAGCAGATCATCTGAATATTCCGAAAGATTATTCTGATAATTAAACCGGGTGTTCAATGAAAGTTTACTGCTCAGATCAGTGTGCAGCGAAACAATGCTGTTCAGGTTTTTGTCTGCCTGTCTGGAATCCGAAGGAGCGGAACCTGTTTCCGGACCCGGCAGATTCCTGTTATTGACTGAATAGTTTGAATATATGTTAAGTATGGAATTACGGATCCTGCGGTATGCTAAATTCAGAGAGTAATTTGAAAGATCATAAGATGAATTTATTCTGTGCTTCAGCTCATTAAATTTACCGTTAAAATATCTGTATTCGTAACTGTTATCGGAAGATTCCGCCGAATAATTAAAATATGATTCAAATCCGCTTATGTTTTTTGAAATCCCCGCAAAATATTTTCTGAAACCATAAGAACCTGACTGACCGTTTATAACAAGTCCGAGTTTATCAGTGGAATTTTTCTTTGTAACAATATTAATGACTCCGGACATTGCCTGTGATCCGTAAGCGGAACCCGAACCTGAGTTCATTATTTCAATATTCTCAATGTTATCCTTTGAAATGGTGCTGAGATCCACCTGATTGTTCTGGGTGGAATTTAATTTAAAACCGTCAAGAAGTATAAGCGTATGTTCAGATCCGGAACCGCTTATTGATACCGTACTTAAGGAAGAATTCCCTCCGTAAGATTTTACAAATACTCCGCCTGAATATGAAAGAATGTCCGATAACCTGTCTCCGTTCATATTTCTTATCTGCTCTTCACCGATAAACCTTATCTTTGAAAAAGTTCTGAAATCCTCGCTCAGGATCCTGTTGCTTATTACTTTTATTTCTTCGGTTTTAAAAGAGACAGAGTCTCCTGCCGCCTGAAATGTCTGACAGGGTGCAACTTTTCCCCGGAAAAAAGTGATAAGTATGAGTATTAGAAATATTTTAAAGCCGTTTAAAATCAAAAAAAAACTCCTGTATTCTTCAAATTCATTTGAAAGGGGAAAATTTAAATGAATTGAAAAGAATAAAGGAGTCTCTTGCATATTCATTAATCTTTTCCCACGAAGATCTTTGAAAAAAATTATCAAGGCAGGTCTCCTGACTTAAAAGCTGTTTCCTTATTTCCTTCCCACACAAAATATGAGCAGTGGATTCTTGATAAGGTCTTCTTTTTTACAGTTGCGGGGACAGTTACGGAATTTAACCGTATTCCCTATTATTCTCTCCCGAAAACGGAAAGAACCTCAATAATTATTTATAAGAACTATACAAAGATAACTAAATTTTTCCTGTGTGGCAATTTTATTTTAAGAACTGCTTTTCAGGGTTAAACTGTGTCTCTGTTTTGTCGAATTTTATTTCACTGCTGACCGGATCATAATATTTCTTCAATACAAAATTTTTCTCCGTTCCTTTTTCCCTGTAAGACAAAAGATAAAGAGAAGATGAAATTCTGTCAAGAGTAATTTTCTCTGCCGAGCTGACCTGAGGATAAATTTCTTCTTCCAGATAAAACTGCAGATCTATATCCTCATCCTCTCCGAGTATGTCCTGAACAAGCGAGCTGCTGAAAATTTCTTCAGGCGTCATTGCAGTATCCTCCACGGATTCATTCTGAATATTTTTGCTGTCCTTTGAGGATTCCTCTTTAACTGATTTATTATTTCCGCATGATAAAAATATAAAAGCGGTAAGAATTAAAGCAACCCTTATCATAATTAACTTATTATTTTCATTTCTTTTCCGATGTTCCCGAATACTTCAAGTATTCTGTCAAGATGTTTATCTTCATGTGTCGCCATGTATGAAGTTCTCAGCATTGCCATGTTTGCAGGAACGCCGGGTGAAATGAATGCATTTACAAATACTCCCGCGTCAAATAATTTTTTCCAGAAATTGAAAACCAGCAAATCATCACCGAGAACTACCGGCACAATTGCTGTTCTGCTGTCTATTACATTAAAGCCCATATCCTTGAATCCGTTCCTCATCTTTGCGGCATTTGCAATGAGATGTGTAATTCTTTCCGGTTCGGCTTTAAGGATTTCAAGCGCAGCATCAGCAGCAGCAACTGAAGCAGGCGTGGGGGAAGCGGAAAATATAAGCGCTGGAGAATGATGTTTCAGATAATTAATTACTGCTCTGTCACCGCCCACAAAACCTCCAAGCGATGCGAATGTTTTTGAGAATGTACCCATTACCAGATCAACCTCATTCACAAGACCGAATTCAGAGGGGGTGCCTCTTCCGCCTTTGCCTAGAACTCCTGTGGAATGCGCATCATCAATAAGTATCCTTGCGTTATATTTTTTACAAAGTCTGACAAGTTCCTCAAGTTCAACTATCTCGCCTGTTGTGGAAAATACCCCGTCAGAAGCTACCAGTTTTGATGATTCAATGGGAATTGACCTTAAGACTTTTTCAAGATCAGCCATGTCATTATGCCTGTATCTTTTAAATTCAGCAAAAGCTCCTTTTGCCATCATATTTGCAGCTACAATACATGCATGATTGTCCCTGTCTGAGATTATATATTCGCCTTTGTTGACAAGCGTAGGGATAATTCCCTGAGCAGTCTGATAGCCGGTTGAAAAAAGAAGGACCGATTCTTTTCCGAGGAAATCAGCAAGTTTTTCTTCAAGCTGAATGTGAAGATCCAGTGTTCCTGTCAGATATCTTGAGCCGGAGCAGCCGGTTCCGTATTTTTCAATCGCCGCTAAAGCCGCTTCCTTCACTTTTGGATGAGCAGTCAGTCCGAGATAATTATTTGAACCTGCCATAATAATATCTCGTCCCTCGATTTTTACTACAGGACCTTCATTAGCTTCAATTGCTCTGAAATAAGGATAAAATCCGGCAGATTTTACTTCATCTGCCCTTGTATACTTTATGCATTTATCAAATAGATCCATTAATACTCCTGAAATAATTGTTGTTTGAATTTTTGAACATAGAAAATACGAATTATAATTAATAACTTCTATTGATAAACTTTGATAAACTATGATAAACTTAAAACATTATTGAAAGCATTTATAACCGGAGCAACAGGATTTGTCGGCAGCCATTTAGCCGATAAACTGCTCGAAAAGAATTACGAAGTCTACTGCCTCAAGCGCAGCACTTCATCAACCAGATGGCTGGAAGGAAAGAATGTTAAATTTGTTGACGGAGACCTGTTTTCCAATGAAACGCTGGAAAATGTCATTAAAGAAATGGATTTCGTATTTCATGTTGCAGGCGTAGTAAAATCAAGAACTGCCGAAGGATTTTTCCGCAACAATTATGAAGCGACCAGAAATCTTCTAGAGATAACTCATAAAGTTAATCCGGGGATCAGAAAATTTGTTTATGTCTCAACCCTGGCTGCTTCGGGTCCCGCAGTAAACACAGATTTTATTGATGAAAATTCTCCTGCATCTCCAATTACCAATTACGGCAGATCAAAGCTCAAAGGCGAACTCGAAGTGATGGCTTTTAAAGATAAGATTGCAGTTTCCATAATTGCGCCTCCCGCTGTTTTCGGTCCGCGGGATACGGAGATTCTGATCTATTTTCAGACATTTCAGAAAGGTCTCAACAGCGTTATAGGATTCGATGAAAAATATCTGAGCCTTGTATATGTTGAAGACCTGGTTAACGGAATTATCCTCGCTGCAGAAAATCCTTCGGCAAACGGAGAGAAATATTTCCTCTGTTTTGACAAAGCATATAACTGGAATGAGATCGGCAGTGTAACTTCAAAACTGCTCGGAAAAAAAGCTGTAAAGATCAGACTTCCGCATTCAGTTGTTTATTCAGTTGGATTTCTTTCTGAAATATTCTCATATTTTACCGGAAAACCTGTAACCTTGAACGTTGAAAAATGCAGAGACATTACTCAACTCAGATGGGTCTGCTCAAATCAAAAGGCAAAAGCCCAGCTTGGATTCAAACCTGAATACACACTTGAAGAAAGTTTCAAAAAAACAATTGACTGGTATAAAGAAGTAAACTGGATTAAATAATTTAATATGTCAAAGCTTAAAGAGAAAATAACGGGAATTTTAACAGACGCCTTAAAAGAATGCGGCTATCCTGAAAAGGAAATATTTTTAGATAAACCAAAAGAAGACAGGTTCGGAGATATCTCTTCAAATGTTGCAATGCTTCTTGCAAAGGAATTAAAGTCCGCTCCGGGAAAAATTGCAGCTGAAATTATCTCAAAGATCCCTGCAGGAAATCCTCTGATCTCCGGAGTTGAAATTGCCGGAGCCGGGTTTATAAATTTTTTTATAAATGACAGTTATTATAAAAATGAAATAAAAAATATTCTTACCGAAGGAGATAACTACGGAAAGTCAGATATCAACAAAGGTCTGACGGCAAATCTCGAATGGGTAAGCGCCAATCCGACAGGACCGCTTCATACCGGTCACGGCAGACAATTGTGTCTCGGAAAAGCAGTAGCCAATCTCCTTGAATGGACGGGTTACAAGGTAACGCGCGAATATTATTATAACGATGCGGGTAATCAGATGAACAATCTCGCCCTTTCTGTCAAAGCAAGATATATGCAGATCTTTGATAAGGATTTTCCGTTTCCTGAAGACGGATATGCCGGTGACTATGTTAAGGAGATTGCAGGAAAAATATATAAAGAGCACGGAGATTCATTAAAGGCAGGCGATGATCTTGATCTCTTCAGAAAGGAAGGCGAAGAGTTTACTTTTAAATTAATAAAAAAAACACTGGACAGGCTTGATATTCACCACGATATTTTTTTCAACGAAACTTCTCTTTATGAAAATTCCGAGATCAGAAAAACGCTTGAGGAATTCAAATCCAAAGATCTTTCCTACGAAAAAGACGGGGCAGTCTGGCTGAGGATGGATGAAAACCAGGGATTTCAGAAAGATAAAGTGATCGTTAAAAACAACGGTGAGCCAACTTACAGACTGCCTGATATTGCATATCACATTGACAAAATTAAAAGAGGTTATGATCTGATAATTGATATTTTCGGTTCGGATCACGGCGATACATATAAAGAAGTTCTTTATGGAGTTAAAGCACTCGGTTATGATGCTGATAAAATCAAAGTCATCATTCATCAGATGGTTACTTTTAAGATCGGGAATGAATCTTTTAAAATGAGTAAGAGAAGTGACAATGTATATTATCTTGACGAACTGATTGAAGATATCGGAGCTGATGCTATGCAGTTCTTTTATGTCATGAGAGGCGCGAACACACATCTTGATTTTGATATTTCCCTTGCAAAAGACAGATCGGAAAAAAATCCTGTATATTATCTTCAGTACGCTCATGCGAGAATATGCGGAATACTGAGAAATGCAGCAGAAGTGTTTCCGGGATTTTCCTTAACAGACCATAATAATCCTGTTACTGAACTAATTAGCACTCCCGAAGAAATGAGATTAATCAAGGTTCTGTCTGAATTTCCTGACGAAGTAATTAATTCATCGGAAACATTTGAACCGCATAAGATTATCACATATCTGAATTCAGTAGCAGAGAATTTTCACCGGTTTTACCATAACAACAGGGTCATTGATGAACAGAACAAGAATCTTTCCATGTGCCGTCTTTACATCTGCCTTGCTGTAAAACACGTACTCAGGAATGGATTTGACCTGATCGGTATCAGCGCTCCGGAAAAAATGTAAAAAGGCAGGATTGACCTGCCTTTATAATCTGGGAAAAGTATTCCTCATCAGTCCCTTATAGATATTCTTGCAATATCAGAATTTCCGTTATACTCAGGATAATACATCAGCATGCCTCTTGAAGGATTTACCGAATAATCGCCCGGTATCTGCGCTCTTAGAATATATGAAAACTCATATTCGCCCTTACCCATATAACTTGCAAAGAATACTACTCTGTTATCCCTTATTTCCTTATCTGCATACCACCACCTCCAGTAAAAATAATTATATCCCTGAAAATCATTTTCACCTTCTATCCTGTATGCCCAGTCATCCTTTACAACTTCAGCACCGGACGGAATAAAATCCTCGAGCATAAAATAATTATTCTCATTGTCTCTGGATGAAACCCTGATTTTCACAAGAAATTCAACGCCGGATTTCAGATTTCCGTCGAAATATTTTTTCCTGTAAACAATTTTATCATCCGAATATGATTCATATTTTTCAAGTTTAAAATATTCCCTTTCAACGCGGAATCCGTTTTCCGAGGATTTATTTCCGGAAGTATTGTCATAATACGAAGTGCCTGAAGAGAAATAAACTTTTCCCTTTCCCGATTTTTCTATTCTAATTTCATTGCTTCCTGCTCTCAGGTTTTTATTGTCAACAATTACCGGAACGCTGCGGGAGAAAATATTATCTTTATTCATTTTCATTTCTGACAGCAGATTATTGTTGACAAATACTTTTACAGTGTAGTCCGGGTCCAGCTCCTGAGAATTCTTAAGATAATCAACCATAGCATATATCACCATGGCAGTTTCCTGCGTATTCCTCCATGCGGTTCCCTGCCTCTGCATCATCAGCCATCTTATTACTTTTTCCTTCAGCCCCGAGTTATCATCGATGTTTACGATTGCCTTTAAAGCCATAGCAGTGGTCTGTACTTTATCATCCTGCCATGAATAATGGAACTCCTTACCTTCCCAGTATGCCGCTCCTTCACCGCCGGTTTTGACATTCTTCTCAAGACTGAACAGTTCATCTTTTGCCTTCTTGTCATTCCCTATCAGTTTCCATGTCATAGCTATCAGACTTTTTGCATAATCATTCAGTTTATCAGTATCTATCGAATTCAGATTTTTCTCAATGAATTCATTGTTTTCGTTTCCGGAAACCGCCAGCGCGTACAGCATATAAGCCAATGTTGTCTTATCATCGATTTTTTTACTGATCAGATTTTTTACAGATGACTTTCCGTTTCGGAATACACCTTCACTGATTTCATATCCCGATTCTTTCGCCATTGCAAGTCCGTAGATCACATAAGCTGTCATGAACGGATTTGAATTGTCATTTTCCCACCAGCCCCATCCGCCGTCCTGATGCTGAAAACTATATAATCTCTGCAGACCTTTATTAACCATAAGCGGAAGATCCTTCTTTGTCGCATCGCTGAGCGGGGCGTTAATTTCCCTGAATGCTTTTGCAACTATAACTGTCGGCAGGAATCTGCTCATGGTCTGTTCGACACAGCCGTAGGGGTATCCTGCAAGTTCATCAAGAGAATTCAGTATCACCGATGCAAGTGAAGCATCAACCGTGAATTTCATACCTGAGCTTCGCAGATCCGTCCCCGAAGGTATCTCAACAGTTTTTAGTTCTGATTTGTATTCATCCGAAAAATCAGCAATCGTATTTTTAATAATTTCCAGACCCTGCGGCTGCAGAGGAACAGAAATTTCTAGAGCATCTGATTCTTCGTCAGTTAATGCTTCTGCATATAATTTTGCAGTGCCCTGCGGCTGAGTGACTTTTATTTTCCAGTCAAGTCTTGTTTCTGAATCCGGAGCAATGCTGATATTTTTTTCGCTGCTGCTTCCAATAACAGTAACGTTTTCAGCTGTGAATTTCACTCTGGCTTTCTTCTCTGTCTTCAGATAATTATGAATTATTGTTGAAACAGTCACTTCGTCATTCTCCTGAAAAAATCTCGGAGTTTCCATTCTTACAAGGAGATCTTTTCTTGTGATGACAGTGGATGTCATCTGACCGACCTTTGTGTCTTCTGTTATTACTCTTGAAGTGATCCTCCATTCTGTAAGGTTATCCGGGAAATTGAATTCAACTTCCGCATAACCTTCCACGTCCGTCACAGAATACGGCGACCAGAATATCGCATCCCGGAAATCTGACCTTACATCAGGTGTTATCATATTAACACTTCCTATATCTGAAATATTCTCAGAGTTTTTCTCTTTTTTACTTACCTCCGGAGCAGCATACTTTGGAGCATTTAATGTCATTCCCCTCATTCCGTCATTTTGGAATTGACCGTCCATTATAAGCTCATCCCTATCTTCCGTTTCATTTAATTCCCTGGAATTATAAAGAGTAATATTCTTTATCTGACCTTTTACAAGGATCAATTCCTTAAGATCTTCCTTTTCAATGTTTTTGTAATAAGCGCTTATGGAATATTTTCCTTCGAGAAGTTTAAATTCAAAATTTCCGTCTGCATCAGTCACAGCTGCATAATAGTCACCGTCAATAATTATAGAAGCTCCTTTAACCGGACTGTTGTTTTTATTCAAAAATCTTCCTCTTACTGTAGCAAGTTCTTTTTCATCGGTGCTTCTGAGATTGAACCTTTCGTAAATTGAAATAAGACGTGAAGTGCCGTTGCTGTTGCTTATGTTATTGAATGCAGTTGATACGGAAGTAAATCTGTTTCCGTAAAAGAATTTTCTTATGTCACCGGTATTGTCTTCCTTTATGGAATAAATGCTTTCATCCACAACACCGATTGATACTTCAGCATTCTTTACAGGATTTCCGGAGTTATCAGTTACTTTTACTCTGACTTTTGCAGATTCCCTTGGTTTGTAAATCAATTTAGAAGGATCAATGGTAACCGTAAGGAATTTCTCTTCTGGAATAACCATGACCGTTTTTCCGGAATTATAAAAAACACCGTCATAGACATAATTAATATTTATCTCAAAGTTTGAGAAATATTTATCGGTTACGGGAATTTCAATTATTTTGGAAGTACCGTTAAATTTCTCTGTTTTAAAATAAAGTATGTCATCAGTTGCAGTGGTAATAAGTACATTAGCATCCGGATTATTAATAAGAACCAGTGCTCTGCAGGTCTCTCCCTGCCTGTAACTGTCCTTTTCGGGAATTATCTGAACGCTCCCCGACTGATTATAATACCACCACATATCACCTTTGCTCACATAGAATCCTGCAGAAGTCTTTATTTCATTCGCTCTGTCATCATATGATTTTATTTCAACCGTGTAATAACCTTCAGCATCTGTATTTCCGATATCGAAATTAACAGAGCCCTGACCGTCTGATAAAGTCTTGCCTGACACAGATCTGACATAGTCTTTGTTTTCCCTGTAATCTTTTGTCCAGGTAGACCGGTAAACCACGGCTTCAAATTTTGTCTCTACCGGTTTGGCTGAAAAATTCTCAGCATATACAGTCAAATTTACATTCTCTCCAGGTTTGTACATATATCTGTCGGTCTTTGCAGAAAGCGTAAAACCTCCCCGGGTTACGAAAACTGTTGATGTTCCGGAGATCTCTCTTCTTGATTTGTCAGTTACTTTCGCCTGAATTATATATTTATAATCTGATTCCGAATAATATGGTCCGAATTTATTATAATAATTATTCTGTTCTTTGAAATCTTCATTGATATTATAATCAATTTTGAATTTCCCTTCGCTGTCAAGCTTACCTGTTCCTGTAAATAAAAACTCAGCCCCGTTATACATCTGATTCTCATCCTGATTATTGTAATAATCCTCATACCACCATGCATAATCTGAATACATCCACCATGGTTTATAATAACGGATTCTGTATATATTGTATTCTATCTCAGCGTCTGCCACCGGGCTCCCGAAAAAATACCGGGCTTCAGCTTCCGCAGTCAGCTTATCCTTACCGTAATACTGTGTGCTGCCGGGAATGACCATTACCTTAAATTCAGGTTTTTTATACTGCTCTACAGAAAAATTTGCAGTATATGAATTGTTTTCATCAATGTTTGCAAATATTGTGTAAGTTCCGAGCGCTGCTTCATCGCCAAGCTTATATGTACCGTTAAAACTTCCCATATCATTTGTTCTCACAATTTCTTTATAAACTTCCGCATTTTTTGAATCTTTGATAATGACAGTAAGTTCTTTATTCTTTAACGGCAGAAGCGAGTTCGCATTATTGATTCTGATCGTACCTTTGAAATTCACATCCAGTCCGGTTCTGTAAACCGGCTGTTCAGTATAAATGTATGTGAAATATTTATTTCCTGAGTATCCGAAAAAAAGATACGGATCAGAGACAAGAACATCCTCACCGTATTTCCCTATTATGACAGGATAATTATTTTCATCTGAATTTCCTTTGACAACTTCATTCACAACCTGGAGAAATACTCCCTCTGAAGTTTTCCCCTGCCCTATCTTTTTTGATCCGATAAAAAAATCAAGATCTGCATTATCCACAGGTTCGCCGTTTTTCCTGTTTACCACATATGCGAGTACCGAATTATTTCCTGCCTTAGATACAAGTCCGAGTTCGGAGACAATGAAACCGCAGTATGCGACTTTCTTTCCCGACGTTACTTTTATCAGAAAAGCACCTTTTTCCTTAATGTTAACCGAAATATCTTCATTGAAATAACTGTATTCATATTCTCTGTTGCTTTTTAATTTCTTCTTAAAGGAATAGATTTTATCTGTAAAATACAGAAGATTTTTATTTTCACTTCCCAGCGCGTCAAGTCTGAATCTTGATGCCTGAAAAGAATAGAATTTTTCCGGATCAGTGATCTTTAGAACTTCAATTTCAAACATTAAATTATCCGCATTTTTTTTGCCGTAGTTTCCGTAAGAATAAATATTCAGACTTACATTCTCGCCGGGAGAATAGATATTTTTTGTACTTATCGTGAAATTCTGCTGATCCTGCCTGCTTAAGGCAAGCGCCGGAAATACTGTAATAAGCAAAAATATGAGGTTGAGAGCTGACTTTATCAATTTGGATTTATCCATGAGAGTATTTTTTAGATTCCGGGAAATAATTGTTTTTTTTAAATTTTAAAAGTAAAAATTAATAAGTAGATTGACATGTCTGGAATGATCACAGCTTTTATATTAATTTTCAGTGCGAAAGTTCCCATAATTTTTTAAACCGGTTTTTAATGCTTGATAAAATCATAAAAGAACCTTTTTTCGGATTTGACAGAAAAGCTCTTCAGTTTCTGAAATCGCTTTCAATTAAAAAGAATAATAATAAAGAATGGTTTGATAAGAACAGAAATATCTATGAAGATTTTCTGAAAAAACCGATGAAAGAACTTATTGATGTATTAGCTCCTGAAATAAATAAAATCGATAAGGAAATTGTAGTCAATTACAAATCTATATTCAGGATTAACAGGGACATCAGGTTCTCAAAGGATAAAACGCCGTATAAAACTCAGTACTCTGCTGCATTTGCTTTCGGCAGGGTAAAGACTTCAGAAGTTCCGCAGTTTTATTTTCATTTCAGCCACTCTGAGTTTCTTTTTGCAGCAGGTCAGTACAGCATGGATCCTGTTTTTCTTAAAAAAATCAGGACTTTTATTTTTAATAATTTTAAAGAATATAAAAAAATAACTTCAGGAAAATTATTACGGAAAGATTTCGGTGAAGTACAGGGAGAATCGCTTGTCAAACTTCCCAAGGATTTTGACAGGGAGATTACTGAATCCAGAGATGCTGAACTTGAGAAGACTTTGAGATTAAAACAATTTTATGTATTTAATACTATGGATCCCGAGGTTATACTAAACGAGAATTTTCCTGAAATTATTATTAATAATATCAGGATAACATATGATTTTAATAAATTTCTTTATAACGCCACAAAATAAATATCCATTTTATGAATACTTTTAAACTAAACGGAATAAGCGTTACCGATTATGAGGGGAATGGCGAACCGCTTATTTTCATTCATGCATATCCGCTGTGCAGCAGAATGTGGGATGATCAGATAGAATTTTTCAAAAATGACTACAGGGTTATCACTTATGATATAAGAGGTCTTGGTTACAGCAATGAACTGGACAGTTATCTTTTCACTATGGAGGATCTTGCTGATGATCTTGAAAACATACTTGATCATATGAAGATAGAGAAAGTTCACGCCTGCGGCTTATCAGTCGGCGGTTATATATTGCTCAGAGCCTCCGAAAGATTTCCCGATAGATTTTCTTCGCTTATACTGGCCGATACAAAAGCAGATTCTGATGATCATGACGGATTGCTTAACAGATCTGCTTCCATAAAAAAGATCAGATCGGGAATGAAGGAAGAATTTCTTGATGCAATGCTGCAGAAGCTGATCAGCAGCAAAAGTTCTGAGAATACTGCACTGAGAAAAAGAATAAGGGAGATAATGAGCTGGATGGATATTAACGGATTATGCTCTGTAATGATAGCAATAGCAACAAGAACCAATTTTTCATACAGAATAAAAGATATAAATATACCTTCACTGATCGTTGTCGGAAGTGATGATGTCATGACACCTGTAATAAATTCATTTTACCTGAAAGAAGGAATAAAAAATTCCGTGTTTAAAACGATAGCCGGTGCCGGTCATTTAAGCAGTATGGAAAGACCGGATGAATTCAATAAAATTGTAAGTGAGTTCCTTAAAGGAATTAAAAAGAAATAATAACGGCTAAAAACTTTTCTGAAATATTAAATAAAACTCATTGAAATCAGACAATAATGATTTTTTGTCATGTAACATAATTGTATCGGAGAATAAATATTAATGCGTTTTAAATTTCTGATAGAATATGACGGAACAAATTATTCCGGATGGCAGATGCAGAAGAATGCAAAGACAGTTCAGGGAACTCTTGTCCGGTCTGTAAAAGCAATGCTCGAAGAAACAAAAGGTAAGAGCAGTTTTACTGATTTTCAGGGTTCCGGCAGAACAGATAAGGGCGTTCATGCAAAGGAACAGACAGCTCATCTCGAATGCGAGACTATGCTTGCTCCTTATATTCAGAAAATGAAAATAAATGATTCTCTTCCTTCGGACATTAACATTCTTAGTATTGAAAGAGCTCCGAATAATTTTCATGCCAGACATTCTGCGGTATCAAGACAATATGTATATGTAATTTCAAAGAACAGGACTGCATTCGAGAAAAAATATGTATGGTGGATCAAAGACGAACTTGATGTTCCTAAAATGGCATCACTTGCTGAGAATTTTATCGGATTTAAGGATTTCAGTTCATTCTCTGAACCCGATCCAAATAACAAATCCACACTGGTAAATGTCGAGAACCTGGAAATCTCTGATTCCGGAGACAGAATCTATATCAGGATCAAAGCTTCACATTTCTTGTGGAAAATGGTGAGGAGAATTGTCGGAACACTTACAGAAGCAGGAAGAGGAAATATTGGTGAGAAAGAAATTAAAAAGTACCTTAATGAATTCTCAAAAGAATCTGCATTATTCACAGCTCCGCCTTCTGGTCTATTCCTTGAGAAAGTATTTTACAAATAAAAAAACCCGGCTAACCGGGTTTTATTATTTAAAAGAATATTACTTTTATTAATTATTGTTTATTATTGAAGCGTTGAGAGCGGAATTACCTGTTGCTCCGACAAAACCTCTTGCATATACTGTAATTATCTTTCCTTCAGGCAATGTAACTCCAGGCAGAGATAATACAACTGTGCCTGTTCCTGCCAGTCTTACTTCAAGATTGTATGTTCCTGCATCCACAGGCGTAAACTGACTGAACTGTTTGAAAGCATAATTTCCGAATAAAACCGGTCCGCCTGTTACTGCCACGTCAACAGCAGGTGCGTTTGGCGAAAGGTGAACAAATCTTACATGAGTTTTACCGGAAGCAGGGGCCGTCAGATCATCTTCAATTCTAATCGCGGATATTTTACTTAACGAATCAACTGCGAATATAGAGTAATTCTTGTTTTCATCAAATGGAATCGTAAGATCAATAACTGTTGTGGAAGTTCCGGCTGCATTAACCCTGATCCTGTTATTGCCGCTATTCAATTCAGTATATGGAAGCGTGCCAAGATAAGCTACATTTGATGCAACAATATTATCACCTACAAGAATATCTACATTCGGAGCGTCAGGTGATGCATGAGTAACTGTAGTTCTTGGCTTGTTTGCTGTTACGGGATTTACCGGATTCTCATCTTCACTGCAGGCGTTAAAGGCTGCAAAAAGAGGTAAAACTAAGAACATCAATAAAAATATCTTAATACTGCCTGATAAAACTTTTTTGCTTTTCATAATTGATTTATGTTTAATTTATAAAATACCTAAGCGATAACTGTATGTATATACATACAGTTCCCGATCAATGTTAAGAAATTGTAAACTTCCCAATGAATGTAGTAATGATTATATAGTTTTATAAATGCAATTTTAATTTTAATTTGTAAGAAACATATATGAACAAAAGTGTATTAATAACCGGCGCTACAGGTTTGATAGGTAAAAAACTTGTAAGTAAACTTTGTGAAAAGGGTTCATTTATAAAAGTTCTAACTACTAATAAGGAAAAAGCAACTGAAATTTTTAAGAAACACTATACCGTCCAGATCTATAACTGGAAAAAATATGAAGATCCGTTCTCTATGTCGGGGTTAATTAATGAAGTTGACGCCGTAGTAAATCTTGCCGGAACAAATATATCCTCAAAAAGATGGAATAAAAAGTTCAAGAGTGAAATTTATAACAGCCGTATCAATATTACTCATCTTATATGCGAATCCATAAAATTTTCAAAGAAAAAACCGGAATGTTTTATAAATTCATCCGGTATCGGCATTTACGGATTCAGAAAAGATGAACTTCTCACGGAGGATTCCGAAACGGGAAAAGACTTCCTTGCAAGGCTCTGTACTGATTGGGAGTCAGAAGCAATTAAAGCATTTCAGCACGGAGTAAGAGTTGTAACACTCAGAACAGGAATTGTTCTTGACAGTAAGGAAGGAGCTTTGCCGGTTCTGATAAAACCTTTTAGATATTTTGCCGGCGGATATCAGGGTTCGGGGAAGCAATGGATATCATGGATACACATAGATGACATTGTGAACATGATAATATTTGCATTAAATAACACATCTCTTTCGGGAGCGCTGAACGTGTCTTCACCTGAACCTGTGACCAACAGAAAATTTGCAAAAGCAATTGGAAGTCAGCTCGGAAGACCTTCATTTTTCCCGGTACCTTCATTTGTACTCAGAATAATAGTCGGTGAATTCGCTGTCAATCTGATTCACGGTCAGAAAGCATATCCGAAAAAGGCATTTGAATCAGGATTTACATTCGAATTCCCATACTTAAAAGATGCTTTGAAAAATTTACTCGGCAGTTAAATGGATTATAACAGGGAATATCTTTTCAATGTATTTCAGCAGCTTGTATTCGCTGAATTTAATGAGAATATTTCGAAAATTGATATTTTAAATGCTGATGCATCAGAAAGAAATATTTTCAGAATAATAACTGACAGCAGATCTCTGATTGGTATATTCAACCGGCACATTGAGGAAAACAAAGCATTTATCAGTTTCTCGGAATCTTTCAGAAAAGCAGGCTTAAATGTTCCGGTAATTTATTCAGTTTCGGATGATAGTCAGATCTATCTGGAAGAGGACCTTGGAAACATGACTCTCCATAAATATTCACAGAATGCAAGCGCTGAGGATAATATCGTATATTTCAAAAAAGCCATTGAAGATCTGTTTGAATTCCAGACAAAAGGTATAAAATGCATAGACTTTGATCATTGTTATCAGACTAAGGAATTCTCTGAGGAAGTCATACATAAAGACTTCAGTAATTTCGAAAAATATTATCTTAACATTTTCAGAAAAGGAAATACTGCAGGGAAATACTGTGATAAAGTTAAGGAAATCTTAACCGCCGTCAATTCAGGAACTGACGGGAATTATTTTTTATACAGGGATTTTCAGACGAGGAATATTATGATAAATGAAAACAGACTCTATTACATTGATTATCAGTCAGGTAGAAGAGGTCCGCTGCATTATGATCCCGCATCATTTCTATATTCGGGAAGCATTTATATATCAGAATCTGAGAGACAGATGCTTCTGAATCATTATATGGACCTGGCGGAAATGAAACTGGGAATTAACAGAAAAAAATTTGAAAGGGAGTTTTATTATTTTGCTTTAATGAGACTTATTCAGATTTTAGGAAGTTACGGTATAACTTATGAAAAGAAAAAAAGCGGCAAGGTCCTTGAAAAGATCCCAAAAGCATTACTCAATCTGAACAGTCTGAAAGCAAGGATAGAAGAAAAAACTGTTTTAAAGTTTATCGGAAGTATTACGGAATAAGATTATTCATATCTAAGGGCATCTATCGGATTCAGCTTTGCCGCCTGATAAGCAGGATAGACACCAAACGCGATTCCGACTGCTGAACATACCACCAGACCGATTATCACCCAATCATATGGAATTACGACCGGACTGTTCAGGTACATACCGAGAAGATTCCCAGTAACTATTCCAAGAAAAATCCCGATAATTCCGCCGAGTTCACAGAGAATAACTGCTTCAATGAGAAACTGAATAAGCACACTGCGGCTTTTAGCTCCTATTGCTTTTCTAATTCCAATCTCTTTTGTTCTCTCTGTTACCGAGACAAGCATTATGTTCATTATTCCTATTCCCGCAGCAAGCAGCGCTATAAAAGAAATAAATCCGGCGCCGTATTTAAAATATTTAGTAAAACTGTTGACCTGTGTGATCAGAGATTCATTTGAATAGATCTCAAAACTGTCAGGTTCACCGGGTTTATCCTTCCTGATAGATCTCAGTACGGTAACAATATTTTCCACCGATTCATTGAAAAGCTCTTTACTTGGCGCCTGGATCGCAATATTCATTGATCTGTTATTTTTCCCGTATACCTGCTGCATTGTAGTAATTGGAAGCAATACAAAGTTGTCATTGCTTTGTCCGAATCCCTCTCCCTTTTTCTGAAAAACTCCAATGACCTGATATTGATTGTTGTCAACAATAATATCTTTTCCAATAGGATCTACATTCTGAAAGAGTTTATCAACTACATCCATTCCAAGCACTGCAACTTTGGCATTTCTTTCAATATCTGTAGGAGAAAAGAATCTGCCATACTGAACTGTTTTATTATTACATTCAAGATACTCTGGAAGAACGCCGCCAACATAAAAATTCGGATTCGTCTGATATTTATTGGTCTTTATTGTTTTGTTGTAGACATAATCTTCAATGGACATATATTTATAAAGAGTTGCTTTTTCTTTAAGTCTTATTCCCTGATCATAGGTTATATCCGGTCTGTTCCTGTATTTGCTGTTCCTTCCGCCTCCGAACTGTATTGCGGGAAATTTCTGCACCTGATATGTATTACTCCCCAGTTCATTCAAACCGCCTTCAATTCCTGCCTGCAGAGCATTCAGGAGAGTCATAATGGCTATTATTGAAAACACGCCTATAACTATTCCGGATAACGTAAGCGCGGCTCTGATCTTATTATTTTTCAGAGTGTTAAGCGCAATTGAAATTAATTCTATTATCGGCATAATTTTATTTTATTCATATCTCAGTGAATCTACAGGATCCATCTTTGCTGCATTATAAGCAGGGAAAAATCCTGCAAGCACACCAAATATTACGGATACTACCAATCCAAGCATTATTACCCAAAGCGGCATTGCAGTGGGCAGAACAAATTTGTCAATTAATAAACTTATTGGAAATGAGATCATGATGCCGATCAGTCCACCAAGCAGACATATCGAAACTGATTCAATGAGGAACTGCAGAAGTATGGTTCTTTTTTTAGCTCCTATGGCTTTGCGTATTCCAATTTCCTTGGTTCTTTCTTTTACTGAAACGAACATGATGTTTGCTATTCCCACCGAACCTACTATAAGTGAAAGAGAAGTAATGAGCGATCCGATTATCTTGATAAGTGAGGTCAGACTTTCATAAGTCGCTTTAAAAGCTTCCTGCTGGTTTACACCGAAATCATCCCTGTCTCCGAACGGAACTTTTCTTGCTTTTCGCATAATTGAAATAACTTCTTCTTTGGTTTCATCCAGATTATTTATATCACCTGCTTTAATATTGATTGACAGGCTTCTCTTAGTTCCGAATAAACTGAAAAATCTGTCAATCGGAACAATAACCCTGTTATCAAGACTTACCAGACCAAGCAAACTTCCCTGTTTTTCAACAACACCGATCACACGGAAAGAGTAAGTGCCGATCTTTATTGTTTTACCTATCGGATTTGTATTTTCGAAAAAAGCATTCCTGATATCCATTCCGATGACACATACAGGATATCCGCCGTCAGATTCTTTCTGAGTAAAAAATCTGCCTTCTTCCATATTTGCTCCGAATGTAATCTGATATTCATTGGTGGTTCCGAGTACAAATACATTTTCGAGAACAAGATCCTGATATTTTAAGGTTTTGGTAGTGCCGACAGAAGGGCATACCGAAGCAGCAGTCTGAATATTCCTTTCAAGATAATCATATTGCGTTAAAGTAATGTCTTTTCTGTTTCTGTAAAATGACCAGTCCTCTTTTCCGAACCATTCGAATTTCTGTACATAAAGAACATCAGCACCCACTGCAGATATACTTTTTTCAAATGCCCTGTTGATACCTTCGATTGCTGTCTGCATCAAAGTGACTGAAGTTATACCAATAACGATCCCAAGTGTAGCAAGAAACGACCTGAGCTTGTTTGCAGTGATCGCCTTGTATGAGATAATTAAATTCTCTTTTATTTCAAGAAATAAATTCATGATTTATTCAGATTTCGATTTCTTTTCTCTGCATCGCAGCCTTGCCTTTTTCACTAAGCACATCACTTTCAATGCTGCCGTCCCTTATTTTAACCACTCTGTTTGCATGCAAGGCAATTTCTTCTTCATGTGTGACAATTATAATAGTATTTCCTTTTTTGTTGAGCTCTTCAAGCAGTTCCATAATTTCATTACCGGTCTTTGAATCAAGATTTCCTGTAGGTTCATCAGCAAGAATTATGGATGGATCATTTACAAGCGCTCTTGCAATTGCGACTCTCTGTCTTTGTCCACCCGAGAGTTCATTAGGCTTATGTGTCATTCTGTCTTCCAGACCGACATTGTATAGTGCCTCTTCCGCCTTTTCAATCCTTTCACTTTTCGGAAGACCTTTATAGATCAAAGGCAGCTCAACGTTATGCAGCGCATCGCTTCTGGCAAGAAGATTAAAAGTCTGGAACACAAAACCTATTTCAAGATTTCTTATTTCAGCAAGTTCATCATCATCCATTTCACTTACATTTTTTCCGTTAAGATGATACTCCCCGCTTGAAGGCGTATCAAGGCAACCGATTATATTCATCAGCGTGGATTTACCCGATCCAGATGGTCCCATGATAGCTAGGTAATCATTCTTGTTTATCTGAAGGTCAACTCCTTTAAGGGCAAACAGTTCTTCGGTACCCATAACGTAGACTTTCGTAATATTTCTCAGATCGATTAAATTTTTCTCCATTATGTTTACATCGTTAAATTAATTATCATCGGATTCACCGAATTTCTTTTTCTTGATCTCATTATCCACCTTTACTTTTTTTCCGTCATCCAGATCCTTGTTGATCGCCTTAAAACTGCCTTTGACTACTTCCTGTCCTTCGGTTACACCTTCCAGGATCTCAATATAAGAATCATCGCTGATCCCTGTTTTAACTTCTTCCTTCTTCGCAACACCGTTATCAACATAAAATATTATTTCCTTTGGTTTTACTTTTTGCTTCTGTTTGTTTTCAGATTCCCTGGAAAGATTTTCCATTTCTGAATCCTCACCCATACCGAAATTTTTCATTTCTTCCCTTACAGTAACTGACTGGATTGGAACAGAAAGCACATCGGATTTTTTTTCGACTTCAATGTCAACAGTGCAGCTCATTCCCGGCCGGAGTTCAACATTGTTATCAATTATTCTTACCTTTACAATAAAATTAACAACCTCCTCCTGAGTTCCCTGACTTGTTGTCTGGGCTGTATTCGCAATTTCATACACATAGCCTGTAAATATCTTGTCGGGAAAAGCATCAATCTCAATTCTCGCAGTGTCTCCTATATTAATAAAAGCAACATCTGTCTCTCCTACCTCAACCTGACATTCCATTTTCGAAAGATCGGAAATAGTCATGATATTCGAGCCCTGATTTGAGATAGTTCCCAGCACTTTCTCACCGGTTTCATTATTAAGCTGTGTAACTGTTCCGTCTATAGGAGAATAAATCGTTGTTTTCGAAAGGTCATACCTTATAGATGATAATCCGGTTCTCTGCTGATTGATCTGAGCCATGTTGGCATTGATCTGGGCAAGTGTCTGATCCACATTATTCTGTGCATTATCAAGATCACTCTGCGTTGCAAGACCTTTTGCGGATAGTTCTTTAATTCTGGTAAGTTCCAGTTCATATTTCTGCAATGCAACCTGCTGTACTTTCAGATTGCTTTCCGCTACGGCAATAGCGGCATTCTGCTGCTGGAGCTGAGGAGAAAAAGCATCCTGCTTGATCTTAACTATCAAAGCTCCTTTTTTTACCTGCTCACCTTCCTTGAAAGGAAGTGAAACTAACTCACCGCTGACCTCAGCGCTTATATTAACTTCAGTTTCCGACTGTATTTTTCCGGTTGCAGTTACCAGCTGTGTTATGTTTCTTTTTACAATTTTCTCTGTCTGAACGGTAACCAGCTCCTCTTTTCGTCCGGATAAAATAACCGCCACCACTATTAATACCACAAGTAAAATTGATATTATCCAGAATAATTTTTTCTTACTTTTCTTTTTTTTCTTTTTCGGAGGAATCGGTTTATTAATGACCGGGGTTGTAGTCTCTGACATATCTATCTATTTATAATTTAATTGAAATTTTATTTAAAAATTAAGCTCGCCAAGATAATACTGTAAATTCTTTTCAGCAAGCAGAAAATCATAAAATGCATTAACAAGATCTATCTTTAAAGTATTCAGTTTCACAGTTGCTGTCTGAACATCAAGAAGTATCCCTGTTCCGACTCTGTAGCTCTCTTCAGATAAAAGTTTATCCTGCTCTGCCGAAGTAATGTTTCTCTTGAGAATTTCAATCTGCTTGTACTGGGTTTCGAGATCAAGATAAGCTTTTTTTACTTCACCCTGTATTTGTTTTTCAAGGAGTTTAAGATTATCCTGATTCTGTTTGATTATAATCTCTGAAGTCTGGGATTTATTGTTCAAGCTCATACCCTGAAAAATCGGATAATTCAATGATAAACCGAAACTGAATGATCTTGAATTGAGAATATCGCCGATGTTTGAGGCATTGAGAAAGTAACTGAGATTTCCGCTGATCGTTGGTGAATATAGATTCTTTTTATCAATGGAAAACTGTGTCTGGCTTATTTTTATAGCCTGCAGCGTTGATTTATAATCATATCTGTTGTTATAAGCTTTATCAGCAAGAGTCTGAAGATTGGAATATCTGTTCAGTATTACATTCAGATCATTATCAGAGATGTCAATGCTGATTCCCGGATCCGAGACTTTATAATCTGAGTTTACATCATCATCCATTGCAAGTAAAAGATCTATTTTACTTTTTTTGAAATCATTTATTGATTTTTCAAGTGCAAGTTCATTTTGTGCAACCTGCACATCCTGTCTGTAAACATCAGCAATTGTCTTTTTTCCGACATTCAGGTATTCCTTGACACTTTCAAGCTGAGCTTTCGAATCATCCAGATTTTCCTGATTGACTGAAATTAATTTTTCCTTCTTAAGTACATCAAAATAAGAACTGCTGACAGTGAACGCAATATCATACCTTGCTTTATCAAGATCAATTTTCGCAGAAGTCTCATTTTCCTTTCCAAGATCTACCTGACTGTAATTTGAAAATCCATTGAAAAGGGTTACATTTGAACTTACTCCAAGACCAAAGTTGTTTATCCATGTATCCTGTTTCGGAATAATGATCGGCACACCGTTCTGAAATCTTACAGTTCCTTCTGAGAATGTGTTGTTCCTGTTCCAGTTCGCTGAAAGATTCAGATTTGGAAACAGATTGCCCACATATGTACCTGTCGTAAGCTCCTTAATTTCTAAAGTTTTCTGAAGGTTGGAAACCTTAGTACTGTTTTTAAGTGCAAGATTTATTGCTTTTCTCAGATTCAGGGGGTCCTGGGAAAATACTTTGCCTGAAATAATTAAAAGGAATAAAAAGACACAAAGGTAAGTAAATTTCTTCATTTATTAAATTTTGTTGGGAATATAAATGTTT
The DNA here is from genome assembly GCA_018266875.1 of Bacteroidota bacterium. Lineage (GTDB taxonomy): Bacteria > Bacteroidota > Ignavibacteria > Tepidaquicellales > Tepidaquicellaceae > UBA2330. The sequence continues at coordinate 42,338 of JAFDZR010000045.1, forward strand.
AAACAATAACGAGTTATAAAATAATAAGTTTCAATACCAACTTATATATAAAAATTATTTTCTTTTAGTTTAGACATGAATAACCGTTAAGGGTTTCATATCTATGAAAATTAATTTTTACGTTAAAATCAAAATAAATCAGGAATCCTGGAATAAATAAGTTTCATTAAAAAAATTATAAAGGTAATTTTATAAAAATTAAAAAAAACTGAAATGATCTATATTACCAGAAGAGAGCATTTTTCTTCTTCACACATTCTTGAGAACAAATCTCTGCCGGCGGAGAAGAACAAGGAGTTGTTCGGGAAATGCAACAACTTTCACGGGCATAATTATTTTATGGAAGTTACACTCTGCGGAGAACCTGATCCGGAAAGCGGTTATGTCATGGATTTAAAACTGCTGAAAAAAATTATTCAAGACGAAATACTGAATAAAGTTGATCACAGCTTTTTAAATGAAGTGGAAATTTTCAAAAATATCATCCCTACAACCGAAAACATGGCATTTGTTTTCTGGGATATTCTTTCAATAAAGATCAATAAAGGTAATGCAAGACTTTATTCCATTAAACTTTATGAAACGGAAAAAAACTTTGTGGAGTACCGCGGGGAATAATGCTGAAATTACCCTATAAATATTACGAGAAGCTTAAACAGAAAAAATACAGACGAACTGAGAAAAAATTCCTTATTGAAGGTGAAAACCTTTTATCCGAATGTGCTGCATCAGAAAAATTCAGGAATTCATTTGAAGCTGTGTTTTACAGAAAAGATCATGCCGGCAGTGAACTAATAAGTAAAATCGAATCTTTAAATCCGGGAGCGAGAATTGAGATCACAGAAGAGAACATTATAAGCAGATTGTCAGATACCGTCAGCTCACAGGGAATAATCGCCTGTATCAATTACCCTGCTGATGAAACTTCCGATAATTATTTAATGGAAAAAATATTAGTAGCACTTGATAATATAAATGATCCCGGAAATCTTGGAACTATAATCAGAACCTGCTACTGGTTTGGGATTTTCAATCTTATTTTATCAAGGGATACTGCCGATTATTTTAACCCTAAAGTTCTGCGCTCTTCCCAGGGTGCCGTATTCCATATGAATTTTATCATAGCAGAGGAAATGAAGGACATAGTCACTTCCTGCGCTGAAAATGGATTTAAAGTTTATCTCTTTGATGTAAACGCCGGGAATTATATATCGGAAATCCAAAGTATCCCGGCAGATAAATCCCTTCTGGTTTTCGGGAATGAATCAAATGGCATATCGGAAAATTTACTTTCTGATAAGCGATTTACTAAACTTAAAATACAGGGATTTTCGGAATGTGAATCTCTGAATGTTGCAGTATCAGTGGGAATAGTAATTAATGATTTCAGTATCAGGCTTATGAAACCATAAATCAAATTTTTTAAAAATTCATACCGGCTGTTTCAAAAAAAAAGCTGTTCCCGTTTTACAGGGAACAGCTTAAAATTTTCTGAAATGAATTTTACTTTATAAGAACCATTCTTTTAACGGATTTGAATTCTTTTTCACCCGTTACGTCCAGTCTGTAAAAATATACGCCGCTGGCAAAATCAGCTCCGTTGAAATCAGCTGAATAATTTCCAGCAGGTTTTACTTCATTAACGAGATTCATTATTTCTCTTCCGGTTATATCATAAATCCTTAAGTTAACATTTCCTGAAACCGGTAAAGCATATTCAATTTTTGTTACAGGATTGAAAGGATTAGGATAATTCTGTGATAATGCAAACTCCTTTGGAAGAATACTGCTGGTTGAAACAGGATTAATACTGGTAAGACTTGAATCAACAATGTGGAACATTCTGTAACTGATCTGTGTGTTTACAGTATTATCAAGACCTGTATAAGCGTTTACTTTTGTAAAGAATGAACCCTGAGTTACTGTATCTCTCATGAAAAAGTGAAATGGTACATTAGCGGTAAAGTTACCAGCAGTTGTTCCCACTCTCATTCTTATAACTCTTGTTCCCAGACCGGCAGTATCAACATAAAATCCATTACCTGCGCCGGGCAGAGAATTAGCTGCAAGTCTTAAAAGATTACCTGCAGCCGAAGGATTTCTTGGTCTCATGTTGAAAGGAAGATCACTCAGTGTGTCACCGTTTGCATTGGTAACATATTTGTAAGTGAATGTTCCGCCGTTTGCAAGATCAGGATTAATTTCAAAAAAATACTGGTGACCTGCGAGCTGGAATACGGTTTCCTGCGGATTAGTGTGTTTAATGTAAATATCGAATTCAAATGCATCAGGTGTATAAGTGTAATTTGTAACTCTCAGTTGATAAGTAGGGGCAATAAAGATACTGTCTCCACCGGCTTTTGCAAAATTTATTGATGTAAAAATTACAATAATCGGTAAAAGAATTTTAAAAAGGTTTTTCATTTTTTAATATTTAATTTGTTTTGTTTTTTTAAAAATGTTTATGCAATCTAACTTATAAATAATATTTAATCCACATAAATTTTTTAGTATTACTTATAATTATTAAACCTTAACAATTTACGGGACAATTTTTGTAATAAAATTAAAAGAGTTATTATCTGAAATTGTCAGGTCGGAAATGTCCACAAGTCCGTCCCCGTTAAGATCCGTAATCACATATCCCGATAGAAATACGGCTGCATCGTTTTCTATTATCCCGTTATCAGAAAGGTCAATTGATCCGTCATCATTTACATCCCCGCTGTATAAACAGAATTTACTGCCTATCTGAATCTCGTTGTTTCCGTATGCCTGGGAAGAAGCAGATGTAAAATCATAATTAAAATCATTTCCTTTTGACAAAGCAATGCCGCCTGATTTACTCCAGGTCTCAAGGGCGTTTCTGTGTGCAACAGTAATGTAATAATTTCCATTTGGCGCATTTGCGAATATGCAAAGTCCGCTTAATGTGGATGAATTTAGTACTGTAACAGCAGAATCTGCAACTGTGTATGGAGAGAAGTTCTGATGCAGATAGATCTTTGCAGTATCACTTATATTCATTGTATTTGAATTTCCGTCATAGAAACCTTCAATAGCTGCCGTTACATTCAGGTTGATAACAGATGAATTGTAGAGTTTGTAAATTCTACCGTTGGTAGTTGATAATCTTGTTACATATATTTCATTATTCTGATCGACACCAAAAGAAGGGATTGCAAAATTAGTGTCAAACAAAACTTGATTTGTTGCATTAACTCCGTCCCAAGTAAGTGCAAATACAGTACCTGCACCGTAATCAGCGTAGATATATTTTCCGTAAAGTCCCGGTAGTTTCGATCCTCTGTACATATATCCACCTGTAATTGAATTTCCGATGCTGTGCGAATATTCCCATATAGGTCTTGTAAAACCTTTACCCGTTGTATCGCATGTTCCGTAGCAGTGAAAACCCTCCATTTTATTCCAGCCGTAATTTTTCCCTTTTTCAATAATATCAACTTCTTCATAAAGATCCTGTCCTACATCACCTGCCCATATATCACCTGTTAATTCATCAAAGGAAAATTTCCATGTATTTCTAAGTCCGTATGCAAAGATCTCTTCCTTATAACCGAGCATATTTCCGTAATATGGATTAGTAGCCGGAATGGAATAGGCTTTTCCTCCGCCGGCGGAATCTACATTAATTCTCAGAAGCGATCCGAGAAAAGTAGCTCTGTTCTGACCATTTCCATTGGGATCTCCTCCGCTGCCTCCGTCTCCGAGAGAAAAGTAAAAATATCCGTCCGGACCGAATGCGACTTTTCCGGCATTATGATTTGTAAACGGCTGCATTAAAGTGAATAAAATATATTCAGTTGATACTAAAGCAGTATCAGGATTTGACAAACTTGCAGTGAATCTTGAGATCCTTGTCCATGTCTGTGATACACTGTCAAAAGTATAATTCACATAGAAGTATCTGTTGTTTTCATAGTCAGGATGGAAAGTCAGTCCCAGCAGACCTTTTTCATTTCCGGATTGCGAAACCTTTCCTGACAGGTTAATAAAAAGTTTAGCTGAACTTACATTAGGATCGTTGTTAAATACATAGATAAGTCCTCTCTGCTGCATTGCAAACAATCTGTTTGTTCCGTCATATGCATGGACAAGTTCGATCGGATTGTTAAATGCCGGCAGATTTGGGAATGCAGGTTTCAGTTTATACTGAGACTGTGATGGAGTAGAATAAAGTGTAATGATGCATAAAGCAATTATGCAGACAAATTTTTTCATGGCATTGTTTTTAATTTATAGAATTTAATTTAAAAAGGTTTAATTTAAAACTTTAAAAAATATTATTTTGATATGTATAAATGCACAGCCTGTTTTATGGGGTAGTTACTGAAACAAGCCGGGTTGCATTATTGCCAAAAAACAGAAAGATCATTCAGATCTGTAATTCCGTTTCCGTTAACATCTGCAGAAAATAAATCCTGTTATAAATCGGAAGGCGGACAAACGTAAAAAAGTCAATACTTAAATTGTTTTGAACAGCTGCTCTGCTCCGGGAATTAATTATATTATCTTTTAAAGATTTCCTCTAACAGTATTACTTAAAAAAGTCAGGGTGTAATTTTCCCTATAAAATTATAGGCATTATTATCTGTTATAGAAGCGTCAGTAAGATCAACTATATCATCTCCGTTAATGTCAGTGACTGTGTATCCTGAGATAAAATTAAAAGCATCATTATCAATAAGACTGAGATCGGTTAAATCGATCGTCCCGTCCTGGTTAACGTCCCCGCTGAACAGACAGTATTTGCCACCTTTCAATATCAGATTATCTCCGAATGCTTTAACCGCGGAAGTTGAGAAATCATAATTCAAAATATTTCCGCTGCTTAAAAACTGAGGATATTTACTCCAGGTCTCTACAGAGTTTCTGTGCTTTACTTCAATGTAATAACTTCCGGAAGAAATATTAGGGAAATGGAAGGTACATGCATAAGTCAATGAATCAACTGTGTTTTCAGAAGAATCCGCAACCGCAAAAGGTGAAGCAGAATTTCTTAAATAAACTTTAACTGTATCGTTTTTATTTAACCTGTTGTTTGAAACATCATAAAGACCTTCGGTCAGAACCGAAAGGTCAAGCGTGGCTGAAGACGAATACGGAATATAAACATCGTCAAAGATACACGAATCATTTGCGCCTGTGGCGTGATTCCAGAGTGTACCCACATAATTCAGATTCATTGAAGTGTATGTGCTGTCTGCAGCTGATCCTAAAAGACTGGAAGTGTTTCTCGGATCGGACTGAACAAATCCGCCTGCTGCGTCATCCGCATACAATGACCAGATTTTACCCGTTGGATTAAAAGTGACTCTGATACTGAGATACTGGTTTGCATAATCGCCGGAAGATATCACATTCGTGAACTTAGAATTAAGATTAATTCCGTTGGAAAATTTTGCAAGACGGATCGCATCAATACTGCCGCTCTGTCCGAGAACAACTGCATATCCGTTTCCGGTTGTTAAATCCGAACTTGATTTACCGAGAATAAATGCCGTACCGTAATTGTTATTATCAAATCCCGAAGGGTCAGTTCTGGACTGGCGTAAATTTATTGCCCATTCAAGAATATTATTCGAACCGCTGTATTGGGATGGATATCCCTGCACACCTGACATATCTACATAAGCAAATTCCCTCCCGACTGTTGTACTTGCAGACTTGTTCCTTCCGCTGCTCAGAACAATTGATGTCGGACTTACAGTTTCGGTTTCCTGCCATTGCGCAGAAAATGGAAGCGAAGTGATGCCAAGATAATTACTGTTTGATCTGTTAAAATCATCCAGCAGCAGTGAAGTAAAATTCTGATAACTCTGAAGAGTTGTGGCTCCTGTTTCCGGAACTCCTGTAGTCTTATAATTTCTTGAAGTTCCTGTCCCGTTATATGAATATATTCTGAAATAGTAAGAAGTATTTGACAACAGATTTTTAAATGTATAATTATCTGCAGCTGAATAATTTATATTCACAGCTGCATTGCCGTCTGACAATACAGAATCATTACTGAATTCAGTTCCGTCTGCAGGAAGTGAAAACACATTTGTGGTATTTCCAACAAGCAGATAACCCGATGGTGTCTGCGTTCCTGGCAGAGCATCGTTCCACTTAAGCTGAACTGAAGATTCAGTTACCGTATCAGCAGAGAAATTTGTCGCCTGATAAGTTGGTTCCGTGGCGAGCGAATTATTTATCAGTGAATTAGTCTGCGGAACAGTACCGTTTGTTTTATAATTTATCTGTGAACCCGATCCGTTATATGAATAGACTGTAAAGTAATAAGTATTATTCTGAATAAGATTCTGGAAAGTATAATTATCGGGAGATGAATACGGAATATTTACTACTGCAGCTCCGTCTGTAAGCACTGTGTCATTTGCATAAGAATATCCGTCAACCGGAATAAAATAATTATCCCTGTCATAGGCGACAATTAAGTAACCGGACGGAAGCTGTGCTCCGGTTGCATCAGTCCAGCTCAGATTTACTGAATTATTGCTGGGAACAGAATTAAAAGAAGACGGATAATTAGTCGGCTCATTTGCATAAACCGGATTGAGTTTTGAAAGATCGTTGAAATTAATATAACTAATATATTCCGGATGATCTGTGAAAGGATTTCTGTTTTGCTGAATAGACTGAACATAATCATTTCTGTCAACCTCCCATTTATCAGGCGGATCCTGAGCATTCCATGCAAAAAGCACATTCAGATCCTGCGGAGCTTCACTGAGTGAAGGAAGACGTGTTCCGTTGAGCCAGTTGAAATTCCAGCTGTAGCCTGACAGTCCGTCATAGCGGACAGCCATATATAACATTGCTCTGGCTGCGTCACCCTTGCTGCTGTTCATTGGTTCATAAACAATCTGTCCGAGAGAATTTGTGCCAACTTTCCCGCCGAGGAACTGATAGGTTACATTAACAACAATTCCATATGGATGATTGCTTCTTCTGTTGTTTGCATTGTTCTGATGAGTGGGAAATAAATGATGCTGATCAGAATACTGATCATTTGAAGTGGATGGATTGCTTCCCATCCAGCTGAAAGCCCATACGTGTTCCCTGCTCATAGTTCCCCACGTAAAAGTACCGCTGTAAATATACTCGTAACCGGAATAAAAGCAGAATACTGATCTGGTTCCGTTCCCGTTATCTATTGAAGCAAAATTTACAATATTTGTGGCAGCATAATTATCATATGTAATCCTTGTATAAGGACTTCTTATCCTTGATTCAAGGTCAGTAACAAACGATGGGCTTGAGGTTGAAATTGAATTGTAATAAGTGCCGGGACCCGAATATACCGCAGATGCGGAAACTATTAAACTGAATAAAATAAAAGCAGTGAAAACAATATGTCTCAAAAATATTTATATTAAAATTTATAAGGTATCAGCTGAAAAAACTGATACCTTTTTAATGATTTTGTGTATACAAAGATATGCGATTACTTTTTTTATATCAATTGTATAATAAAATACGGAATGATACTTCTGCATCATTCCGTATTCTTAAATATTACTGAACAAATTACGGTCTTATAATTGTGATCACATTCAAAGCATTGTTGTCTGTAATAGCAAGATCAGCGATGTCAACCAATCCGTCTCCGTTCACATCGGAGGGAACGTAACCAAGAGTAAAACTGTAAGCGTCATTATCAATAAGCGAAAGATCCGTAATGTCAATTATATTATCCTGATTCACATCTCCGCTGTATATTGTAAATCTTGAACCTTTCTGTTTTAAATTGCTTCCGTAAGCTCTTGAGATTATATCAGTGAAATTATAATTCGCAAGAGAAGCTGTAAAGCTTACTCCGGCAGAACTCCAGGTTTCAATGCTGTTTCTGTGTTTGAGAATAACATAATACGGTGTATTATCAGATGCCGATGAAAAATTGAAATCGCCTTTACCGGAATCATTCATGACTGCTTTTTTTGAATCAACAATTACGTAAGGTGAATTAAAGGCTCTGAGCTGAACTAGCATAGAATCAGAAATCATTGTATTGCTTCCCGTATTATAAAAACCTTCTATCAGAGCATTCAATTTTAAATTTTTCATACCGCCGGAAAGAGCATTATCAGACTGTAGAGAAACTTTAAAATTTGATTTTGAAGGATCATTAGTCGTGATACTAAGGACTGCATCTTCAAACGGACCTCCGTCAGATACAGAACTCAGTCCGGATGCATCAAGTCTAATTCTGATCAAACCGCTGTCTCCCGGCAATACAGTTCCGGGAAACGTATTTATAATTGAAAACAATGAAGAGTGTGTACCTGAAAATACAGGACTGCTTAAAGATAAATTTGCCGTACCGGAATTTTTTATATAGAAATCCACATCATACTGATTTGGGAAATTCACGGTTCCGAAAGAGACAATCGAGTCGGCGGGTTTATCAAAACGGACTGCAGAACTTGTAACGCCTGAATTTTTATAAAGTGTGATCATAACACTGTCAAAGAAAGCATAATCGCTTAATGCCCTGTCAAAGTGCAGGATCTTCCAGTTGCCAAGAGCATTTGCTCCGTTTAATCCTCTCAGGAAATAATCCGGTCTGAAGGATCCGTCGAGATAAGGCGGTGTGCCGTTAAGCCAGATATTAGGCGCATTATCATAAACTGTCGTTCCGGTTATATTATCCATATCCCCGCCGTTAGACGAGAAAAGACATTTCCTGCTGTTGTTCTCATCCAGCAGAGGTGAAAAAAGTGTTATAGTTTCATCGTCAAGATAAGTGTGACGCATGTATATTTTGACACGCGTTTCAAGCACATTAAAGGTTCCGAATGTTACAGGAGATGATACTGTTGCTCCATAGTCAGCTCCTATAAATGGATTTATTTTTTTTGTTTCGGATGCAATGTTGCAAATACTGTAGTAGCATAACCAGAATTCATTCGGAGCATGAAGGGGAAACGTAGATTCGTTTCCTGAATTGTCTCTTGCTCTGATATAATATTTTATTTCCGTTTCCCATCCCTGTGAAGGAATTGAGAATGTAAAATTATTACCTGAATTTGATTTAAAATCTAAAGAATCATAAGATGACCATAAACCGCTGTTTTTCCTTTTCTTATAAAACAATACAGGTCGGTTAGATCCTGAAACAGGAACTGAAGACCCGTCCTGATCAATGATCTCTGCATTAATCAAAGTTGGATAAGTGCTGTTTCCTGATGAAACATTTTTGTGGTTAATAGTCGGTGGAGTTACATCCACTCCGGCAGCAAGTCTTACTGAATTAAGAGCATTTACTCTTCCGTATCCGTAATGATCATTCCATTTGCCGAAAGATTTTGCCGTGTCATAAGCAACATTATCCGGTTTGTCACATCCTCTTGCGAGATTTTCATATACCTGCAGTCTAGTCTGACTTGTGTTTACCGAAAGCACCAACGCGGCAACTCCGGCAGCATTCGGACATGTAGCGGATGTTCCCCAGAAATTCGGTTCATAACCGCCGATATTCAATGCGTAACAGTTTGTCGGAGCTACCATGTCAAGATCACCAATTTCATTCTCACCGTAATTTGCACCCCAGTAAAACTGATTTCCGTTTCCGGGAGCTTTCATCTGATCATGAGGAGTAGAGCCGCCAATGCTAAGAACATTCGGCAGTACTGAAGGATACAAAGGAGGATTGTGACCGTCATTTCCCGAAGCAAAAAGTATTACACAGCCAAGACCGTTTCTGCCGTTAAGAGCTGCATCATTCACAGCATCAGTAACGATGGATTCGGGAGTACCGCCTCCCCAGCTGTTACTGAGAACGTCAATTCCCCTCACACGTGCCGTATCAAAAGCCCGCGCAATAATACTCGAAGTAGTATTTCCGTTTACATCATATATATTAATGGACATCAGCTGACAGCCGGCTGCAATTCCCGCAATTCCGATCGAATTATTTCTGACAGCTCCTATAATTCCTGCTGTTGAAGTCCCATGATTAAAATAATCCACTGTCGAACTGTTGACATTCATAAAAGCGTCATACCCGGGAAGCAGATGCCCGGGAGCCTGGAAATCTTCATGAACCGAATCAATTCCTGAATCTATAACACCGATTTTTACAGACGGGGAACCTGTGGTAAAATCCCATGCCTGTTCAACATGCATGTCTGAGCCAGGGATTCCATTAACTGTAGGTCTGTCACCATAAAATAAAAATGAGCTTCCTGTCTGAATCAGTTGCCCCGTATTATTGAGATTCCACTGCTGTGGATAATACTGATCATTCGGAACTGATAGCAGTAGACATTTTTCAGGATAGACAAAATCCGGCTCACAATATTCGAATAAGCCGGTTCTGAAATATACTTCAGACAGATCCAGTGCATTTTTAGGATTTCCTGATAAAGATTTTAGTATAAAACCGTTCCCTTTTTTAAACTCTCCCGATATATAACAGCCGTTCCTGAGGTTAAGAATGTCAAGTTTTTCCCTGTCCTGACTGTTCAAAAGCTTTACAATGATTCTGTCATAAGGAATCTGTGTCACGGATTTCGAAGAACCGTAATAAACAGGAGTTACAAATTTAATGTTTGAATTATACTTTAATTTTTCTGAGATAAGATCTATTTCAGATGCAGATCTCATCTGAGAGAAGCTGATCAGATATAGATCCGGAAAAGATCTTTTTAGTGCATCTCCTGAACTTAACAATGGCAAAAGAATGCTTTGTGCCTCAATGTCAGACAAATCATTATTGAAAACGACTGCAGCTTTGTCATATCTCTGGTTTAACTGTATCCTGCTGCCTTTGTAATAATAATAATCTGCTGATAACGATATCTGGGGTAATGTGAGCGTGAGTAAAAAAAGCAATAACTTTGATTTCATAATAGTTTATTTATTTTAAAATAAAAATCTAACAATGCATTTTTTCAATTTTATTGAAAACAAATTCTTTCCTAAAGTTATTGGGGATGTGACAATATAATATAAAATTTAAATATAAATAATATAAATAATTTAGATAAATTACATAGTGTTGATTATTCATAAATCTACATAACTTCCATTAAAACTTTTGTTTACATATCAATAGTTAAATCTGTTTCTTCCAAATCCCTGTTAATCTTTTTTAATTTAATTAACATAGCCCATTTATTAAAATTTCAGCATTAAATAAAAACAGCCGGAAATAAGGTTTCCGGCTGAAAGACATAACAAACTTTTAAAAGAAATTAAGGTCTCATCAAAGAAACAATATTAGCTGCATTGTTATCACACACACTCAGATCATTCAGATCAATGAAACTGTCTCCGTTAAGATCTGTTGATACATATCCTGAAATGAAATTATTTGCATCATTATCAATGGAAGAAAGATCAGCAATATCCACTATTCCGTCGGCATTGACATCTCCGCTGTAAATACAGTATTTTGATCCTTTGAGGACCTGATTATTGCCGTATGCTTTTGTATCTGAATCTGAAAAGTCATATGCTACATAATAAGAAGAAAATGAGACCGGATTAGAGCTCCATGTTTCGATCCCGTTCCTGTGAACAAGCTGTAAATAATAATTTACAGAATTTGAAGCCGTAAAATATTTTACAGAATCATTTCCATTGGATTTCATATAAACCTTTCCGGATTCTACAAGACTGTAAGGTGATGTCCCCTGCCTCAAATTTACCCTCAAAGTATCCCTGACAGAAGTGTTAAGACCGCTGTCATACAATCCCTCTATACATGCACTTAGATTCAGAAAAGAGATAGGAGTTGCATAGACCTGACCTCTGATTTCACCTCCGGGGTATACTGTTGAATGGATATTCTGATACCAGAGATTGTTTAAAAGTTCTGTTTCATTTGAAGCTGAAAGAACAAAAGTATTTGAATAATTCCCTGAAGTTACACCTGTTGGGAAACCGGTAAGCCCAATCCTAACGCCTGCATTAACACCCACTGCCGCCGGACCATGGAAATGTGATGCTGTTGAATTTCCGGACAGTCCGGAAAAGCTTACACTTATGACAAGTGTATTTGTAACATCATCATATGTTCCGGTCAGAGTCCCGGTACCTGTAGAAGGATTTGACGGAACTTCCTGAGCCGAGTTTATCGGTACGTTAATGCTGTACAAAGTTGCTGATGAATTTTTCGAAAGAAAAAGCATAAAAGTCATCATTAAAAAAGTTTTTACAAAAAGAGAAATCTGCTGCATTTTAACCTCCTGGGTTTTTAGTTAGTAATTTTTTTTGTGGGGTATATCATTTTAATAAATCAACTTTTACAACTTATGAAAAGTTCGAATTAAATTTTAAACATTCAGTATCTCTGCTGATATTTTTTAAATAAAATAATAATAACTCGTCTAATAAAAAATCAATAATTCATTTAAACTTAGGATTCAAAACAGATGGTGCTGGAATAATAAGCGGAGTCATGGAGTTTGAACGGGAAATATATTTTGTTTAAATAACAAAGATGACTTGGATTACACTTAAGTTTAGAAAAGGATTTAATAATGTATAAGATGAGAAAGGATTTTTATTGTGAATATAAACAAAAAAGGGTTGACAATCTGCCAACCCTTTTTTGAAATATATTAAAACTATATTACTTGATAAGAACCATTTTCTTTGTTGTTACAAAGTTGTTGTTGCCGGTTCCTGTTGCATTGATTCTGTAGAAATACATTCCGCTTGCTAAGTTAGCGCCGTTGAAGGTAGCTGTGTAATAACCTGCTGTCTTCACTTCGTTTACTAAACTTGCAACTTCTCTTCCGGAGATGTCATAAAGTAAGATACTGACTTTTCCGTCGTAAGGAAGATCATAATCAATCTTTGTTGATGGATTGAAAGGATTCGGATAGTTCTGTGAAAGTTTGTAAGCATTAGGTACACCTACTTCGATCTCGCTTGAAAGGTTGAAATATTCAAAGTTTCCGTTGAAATCTACCTGTTTCAGTCTGTAGCTGTATTTTCCTGTGTTTACTCTTTCTGTGAATGAATAGCTCTTTGTTTCGTTGGTTGTTCCGTTACCGGATACATTACCTACTTTTGTCCAGTCTGTTGTTCCTGCCAATGTTCTTTCGATATCGAAACCGCTGTTGTTGGTTTCTTTAGCAGTTGACCAGTTAAGTGTAACATTGTTTCTGTTTACATTTGATGTGAAGCTTGCAAGCTCAACAGGAAGAACCGTGTTGAAGTCAACGCTGTGATTTGCACATCTTGTAACTTCTTTGTTTAACAGATCACTTTGATCATAAATGTTGATCTTTGTTCTTGTCAGAGAGATTGGACTTTCACAACTGTCTCTGATAATGAAATTTCCGGAATTAATGTCAAAGGGATTGGAGGATGTAAGTTTCATTCTTCCTATCAGGGTAGGTACTCCCTGAGGGATGATTAATCCATTACCTGTACCCGGAAGTGAATTTGCAGCAAGTCTTAGCTCTCTGAAAGAACCTTGTACTACGTTCTGAGGATTTCTCGGTCTGAAAGCAACCGGAAGATCTGAAACTGCATTTCCGCCTGATGAATCGTAACCGTAAGTTACAGTTCCACCTGCAAAGAAAGCATTATCTACTCTGAAGAAATACTGCCATCCTGCAGTTTCCCAGACATTGGCATCTGTGTGAGTGAAAACAATATCAAACTTGAAAGTGTTTGCATCTACAAGGACACCGTTTTTGACTTCCAATGTATAGCTTGGAATTTGTGCAAATGTTACATTTGCAAAAACAACAACCGCAAAAATTGCAATCATTAATTTTAGAGATTTTTTCATTGTGTGTTTTTTTAATTAAAAAAATTGTTGAAAAAAATTGTTGCGTTTTGTTCTTGATTTTTTCTACTAAATTAAATCTTTCAGATTAATTTTATATATACATTTAATTAACTTTATGTCAACAAAATATATTTTTTTCAGATATAGTATTTAACTCAGCATTCCTTTTGAAACCCCATGCGGGGCAGGATCATTGCCCGCCCCCGCAAAGGATGTGTTACAGTTTAATCTTCTTTTTTTACATTTGAATTATCCGGCTGAGAATTATCAATCTTCGGGACTGCGTTCGGATCAGGAAGAATGATTAATTCGGTCGGTGCCTTATAGTTATAATTTATTTCTTTTATTTCATTTGAAACAGAAACTCCCGGAGGCGTTACTTCTCCGATGAAATTAAATGCATTATTATCTGCAAATGTCGCATCACCCACGTCGACTACTCCGTCCCAGTTCAGATCTGTTATATCATATGGACCACTGACAAAGTTGAAGATGTCATTATCGATCTGAGCGACGTCCGCAAGATCTATGACCGCATCACCGTTTACATCACCTGTATAAATTGATGCCGCTCCGTTCACAAGCACTGCATTGGATCCGTATGTCTGTCCAATTCCGGTTGTGAAGTCATACTTGAGAGTATCATTTAATGAAGATGTAGAATTACTGAATACACGGATTGAGTTTCTGTGTCTTATGGAAATGTAATACGGCTGACCTTTCTTAAGAACGCTTACATCAATGTATTTTCTTCCGAAAGAGTAGTTGTTTATAGTATTTCTTGCAGAATCCAGGAATACTTTATTGCTCTGTATTATCTGATAAGGAGCAGTTGCATTCCTAATTACAACCTGCACAGTATCTCTTACTCTTCCGTTGCTCTGAAGACCCTGAAGCGAAAGTCCTACGCAGAGAATCTGAACATCATGAACATTAAGCGAATTCTGATTTGGACCGAATTCAACTGCCAGACCTTTTCTGTTAGTATTGTAAATAAGTCTGTTAACATTTATCTCTGTAATAGGACTTGCAGGGAATGGATTTCCTGAAGATACATAACCTGAATATGCAGATGCGCCCAGGGATGTCCAGCCCATTACATAATTCCTGAAAACCGTAGCTGCAGGTGGATTCGCTGCCAGTCTTGCCAAATAGTTATCTATAAATGATGCGCTTGTATTGTTGTTTGTTTCATCTGCAAATGTTACTCTCCAGTTTGAATTTGCTCCTGCGGTGTTTACTATCTGCAGAACCACCTGGAATGTAACCCAGTCTGTAGTCGGAGCAAA
The DNA here is from genome assembly GCA_018266875.1 of Bacteroidota bacterium. Classification (GTDB taxonomy): domain Bacteria; phylum Bacteroidota; class Ignavibacteria; order Tepidaquicellales; family Tepidaquicellaceae; genus UBA2330. Next base: position 57,404 of record JAFDZR010000045.1, read on the forward strand.
CGATACTGCCCTGTCATAGGTTATTATCAGCTGATTTCCGACAGCCTTGTAACTCAATCTGTTACTGCCTCCGGTAATTTGACCAAAATTGATATCATGCCAGAAGGCAAGAATAGCATTATGCGGAACCTGCGCTCCGTCAATGTTGAAATCATTGAAACTGTATGTACCATATGCTTCTGTCATTCCAATAATTCCGTTTGTATTTACGAACAGTGAATCATAACCAACACCGTTTAATTTGATTCTTTTGCCTGTGGTGTCAATATTGTACTGCATAAGAATATCTTTCAGACTCAATTTAAAATAACCGTCATCCAGACTGCCTACTAAGGTATAACCAGGCTGTGCTGCAGAATTCAGGATGATACTCTTGCTTCCCAAAGTATCCTTCCATCCCCATTTGGGATACGAAGGCTGATTCGTGGCAAGATTATTAGCATAGAAGTAACCGCTGTCCTGTCCGTAGTTTGCAAGTATTACCGCTACGCTGAATGTAGTTTTTAAAGTATCATTTATTCTTTTAGAATCTGTCGGAAGATTTGTATAAGCTGTTACATTATAAGTTCCTGCAGTCGTAAAAGCAAAAGAACTCGGCATTGTAACTGATTTTTCAAAACCGGAAGCGAGCGTATCTGCTGTACTGTCTGCATATGCTACAGGACCGGTAATTTTATAGATAGTATAAAAAGGAGTTGTCTGATTTGAAGTTCCGTAATTCTTTATCTTTACAGAAGGAAATACTGCAGGATCACCTACAAAATAAGCTCCTGAAGGGGCGTTATTTACAGTTACTCCAACGTCATTTGCCGGAGGAGGCGGTGGAGACCATCTGAAAATTTTACCGGATGACGGGAATACAGTGCTGCTGATATCACATGTTGAAGCGTTTGTTCCGCCTGCAACTGTAGCATTCCAGTTTGTGGTAGTGCTTCTGTTGTTAAAATCAGCATTGGTTGCACCTCTGAGCCCAACCTGAGTTGTACTTAATGTAGCATTGGCAATTTTAAATGTACCGTAAACAACTTCGGCTACTCCTGTAGCTTCGTATAGTTTTATCTGAATATTAAAGTTGTCATGAAGACCTGTTGTACCGTATCTTTTGAAGTTAGTGTATTGAAGCGTAAAAATTCTGCTGCCTGCAGAACCGGTTGTAGAATATCTGATATTACCAGATGCGCAGGTTTTCGTACTTGTAGAAGTTGAAGTTGCGGCAAGATCCATGTATACCTCGCCTAATCCTATGTTAAAGCCTGTCACTCTCGTACCGGCTGCAATACCGGTTCCAATAAGAAGTCTGCCGACTACAATACCGTCAAAGTTCGTAACACCCGATAAGGTTGTGGATGCTAACGTTGCAGTTGCATTAAATAAAAATCCTCCCTGCATATCCCTTGTTACCGGAGCTATACAACCGACGTAAGCTGTTGTACTTGATATCGGAGTATAGTTAGTTGTTCCCGGACCTGTGGCTCCGAATGTCATCTGAAAATTGGTATTCATGTTAAAAGTAGAATAACCAATTCCGTTAAACACAAAAGAAAATCCGATCGGAACATTAAGATACTGAACATCATCAAGTGAAGTAGCGCCTGATGATCCAGTTGTTGAATCAAGCAGCGTTCCTGTTATGGGAGTGTAAGCTCCGCTGCTTTCTGAAAACACATAGGTACTGACTTGAGCCTTTAAATTTACTGTTATCAGGAACAGTAAAGCTAAAGATAAAACCGAAAATAGTTTTTTCATGGTTTTATGGGTTTAATTATTAAAAAAAAAATTTAGGTGTATTTAAAAATATGATAAACACATAAATAAAACAATAGTTTTTTTTCGTTTTTTCTAATATGAAACCTTTGTACAAATCTAAAACTGATTCTAACAAAATCCTAACAAATTCATGTTACGCAGATAAAATCATTTTATTCGTCCGGCAGTATTTATACTTGAAGTTTGGATAAGGATGCTATTTAAAAAGCAGGATGGTTTTATAAAAAAAATCAAACCGGTAAAATTAGTTATATTTTTTTATTGATCATATAAGCGGAAGATTATGATTAGGATTAATATTGAATCATACTGAAAGAGTAATTTCTCCTGAATAGAACCGTTTAAGACTTCCGTCCGGATATCTCAGGCAGAGCGCTCCGTTATTATCTATATTTTCCACTGTTCCGGAATCCGGAGTTTCATCATCGTATTTTCTGAACTCAATATTTTTCCCGATTAATGCCGATCCTGACTTCCATTTGTCCATTAACCCCGGGTATTCATCAAGCAAAGGAATATTTCCGTAAAAATTTTTAACGTATTCAATGAGGATTATTTCCGGTTTTATTTCAACATCTGATTCCCTTGCAAGAGAAGTAGATTTTACTGAAATGCTTTCATCCAGATCTCTTTCATTCATATTCAATCCGCAGCCGATAATAAATATTTTATCAGGCATACTTATGTCTTTTAATTCAAGTAAAAACCCCGATACTTTTTTACCATTGAGCAGCAGATCGTTCGGCCATTTTAATGTGAATTTCATTTCACTGTAATCTCTGAATATGTCCTTCAAGGTATAATAAAGTATATAGGAAGAATAGAAATTTACTCTGTGTATCTCATCCACAGAAAGCGTGAATTTTTTCACAAGTGTGAAAGTAAGATTTTTACCGGGTGAAGAGATCCATTTTCTGCTGAACCTGCCGATACCTTTTTTCTGATATGATGTAAGAAATAAGATATTATCGGAATCCGGATTTTGTGTAATGTATTCCTTTGCAAAAATGTTGGTAGAATCAAGCTCATCAAAGTAAAACAAATTATCCAAAGGACCGTTATGAACAATTTTTTCAATGAGAAGGTCTTTATTCATTTTCTCCAGCGGGTTTATCTCAATTTGGGTTTGGAAGGTTCTGAATATTCTTTATTGCTTTTCTCGTCATCCTTTCCATAATTGTTTTTTTCTTTCTTATCCTTTTCTTTGTCATAATTTTCAGGTATGTCTTTTTCTTTTTTTTCTTCCTTTTTCAGTTCTTCCTTTTTCAGTTCTTCTTTTTTCACAACTTTATCAGGTACTTCGTATGTAAGCGCAGCATAACTGTCCACTCTTCCGAATCCGTAATACTGATCCCATCCGGGAGTATCTTCTCTCGGATCGCCTACAAGGTCTTTCGCAGTAAAGCTTATTATCTTTTTCAGATCCTCGGAAGTTCTTTCCATATTCTGGGCAAGCAGCAAAGAAGCAATTCCGCTGACTATTGCTGTTGACTGTGAAGTACCGCTCCAGAATACATCATAACTTTCAGTATTCTCATAGTCCAGTCCGTAAATCTTATTTCCTGGCGCAACGACAGAAATGTTTTTCCCCCAGCAGCTTCCTCCTCCCCAAGAAAATCTTTTGCATCTTTTATCATCAGTGTCAGTTGCTCCGACAGCCATTACCCCTTCAAAACCGGCCGGATAATAATTCCTGTTATCGCCTTTATTCATCATTGCCGATACGACAAGTACTCCGCTTTCGACAGCATACTCAACGGCTGTTTTAAGTACTTTCGAATAGTCATCTCCGCCTTCGCTCATATTAATAATATCTGCCCCGTTATCAACCGCATACTTTATTGATTCAGCCCACCAGTCATATTCTCCGCTGTTGTATGAATTAAGATTCTTGCAGTTCATAAGTCTGCATTTCTGATCCACTCCAGCAAATCCTATCTGATTATTAGTGCTGGCTCCTATTACTGTTGCTATATTCGTTCCGTGTCCGAATCCGTCTTCCGGCTTTTTGTCGTCATAAGCAAAATCCCATCCTTTAATGTCGTCAACATAACCATTGTAATCGTCATCAATTCCGTTATTCGGAATCTCGCCTCCGTTGATCCACATCCTGTCTCTGAGATCCGGATGATCATCTCTTATACCTGAGTCAAGTATTGCAACAACAACTTCATCGCTTCCTTTTTCAATAGCCCATGTGTAGACGATTTTTATGTCAGCACCTATTTTAGGCAGACCGCCGCTGGTGGGATCCACTGAACCGTTGTTCTGAAGATACCACTGTTTATAAAACATTTCGTCATTTGGAATTTCATCCGGTGTTTTTCCCGGAAAAAAGTTTTTCAGTTTTAATTCCTTTACTCCTGCAGAATGTCCGGCTGGAACGGGTTCGCAGTATTCGGTATTTTCATCCAGCGAAAATTCGGAAACCGCTTTTTCAATATCGTTCTTATTGTCATCGCTGAGATAAAGAACGTATATTCTGCTCATCTGAAATTTATCGTAGAGATCTTTCCTGCCGTTATTTATTCTGAATAGTTTTTTTATCTTACTGACCTTAAATTTTTCAATTTTATTGTCAAGAGAACTGATACCAGTCTGCAGACTTATTTCGCCCGTAGCTTCTGAAATCTTTAAGTCTGATCTGGTTTTCAGGAAAATTTTATTCCTGGATAAATTTGAAGTTTGGCCGGCGGTAAATTCCGAATTTACAGAATTTCCTGTGAATAAAACTGCTGCAAAAGATATTAACGCTGTAATTAATAATTTTATCATAAAATAAAAATCATTTTTTAAAAATTATAAGCTATTCCAAGACTAAGATTTAAACCGTCAACAAATACTTTAGAGTTAAGCTTCTGTTCCAGCTGATATGAAATTCCGTTTATCGTAAACTGCGGAATAGGAAATTCGCTTTTTACTTTGTATTCACCCTGCCTGAACCTAACTTCGAAAACCCCTGATATGTTCCTGCTAAAAAAATATTCAATGACACTTGTCACCACAAAACTGAATCCGGGTTCTTTGGAAATAGTCTTAGACTGGATATTCAGCACAGTTCTTTTCCTGTCCCCGAAGTACATTCCGACACCGCCTCCAAAATAGATCTTTAGATCTTCAGTAAAATCAGGGATGTTGAAATATCCCATCACTTCTATCGGGATCATGGTCAGCTCCTCTTTCACTCTGGCTCTTATCGTAACGGAATCCGAGATAAAAGTTTCCGTCAGTTCTTCATCCAGTATTTTAACATATTCCGCCGAAATACCGAAAGAGAGATCCTGTCTGAACAGTTTTTTACGGAGCAGAACTCCCCATCCGTATCCGCCGGAAACATCTTCAAGAAAATTCCTTTCAAACGCATTTTCAGAAAACGGATTCAGCTGAATCGAAGCTGATGAAACGTAATTGACAGAGGGCTTAAGACTAAAACCGCTGCCGAGGGTTATTTCTGTTTCATTCTGCGAATATGTAATTCCGTTATACAACAAAATGAACATGGGAAATATTTTCAGAAATAACTTCATAAAAAAACCCACTAGTTTAATAATAGTGGGTTTAGATAATGTTTTTTAAATTAAAATTTAATTCAATTTTTACTGACCATTTTTATTAATAATATTTATCTCTGTTATCAACGATAGTTGCTTCATTCTGCATTTTTGTAAGCCATTCGTTTACCATCTGCTGTTTTTTGGTTGATAGTAATGTATTCCTTATCTCAGGCGCTTTCAGTTGGTAATCCTGCTCATTGAACTGGACAACGGAATTCAGCTTTACAATATAAACTCCTTTATTCCCCTTAATCGGCTCTGATACCTGTCCTGGATTCATCTTAAAAATTGCCGTTGCAACTGCATAGTCCTGACCCATTGCAGGATCCGGCTTTGCTACACTTACACTGTCGGAATGAGCAAAAATATACTGGGGATACTGATCCTTAAGAGCAATCAGATCACCGCCTGAGATCTTACCTTCAATTTCCTTTGCTATACCCTTCAGTATTTCAGCTTTCTTTTCTGTGATAACTTTTGGTTTTATCTGTGAGACTTTGATTGAATCAAAATTCTTATACCCTTCGGGAGTTTTTTCTATGATCTTGTAAATTGCATATCCGGTCAGAATTTTTACAGGCTCAGTATATGAATTTACCTTATTACTAAAAATAAAATTCATAACGTTTTTATTGCTTGAGCTGAGAGGGATCTGACCATCTCTGTTAATATCTGCTGAAGAGGCAATCTGGACATTCATCTCCTTCGCAAGTGAATCAATATCTTTTCCCTTGTCAAGCTGGGCATGGAAATCTTCTGCTTTTCTCTTATTCAGCTGTTTGCTTCTGCTGCTTGGCTGAACAGTCTTAACGATCTGAGCGACTTTGAATTCTTTTCTTTCACGCGCATTTACTTTTATGATATGAAATCCGAATTTACTGTAAACCGGACCTGTAACACCGCCGACCGCGGTTCCTGCTGCGGCATTTTCAAATTCAGAAACCATTGCGCCTTTTGCAAACCAACCGAGATCTCCTTTATTCTGTTTTGCTGATGGATCATCCGAGAATTCTACAGCAAGTTCATTTATATTTTCACCATTCTTTACTCTGTTATATAAATCCATGGCTTTTTTGTATGCAGCTGTGGAATCTCCTTCAGTTTTAATTAAAATATGAGTAGCATTTGTGAACACTTCATCAGATTCCTTTTCATCAAGAAGTCTGACAATGTGGTAACCGTCATCGGAAACAATTACATCTGATATATCGCCAGGTTTTGCCTTAAAAAGAAAATCAGTTATCGGAGACGCAAAAGCATTTGTCTTCTGGAATTCAGGATTAAACGGAACAGTTGAATTTTCCTGAAGAAGTTTTATCATTGATGAGTCTTCAGTGCTGGCGCTCTGAAGATCTTTCTTTAATCTTTCAAGTTCCTTGCCTACATTAATGGAATCTTCAGCGGTAGCCATATCGGGAAAATTAACATATTTCAGTTTTACCGATTCGAGATGTATGAAATCAAGCTTATGATCTTCGTAATATTTTCTCATGTCTTCGTCTGTTACGGCAAACTTTGAAGAGTCCGTCACAGTATTGTAATCAAGCAGAGCATAATCAATATTTGCAAAAATATTCTCATCTTTATATTTCTGAAGCACATCTCCTTCTGTTACCAGAGCGCCTTCGGAAATGACAGCCTGAAGTTTTTCAGAAAGCAGGGTTTCCCTTACATAATTTTCCACCTGACTCCAGAATGTAGTTGCCTCTTTCGTTTTCATACCAAGCGCCTGCTGATAGAAAGCTGCATTGAACACGCCGGTAGAATCCATAAAATTCCTTTTTATCTGCTCGGGAAGTGTCTCCGGTCTGTTGTAGATCCAGTCCAGAATTTCCCTGTCAGAAACTTTAATTCCGTATTTTTCGATTGCCTGTCTTGTGATATTCTGATTTATGAGAGTGTTCCAGACCTGTTCCCTTATCTGGGCAATCTGGGCTTCATCAACGTCTTTATTAGGATTCTGCTGTCTCTGCTGTTCGATCTGCTGCTGAACAATTTTTTCGAACTCCTGATAAGAAATTTCAGTGCCGTTTATTTTCCCAAACGCATCGGTTTTTCCTCCAAGACCCATATAGTTCATTCCCCATTCAAATACGATAGTTGCCAGAAACGCAATGATAAGTATTATGATGATCAAAGGCATCTTATCCCTCATCTTGTTCATGATACCGGTATGCTGCACTTTTGGATTAGCCATTAATTAAAAAAACTCCTTAATATTATGTTTAAAAATAATTTTCGTGAAACAGTAAAACTAATTTTTTTGCTTAGTAAAAGCAATGAATTAAAATTTGAAATATCTGTCCTTCAAAAATTCAGAAAGATGTTCGTTTGCCTTATAAAACGGTTTAAAAATGAAACCTCAGGATTTTTTCAGCAGTCCGTCAACAAAAGTATACGGATCGTTTTTCTTCTCATAAATTGATTCGAGATTGCTTTCCAGATAATTCCTTTTTTTCTCATCCCAGAAGCTGACAGTGAGCCTGTTTGTCAGCAGTTCGCCTATCTTTTTCCTGAGCTGCTGAGTCCTTTTAGTCTTTAAATATCCGCTTTGCGCAAGATGATCTTTATGTTCATTTATTTTTGAAAGCAATTCTGCAATTCCCCTGTTCTGACTGCCGGTGGTTTTCAATACATCTATGATCCATCCGTCTTCCGAAGGAGGTTTCAGATGAATGATATTCTTTAATGTTGCCGCTACTGCGTCCGCACCATCCCTGTCCGATTTATTAAGAACGAAAATATCGGCGATTTCCATCAGACCAGCCTTCATCGCCTGAACTGAATCACCTGATTCAGGAACAAGGATAACAATTGTCGTATCTGCTGTCTGAGCGATATCAAGTTCTGACTGTCCCACACCAACAGTTTCTATGATAATAAAATCCTTTCCCGATGCGTCGAGAACATCGCATGCCTCTACAACATTTTTACAGAGTCCTCCGAGGCTGCCGCGGGTTGCCATTGATCTAATAAAAACATTTTCAAGAAGTCCAACCTCCTGCATTCTGATCCTGTCACCTAGAAGAGCTCCGCCTGTGAAAGGACTTGTCGGATCAACTGCTATAACTCCTACTTTGAGTCCCTGCTCATTCATAAGCTTTACAAGACAGTTCGTAACTGTTGACTTGCCTGCGCCTGGCGGACCTGTGATCCCTATCCTGTGCGCTTTTCCGGTGTGACTGTAAAGAAATTTCAGAAGCTGTTCGCTGCCTTTTGATTCGTTTTCGATCAGCGTCAAAGCTTTCGCAATGGATCTTTTATCGGAATTTAATACTCTTTCAGCAATGCCGCTGATATAATTATCATTCATTATTAATAAAAACAATTAAACTGTAAAATTTTAAGTTCCTGATCAGTCTTTGCCAATGTGTTTCTGCCAGTTCCAGGAAGTAAGCATCATGTCATTAAGATCTCTTTCAGCGTACCAGCCGAGTATCTCATTGGCTTTTTTGGTGTCGGAATATATGCTTACAACATCACCGCTTCTTCTGGTACCTATTCTGTAGTTAAGTTTCAGACCGGTTACTTTTTCAAAAGATGTTATCACTTCCAGGACACTGTTGCCTCTTCCCGTTCCGAGATTGAATATCTCTACGTTTTCTTCTGAACTTCTGTCAAGCATTCTCTTTAATGCAAGAACGTGTGCTTTGGCAAGATCAACTACATGAATGTAATCTCTAATATTCGTTCCGTCAGGAGTATCGTAATCATTGCCGTTTACTGTGAGCATTTCTCTTTTTCCAATAGCTGTCTGCGTTATATAAGGAACAAGATTATTCGGGATTCCTACGGGCAGTTCACCGATCAGTGAAGAATCATGAGCTCCTGTCGGGTTAAAATATCTTAGGATCACTGATCTGAGATCTGACACAGCAGACAGATCCCAAAGCATCTGTTCGCCTATCTGCTTGGTAAATCCGTAGGGAGATTCAGCTTTCTTCACGGGCGATTCTTCCGTAACAGGCAGCTTATCAGCTTCACCGTAAACAGTACAGGAAGAAGAATAAACGAAATCCCTAATTCCCTTTTTTACGAGTTCATTCAGAAGATTTATCATTCCCGTAACATTGTTGTGATAATATCTCAGAGGAAAGTTTACGGATTCACCCACAGCCTTAAAGGCTGCAAAATGAATGACCGCCGAAATATCATTCTGTTTTTTAAAAAATTCTGCCAGAGCGGTGCTGTCACAGAGATCTATATTTTGAAATTCAGGTCTGACGCCGGTGATCTTTTCAATATTGTCATTGACTTCAATAATTGAATTGGAAAGATTGTCAATTATAACGACTTCATATCCGCTGTTCTGAAGCTCGACAACTGTATGAGATCCGATATATCCGGTGCCGCCGGTTACAAGTATTTTCATTTATTTAATGGATTTAATTTGTCTGAAACCAATATCAGTTCTGTTGTATTTATATTCAAATTCAATTCTTCCGGCATTTCTGTAAGCGGCTGAGACGGCATCTTCAAGTGATACATCCGAGATCCCGACCACTGACAATACTCTTCCCCCGTTTGTAACAATATCACTTCCGTTACTGCCGTAAACTGTGCCCGAATGAAAGACAAGACAATCTTTTTCAGTTTTATCAAGTCCGTTAATGATCTTTCCCTTTTCAAATTCACCGGGATATCCGCCGGAGGCAAGCACTACACAGCAGGTAAACTCATTTCTGAACGAGATCAAATAATCCTGAATTTTTCCCTCTGCTGATGCATAGAGAAGTTCAAGAAAATCGGAACTTAAAAGCGGGAGGACTGCCTGAGTTTCGGGATCCCCGAACCTGCAGTTGAATTCGATCACAAAAGGTTCATCATTAACGATCATTAATCCGCAGTAAAGACAACCTTTGAATTCCCTTCCGTGATCCTTCATATATTTCAATACGGGTCTGATAATTTTTCCGTTAATTTTATCAGTCATATCCTTTGTCATGAATTTTTTTACAGGAGCGACAGCTCCCATTCCTCCTGTGTTGTTTCCTTTTTCTCCGTCAGAAATTTTTTTATGGTCCTGTGAAAAAGGCAGCAGGACATGATCAGTTCCGTCAGTTACCGCAAATACAGAGATCTCCTCCCCGCTGAGAAATTTTTCGATGATGAATTTCTTACCCGCTTCCCCAAAGGAATTTCCGCTGCATAATTCCTTTACAGTTGCTTCCGCGGTCTGAATATCCTCACAGATAACGACACCTTTCCCTGCGGCTAGTCCGTCAGCTTTTATTACAACCGGAAAGCTGCATTTCCTTAAATAGTCAGTTGCTTCATCCGGATTATCATCGCTGAAAGAATTGTATTCTGCTGTCGGGACGCCGGCTTCCCGCATCATTTTTTTGGAGAATATCTTGCTAGATTCTATTTCAGCCGCCCGCTTTGAAGGACCGAAAATTTTAAGACCTCTGGATTCAAATTCATCTGCAATCCCCATCGAAAGCGGAATTTCAGCTCCGGCTATTGTAAGATCTATTTTTTCCTTTCCGGCAAAATCTGCTAAAGAACTAATATCCGTTGAACTGATATTAATGCTTTCCGAAAATTCCTCCGTCCCCGGATTACCGGTAGTGATAAATATTTTACCTGAATTATCTCTGAAAGAGGCGGAGTTATAAACAGCATAGGCAAGAGCATTTTCCCTGCCTCCGTTTCCGACTATCAGGATCTTCATTAGCTGATATGCTGACTTATTTCAAGGAGAGATTTATACAGGATCATTATAAAATAAGAATTTCATTTAAAGAAAAGTAAATTCCATGAAGTGTCATTCGATATCAACAAGAAGATTAAATTCCTTTGCAAGTTCGTATGTTAGTGTTTTTCTGTCATATTGTTCCACGACTTCTTCATTTGCTGCCGGCATTGAATTATTCCTATGCATCTCATAATATTCACGGAAGATTTTCATTAACTCTTCAGGGTTTTCTTCAGTAAATCTGATCGCATTGTATTTTTCCAGAATTTTCTTAGTTACTCCCTCGGGTATGCAGGCGATAATATTTTTTCTGCTCCCTATATATTCGCCGATCTTACCGGGCATTGCCGCGTCATCATTTTCTCCTCTGCTGATCATGAAGAAAAGTACGTCCGAGGAAATAAGATATTTTACACATTCAATATGTTCGATATATCCGAGGAGTTTCACAGAAGCGCCGAGATTAAAACTGTTTATCAGAGCCGTATTGTCCTTTGACATTGCTCCTATAAAACAGAATTCGACTTCGGATTTTAGTTCGGGATATTTAATGAAAAATTTATTGATAGCTTCCAGATAATATTTAGGATTCCTTGTATAAAAACTTCCCGAATAAGTGATCCTCATTTTATCTGTGCGCGGAAGTGGACCTTTTGCCGCATTCTCAAAATCCTCGGGATCAAATCCATGTGGAATTATCTTTACGTCATTGTATTCAATGTTCCCGTATCTTGAAATTATCAGTTCCTTTACTCTTCTGTTAGTTGTAATTATCTTATTCGAATCTTTTAAAACATTTTTCTCAAGTTTCATATTTGACATCTTGTGAAAGGGAGTTGCATAATAATTCAGCACAGGGCTGTCCACCCAAGCATCTCTGTAATCAATGACAAGCGGAACCTTGAATTTCTTTTTTATATCCTGTCCGACGAGAAAATCCGTATAAGGCGGAGCGGTTGCGAATATCACATCAAAGCCGTTGTATTTATCCCAGATCTCAAGAGCTTTACGGTAAGCTTTTTTTCTCCAGTATTTTTTATTATCAGGCATGAGAAAAAACTGTCCTGTCCTGCTTCTGAGTTTGCGTAATTTTTCGTTGGGATTTTTTATGATGATCTTACTTACATCTTTTATTTCCTCTCCAGTCCTTTCGATCTTGATTCCGCTCGAGATAGCTTCCTTGAGCAGACTCTCATCTACCGCAAAATATTTTTTCGGACTGTCAGTTAAAACAACAGGATCCCAGCCGTAATCTTTCAGATATTTAGCAAACTTCAGGGTTCTTTGAACGCCGCCCATTCCCATCGGCGGGAAATAATACGAAATGATTAAAACCTTATTCAAAAAATATGAAAATAAATATTATCAAAAAATTAAATTGTAATGAGTTCCTTGGGTGATTTGTTCAGGATCTCGCAGCCGTCATCAGTTACAATGACATCATCCTCAATCCTCACTCCGCCGAGTCCCTCGACGTAAATTCCGGGTTCAATTGTGACAATGTTGTTCTTCTGCAGAATATAATCCGTCCTCTGATTCAAAGCCGGTCTTTCATGAATGTCATATCCCAGTCCGTGACCGAGTCCGTGTCCGAAATTATTTCCGAAACCTTTTTCCGTGATGAAATCCCTTGCAGCAGCATCAACAGCCTTTACGGGAACTCCCGCTCTGACAATGTCCAGCGCTCTCTGCTGGGCTTCTTTTACAATCCCGTAAATCATTTTGCATTCATCACTTATATCCCCGACCGCAATCGTCCTTGTCATGTCGGATTTCATTCCTTCAACCGTGCAGCCGAAGTCCAGCTTAAGCAGCTCTCCTGTCTTGATCACTTTATCGGTTGGGCGTGCATGCGGAAAAGCGCTCCTTACTCCCGAAGCGACTATCGGTTCAAATGAATCCGAATCAGCGCCGTAAATTTTATGAAGGAATGAGATCTCGGCGGAAACTTCACGTTCGGACATTCCCGGTTTTATTATATTCAGGAGTTCTTTGAACGTCTCATCGGTAATCCTTACAGCTTTTTTTGTAAGTTCAATCTCTTTTTCATTTTTCTGAATTACAATGCTTTCAATCAGTCCGCTGACAGGAATAAATTCAATCTGTCTGAATTCATTCTGCAGACTCTGAAGATCTGCATAAGTCATGATATTCGATTCGAATCCCGTTTTCTTTAAACCGTGCTTTTCTGAAAGCTCCTTAATGAAACCCATAGAATTCTGAGTATAAATAATTACCTCAAAATCCTTATAAACTTCGGCTGAAGACTGCGTCTTGTATCTGAAATCCGTAATAAAATAATTGTTGTCTTTTGTAAGTAGAATATTTGCGGCGCTTCCGGAAAAACCCGAAATATATCTGATATTGGGCAGGCTTTTTACCAGAAATGAATCTATTCCTGATGTAATAAAATTGTCTTTAATTCTCTCTAACCGTGTCATTTTACAGAAATATTACATTAATTTTAAAAATACTCATTACACAAAGTAATATCAATGTAAGTTTTGGTATAAAATAGGACAAATGGAATTTTCTGGGATAGATTCTGTTTTCCGGAACGGCAGATTATTGGAATCCGGTTTTTTTATTCAGTTCAGGTAAAATTATATCCTGAATGATTAAGATATTCCCCAATGGAAACTTTTGCAAAAATCAAAAATAAAAGAATGAATTGAATAAACATATTAATAGGATTATTTTTAACCCGTTTAAAAAATTATGAAAATACTCTACTCCTATCTTTTAAAGTACAAAAAGCTTCTTATTCTGGCTTTGCTTCTCGCTGCAGTCAACCAGGTATTCTCACTGCTGGACCCCGCAATATTCAGACATGTAATTGATGATTATGCGACAAAGTATAAGGAATATTCAACCTCAGAATTTTTCAAGGGCATCGGATTTCTGCTGATGCTTGCTGTAGGGGCAGCTCTTATATCAAGGATCGCCAAGAATTTTCAGGATTATTTCCTTAATGTTATTACTCAGAAGCTCGGCGCTGATATTTACACAGACGGTTTAAGTCATTCGCTTAAACTTCCCTATTCCGTATTCGAGGATCAGAGCAGCGGACAGACTCTCGGCATACTTCAGAAAGTCAGGACCGATTCGGAAAAACTGATCTCGTCCTTTGTCAATGTGCTTTTTACTTCAATCGTCGGAATAATATTTGTAGGCGTTTATGCTTTTACTGTTCACTGGATTATTGCCCCGATCTATCTCTGCGCAATTCCTATAATAGGTTTACTGAGCTCATCTTTCGGGAAAAAGATCAAGATCATTCAAAAGACCATAGTGCAGGAAACAACAGCTCTTGCCGGATCCACAACCGAATCACTGAGGAATATTGAACTTGTCAAAAGTCTCGGACTGTCACAGCAGGAGATTTCAAGGCTTAACAATATTACAGATAAGATTCTCCTTCTTGAACTGAAAAAAGTAAAGTACATCAGGAGTCTCAGTTTCATTCAGGGAACTACAGTAAACCTGCTGAGGACAAGTATTCTTCTGCTCATGATGTATCTCATTTTTACTCAGGCGATAACGACGGGACAGTTCTTTACTTTATTTATCTATTCTTTTTATATTTTCGGACCGCTGCAGGAGCTCGGTAATATAATCAATGTATATAAAGAAGCTGAAGTGTCTTTAAATAATTTCAAGGACATAATGGATACTCCTGTAGATCCCAAGCCCGCCAATCCGGAAAAAATAGAACAAATACACAGACTGGAATTTGACACTGTTACTTTCAGACATAAATCATCCACTACGAATGCACTGTCACAGATTTCATTCAGTACGCAGACAGGCAATACCATTGCTTTCGTTGGTCCTTCAGGTTCAGGAAAAACAACCCTTGTAAAACTCCTTCTCGGATTATACAGACCAAAGGAAGGGAATATTTTTTATAACGGAATTTCCTTTGACAGAGTAGACCTTGACAGTCTGCGGGAAAAGATCGGTTTTGTATCACAGGATTCACAGCTCTTTTCCGGGACGATCCGCGAAAATCTTCTGTTCGTAAATCCGAAAGCATCCGATGAGGAATGTTATGAAGTTCTTTACAAAGCGAACTGTCATACTCTTCTTGAAAGGGCAGATAGCGGGCTTGACACAGTAATTGGCGAAGGCGGAGTGAAAGTATCAGGCGGCGAAAAACAGCGGCTTTCTATTGCCAGGGCATTGCTGAGAAAGCCGAATCTTATGATATTTGATGAAGCGACATCGGCTCTTGATTCACTGACGGAAGAGGGTATAAATAAAACCATTCGTGAAATTTCCGCAGGAGGAAATCACATTACGCTTATGATTGCGCACAGATTATCAACAATAATGCATGCTGATACTATCTATGTTCTCGAAAGAGGAAACATTATCGAATCGGGGAAACATGATGAACTCATAGAAATGAAAGGTCTTTATTTTGCAATGTGGAGACAGCAGATCGGAGAAAGGAAATTAATCGTTGACAGCGCCGTTCTCGATGCTGAGAAAAGAATGAATTAATAACCGGATAATTTTAATTAATGATTTTCCCGCTTTCCTCTTCTATTTTATCCCTTAATTCCTCGTCTTCGGTTAATTCACGTCCGAGGAAATATGCAAGTAATGTTCTGATAATAACGCTGACACCAAGTATCATAAGATCCTGAATCGTATTTTCCAGAATGGTTCTTACTACATCTGCAGCTATCAGAAAATCCAGCCCGAGCAGCAGATAATATCCGAAATTGATCTTTATGAAATTCAGTCTTTTCATACTGAATTTCCCGGTGACTCTTCCTATCTCGTTTTGTGCGAAAGCCAGTATTCCGAGGATCGAGCCATAAGCTATTACAAGCAGACTCATTATACTTATTACGAAGGAAGCATTGATTATGAATTCATCCATAAAAACATTTTATTTTAAATTTTATTAATTTAATATTCTTTGTTTAAATCTACAATATTCAAAAAATCTTTTCTGCCGCGTGATGCTTTCAGTATATTTTCAAAAACTTCTTCCCATCTCGAAAGGTCATTAAACGGCGAAGCAGCCCGGTGCGGAGAGAGCAGTACATTCCTCAGTTTATGAAATGGCATTGATGCAGGAAACTGCCTGCCCTGTTTGTCTTTCTTGGGAGAATAGTTATACCATACATCTATGGCTGCGCCGGCGATCTCATTATTTTTCAAAGCATTATACAGATCAGTTTCATTTACAATTGTTCCTCTTGCAACATTTACAAGCAGTCCTTTCTTTCCGAGAGCTCTGAGCTCTTTCGCTTTGATCATGTCTTCGGTTAATGAAGTTTGCGGTACGGCAATTATCAGTATATCCGATTCCTTTAAAAATTTCAGAAGATCTTTTGTTCTGAATTTCTTAATTTTTGTCGGATAATCTTCTTTGACTTTACTCCAGCTCTGTCTGAGAACATTGAATTCATTATCAAAACCTGAAAGGAATCTGTGAACGTGTTTGTTGATAGCGCCGTAACCGAGCAGACCGATTTTTCTGTTTCGAAGCTGTACTGATGAGCTGAATATATCCTTATCATCACTGACTCTCCAGATACCTTCTGTCATGTAATTATGATGGCTTACAATTCTGTTCATTAGCGCAAGCAGCATTGCAGCTGCGTGCTGCGCAGTTGCATATGCGTGACCGTGACCGTTGACAAGGACAGCGCTGCTTGTTTTTGTCAGCTCTCTGAAATTTTTTATGTGGTGCTTTATTCCCGTTCCGGGATTTATGAACAGCTTTAGATTTTCTGCATTCTGCAGAAGTTTAAGAGACGGTCTCCATCCGATCATCACGTCAGCTTTGCGGGAAAGTTTCAAGAGGCTGTCCTCTCTGAGGTCTTTCGGAAAAACCAGACTGATGTTTTTATGCCTTAAAAATTTTTTTCTGAAATGGGATTTTAAATCCTTATCAACATCCCACAGAAAAAGCACTACGGTTTTTGATCTCAAATTTTCAGATTTAACTTTTTAGGATTTTTTTATTAATTTATATAAACAAATCAATCCCTGTTTCATTTTGGGACTTTATCTGATCTATAATTTTTTTGGCATTTGATAATGTCATCTTGTCAGACTGAGTTATAAGTTTGACAGCTTCAAATGTATTTTTCTCTTTAATGAGTTTTTTCACTCTTTCAATCAATTCCGTGTCAAGGTCAGTATAATCAAAATTTCTTCTGTCAAGATTACCGATGAAGTTTACCAGTTTTTCCGACTGTTCATCATTGAGATTTCCAGTGGTTTTTACAAATTCAAGCGCTTTGCCCCTGTTCCCGGCACTCAGCAATTCTTTTACCTTTTCCTTCATCTCTTTTCCTTTACCCGGACCTGAGCGGTAATGTACTGACATGTCGATCGTTTTGACATTCCTGCCGAAAACGATTTTTACAAAAAGAAAGATTAGCAGCGCCGCTGCAAATCCATAAAATATGTACAACAGAATATCGCCTGCCATATATTTTTATTTTTTGTTATCAAGCATTCTCTGCAGCAGAATATTATAACTCAGAATATTTCTGAGTCTGATATAAAGATTGATGTTTTCTGATCCGTAGTCCTTTTTAAGATAAGCAATTTTTATGAATAACTTTTCAATTACAGTTTCAAGGTCATATCCTTCAGCTCTTATATAATCAAGCCCTTCAAGCATTTCAGAAGTAACTTTTTTCAATGTTATCATCTCCATCGGAATCCCGCAGTTGTTTGCGGCTTTGATCTCATCGGTTTCAAGATTCTTTACAATCGCAGTCATTCTTTCTTTTGAAGGACGGTTTTCTCTGCTGGAAATATCTTCAAGAAATTTATGATTGAGTTTTGATTCTGTAAGCAGAGCTCTCTTTATTTTATTGAGAGCGACCTTGTTTGTGGCGAGGTCCTTTGTTACATCGTAAATTTCTTTTATTATACTCAAAATAAAAAAGCGGTTAAATTATTTTCAATAACTTATACTGATACTGAGCAGTTCTCTTCTGAGAATATCCAACGCTCTCTGAGCGCTTCTCTGAATGTTGACTTCTCTGTTGCTGCCGAAGAGGAATTTATGAGCATGGGATTTTTCCCTGTCAGAATAACCTATCCATACAAGACCGACCGGTTTCAGAGATGAGCCTCCGGCAGGTCCGGCTATTCCGGTTGTTGAAACCGCATAATCAGTACCTGTTAATTTTCTCACGCCCTCCGCCATTTCTACAGCAGTCTCTTCGCTCACGGCTCCGGATTTATCCAGCGTTTCCTTTTTCACTCCGAGTATCTTAATCTTCATTTCATTTGAATAGGAACAGACACCTCCTGCATAGTAATCCGAACTGCCTGCAACGCTTACTATCCTTGATGAAATTCTTCCGCCCGTGCATGATTCCGCAACCGATAGAGTTTTTTTTCTTTGCCTTAAAATATCCCCTATCACATTTTCGAGATCAATCTCCCCTTCGCCGAAAATAAATTCACCGATCTTTTCACGGAATTTATTTTCGATTCTGGAAATTTTTTTCTCCGCTTCGGAAGAATCCCTGCCTACAGCGTTTATCCTCAGTCTTACTCCGCTGGATGAAGGCAGGAACGCGAGTTTGCTGTCGCCTATAATGTCATAGACATTCCCTATCCTTTCGTTAAGACTGGATTCTCCCAGACCTGTTGTAAGAAGCGTTTTCTGAAGATGGACTATATTCAATTCTCCGGAAAAAAATTTCAAAAGATAAGGGATGACAGTTTCATCAAACATAGGTTTCATTTCATACGGAACGCCGGGTAATGAAACATAAATTTTCCTGCCTTTGGTGATCAGTATTCCCGGAGCAGTTCCGTTTTCATTCCAGATCACTTCAGAGTTTTCCGGAACGAGCGCCTGCCCTTCATTTACAACAGGCATTACAATATTTTTAGAGGAGAATATTTTCCTTACATGATCCAGGACTTTATTATCTGTCACAAGACGGTCGTTAAAAAATTTCACAAGGACCGGTTTAGTGATGTCGTCATGAGTAGGACCCAGACCGCCTGTAATAATTGTAACGTCATAATTCATTTCGGAATCAGAAAGTTCTTCAAGAAGTATTTTCTCTTCATCTCCGATCACAACATTTTTATGCACAGGTATTCCGGCGGAATAAAGTCTCTCCCCCAGAAAAGCGGCATTTGTATTTATTATCTGACCTATGAGAATCTCATCACCAACTGAAATAAGCTTTGCCTTCATATGTTATATCTGAAAAATAGATTTAATCAATTTTAATGCGAGGTATGATGCAGCTCCGGCATAAATTCCTGCAATGACATCATCCATCATTACTCCGAATGCCGTCTCAAGTTTATCAAAATATTTTGCAGGCTGTATTTTAAAAATATCAAAAAATCTGAAAGTCAGGAAAAGCACTGCCGCCTGAAGAGCAGTCAGCGCAGAGTTATCTCCGCTGAGAATAAAAAACACCAGAACAGTGATCCACATTCCTATCACCTCATCCACTATTACTTCGGACGGATCATCTCCGTAACGCTTCATCATGTTTCCCGAGGCAAAGATCCCTGCAGCGAAGCAGAGAATGATCACCGGAACAAGGATTTCAGGTCTGTAAAATCCGCCGAACAAAAAGAAAATCAGCCCGAAAATGCTGCCGAAAGTGCCGCTCGCTTTTGGTATAAAACCGATATAAAAACAGCTGGAGAATAAAGTGCTGAATATATCCGGATGGAAATTCTCATTTACTGTTTTTCTTTTTTTAAGGAATCTCATTCAGTTTTTTTACTGCATTATTTTTTTCAAAGAAATAAGTTACGCCTGTTAATAAAGTCAGGAAAGTTACAAGAAGCATAAGCAGATAATTGATATCGGAAAAAAGAAAATTCTGCACGGATGATTTGAGTTGCTCATTTCCTGAATATGTCTGAAAGCCGATCAGGATTAATACAATAAAAATATAAGTCATCTGCAGAAAGGTCTTTGTCTTTGCAATGAATGAAGTTTTCATTGTAATTCCCCTTATCTCATGATAAGATCTTAAAAAGGTAATAACAATATCTCTTATGACAATCGCGATCACCATCCACAGCGGCATGAATCCAAGATAAAAAAATCCTATAAAAGCGGCTGAAGTAAGGATCTTGTCAGCAAGAGGATCTATGAAAATACCGAGTTTGCTTACAAGACCGTATTTCCTCGCATGCCAGCCGTCATACCAGTCCGTAAACACTGCGATTAAATAAACAGGAATGGAAAGCTCCCTGAGCACCTGATCCCCTGACATAAAAAGATAAAGGAATACCGGCGCTAGGATTATTCTGAGAACTGATAACTGATTCGGTAAAGTCATTTATCCTTTTTGTAAAAAAATTCAATGTAATCGGAATTTATATATTTCAGCAAAGCTCAATCACGGATGCTATTCCCTGTCCTACTCCGATGCACATAGTGGCGAGTCCCTTTTTTGCTTTTCTCTTTTCCATTTCATTCAGAAGAGTGATCAAAATTCTCGAACCGCTGCTTCCCAGCGGATGTCCCAGAGCGATCGCGCCGCCGTTTACATTTATTTTGCTTTGGTCAAGTTCAAGATCTCTTATGCAGGCAAGACTCTGAGCTGCAAAAGCTTCGTTTAGTTCAATAAGATCTATGTCGCTGACCTTAAGTCCCGCGCGGCTGAGTGCTTTTCTTGTAGCCGGGACAGGACCAATCCCCATGCATGAAGGATCTACGCCTGCAACTGCAGAGGAAATGTATCTTGCCCGGGGTTTCAGCCCGTGTTTATTCACAAATTCCTCTGATGCAATCATCAGCAGACTTGCGCCGTCATTAATTCCGCTGGAATTTCCTGCCGTGACTGTCCCGCCTTCACGGAATGCAGGTTTAAGCTTTGAGAGCTTTTCCATTGTTGTGTCGAATCTGGGAAATTCATCTGTATCAAAAATTATATTTTCCTTTCTCGTTGAAACATCAACAGGCATAATCTCATTTTTGAAATTTCCCGATTCAACGGCGCTTTTAGCCTTCATCTGGGAATTGAATGCGAACTCATCCTGAGCTTCCCTTGAGAGTTTATATTTTTCCGCAACGTTTTCCGCTGTTTCACCCATTGAATAAGGATAAAATAACTTTGCAAGTTTTTTATTTGTAAATCTCCATCCTATTGTAGTATCATAAACATCGGTAACTCTCCCGAACGCCTCGGCATTTTTTGCCATGACAAAAGGCGCTCTTGTCATCGATTCCACTCCGCCTGCAAGGTAACAGTCTCCTTCTCCGTTCCTGATACCTCTCACTGCATCCACAAACGCCTGCATACCCGAAGCGCAGAGTCTGTTGACCGTAGCGCCTGCAACTGATATCGGAAGTCCGGCAAGCAGTACGCACATCCTGGCGACATTCCTGTTCTCTTCCCCAGCCCCGTTTGCATTTCCGAGGATAACATCCTCTATCTCTTCGGGTGAAATATTCTTATCCGTGAAATTTCTTTTAACAATTTCCTTTATCAGCATGGCTGCCATATCATCCGGTCTGGTATTCCTCATTGCGCCGGCGAATTTACCAACAGGAGTCCTTAACCCGTCAACAATATATACATCTCTCATTTACTGTATTTTCCTTTCCGCTTATTTTAAATTTAATTTGGTTTCAAATTAATCAATTAAACCTACTTTTAAAATTAATTTAAAACTGCATATATATTTCAAATTGTTATTCCGGTATTCATCTGTAATTATTACAGTCCATTTCAGTAATAATTATATATTATTTTAATCAGTGTAAAATAATTATTTTTACAAAACTAATTCTCAATGATAAAAAGTCTGATAAATTCAGTGCTGAAGAGCAGAGGTTACAAACTTGAAAAGATCCGAGTAAAGAAAACAAACGCCGAAGGTTATCCCGCATATCTTGAAGAAGCTGAAAAAATGGGAATTGATGTGAATGAATATCTGAACGGGCATAAAGGCTGGATCAAGCCACTGCCTGTTCTTGAAGAATCTTTTTTCCCCTTTGTCAGAGAAATCAAATCGCCCAAAATACTTGAGCTGGGACCTGGTACCGGAAGATGGTCGGTTTATATTCTTGAGTTTGCCAAAAAACTGAACTGCAGTGAATATAATCTGGTCGATCACTCGCCCTGGTTCGTTGATTTCCTGAGTAAATATTTTTCCGGCGAAGAGATTGTAAAGACTACTCAGAATAACGGAGTCAGCCTTCCTTTTGATAATGGAAGTTTTGATGTAATATTCTCACAGGGAGTTTTACCTGAACTAAAACCGCCCTCCATTTATCTCTATGCAAAGGAATTTTCCCGTGTCTTAAAAAAAGACGGCATCTGCGTATTTGATTATTTCACTTATGATTCAGATGAAGGGTGGGAATACTTTATAAGAGAATCAAATAAAGGAAATTTATTTTATACCTATTATACTGATGCTCTTATTGATAAAATTTTTTCCCAGGAGGGTTTTACACTGGTTGAAAGATTCACTTACAGCAAATCAAAGTTTCCCGTTTACAGGAAAACATGATATTCAGAATTTTGCGCTGACCCCGATTGTCGGCAGTATGGGAAACATCCCGACTGTTTTTCTCTTAATGTTAAGATTTTCATCAATTGAATAATCGTAGCCAAGAACATTCTTTCTGTTGTAGGCATTGATCACATCAATATAAAAAGCCCAGTCAGTAGACCAGAAATTTGTATAAGCCGTTGCGCGGATATCAAGTCTGTGATAATCCGGTCTTGTTTCGCTGTATTCATTTGCTCTGCTGCCGAAGTCTAAATTAAAGATCACCTGCTGTGTCAGCGGATTTACTGCTATTGAATCGCCTACTTTTCTCGGCGTTATGCCAACAGGCGGAGTTGATCTGAAGTTTGTTGCAAATGTCCATCTTGCTCCGAGTTCAAGCCATGAGTTGAATCTGTAATTCAAGACTATATTTGCAGTGTGTCTCTGATCAAACCTGTACGGAGTGGTGACATCATATTTATTCCTGTCTGAAAATGACAGAGAATAATTTATCCATCCGTATAATTTTGTTCTGGGCGAGGTAAATTTCTTTTCAAGACTTATTTCGAAACCATATGCATTTCCTGTTCCGATATTTACGGGATTTGTAGTTAGGGAATCGTATGCAACCTTCTGCGCAGATCTCTGCCAGCTGGAATAATTCTTAACGTAAACAGGATCAGTATTTAAAGGATCGATGAGTGAATATTCATATCTCTCACCGGTCAGCAATTCCTGTTCAAGCAGATTACTGAATCTTTTATAGTAACCTTCAGTTTTGAGAAACCACTCATTTGTAATCCATCTGTCAAGACCAAGCACAACATGAAATGAGCGTTCGGCTTTAAGGTCTTTTTCATAAGCATCTTTAAGATCATAGAAAGTTCTGCCGTCAATAAGTTTCTCAAGTCCAGGAGACTGGTAATATAAACCGGATGCAAATCTGATTGTAGTAAGCGGGTCCAGAGCATAACCGAGATTAAGCCTCGGAGCTATGTAAGGTTTTCTGATGATCTGAAAATAATCCAGACGCAGTGAAGGCTGAATGAAGAATCTGCTGTTCACCTTAAATAAACTCTGCCCGTAAAGATAAACCCTCAGATTATTTTCTCCGTTGAGATTAAAGTCGTCTAGAAACGCCGATGCGGTCGGCAGACTCTGGAAAAGCGATCTTAGCTGATCATCCACTACAAGCTTATACGAGAGATCAGTTCTAACAATATCCACTCCTGCTCCGAATTCCTGTGTAGTGTTTTTTCCTGTTATAACATTATTATTGCTGAGAGAAAATTTTCTGAAGGAATATTTTGAGTCAAATTTTAGTCCGAACAGAGCTCCGATCTGCCTGAGACTGTCTCTCTGTTCCGGAGTATAATTTTCCCCGTCAATAAGAGGATCCAGGAGTTCGCTGTTAAAATCATTATCACCGGTATTTCTGTACCAGGACAGAGTTGTCCTTGAATTAAAATTTTTTGCGGGCGAAAAATGCCAAGCTGCAGAGAGCATTTCGTTTCTGGATACATCATTCACCGCGACACTGTCCGGATTAGTGTTATCAGGTCCGGGGATAATATCAACGCCGTCCCTTGAGAAAACTCCGTTTATGAGAAACTTGCTTTTATTGAATGAGCCGAGTGCAATCTTAAACTGAATATCCCTGAAAGAAGGGAATGAGGAATCATCGGATATAAGACCTGCTTTTTTTGCAAATGGTCCGATAATCAGATCATAGTATGTCCTTCTTGAAGAGACAATCCATGAGCCCGGTATGCTGAATGGATTTTTACCGTTGAAAATTATATTAGCATTTGAGATGCTTGCATTGAGTGAAGTCCCGAAAGTTCTGTTCCTGTCTCCTTCCCTGTTTGTGACATCGAGAACTGCTGATAATCTGTCGCCGTATTTAGCCGGGAAGCCTCCGGTAATAAGAGAAATATCGCTTAAAGTCTCCGGATTGAACATGCTGACGAGTCCGTATAGTCTGTAGGGATTGAATATCTCCACATCATCCACTACAATTAAATTCTGATCCGGACCTGAACCCCTTATTATCAGCTGTGATGTGAAATCATTGGGCGAGGTTACTCCGGGAAGAGTCTGTAAAGATCTTAACACATCTTCCACGGCTCCGGGAAGTACTTTAACATTTCCCGGTCTGATATTGTAAAGACTTGTTCTAAGGTCTTCCTGTTTCTGTCTGAATATACCGTAAACTTCGATCTCATCAGTTGTAATTATTTTTTCTATGAGAAAAATATCAAGAATTTTTTTCTCTCCGGATTTTACTGTAAAATTTCTGAATGAATATTTATCATAACCCGGATGTGATACTTTGACCTCATATGAGCCGGGTTCTACTGCAACGTTGTATTTCCCTGATTTATCCGTCCTTACAAAGTAAGTGTTCATCTCTCCTGAAATATCCACAATGACATCTGACATTCTGTTATCTTTTTCGCTGTAAACATTTCCGCTTATTTCAGCAGAAGACGTATCAGCGGGAGTCTGAGCGTTTATATTACAGAATAAGAAAGTAAAGAATAACAGTGATAAAAATTTCATTAATTGTTAAGAGATGTTTTTTGGAATTCTGAAGTCAAAACGTATTCAGCGGAGTTTAAGTTTCAGAGTAAAAAAATTATTTCCTGTTCCTTTTACCGTTAATATTTTCATTAACTCTTAAAGCAGCTGTTCTGATTTTTTCCTTAATTAAATCAGGATCATCATCTTTTCCCGCGGCATAAATTATATCACGGCTTGAATTGATCAGGAAATTATCCGAATTCAGATTATTCATCAGTTCATCAAGATCATTTCCCTGAGCGCCGATTCCGGGAATAAGTAGAGATACTTCAGGATGTGAGGAAGTAAAATCACTTATTTCGGAAACATAATTTGCTCCGAACACAAATCCAATATTTTTTCCGTCTCCGGTCTGTAAAAATTTTTCAGTGACATGCTGATAAAGATATTTATCCCCTGACTTGAGCAGTTCAAAATCCGATGAAGATCTGTTGGAAGTAAGAGCAAGCACGAATACATGCTTGTCTTTTCTTTTTATGAATGGAATTACGGAATCAGTTCCCATATAAGGACTTATGGTAATAGAATCAAATCCGAGTTTGTCAAAATAAACGGAAGCATAATTTTCAGCGCTGTTGTCAAGGTCTCCTCTTTTAGCGTCACATATCGTGAGAAGATCTTCCGGAATATATCTTAAAGTTTCCCTTAATGCCTGTACTCCTTTCTCTTCAAGATTTTCATAAAAGGCTACATTTAGTTTATATCCGGCGCATATATCCTTAGTTGAATCAATTACGGCTTTGTTGAATTCCAGTGCAGGATTTTCCGAACTGTGGAACACATCCGGAATTTTAAGTGGATCTGTATCCAGTCCGACTATAAGATTTGATTGATTTTTTTTCCTGATGCTGCTTAGCTTGGAAATGAAGTTCATTCCGTAACGGTTTTATTTTTT
Organism: Bacteroidota bacterium; assembly: GCA_018266875.1. Classification (GTDB taxonomy): domain Bacteria; phylum Bacteroidota; class Ignavibacteria; order Tepidaquicellales; family Tepidaquicellaceae; genus UBA2330. The sequence continues at coordinate 83,373 of JAFDZR010000045.1, forward strand.
AAATTAAATCTTAATTTCACTTTTCAGAAATTTTTCCACATCATTGATTCCACCGGCTTATTTGTTTTTCTGTTATATTTTGCGCTCTTTTTTTTATCGTAAGGGACAAGCACATCCCCTTCCACTTTAAAGTAAATCAGCTGTCCGATCGGCATACCGGCATATACTTTAACCGGCTGTTTAACCGAAATCTCAAGCGTCCAGTTGTTTTTAAATCCGACATCACCTTTGCCTGCAGTCGCGTGAATGTCAATACCAAGTCTTCCGATACTTGACTTGCCTTCGAGAAAAGGAACATACTTGAAAGTTTCAGTATACTCAAGAGTTACTCCCAGATAAAGTTTCGTTGGATGAAGAATGTGACCTTCCTTAGGTATCTTAAAATAATTAACTTTATTGTGAGCTTTTGCGTCAAGCACTTCATCCTTATAGACGGCGAGCCATTCACCCAGATGAACGTCATAACTGTTGGAGCCGAGACATTTTCTGTCAAAAGGTCTGACGAGTATGTTTTGGTTTTTTATTTCTTCAAGAATCTGCTTGTCTGATAGAATCATTTATTGTAAGGTTATAATTTGAAATTCAGATAAAATGTGATTTTTAAATTAATATTGATTTCTGTATCTGTAAGCGCTCATCCCTATCCCAATCATAACAAGAAAGGAAATTAGCGAAGATATTCCGTAGCTCATCATCGGCAGCGGGATCCCGATCACAGGCATAATTCCGATTGTCATTCCTACGTTGATGACAAGGTGAAACAGGATTATTGACGCAAAACCTATGCAGGCAACGCTGAGAAAATTATTCTTTGTAATGTTGGCGTTACTTACAAGTTTAAAAATTATTGCCATATATAAAATTAGTATAAGCACCGATCCGATGAATCCGAATTCCTCCCCGATCATGCAGTAAATAAAATCAGTCCACTGTTCGGGAATAAACTTAAGCTGTGTCTGAGTACCCTGCAGGAATCCCTTGCCTGTCAGACCTCCCGAGCCGATCGCAACTTTCGACTGAATTACATTATATCCGCTTCCGAGTGGATCAGTAGATGGATCGAATACAGCTTTGATCCTGGCCTGCTGATAAGGCATCAGCTTGCTGTACAATGTGTCCACAGAAAAGCCGATAATAAAATTCAGCAGCAGAGCTCCTGCGGAAAGGATTATATTTCTTTTGAACAGAAGAAGTATTAACCCGATAAGCACAAGCGAGCCGATGAAATAATTCATTCCGAGAAATGCTCCCGCAATTGCAAGCACAGGCGAAAGAATGCAGAATAATGCAAAAGGCGAAAGACCGACCCAGAACATTATTGGCAGTAACATTGAAATAAAAACCAGTGATGTACCCATATCCGGCTGTCTCATTATCAGACCCACAGGTATCAGTACAATTGCGCATGCTTTCAGGAAATCAGGAAGTCTGTTTATGTTTCTGAATCCGTCATCCGCTTTTGAGAGAAAATTTGCAAGAGCAAGGATCGTAGCAATTTTTGCAAATTCAGACGGCTGTATTCCGAAGCTTCCGATGCTGAACCAGCTCTTGGATCCTGAGATTTTTTTCCCGAAAAATAATACAAGAAGAAGCAGTATCAGCGATAGAAAATACAGCAGATAAGAAGCTTTAGCAATATGCCTTGGAGGAATATAGCTTATAAGCATCATCAGGACTAACCCTGTTATTGCAAAAATAAGCTGCTTGGTAAAATAATCTGAACCGCTTGTATAAGTAGCGCTGAATATCGCTATCAAACCGCATGTTAATACACAAACGGTGACAATGATCAGAAAAAAATCCAGCCTTTCAAAAAACTTACTGTTCATTTTTTCTCTTCAAAATTATTATCAGTCATAAGAATTATCTCCTACGGTTTTTACATCGCTTTCATTTCCTGTTATTCCAAGGTATCTCAACATTAATGCTGCTGCGGTTGGAGCTCCGAAAGATGCGCCCCATCCTTCAAATTCACCCAGAACGCAAATAGCAATTTTAGGTTCATCAAATGGAGCAAACCCTACAAACCATGAATGATTTTTTCCTGAAGAATTCTGCGCTGTTCCGGTTTTACCGCTTATTATCACATCACTGGATCTCACTTTTGAAGCAGTTCCGCTTCCGTTTACAACCAGATACATTCCTTTTTTTACTGCCTCATAATACTTCAGCGGCAGGTCAATTCTTCTCTGTTCGTATTTCACAGTTTCCTCTTCACCGGTCATGCTGTTCCTTATCTTTGTAACAAAATGCGGCTGACAGTAAAGTCCGTTCATGGATATAGCAGCAGTGTAAGCAACCATCTGGACAGGAGAGACGCCAAGCTCTCCCTGACCAATACCGAGACTAACCATTAAGCCCTGACTCCATTTGTTTTCACCGTACCGTTTGTCAAAATATTCCCTTGAAGGCAGCAGCCCGGCTGTTTCGTTCGGAATGTCAATTCCGGTTTTAGTTCCGAATCCCAGCATCTTGCCGTATTTATAATAATTATCTATACCTATCTGAAGTCCGAGTTTATAATAAAAGACATTTGCGGATACTTCAATCGCTCTTACGACATTGATACTTCCGTAAGCTCCGTGATCCTCAAAACTTCTGTTACCGTAAACAAATGATCCCGGACATGAAATAGTGGAAGTGGTAGTTATTATGCCTGCATCCAGAGCAGCAAGTGACATCATCATTTTCCATGTAGAGCCGGGTGGGTATTTTGTCTGAACGACTCTGTTAAACAGCGGTTTCTTCGGATCATTGATTAGCGATGCAAATACCTTTGAATCAGTTTTACCCGAAAATGCCGAGAGATCAAAATCCGGTTTTGAGACAAAACATAAAATCTCACCTGTTCTGGGATCCACCGCAATGATCGCTCCCTGTTTTCCGGAAATTAATTTCTCCGCAAGTTCCTGCAGGTCTTTATCCATACCAAGTATAAGATCCGATCCGTTCACAGGAGGTATGTCGCTGTTTCCGTCATTAAGACTTCCTATCTCTCTTCCTTTTACATCAACTGTTATGAATTTATATCCCTTGACTCCTCTGAGATAATTTTCATAATTAGCTTCAAGTCCGTTGGAACCAATCATGTCTCCCTGTTTGTAATAATCGCCAATCTGTTTTTCAAGCTGCTTGGGTGATATCTCATTGCAGTATCCGAATGAATGCGACGCCCTGAAATTATTCGGATAATACCTGATCGCATCCACCTGATAATCAATACCGCTGAGACGGTCCTTATTTTCCGCAATGAAAGATATGACCCTGAAATCAACATCCCTTTTTACTTTTGCGGGATTAAACCGGTTTGTGCCTTTTATGCTTTTTAAAGTCATCTCGAGAGTGTCAGGAGAAAGATCAAGCACAGATGCAATTTCGGCAAGATTATTTTTATCGAACTGGTTTGGAGTTATCGTTACTGTATATGAAGGTTTATTGTCAACAAGGATCTTTCCGTTTCTGTCGTACATTATTCCCCGCGGAGGCGTGACTGTTATTGTCTTTATGGAATTCTTATTGGACTCTTTCGTAAGTTCGTCTGAAGAAAAAAGCTGAAGATAAGCAAGCCGAGTTATAAACAGTGCCATTACTGCAAAGCAGAATGTGTATATCACATATTTTCTTTTATCGAGTTCCAATTTTTTAACTGATTATAAATTATTTTTTTGTGTCAAGTACATTTGAAAAAATTACGAGAACAGTCCCGATTACAAGAGTATAAAGAGTTGTTGTCAGAACGTATTTCATGAAGATTTCAGGAAACGAAACAGATGATCCCTGATAATAAATCCAGAAGAAAATACTGTATGCAATGACAGTGCAGAGAAACATTATACCTATCATTGATCTTTTTACAGAACTCTTAGCCGTATCCTGAAACGAAAAATAACCCGCTATGAATCCCGCTACGCAGTATGAAAGCGCAGACAGTCCGATAAAGGATCCGCTGAGAAGGTCCAGCGTCAGTCCTGTAATGAATCCAGAAACCATTCCGGCAATCTGTCCGCGGGTAAACCCAAGATAAATAACAAGTACTATTACCAGATCCGGAGTAATATTGTAATTTGAAATTGCAATCAGCCAGACAAAAGATACCTGAACAATTATCAGTACAGCAAATATTATCGCAAATTTTAAGTATTCTGAAAAATACAATTTAAACTTTATTTTTTAGAGTAATGCTCTTCCAGCAGGACTCTCTCATTTTCAGGAAGATGCTTAAGTACAAAAACTTCCTCAAGTTCAGTGAAATTCACCAGCGGCTTTACAATTACTTTCTTAAAAAGATTATCAAGGTTCCCCTCTTCTGTTACAATCCCAACGGGAATACCCGCGGGGAAATAATTGCTGTATTCGGAAGTCATCACAATGTCACCGATTTTCACGTCAGCGCTTTTGGGAATATTATTAACTATTACATTTTCAGTTCCGTCATAATTCAGAATCCCGTCCACCCTGCTTCTCTGCATCTTCACGGATATGTTGAGATTTCTGTTAAGAAGGATCTGCGCAATTGAATAATGTTTGCTTGTGGAAACTATCCTTCCGACCAGTCCGTCATCGGTTATCACAGGCATATTAACCTTGATGCTGTCATCCTCGCCGACATTAAGCGTAATTGTGTTTCTTGCCTGGATCAGGGATTTGTTTACGATGCTTGCAATTATTACGCCGGAGAGATTTACTTCACGAAGTCCAAGTAATTTTGTAAGGCGTATATTTTCCAGCTTTGCTTCTTTCAATTCCGAAAGCTTGTTTGATAATTCAATATTCTTTTCCCGCAGAAACTGATTTTCCTTTTGTATCTCAAATACATTAGGAACGGCGGATACGCCGCTCTGTATCGTTCCGATGAATCCAACTGCTATAGCCCTGAAAAATCTTACCTGAGAATTATCATTTGAGAATATGAGGATAAGCGATATTACTATGAAAAATGAAAATATCAGATATTCTTTAATGCTTAATAAAAATAATCCGATCGTTTTCATTTATACTTTTTCAATGGATGTGATTTAAAAATTTAATAATTGCGGCTGTATCGGAACGGTCTATCTTCTGAGCAATACTTTCTTGTAATAATCAAGATCTTCCAAAACTTTTCCTGTTCCCCTTGCCACTGCTGTAAGCGGATCTTCTGCCACATATACGGGAACTCCTGTTTCCATTTTTATTCTTTCGTCAAGTCCCTTGATCAAAGCCCCGCCTCCTGTCAGGAAGATCCCTCTGTCAAGCAGATCAGACGAAAGTTCCGGAGCAGTTTTTTCAAGCGCTACTTTTACTGCTTCAATCATCTGCGTTATCGGCGCATTGAGCGATTCTCTTATTTCTATTGAACTAACTTCAGTAATCTTCGGCACTCCGGCAACAAGATCCCTTCCTTTTACTTCGATTATTACTTCTTCTTTAAGAGGCATCACTGATCCAACCTGACATTTTATTTCTTCGGCTGTTCTCTCGCCGATAAGTATGTTATGATTGTTTCTGAAAAATCTTATAATAGCATCAGTTAATTCATCGCCTGCAATTCTTATTGAAGTTCCGTTTGTAATTCCCGACAAAGCAATAACTGCTATCTCCGTAGTTCCGCCGCCGATATCGACTATCATATTTCCGTAAGGCGCCATAACATCAAGACCAATTCCTATTGCGGCAGCCATCGGTTCTGAGATCAGATAAACTTCCTTTGCTCCGGCATGTTCGGCTGTGTCTCTTACTGCGCGCTTTTCGACTTCCGTAATTCCGCTCGGAACGCAGATCACAATTCTTCTTGAAGGCATCCAGCTCGAACTGATCTTTTTGATGAATTCCTTTATCATTCCTTCGGCAATCTCAAAGTCAGCAATCACGCCGTCTTTCATTGGACGGATCGTGTTGAGTTCCTTATGAACTCTTCCCATCATTTTCTTTGATTCTTCACCTATTGCAATTATTTTTCTTGAACTTACATCGTATGTGACAATTGACGGTTCATTTAAAACTATTCCTTTGCCTTTCATGTAGATCAGAGTGTTTGCAGTTCCCAGATCTATCGCTATATCATTTGAAAACATTCCTAATAATGGCATTTAATAATCCTTCAGGTAATACTTTTAGTTATATATGGTTATAAAATTTTTTAATGTTTGAAATGCCTGACTCCTGTAAAAGCCATTGCTATTCCGTTCTCATCTGCAGCTTTAATCACTTCTTCGTCTCTGACAGAGCCGCCCGGCTGAATCACAGCCGCCGCTCCTGCTTTTGCTATCTCAAGAAGTCCGTCTGAAAACGGAAAAAATGCATCCGATGCGCAAACGCTTCCTTTCAGATCAAGACCGAATTCCTTTGCTTTCATTACTGCAATTCTTGTAGAATCAATCCTCGAAGGCTGTCCGCCTCCGATCGCAAGCGTTCTGTTATTTTTTGCAAACACAACGGCATTTGATTTCACATGTTTTGCAATTTTCTCTGCAAAGACAAGATCTCCGGAAGTTTTTATATCCGCTTTTTTTACAGTTACAAAATTCAGTTTATCCGCTGCAGTACTCTGACTGTCTTTTTCCTGAAATAATACACCTCCGGAAATTTTCCTGAATTCGGTGTTTCCTTTTTTAAATCTGAATCTGATCAGACGCCTGTTCTTCTTTTTCTTAAGAAGTTCAAGCGCTTCATTTTCAAAATCCGGAGCCAGAATTATTTCAGTGAACAATTTATCAATATCTATTGAAGTTTTAAAGTCTATTTTTTTATTAAAGATAATTATTCCGCCGAAGGGAGAAACCGTATCAGTTGCAAATGCCCCGGCAAAAGCATCCTGAATATCATCCGAAACCGCCGCCCCGCAGGGATTTCCGTGCTTTATAATGCCGCAGAATGGTCCGGAATCTTCAAAATCAGATACCAGCGAATAAGCGGCATCTGTATCCAGAAGGTTGTTGAATGATAATTCCTTTCCATGCAGCACTTCATATCTATCGTCAAAGTCGTCTTTAAGCAGAATAGCTTTCTGATGCGGGTTCTCGCCGTATCTCAGTCCGGCGCTTTCAAATGAATTCAGATCAGGTATGTCAAGGAAATCACTTTCTTCGCTGAATAAATTTCTGTAGAAATAGTTTCTTATCTCAAGGTCATACGCTGAAGTGGTTTTGAATGCTTTATAAGCAAGCATTCTAGAATACTCTGCCGGGATTCTGTTTCCGGTTTGTCTGAATGTCCTCAGGAATTCCTCATACTGGTATTTGCTTACCAGCACGATCACATGTCTGAAATTTTTTGCAGCTGCGCGGATCAGAGTAATGCCTCCGATATCGATCTGCTCAATTGCTTCCTCTTCGGTAACGTTTTCTTTCATCACCGTATCTTCAAACGGATACAGATTCACGATCACAAGATCTATCATCGCGAGTCCTAATTTTTCCGAATCCGAATTATGACTTTCATTGCTTCTGTCACTCAGGATGCCTCCGAATATTTTAGGATGAAGCGTCTTGACTCTTCCGCTGAGGATTTCCGGAAAGCCTGTGATATCTTCCACTCTTGTAATTTCAAATCCGTTTTCCGAAAGTAATTTATAAGTTCCTCCTGTGGAAATTATCTCAACTCCTGATTTTATAAGCTCTGATGCAAGTTCGGTAATTCCTTCCTTGTCATAAACGCTAATTAACGCTCTCTTTATCAATTACTTTTATTAAATAAAATTTTTTAATCTACAGTTACTTTGTTTTTTATAATTTGAATTTTCTTTTCTTCAAACTTTCTTACAATCTCCGGATAATATTTATGTTCAAGCTTTCTTATTCTTTTCTTCAGAGAATCCGGATCGTCATCAGAACAAACTTCACAGCACTTCTGAAAAATGATTTTCCCTTCGTCATATTTTTCATCAACAAAATGTATGGTTATCCCTGAAATCTTTACTCCGGCTGCGATCACGGCTTTATGTATATTGTCTCCGTACATTCCCTTTCCGCCGAATGAAGGCAGAAGCGCCGGATGGATATTTATGATTCTGTTTCTGAATTCTTTAAGTACTTTTTTATTCAGCAGCTTCATATAACCTGCCAGCACTATGAAGTCAATTTTATATTTTCTGAGTTCTGTAATAAATAAATTATCGTATGAACTTTCCGGAAGATGAGGATAAATTTTCCTGTTTATTACGCAGCAACCAATGCCGTTTTTTTCTGCAGTTTTCACAGCACCGCAGCCGGAATTGTTCGTGACAAGAAGTGAGATCCGGGATTTAATAAAACTGCGTTTCTTTGCTGCGATAAGTGACCCGAAGTTTGTTCCCCCGCCGGATGCAAACACGCATATATTCAATTATACAAAACGATTAATTCCATGCAAATTAATCAAATTAAGAGGCACTTACAATTTAAACAAAAATGGCTTTATATAAATATTTTTCGGGTTAAGCAAAGCGGAGAAATAATTCTCCCGCCATGTAAATTATAAATTGTAAATTTTAAATTGTAAATGAAAAATTACTTTATCAGAACCATACGCCTTGTCTCAGCAAAATCTCCTGCCTCAATCTTATAAAAATAAACCCCACTCGAAAATCCACTTCCGTCAAACTCCACTGAATACGATCCAGCGTTTTGCTTTTCATTCACCAGTACAGCTACTACATTCCCAAGCACGTCATACACAATCAGCTTTGCAAAACTCGTAACTTGTAACTCGTAACTAATAACTGTTTTCGGATTGAATGGATTCGGATAGTTTTGATAAAGTTTAAAATTATCTATTACGAAACTCTTATTTTCAAAATTGTCTGAATTTTTTATACCTAAGAGAAAATTCATATCTTCTGTGATTTTCTTATCAAGCTCAGAATGGCTGGAAGGATTGTATCTGATAATTTTTAATTCTAATTGTTTCTCTTTATTATTTGCCGGATTATATCTTTCATTACTGCTTTTCAATTCTTTAAATGATGATCTCGCTATACTGTGAGCAGGTTTATCTTTTAATGTTTTTTCAAATAACATTTCATCTCTGTTCTCAACAGATAAATTATCATTACCTTGTCCTGAACCGTTCAGCATCAGTGTCACTGCGGATCTGTCCCAGCTTGCCAAAAGTCTTCTTTCCGGTTCAGGGTGATTCGACATAATGTTTTCATAACCTGATATCGCTTCATTATATTCTCTGATCTTTATCAGACACATCAGATAATATGAATAAGCTTTATCTACAAAAGAAAAGTTGTTTTCATGCTTAGATATTTTTGATTCTAAATACGTTTTTAATTCACCATAAATTAAATTCGTATTTGACTGTAAAGAAATTGTGTCTCGGTTCTGATAATTTGAATAAAGTTCATCCAGTGAAGTAACTAAAAACCCGCCGGTATCATATTCATCAATAATAGTTTTCAGTAGTCCGGAAGAACCGTTGAAATTTTTACTCCTATTCAATATTAAAGCCTGACCGAATATATCTTCATCTTCGCTATCCCCATTCATAAAATCTCCGCCGTCTGTAATCGCAACAGTGTCTATAATGCCGTCTCCTCTGTCAATAATATCATAACCCGGCGGTTCAGGTTTTGAATTAATACAATAGGCATTATACGGCTGGTAAAATAAATCAACGGTATCTGAATTACAAATTAAATGATTCAACGGAGGTACAGCCGACCAGTAATTTTCTGATGCAGATATTCCGTATGAATTACATGATCCTGTCAATGCAGATTTAATATGATAATAATTTGAATTATAAACAGTAAAACAATTGCCGCCTTTATCAAAGAAAGCCGAAGATGTTCCGACTATATATACATTATTCTGGTCATTTGAAAATAATTTATTGTAACCTCCATACCAGTAATAATTGCCGCTGCTGTAAACAGGAGCCAGTCGGGCTGAGGAAGTTGAATTAACAATAAGCGTAGAATTTGTGCCGGATTTCATTGAAGAGTTTTCATATAAATTAAGATCACTCTGAAGTAAATTTACAGAAGTGATATAATCGTCTGTCAAAAAACTATTATATCTGAAATCGCCTGAAATTTTATTTGAAACAAATCCGATTCCCGCAGAAGAACCGGTTCCCTGAAAAACATTGCCAAAAATAAAAAACGGCGTCTTCTCTGATGCCAGACAGTTGAGGTACAGCTGCACTGCTCCTCCGGAGAAATGATTATCAGTTATATTTAAATTAAAAGCTGGATTTAAATCTTCTTCTTCTGCGCAAAAAACTCCATAATCATTGGGATGAACACTATTGCTTACAGTCAGAAGATACTTACTGTTATTATTTGTATAAAAAGAATCATTGCTGATCACAGCGTTGAATACATTTCTTAATTTTACCACTCCGTCTTCAAACTTACTGCCTGTAATTATCTTTTTAGTTCTCGCAAAGCATTTGTCCGAATTATATAAATTGATGCAGGTATCTGTATTTTTGAAAGTGCAGTTACTGATCGTGTCAAGATAAGAATCTGTTAGTTTAATTCCTTTCCACTTTACGCTGCCGTTTGTAGTCTGAAATAATGTATTGTTAAGATTTATGCTGGCTCCGGATTTGACATCTATGTAAGAATTTTCTCCCATAGTGATAGTCTTTGGAGTACCGGTTTCAAAAGTCCGGAATCTGCCTCCGTTTTCGAAAATAATTGAAGAGTTGGAGTTGAGTGTGAAGTTTACACTGTCTTTGATAATGAAATCAGATTTCTTAAAATAGAAATTCTTATTACTGGAAATATTAATATTCTGATTTCTTACTTCTAAATTTATATAGCATTCATTTGGTAAAATATGATTTTCCGCACCATAGTCTAATGCATTGATTGGCCAATCTGTATAATTTATATCGGAAATAAATCCGTTTTTATTTTGTAATTTAAAAGAATTGGGATTATTGAGAGTTCTTTGATCCCAAGAAACAATTAACTTATTTTGAGGAATTTGAATCGATGCTCCTCCAAAATAGTATACTATATTGTTAATGGAATAAAAATCAAAGGTTAAATCAGCAATAAAATTGGATAATCTGCATCACTATAATCCACATCGCAATATGTACTAATTCCATCAGTAAAATTAGTATCGTTATAAAATTCTAAAAATACAACTCTGTACTTTCCAAATCCTATTGAAGCTTCAGCATTAAAATCTTCGCTAGCATCATGATCTAATTTAAAAGAACTTGCACTACTTCCAACTCTTTTTGGTAAAATTTTTGAACCGCCTATGATTTTATCATATTCAGGCAAATTTTCATTTATACATTCTATACTATATTTCTGTTGAGCATTAAATATTGCCCCAATAGGGTAGACTTCAATCTTAATATTTTTTTGATATGATTTATTAAAAATAATTAATTCACCTTTCCAAGGCAAATACTTGATTTGTAAAATGAATAAAAAACAACACAACAAATATATATTTGATTTTCATGATTATATTAAAATAAATTTTTAATAGTACTATTTTAGATACAACATTTTTCTAAGAGATTGAAAATGATCTATTTCTGATTTTATATTAAACTTATAATAATAAATTCCGGAAGAAAGATTATAACGGTTTGCATCAAAATTATAATTGTGAATTCCATTTTGTAAATTATAAAAATTTTCAGTAGATATTTTTCTACCAAGTAGATCAATTATTTCAATTATTACATCACTTGTGTTTTTAATTTCAAATGAAATAATTGTTTTCGAATTAAACGGATTAGGATAATTTTGATGTAAGAAATATTCCGGGATTTGAACAAGATTATTAATTACTGAAGTGGGTTTTAAATTACCTGACGAATCAGTTTTTAACTCATATCCATAATAATTATTAGAAGTAATTATGTGTCCACTTATAATAGACCCTCCATCGGCTGTTGATGAAACACTTTTATATTCGACTTCATTATTACCGAAATCTCGGACTCTTTGAAATATTATATTTCCATCATAATCTATAAGACGCAATCTTCCAACCCTGATTCCTGTAACTGAATTCTCTGCTCTGGAACAAAATACATAACCCCTTTCCGGAGATTCTGAAATAAATCTTCCACTTTCAAATAATCCTTGAGAAGAATAAGTTCTTTGCCATATCAAATTTCCTAAAGTATCTAAATTTAATACTTGACTTAAATTGGCATATGTAACATCTCCTGTAATTACAATAGTATTTCTTGAGCTGAAAATTATTGAATAAGCTACAGAGGTCATACCATTGTAATTGTATTCATTCTCCCATAAAATATCTCCCATTAAATTTATCCTAATTACTTTTACCCAAGCCCATAGACCGATTTGATAAATTGTAGATCCTAAAACATAACCTGAAGAATCAATTAAATCTATTCCTGCAGGCGAAATGCTGTTTTTATATGCAAACAACTTCTGCCATTCTAGATTTCCTAAAGAATCAGTTTTAATCAATAACATGTCATTATTAGAACTGAAAGAAGTCGTTCTGCACTGCATGATATACCCTTTATCAATAGTTTGTTTGACACATCTGCCCTGGTCCAATCCATTTCCACCAAAAGATTTATACCAAACAATATTACCTACAGAATCAGTTTTTACTAAATATGCATCTGAATTTGGTCCAGCTCCCGATCCTGCTATAATAAAACCTTTGTCATGAGTTTCTTCAATCCAATCACCCAGATAATAATCATTTAAATTTAAATCAAATAACTTACTCCAAAGAGTGTCACTGTAACTGTCAAATTTCACAATATATATTTTTTTATATATTCCAACTTTAATTTCACCAACCGCAATGTATCCTCCATCACTTGTCTGTTGAGTTTTATGTAAAATACTTGCTAATGTGTAAGAAAGACTATTTTCCCAAGTATATGTCTGAGCAAACAATTCAGCTTGAAAAGAAAGAAGAAATAAGAAAAATATTTTTAGAAATTTACTCATGATTAATTGAGAATTACAATATTGTAAAAATAAATTTTACCGATTGAATATTAAATTCAATAAAATTTCTTTTATGTTACAAATTCATTTATTTTAATAAAATCATACGCTTCGTTTCAACAAAATCTCCCGCCTCAAGCTTTTAAAAATAAACCCCGCTCGAAAGTCCGCTGCCGTCAAACTCCGCCGAATACGATCCCGCATTTTGCTTTTCATTCACAAGCGTAGCAATTTCATTCCCAAGCACATCATACACAATCAGCTTTGCACCCCCCCATGTCCCCCCTTTGGCAAAGGGGGGATTAAGGGGGGGTAACTCGTAACTAATAACTGACTGTGGGTTGAACGGATTCGGATAATTCTGATGAAGCTTAAAATTCTCTGATACTGATACATTCTCATTGACCGATACTGGATTTGGCGGTCCAGTGTAGATCATAAGGAAATTATTATCACCGGTTTTTATTACTGCAGGATCTCCTCCCATTACATTTGTCCCGGCAAATGAAGACCACATGCCGCCGTTGGGACTGGATGAATAACATATTCCCATTCCGCTTCCGTAAAATCTTAGTTCATTGGGATCAAATATGAGAAAGTTACCGGTCCAGCTGTGATACATATCGGAAATTATATCAGGAGCTCTGCTAAAATCAATTCCGTTATTTGAAACATTATGATATACATTGTTATTTCCCGCTGTTCCCGGATTCACAAGATGCCAGAGATTGTTGAATTTTATTACTGCAGGATCTATAACCGGTCTGTCTGAAAGACTGAATATGACATTTCCTTCAAATGTATAATTAATGCCGTCATCCGATACCGCTGAATAAGTATTGATGGAAGTATCCAGAATAAGGTTCAGTTCGCTTGAATAAAACATTCTTATCTTTCCGCTGTCTGTAACTGCAAGCGCCGGATCGAATGGCCTTGTAAAATTTTGGGGGAATCCGTTCATGATCACCGGCTGCGGCTGTGTCCAGTTTAATCCGTTATCATGTGAAAATTTAACCGCGACTCTGTCCCAGGTCGGAGAACCGACCGGCTGTCTGAACCACTGAAACGCACTGATAAGATCACCGTTCGGAAGTCTTGTTACACAGGGTACTCCCGCGGAATCCTGAAAGGTCTGAAAATATGAAAAATTTATGCCGTCACTGCTGGTACAGATCTTAAGCGGTTGTCTCCACGGTTGGCCCTGAGATAAACCTTCATTTATTAAAATTGCCAGTATTAAAAAAATAAGAATATTTTTCATAAACTGAATTAAGTTAATGATATTTTAAATTCACCCAACCTATCTCAAAATTTCATGAAAAATTATTTCAATAAAACCATGCGATTCGTCTGAATAAAATCTCCCGCTTCCAGCTTATAGAAGTAAACGCCGCTAGATAAACCTTTTGCATTCCATTCGGCTTCGTAAGTTCCGGGATTCAGATTGCCGTCAACGAGCGTATCAACTGTCTTTCCGTTTATGTCAATTATGCGGAGTGTGACTTTTCCTGAAGACGGTACTTCAAATTTTATTTTTGTCGTCGGATTGAATGGGTTCGGATAATTCTGGTAAAGCTTATAACTAACAGGGATCTCCGAACTTATGCTGCTTATGTTTATCGAAGGATTATCCTTAAAAAGTATAAGCTGTCCCTGTATTGTATAGTGAGGCTCCGTATGTCCGTTATTGTTGAAATTGCAGTCAGCGCATGTCTGACCTGATACGCATAACGGGTTTGTCGGTCTGCAGAAATTCACGTAAGGGTAAAGATCATAATCTATAGTTACATTCTGACCGGGTGTGACGTTTGCAGTCACGTCATTGTCCCACGGTATCACGCTTGCGCCCGGACACCATCCCGCTCTTGCATACTGCCATGTTCCGCCCTGCGGACTGCATGGATTTATTGAACAGTCCGATCTCCATAATATCTGATCAAAAGACTGTGCACCGACATGAAGCGTGTGGATCTTCAGAGAAAATTCCGCAGCGTTATCCGTATTTCCCTGACCGTGACCAGTAGTGATTATTTTTACTTTTGCTTTCGAAGTATTTAAATCCACCGGAATATCTCTCGGCACAAGTATATTTTCAGGATTCGAAGCTGTGTCACCGTACAGAACATGATTATCCTGCCATAGATTGATCACTTTATACGGGATCTTTTCCGGTTCGCCCTGAATGAATGCAAACTTCACCGTTACCAGCCATCCGCGGGTTCCGCCGATCCAGCTTTCGATATAACTACCGAGTCTGACAGAGTCGTGCAGCAGCGGCATGTAATCAGTTACATCGAGAACAAAGACGCACTGTCCTGGATATCCGCCGCCGACAATGTTGTAAGGTGTTATAACTCTTGCAATTTCATAATTCGTTACCGAATCCGTGTAAAGTTTTATCCACCCTATTCTGTCCCACGGATCACAACCTGCTGCCGGACATCCGATTGTATAATACATGAGAATCTGCTGATAATGCGTGTTTGTATCAGGGAGTAAAAAATTTCCATAGTGCGTGTTAGCCCAGTTCTGGAAATTCTGATTGAAAGTTGTCACCCATGTTGTATCTCCGGCTTTTACTGTGCTCACATTAACTAATGAAGAAAGGAAAAACACTGCAAGGAAAATTTTTAACCACGATGATTTAACTGCTGATTTCTTAAAAGGTAATTTGAATTTCATAATGCGGTTAGTTTAAATTATAAAAAAGTGATTTTTATAATTTATGTAATTTAATTTTAAAATTGAATAAGTAAAATAAACAGGGGTATGCCTCAAAGTCGCACAGACTCGAAGGTTATATTTTTATATATTTTATTTCGGTTATTTTAAAATTCTAAAATTCAATAATTGAATAACTTTTTTAATAAAGTTTTTAATACTTTGAGTCTTAGTGAATTAAAGGTAACTCCATCAGATGAATATAAAAGAGAAAGACCGGCAAACATCAACCGGTCTTTCGCAGGGGAAACAATTATATTTAAACGGATCTATTTAAACATCATATAAATGTTTTTGTTTTTTTCAATCTTTTCGATCCGTCCGGAATGATTTTGGGGAATATCATTCTTCGTTCTTTCATATATTTCATTATCAATTTTTATTTCATAAGGTAAAGAACTCTCAGTCTTTGCATTTTCAAATACTGCGACAGGTTCGGGTGACGCTCCGCCCGGAGTGATCTTGCCGATAAAGTTGAATGCATTGTTATCTGCAATAGTCTGATCGTCTATATCGGTTATTCCGTCTCCGTTAAGATCGGTGACGATATATCCCGATGCAAAATTGAATGCATCATTATCTATCTGTGTGTTGTCCCCTATATCAATAACTCCGTCCTGATTCACATCACCGCTGTAAACAGTCCATTTTGTTCCTTTCTGGATCATGTTATTTCCATATGCCTTGTTTGCATTTGTAGTAAAGTTATATGCTACATGGTTTGCATTAAACATCACAGGGGAAGCGCTCCAGGTTTCAAGTCCGTTCCTGTGTTTAAGCTGAATGTAGTAATTCACGCCGTTGGAAGAATGGTTGAAAAGGAAGGATCCTGTTCCCGTAGCGTCAAGAAATCCTTTAGCAGAATCTATCTTTGCATATGGACTTGCGGAATTTCTGAGATATACTTTTACAGTATCACTGACCATGACATTTGTGTTTTGGTTATAAAGTCCCTGATACAGCGCTGTAAGATCAAGTACTTTTACACCGGTAAGGGAATTCTGTATCCAGTCAATTATCTTGGTATAAACTCTGACAGGACCGAGAATACTTGTTGAAGCGCCGGTAGATCTCAGACTTGAAAACTGATTAGTCATGAAGAAGGTATTATAATTTGTACCGTTGTAGCTTACCGCAATACTGGAATCCGCGCCGCTTCCCGTAACAGACTGAGGCTTGAACGCTGCAAAACTTCCGTTCACAGGTTTGATAAGCTGAGGTGTATACGGGTCGGATACAGAGTCCTGCGAGATCCCGTTAAAGAATCCAAGCCCTCTGAATCTGCTGTTGCTTGCCGGTATGCTTCCTATCCAGTTGTCGCTTATGGTCATCGCCTTCAGATACTGTCTGTAAAAAACTGAATCTGCGGGAGAAGGATATCCGGTAACAGGATCATTATTATATGCAATCACATCACTGAATACCACAAGTGTTTTTTTATTTCCGGAAGTGGATTTATCTATGTAACTTTTCAGAGAATCCCTGACCCACGGTGAATAGCTGCCTTGTTCCTTGAAATTCACGAACATGATCTTCCAGGGAAGGTAAGATCCTGTATAATTCAGTCTGACTGTATCAAAATTATTTGCATACCTTCCGTCAAAATTGATTGCTCTCACCAGACTGTCCCTGTCTTTCTGCTGAGCCCACAGGACACACAGCTGTTTTGCAATCCTCGGAGTAATGGTAGTTGTCATCTGATTATTTGCATTATTTCCGTCAGATGAAAGAATGGAATCTCTCACTGTGTATACTGTACCGGAGGTAAAAGTCCACGGATCATATGTTACAGATGCATTTGAACCTGCAGAAAGCCCTGAAACAGTTTTTGTACTTGTATAACCTCCCGGCGTGATTGTCCTTTTGACGCTGAAACTTGCTGAACCTGTTCCGGCATTGAAGACCCTTATTACCGGTGTAAATGTTGATGAGCTGAAATACTGGTCATAGGTAAGTCCCTGATCAGAGATACCTGCATCCGAAACAGCCTGATTCCCCATGACGCTTTCTATTGCATAATTCTGTCCGTATTCTCTCGGGAATTCCCCGACATAGACGGATGACCCGACAGGCGCAAGATTTGCGAAATAATTTGCATCCGGTCTTGCAGGTGATTCAGCCAGAAACTGCTGCGGAGTAAATGCAAATCCGTCTCCCGAATATTCGGTCTGGGCAATACCAACATAGTAATAATCGTTTGTAATAATAACAGGTCTCGGATCTGTAATTCTGAAAGATTTATACTGGTCAGCATCTGATGCCTGAATTTTATAGTGAGGTGATTTTCCGACAACAGTACCGCTGCTGTTAACAACATATCCATAAACTATCTGGCCGGTATTTCCGTTGCCTGATAATTTAATATTTACATTCCTGATCTGACCCGTCCCTGACATATAATATTTATTCAGGAAAGAATTTTCGCCTATCCATCCGACAGAGCCGTTACAGCAGTTTGAATCAACATATCTCATTGTGTTTGGATTTACTTCCGACAGAAATGATTTTGTATTATTCCCGTTATCATCGTCATCAGGAATTGTTACGGTCACATCTGAGAATCCGCTGAGTATCGGAGTGAATCCGAGAAATTCCACCTGAACTGTATCAAAAGGATTAAGAGTAGGAATAACCAGTGAATCAGATAAATTATTTGTCCCGGAAATATTCAGGTAAACTTTAAGATTTAATATTGTGGTGCCGCTCAGATTGTTTATAAGAACGGGAATTTTATCAGGCACTCCGTAAACAAGAGGCAGTTTACCTTTTGCCCATACAAAATCCACAGAAGCGTCATAGACTCCTCCGGCAGCGCCGACTCTGATATTATCGACATACAGATTATTTCCGCAGTTCTCAATTGACTGGAAATAAATGTTCGTAGTTCCTACAGGCAGAGCAACTACTTTTGATCCCCATTCATTATTTGCAGGTGTGTAGTAATTACCGGTGCCCGGTGCTGTCTGAAGACTGTCCCCGGGATAATAAACAAGCGAATACCAGTTATTGCCGTTATCATCCGAATAATATATTTCCATATCATCATAATAAGTATTTCCGTCATAATACGGAGCGTAAGCATGATCAAAGATCAGTACATCTCCTGAAGAAGTCGGTCCGAAATCCGGTGAATAGATTATATTATCATCGTAATAACAGTCCCAGTTGTTATAATACATGCAGTAAGAGCCTATTCCGAACGCACTGTAATTTTCCTGAGCCCACACAGCGCTGCCGGAATTTACCGTCCAGTTTGTAGGCGGAAAGTTGCCTGATTCAAAGTCCTCCTGCAGCAGCCATGAACCGCGGGAATCTTTTTTAAAACTTTTTTGATTCTTT
Organism: Bacteroidota bacterium; assembly: GCA_018266875.1. Taxonomy (GTDB): domain Bacteria; phylum Bacteroidota; class Ignavibacteria; order Tepidaquicellales; family Tepidaquicellaceae; genus UBA2330. The sequence continues at coordinate 102,316 of JAFDZR010000045.1, forward strand.
TCGATGATCTTTTTGATCTGAAGAGCATCAATTTTTGCTGAACCCTTTTTATGTGCAAATGAGGGTTTTGGATTCTTTGAACTGTACTGTGCAACGGAAATCTGAAAAGATGCAAGAACGATAAGAACGCAGATACAGATTAAAGTTTTTAGAGATTTCATTTTTCCCCTTTCTGATTAATATTTATTGAATTTATTTTAATGTACATTAATATTAAAATAAACCTCCGGAATATTTTATTATCGATAAACGTATGGCGTACGATGAAAAGATAAGTGTATATCCGGAGGTTTTAAAATTTTCGATCTCCATCATACGCCAGTAGATGCAAAATTAAGGCGAATGTTATTTTTATACAAAGAAGAATATTTTGGTTTTTAGAGGATGAAATTCATGTGTTTTATTGATTATTGATGTTTTTGTTGATTTTAAGCTTGTTTTAGTGGTTTTTCAAACTGATATTTTAGAATTTCCTTAAATGAATAATTCAAAATTAATTCAGGTCCTTAAAACTTTTTCTGCCCGGGAGTTAAAACTTTTCAGGGATTTTACAAGGTCACCCGTTTACAATAAAAACAAAAACGTCATATCTCTTTTTGATATTCTGAAAAAATACCATCCTGATTTTGACAGCAGCAAAATCGGGAATGAGACGGTTTATAAAAAACTTTTTCCCGGGGAGAATTATGACTACTTTAAGTTAAAAAATATTGCATCTGATCTTCTTTCCGTCTGCAAAGAATTCCTGAAATTTCTTTCATTCAGTGAGAATGAGCATCTTAACAATAAATTTTTACTTGAACAGTACAGAGACAGGGATCTGGACAGACTTTACGAACAGCTTTACAAAAACTACACTGATAATCTTGAAAAGATCAAAGTCAAAGATGAATTTTATTATTCCAAAATGGCTGAGATGACAAACGAACTCAAATCTTTTGTTTCCCCGAAAAAACCTAATTCTGATTTTGAACTTTTTCAGACGGAGCTTGAATATGAGATCAATTTATCCCTGATAAAGATCCTGGATCTTTATTCAACTATGCTTCATGAGATAAAGCAGAACAATTACAGTTACGATCTGAAAATGTTTGATGAAGTAATGGAATATCTCTCGCGAAACAACGAAAACACTGTTCCCATACTTCAGATGTATTATTACATCATTCTGCTTCAGACAAAAAAGGATGAAAAAATATTTTTAAAGCTCAAGGAATTCTTTAAAAATAATTTTGAGAACATGGATCATTATCACAAATACATGTATTTCCTTCATATGTCGGGATTCTGCGCTGAGATGTATAATTTTGAATGCAGAACGGATTACATGAAAGAACATTTTTATCTGTCAAAGGATAACTTCGACAAGGGGACAATAACAATGGGCAAGATACTGTACATGGATTTTCTCAATCACGTGAAAATCGCAGTGAGGGTGAATGAATATGAATGGGCTGAAAACTATATAGAAAAATTCAAGGACAGACTGTCCGAAGAAAGAGAAAGCACACTGGATTTCTGCAACGGTGTTATTGAATACAGCAAAGGAAACAGACTTAAAGCTCTTGATCTATTTTCCAGGACATCATTCCCGAATTATATTATAAAACTTCAGGTGAAGCTTCTGATGCTTCGGATCTTTTACGAAGAAGGATTTTACGATCAGGCGTTAGCCGCTATTGATTCGTTCAGACATTTTCTCAGCAGGGAAAATTCAATTAAGGAAAATTACAGGGAATCCTTCTCGGATTTTTTAAAAATTACAGGCGAACTCATTAGATTAAAACTTTCCGTGAATAATCATGATATCAGTTCCGATCTTAAAAGACTAAAGGCGGAAACGGAAAAATCCACACAAAATCAATTCGGAATAAAGCTCTGGCTGTTTGAAATGATCAGAAATTTTAAATAAAATTGATCAAAAACAAAAGGACACTTCAATCAATTAATTATGAACAACAAATTATTATTAACTAAAATCCGTTTACGCCATCACTCAAAAAATTTAATCTTATTCTAAAGACCTTTATGTCTCAGGGATTCTGAGTTAGATCATACCCGGGAAACAGGCACAAAAAAAGCTCCGTGAAGGAGCTTCTTTTTATAAATATTTGAAGTTTCACTATGCGTCTTTTAATGCCTCTGCGCCGCCTACGATTTCCAGGATCTCTTTTGTAATGGCTGCCTGTCTTGCCTGGTTGTAGGAAAGTTCAAGTTCCATCAGCAGATCAGTAGCGTTCTTTGTAGCAGTTTCCATTGCAGTCATTCTCGCAGCATGTTCCGATGTATTGGACTCAAGCAGGACTTTCCACATCTGCACTCTAAGCTGTTTGGGAATAAGTTCTTTTATTATCTCAATTTCAGAAGGTTCATAAATATAATCTCCGGAGGCTTTTGTTTCCTTATCATCGGATTTGATCTTTTTTAAAGGCAGAAACTGAGCTTTCACTGTTTCCTGCTTTACCATTGTTACGAATTCATTTGAAATTATTTCGACTGAATCAAATGTACGTTTCTTATAATTATCCACCAGGAAGTTTACGATCTCATTCGATCTCTCAATTGTAAGATCGTTGAATAATCCGGTAACGCTGTGAATAATGTGTACATCTTTCTTTTTCAGAGAATCAAAAGCTTTTTTCCCGATAATAACAACCTTGGTATTTTCACCGAGACTTTTTATATAACTGTAAGCGTACCTTATAATGTTTGTATTAAAAGATCCGGCAAGTCCTCTGTCAGCGGAAACGACCACGACACATCTTGATTTAATTTCTCTGGGTTCAAGAAGCTCATCGGTGGCTTCACCAGCAGCACTCACAAGATTCGTGAGCAGTTCGTTTATTTTTTTTGCATAAGGTCTTGCTGCAATTGTTTTTTCCTGAGCTCTTCTGAGCTTGGCTGAAGCCACCATTTTCATTGCTTTGGTGATCTTCTGCGTGCTCTTTATACCGCCTATCCGAACTTTTAATTCTTTTAATGTAGCCAATTCCTGTCCGTTTATTAATTAATGGTTGACTTGAATCTCTCTGTGAATGTTTTTAAAACTTCATCCATTTTGTCCGTATTTTCCTTTACAAGATCTTTTGTTTCCCTGATGCTGTCGAGAATTCCCGGATGCATATTTTCAACTTCCTGAAGAAGGTCATTCTGATATCTCTGAACTTCCGAAACGGGTATCTCATCCATATATCCTTTTGTTGCAGCATATATTACCATCACCTGTTTTTCAATCGGCATTGGAGAATACTGTTTCTGTTTAAGTATCTCAACCAGTCTCTCACCTCTTCGCAGCTGTGACTGTGTAGCTTTATCGAGATCGGATCCGAATTTGGCAAAAGCCTCAAGTTCTCTGTACTGAGCGAGCTCAAGTCTTAATGTACCGGCGATCTTTTTCATTGCTTTGATCTGGGCGTTACCTCCCACCCTTGAAACCGAGATACCGACATTGATAGCCGGTCTGACTCCTGCATTGAACAGATTCGGTTCTAGATATATCTGTCCGTCAGTAATTGAAATTACGTTCGTAGGAATGTAAGCCGATACGTCGCCTGCCTGAGTTTCAATAACCGGCAGCGCTGTAAGACTACCCCCTCCGAGTTCTTCGGAAAGCTTTGAAGCTCTTTCCAGTAATCTTGAGTGGAGATAGAAAACGTCTCCCGGATAAGCTTCACGTCCAGGAGGTCTTCTCAGCAGGAGCGAAACCTCTCTGTAAGAAGCCGCCTGTTTTGAAAGATCGTCATATATTACGAGCGCATGTCTTCCCGAATCCCTGAAATATTCTCCGAGAGTCGCGCCTGCGAAAGGCGCAATATACTGCATCGGAGCAGGATCGGAAGCCGTAGCTGAAATTACTGTTGTAAATTCCATCGCTCCGGAATCCTCAAGACTCTTTACTACCTGTGCGACAGTAGATCCTTTCTGTCCGATCGCAACATAAATACAGAAAACATCTTTACCTTTCTGATTGATAATAGTGTCAACAGCAACAGCAGTTTTTCCGGTCTGTCTGTCACCGATTATAAGTTCTCTTTGTCCTCTTCCTATCGGGATCATAGCATCAATGGCTTTCAGACCAGTCTGAAGCGGTTCCTTCACCGGCTGTCTCTGAATTACGCCCAGCGCTTTTCTTTCCAGCGGGAGGAATTTTGTAGTATGTATTTCGCCTTTGGCGTCAATCGGCTGTCCAAGCGGATTAATGACTCTTCCGAGCATTTCCTCACCGACCGGCATTGAAGCGATCCTCTTTGTTCTTTTTACCTGATCGCCCTCCTTTATGAGAGATGATTCACCGAAAAGAATACATCCTACGTTATCTTCTTCAAGGTTCAGAGCAATTCCGAATACTCCGTTTGGAAACTCAATAAGCTCTCCAGCTTCGCATTTGGATAATCCGTAAACCCTTGCCACACCGTCTCCGACGTACAATACCGTTCCGACTTCATATATATCGACTTCCGTCTCAAAACCTGACAACTGTTTTCTTAATATCGCGGAAATCTCGTCTGATTTTACCTCTGCCATTATTTATATCTCCTGATGTTTAAATTTTTTATTTAATTTTAAAAACTAGTTGAGAGAATAATCTCCAGATCTGAATCTGTTTCTGAGATTCTCAAGCTGTCTCTTAATGCTTGCATCCAGAACCGTATCATCTATCTTCGCAAGAAATCCGCCGATTATAGAAGAGTCCAGACCGAATGTTATATCGCTTTTAAGTTTTGTGTAAGCTTCTATGCTTTTCTTCATATTTTCCTTTTCCTGCTGATTCAGCTCTACCGAAGTCTTTACATGCACATCCACTATTCCCTGTTTCTGCTTCTGAAGATTCAGATAATCAGTAAAAATATCCTTTACAAGAGATTCCCTTCTTCTGTCTACAATGATAAGCAGAAAGTTCATGATAAGTTCGGAAATCCTTCCACCGAATATTCCTTTGATAGCTTCAGTTTTTTTAATCTTGCTGATGACCGGACTTACAAAGAAAAGTTCAAGCTCTCTGTTTGAGTTAATAAGTCCCAGACAAAATTCAACATCCTTTGAGATGTCTGCGGTCTTTCCGGTTTCTTCAGCAATGGAATAAAGCGCTGTTGTATATCTTCTTGCTGCTTTTGAGATCATTGGTATAAAATTTCCTGATTATTAATTCTTTGGTATCTGAGCTATGAAATCATTAACGATCTTTTTCTGCTTCGCCTCGTCAAGATTATCATTGATTATTTTTTCCGCCGCTTTAATTGCGAGATCCGAGACTTCATGTCTGAGGTCATCCATGGCGGTTTCTTTTTCCTTCTTGATCTCCTGCTTTGCCTGTTCAATGAGTTTTCTTGAATCCTCAGTGGCTTTGGCTTTGATCTCTTCGCCTATTTTATTTGACATTTCCTTAGCCTCGTTTATTACTTTCATGGACTGCGCATTGGCGTCGGCGAGTATCTTCTTGTTCTGAACCATGATATCCTCAGCTTCTTTCTTCAGATTTTCAGCATGTTCAACGGCATCCTTTATTGACTGCTCCCTTGAATGAAGAGCAGAAAGAAGAGGTTTCCACGCAAGCTTTTTAAGAAGAATAAGAAGCAGAACAAAGATTATCATCTGCCAGATTATCAGCCCGGGATTAATGGATAAAAGCATCGGCTTTTCTTCATTCCCGCTGAATAAAAAGATAAAGGAATAATTATATAGTAATGAAAGATAATATATCATTATCAGTTTAGTTTAAATTTATTTTCCGGTTCGAGGTATATTAATTACCTGTGTCCGGCTGCGAATTCTTTTTAGCTTTTTGTTGCAAGCAGAATGCAGATCACAAGACCGAACAGAGCAACACCTTCAACAAGTGCTGCGGCAATGATCATTGATGTTCTGATTTCGCCTAAAGCTTCAGGCTGTCTTCCGCTGGCTTCCATTGCAGATCCTGCAAGTCTGCCGATTCCGATTCCTGCTCCTATTACTGTCAATCCGGCTCCAATACCGGCTCCTAAAAATGCTAAATCCATTTTAGATTAGTCTCCTTTTGTTTTTAAGTTATTTTTAATTTGTTTATTTGCTTTGTTTTTTCTTCAAACCTGATCAATGGTGATGCATTGCCATGTTAATGTATAATACTGAAAGCATTGTAAAAATATATGCCTGCAGCAGTGCAATAAAGATCTCCATTGAATATATAAATAGTGCGAAAGGAACTGCAATAATTGAACCTGCATATTCCATTACAAAAATCAGTCCTATCAGCGAGAATATTATTATTGAACCCGCTGTGATGTTCGCGAACAACCTCATAAGCAGAGCGAACGGCTTTGTGAACAATCCGAGAAATTCAACAACAATCATGATCGGAAGAACAAATGTCGGCACTCCCGGAGGTACAAGTCCTTTAAAATATCCTTTTATCCCGTGAGCCTGGATTCCCTTTGCCTGAGTAACTATAAAAGTGATCAGCGCAAGTCCGGTTGTAACATTGATGTTCTTGGTCGGCTGTGCCATGAACGGAAACAATCCTATCAGATTTGCAAACATGATAAAAAAGAAAAGCGTTAAAAAGAACGGCATCATCTTTAATCCTTCTTTACCCATGTTGGGAACGACAATGTCATCCCTTACAAATACTATCAGCGATTCAACGAGATTCCCAATGCCTCTTGGATACTTGTTCTTTTTATTGCTGGATGCCGCATAACCAAGTACGATCACAAGAAGAATGATCGCTATGAACATCATGAAAAGACTTTTTGTGATTGAGAAATCAAATGTCATTCCTAGGAAATGGACAGGTTCAAAATGCGGAAGCGGGAGTTTACCCAGGAAATAAAAATCTACATAATGGTGATCTACTACTTTTTCTATAATGTCAAATTTCTCTTCGCTTCCGGAATGCTCTCCGGAAGTGCTTTCAGTATTCACATCCTTCTTTTCATCTGCAAAAGATGAATTTACCGATGCGGACATGAAAAATAAAATCAAAAGAAGACCTGTTAATCCTGTGAAAAGTGAACTGATTTTTAAAGTGGGTTTCAGATACAAAATATTAAAAATTTTTATGATACTTGTTTAGTGTTTTTTCGTCCGGCTGACATGTAGTTTATCTCCAGGATCATGAACAGAAAATAAAAGAAGAACAAAGCTACCGAAAAACCGATCTTATCAATTTTGAGAAAATATACAAGCAGGAAGACCAGTGCTGCTACTGCAAACATCCGTACTACCATACTTAAAAGAACTTTGTTGAAAAATCCTCTGCCCTGATCCCGGAAAGCCCTTGTGATTATATAACTTCCGGCCGTCACATTTATGAAACTTATCGTCCATCCAAGTATCAGAGGTGTGATGTAAATCCTTAGATCAAGAATGAATATCAAAGTAAATGCCGCTGCAAGGAGAACAACGCTTATTATTACAGTCTTGAGAATGAACTTTTTGAAATCTAAAGTCTTCAGAACTTATTGAATTTAGGATTTTTCTTTTTATCTTCTTCGGTAAGTTTCTTTATATGAAGATAGAAACTGTAAAATCCCGCTGCGAATCCGATAAATGTCAAAATTAGTGTGAATAAAAATCCTGTCTGAAACTTACCATCAAGCCACATCCCTACCCAGAGAAATATCAGAATTGTTACAACAAGAGAAACGCCGAGCCCTGAATACTGCCATACTTTTGAATCTGCACTTAAAACCGGCTTTGAAAGTATCTTTTTTAAAGTACTTAAGCTCTTTTCGGGAGTGTTTTTCCTGTTATCCATAAAACATCGTTGGCAATTACAAATTTAATTAAAATGAGTTGTAAAATCAATTCAGCTTTACCGGGATTCTGAAAAAAATAATTTTATTTTTCACGTTATTTATACCGGTTGAACTAAAGGCCGGAACTTACAAAACTCTATCCGTAAGTAAATATTCCGGGGAAAATAATTTGCCTGTAAGACTTTATCATTCTTTCAGACTTCAACAATCTCATTCAAACCCGTAAAAAATATTTTTGCGGTTATTTTTTTTCCGGGATAGATTTCGCTTACAGCTTCTCTGTAAATGCCGAGCTGCTTTTTATATTTTTCAATGTATTTTTTACTTCTGTCTGTCTTATAGTCAATTATCTCTATTCTGTCCTCATATTTGAGAAGAAGATCAATTGTACCTCTTATCACTTTATTGCCTTTCGGATAAAGAAAATCCGCTTCTGGAATGATCTCATCGGCGCCGCAGTTCTTTAGAAAATCTGTGATTGCCTGAAGCTCACTGCTGCCGGTTTCAATTCCGGTATAATAAGCGAGCTTCTGAGCAGCCAGATGGATCTTATTTCCGTATGCCATGGCTTCATTCGAAGCAGTAAAGTAAGTCGGTATAGATTCATTTTCATCTGAAGAATAATTCCTTGTTTCATCGTATGCTCCTTCTGCTGAAGCTGATTCATCAAGCGCTGTTTTATTATCTGTTTCTTCCATCAGGAAATGGACGGAAACAAATTCCCTTTCATCTTCTGAAGCAACATTTAGAACTATTTCTTCAGTGGGTATTTCCGTCTCAAATTTAACCGGGATGATATCGTATTTAAAATCCTTTACAGATTCAATTCCTGATTTTTCTTCCAGACCGGTAAAGAATAATGACGGCTTTCTTGCTGTGAAATAAAGATACTGCTTAGCCCTTGTAACTGCTACATACAGAAGTCTGCGTTCCTCGTCATAATCAATTTTCTTTATCATTTTATTCAGGATCTCAGATCTGAAATTTGAGAACACTCCGGGATATCCGTTTATAATTCCGAACTGTTTGCGTAATCTGAGACCGGAAACGGGATTGAAATATATTTCACCTGTTGAATTTTTTGAAGACGGGAAAACCCTTAAATTCATATTTGCAAGTAAAACTGCCGGATATTCCAGTCCCTTTACCCCGTGAATAGTCTGAAAGATCACTGCATCATCTGTGTTGTTTATTTCCACTTTGAATCTCTCCCGCTTTAATCTGTCTATCAGGTTAGCAAGTTCTCCGGGTGAAAGTATTTCACTCTTTGTCCAGTTGCTGAATTCAGTAATGATTGCATTACTGTATGCGTCATCGAATCCGTATCTTGTGAATATCTTTTCAATAATATTGATCAGACCGTGATTTTCTGAAACGAGTTTATTGCGGAACGAGAACAGCTCTGAGAAATAATTCTTTTCTTCATCAGTCTTTCCTTTTTCAATGAGCTTTGCGAGATATTTTAATTCGTTATATTTGTTCCCGTCCTTCTCCAGTATAGGCACCCATCCGTCAACCGCTTTTTCATTCAGCATTACTCTCAGCCAGGCGAGCAGAAGTATTCCCTGTTCAGATGCAAAGAGTTCCAGTCCTCCTTCAAAGTTCACAGGTATGCCCTTTTCTATTCCCGACTTCTGCAGTCTGAGACCGAATTCATTTGTTCTTGACAGAACGCATATATCCGAATACTTCAATCTCCTTTCTTCCTTTACATTTCCTAGACTGTCAAACTCTCTGATTAAATATTTATCATTGTTAGTCAGCTCCGAGATTTTCATGAGAAGCAGTTCAATTTCACTGTCAGGATCTTCCTTATCCGCTTCATAAAATCTGACGTCGGTAATATCCTCAAGCTCCCTTTTTGCAATCAGCGCTTTGCTGAAATTTTTATTTATCAGTTCATAATCAGGTTCATCATTACCGGGTCCTGTGCAGCGCAGTGCATGAAGACTGAAGTCAAGTATCTTCTGCGAACTTCTGTAATTAAATTCAAAAGTAATTTTGCTGATCAGCTCCTCACCGGTACCGAAAGTTATTATTTGTCTGTCTTCATTTAATAATTTTTTGTATTCAGACAATCTTTCCGAAAACTGGGTAATATTCCCGATCGTGGTATTTCTGAATCCGTAAATCCCCTGCTTCCAGTCTCCTACCACGCCAAGGTTAGCTCTGCCGTTCATGTCTTTACAGAGCAGCATAAGCAGCAGGAACTGGAGTTCATCAGTATCCTGAAATTCATCAACCATTATATATTCAAACTGCGCCTCCACTCTCACTCTGTCATCACTGAACAGGATCAGAAATGAGAACATAATTACAAAATCAAAATTCAGGATATTCCTGCTGAGCATGAACTCAATGTAGGAAAAGTATACATCTCTTATAAACTCAATGAAAACTCCCTGTTCATCATCAGTGAATAGAATATCCCTTAAATCTTCGTTTACTCTGCATCCTTCCAGCCAGTCGTCTATATCGAAATCAATAAATATATTATCCCTCATTTTGTTAATAATCTTATACAGATCATTCTGCACTTCCTTATTATTATTCTTACTTGCTTTTTCCAAATTCAATTTATCGAATATTTCTGCGTAACGATTATAGTTTCCCTTCAGAAGTTCCACGCCGCTGCCGAACCAACCCTTCTCCGTCGGGAAGATCCCAAGGCTGCAGAGTTTTTTTATTATTGAAAGCACCGGACTGTAATCATCATCAAGACTTTTATAAATATTCCCGTATTTCCCGAAAGTATTTTTTCTGAATGCCAGATAAAATTTTCTGAAGATCTCATTTTCATAAACCGATTCTTCGGCAACGTTGAAATTTCCGGTTAACATCTCATTAATACCTAGTATCCGCGGAGCATTAAGACCATGCTTTTTTAAAAATCTCATGCAGTAAGCGTGGAAATTAAGGACAGGAGCTTCAAGTAAATCAGTAATGTTTACATCTTTTTCAAATTTTTTGGTTACAACATCGTTTCTCATTTTTTCATATGCATTCCTGGTAAAAGTTATCAGCAGTATATCTTTCGGATGAACACCTTTGTTAATGAGATTTTCATATCTCCTGATTATTGTATGAGTTTTTCCCGTTCCCGCTCCGGCGTCCACTAAGTAAATGCCGTCCAGAGATCCGGCAAATGTATCCTGGGGATTTATTTTTTTCTTATCAGTCTTCATCAGCAGTCAGTAATTTATTTCCCGTACAAATATTCAGATAATCACAGTTTGCGCAGATACTTCTAAGATCATAAACAGGTCTGTTTGGGAAATCACTCTTTTTAAATTCATTTATTTCTTTAAGAGTCTCTTTTGCAAAATCAAGGAATTCATCCACTTCATCTTTGTAAATATGAGGATATTCCTTTGAACCTGTTCTTGCTTTGTTTAATTCTTTAAATAAGGGCTTGATTATATTATCCCTGAAAGTTTCATCCTTTCTTTTATTAAAATGTTTATGGTTTATACCATTCTCAAGCAGGTATCCGTGAATCTTGTTTTCGAGAATTTCTGTTACAGAGCTCAGATCATAGAAATTTATCTGATCAAAATTATCAAGAATAAACTTTCTGAATATTTCATAACTCAGGGTCTTCAGTAATTCGATTTTAGGGTAAAGACAGTCATAAAACTCATTTGAAATGATATACCTTTTAAAGGTATCCGGAATGTAAGTAACCGAAGTGATTGATTTTTCCGGGTCCTGAATACCTTTGATATAATCGGTAAATTTCAGTAGGATATACAGATAAATGAATCTGATCTTTTCATCGGGATTCTCCTCTCTTTTGGCGGCGAGATAAGCTACAGTCTGAAAGTTCGCGCTTTCGGCTTTTTCTTTTCCGAGAATTTCGACTTTGTATTCCTTAATAAGATCAGTTTCGGATTTCCTGCCTTTGCTTGATTTATAATCGACTATTGTCTGTCCGGAAGCGAGGTCGATCTTTCCGCTGATACCGGACAATTCCTTCTTAAGCCATTGTTCAGTGTTGAGATATCTTTTTCCAAGACCTGTCTCGGGAAAGAGAAAATTGCTTTCTCTATTATTTATACCTGCATTCTTTGATGTATCAATTTCATAATCAAAATTCTGACTGTCGATAAAATCCATTATGACTTTCATTCCAATCTCAAACGAGGTTTTTTCAGTGTCTTTATTGAACTCCCTTAAAAATCCGGAGTACTTTTTTAAAATGAGATCAAGTATTGCATCAAATTTTTCCCTGCTGTATTCCGGATAGTTAAAATAAAATTCCGCAAAGCAGTGCAGCAGAGTTCCTTTAAGGAAATAACTTTTCTGTTCCTGCGGGATTATTTTTCCGTATGAATATCTCTTTGGGCAGATGTAAAAAGTGTTAAGCGAAGAAGGTGAAATATAACTTTCAAAATCAGCCGGACCCGAATTGACTTTCGGAGCTGTTTGTTTTGATCGTTTTTTCTTTTCGGATTTTATCAAAGCAAATACGGGATTAAAAAATTCATCCCCGAAACCTTTTATATCCTTTCCTGAAAGCATATTGAAATAATAGCAGGGGATCACAGGCTGATTCTTCCTTATGTTAATCGCCAAATAGATTTTTTCTTTTCCCTGGGAAAGGAGTATCTGGAATTTTTCAAGATCCTTTTTTTCTTCGGTTATTTTCTCTACATAAGCTTTATCAGTGTTAAGTCTAGTCCAGCTGTCATCCATTCCAATGAAAACTGTTAAGGGTCTGTCAACGAATGCAGCGTTTGAGGCATTTACGAGAAGCACTCCCTGCTCCGATTTTCCGGTTTCTATGTCAAAGTTCAGAATGAAATATTTCAGCACATTGAAATTATCTTCTGTAATTTTATTTTTGCCGAGTCCTGTAATGTTAAAAACATTCCGCAGTTCGGGATTGAATTTCTTTCCCGAAATGAATTCTGTTTTATCCAGAAGCTCAGAGAACGTAAGATCCCCTATCCCTGTCATAAGTTCATAAATATTCAGGAATATCTTTTTTCCCTCGTCAGTATTTAAATATCCCTGAAGATTATATTCTGCAAACTCCCTTTTAATATTGATTCCGAAAAGGGATTCTGCAAACAAAACATCCTTTACGCTGTGATCCCAGACATTAAATGAAGATTCTATGAAAGATAAAAACCTGCCGGCGGAAATGTCATCGCGCAGCAGGGATTTTGATTCTACTCTTACTCCTTTCTGACTTAATCCTGTCGTAAAGATATTTTTCAGTTCGCTGTCGGTATTGAATATCAATGCCACTTCATTCTGGTTTTTCGGATTAACAAGAGATAAAACGCTGTTTATAAGGTCGTTATAAGAATTGAAAAGATATGTTTTATTTTCACTGAATGAAAATTCCTCAGAGCTAAGCAGCTCTTTATTTTCATAAAAAATATCCTTTTTAGGAAGCACCTGTCTGTCAAGGACATTGAACAGTTCAAGTCCGGCAACGGCAATCTTCTTATCTCCGTAAAATTCCTCATCAAAATTCTCCATTGCAAATTCCACGGTCCTGTATTCACTGAAAAATCCGAGAAGTTCTTTTTCCTGTCCGAGATAAAGCTCGCAGCTTTCAAGCAGACCTGTATGATTCCAGATCTCAAATATTTTTTCAACGCTCTGATGAATATATCTGAGCGGTTTTTTTGATTTTTTGTAGATTTCCAGAATGAGTTCGGATTTGGAATATATCCTGTCATAATAAACCGTGCCGAATTTCAGAGCAAGCTGACGAGGAGTCATGGCTAGTAATCCAAGACGGGGTTTGTCCGTATTCCTGTTAAGAGCCGAAGCAAGAGGAACGTCTGTGGTAATGACAAGGTCATAGTTCTTTACTTCATTGTAGATCTCCTTAATATTTTTGGATTTTTTCATCATCAAAATATGGCAATGCAGTTCGGGATTCTGTTCAATTTTGGATAAATTGAATATTAATTTTGAAAATAGTTAATTAACTTCACAAATTAAATTCTATGTATAAGGATAACATATAAATTTTTTTTATGCCAAAAAGTAAAAACAGGATCAGGATATACTCCTGGAATGTAAACGGGATCAGGGCGGTTCAGAAAAAAGGATTCATGGACTGGTTCAAAAAAAGCAAAGGGAATATTATCTGCCTGCAGGAGACTAAGGCGCAGCCTGAACAGATTGACGACTCATTAAAAGAGATACGCGGGTACAGTTCATACTGGTTCTCGGCAGAGAAGAAGGGGTATTCAGGTGTGGCAGTTTACAGCGACATCGAGCCGAAAACCGTTACAAACGGTTTTGGCAATCCCGCATTTGATAAGGAAGGACGTGTTATCTTTGCTGAATATGACAAATATGTTCTCGCAAATGTATATTTCCCAAACGGAGGAAGAGGTCCCGAAAGGATAAAATACAAACTTGATTTCTATGACGAACTTTTCTTCTTCATAGAAAAAAAATACAGGGACAGAAAAGGAATTATTGTCACAGGCGATTACAATACTGCGCATAAGGAAATTGATCTGGCGCGTCCTAAAGAAAACACGGCTACTTCCGGATTTATGCCGGTTGAAAGAGAATGGATAGACAGACTTATCAACCTCGGTTATGTTGACGTCTTCAGAAAATTCAACGACAAGCCCGGACAGTATTCTTACTGGGATCAGATCACGCGCGCAAGAGAAAGGAATGTCGGATGGCGGATTGATTATTTTCTCGTCTCTGATGATTTTGCGGACAGGGTTACAAAAGCTGAGATCCACTCTGACATTATGGGCAGTGATCATTGCCCCGTATCAATTACCATGGAGCTGTAGAATGAGATCACTTGTTCTGCATAAGACTGACAAAGGGAAAAAATATTCTGATCTTTTCCGGATAGAAGAAACTTCTTTACCTGAACTTTCGGATGACGAAGTCCTTGTAAAGGTTCATTTCGCTTCACTTAACCACCGTGATCTCTGGATAGCCGAAGGGGCTTATTCAAAGATCCGTCTTCCCGTAGTTCTCGGTTCAGACGGCGCCGGAACAGTTCATTCAGCCGGTAAGAATGTTAAAAATTTTTTCAGGGATGATAAAGTTTTAATTTATCCTTGCAGAAACTGGGGTGAGAGCGAAGATTTTCAAGACCGCAGCTTTCAGATTCTGGGAATGCCCGATAACGGGACTTTTGCGGAATATGTCAGGATTCCGCAGTCCGCACTTTATAAAATCCCGGCTCATCTTGATCTGTCTATGGCTTCAGCTTTCCCGCTTGCAGGTCTCACCGCTTTCAGGGCATTGTATACAAAAGCCGTTCTCAAAAAAGACGATACGGTTCTTATTACTGGATCAGGCGGCGGAGTTTCCGCTCTTGCTTTGATGTTTGCAGTCGCATCCGGAGCCGATGTTTTTGTAACTTCAGGTAGCGAGCAAAAGATCAGCAAAGCTGTTTCCCTCGGAGCAAAAGGCGGAGTTAAATATAATAACCGGGAATGGTCCAAAGAGTTGTTGTCTCTGACGGGAAATAAGATAGATGTAATTATAGACGGAACAGGCGGAAAATTTTTTTCGGATTTTATTGAGATCGGCAGTTACGGCGCAAGAATAGTCTCTTACGGAGCGACACTCGGATATCCGGATAGACTTGATCTGCACAAAGTTTACTGGAAACAGCTTAAAATTCTCGGCACAACAATGGGAAGCGCCGCGGATTTCCGGGGTATGCTGGATTTTATCTCGGATAAAAAGGTCGTACCTGTTATTGATAATATCTATCCGTTTGATGAATTCTGTAAAGCATTCGACAGGATGGGTAATTCTGAACAGTTCGGAAAGATTGTGATGAAAATTAATACCGGAGAATAATTATTTCACATCAGGAACTTTAAGCAAACCCTTCTGATTTTCTATTTAACAATTTCAGATTCATTTCAGCTATTCATTTTTAAAAATAATTTATTCTAATTTAACAGATCATTTATGTCAGAAAAAATTTCACAAACAAAAACCGATCTCGGTTTATTCATTCTCAGACTTGGAACCGGGATTTCTTTCATTTTCATTCACGGCTGGAATAAAATATTCGGAGGTCCTGAAATATGGAGCAGGATAGGAGGGGCAATGGCTTCGTTTGGAATTGATTTTATGCCGGCTTTCTGGGGCTTTATGGCTGCAGTCAGTGAATTCGGAGGAGGGATAATGCTGCTTCTAGGTTTATTCACAAGGACAACTTCATCCTTCATGGCGTTCACAATGATAGTGGCATTTTCTAAACACATCTTGAATCACGATCCCTGGTCAAAAGTTTTCTATCCGCTTGAAATGCTTACTATATTTCTCGCTTTAATTATAATGGGAGCAGGTAAATACAGTCTCGATGCTTTGATTTCAAGGAAGAAATAAATTTTTATCCAGGGATCATATTCAGTCCGGAGAAAAAAAAACTGAACAGGACATTCCCGTTCAGTTTATTTTTTTTAATTTCTTTCTGTAAAAATACTGATTAACTGATATGTTTTACCATAATCTTCCGTTAATCTTCCATCAAACCATTTCTTTTTTTGCTTCTTTTCCATGAATCAAAAAAAGTCTTTATTCCGACAGATACAGCTGTGATGGTATTCACTGTATCCATAACGGGAGGTTCGATCGCATTCTGAATTTTCTGCTCGAATTCAATTACACTTTCGGCGGTATCCTTTACTCTTTCCACTACAGTTCCAAGCACATCAATATTTTCATTTACTTTTTCGGTGGCTTTATTGACATTCTCCGCCAGCATCCCGATCTTGTCAAATGCAGAGATTATCTTTGGCTTTATTTCCTTGGAATCAAGAGCTATCGAATCCATTTTCGTTGATATATGCTTGAATATCCTGCTGATCTTGAGCATCAGAACGATGATAGTAATAAAAAGAATTATTATTATTACATTAATGACAATCTGCAGTATTAGAACTGTATCTTCCAATTTTTTCTGATATTAATTTTATGAACTTTTTTTCTTTTCTTCATTGTATGCTTCGATACCGGCTTTGAAAGCGTCTTTGATCTTTCCTGACTCTGAAGTAAGTATATCTTTTGTAGATTCATATGTTCCGGTTGCTTTTACTTTGGCATCATTAAGAACATTGTTCGCGTCATCGATCAGAGAACTTGCTTTCTTTCTTGCGTCAGAGATTAGTTCTTCAGATTTTCTTTTTCCTTCATTGATGAGATTGGTTGCTTTTGATTTTGCAACCTGAAGATATTCAGATGTATCGTCCATAAGTTCGTCTTTCTTTAATCTTATGTCATTTCTTAATTCCCTGCCGCTTTTTGGTGCATAAAGCAGAGCTATTGCAGCGCCTACTACACTGCCTGTTATAAACCCTAACAAAAGTCCTTTTGTTGTTTTATTGTCGTCCATTGTGATTTCTCCTTAGTTTTATTATTATTATCAATATAAATTAATTTAATTTTATTAGCAAATTAGATATTTATTGCTTCATTATAAGCTACTCCAACGGCTTCCATATTGGCTTCGCTTAATGTCGGATGTGCATGTACAGTTTTCAGTATCTGTTCATGCGTGGCTTCAAGTGACTTTGCCAGCACAAATTCCATTATCAGTTCAGTAGCCTCGACTCCTACTATATGCGCGCCAATCAGCTCATCATATTTTTTGTCAAAAATTACTTTGATCATTCCCACGGTCTCACCCATCGCTCTTGATTTACCGCTTGCGGAATAAGGAAATTTACCTACATTGATCTCGTAACCTTCTTCCAGCGCTTTCTTCTCCGTAAGTCCTACGGAAGCTACCTGCGGCTGACAGTATGTGCAGCCGGGGATCGTTGAATAGTCTATGTCCGGCACATGCATTCCTTTTATCTTTTCCACGCAGTTTATTCCTTCCGAAGATGCAACGTGCGCAAGCCACGGCGGTCCGATCACATCGCCGATCGCGAAAATTCCCTCAACATTTGTTTTGTAATCCCTGTCTACTATAATGTTTCCTTTTTCTATTTTTACTCCCAGATCCTCAAGACCGAATTTCTCAGTATTTCCAGTGACACCGATAGCAATCAGAACTACATCAGATTCAATTTCCTCGCTGCTTTTTCCTGATACTTTTGTGATCACTTTATCACCTTTGACTTCGACGCTTTCCGTCTTCGTTCCCGTGAGAAGTTTAATTCCGCTTTTCTTGAACTCTCTGGCAACAACATCAGAAATATCCTTATCCTCGACCGGCATTATATTCGGCATCATTTCTATTACGGTCACTTCCGTTCCGAATGCATTATAAAAATATGCGAACTCAACTCCAATTGCTCCGCTACCTACTACTGTCATTTTCTTCGGAAGTTCTTTTAACAACATTGCGCCTGTGGAAGAAAGAACTTTTTTCTCATCAAATTTAAGATCACCAAGTCCTCTTGTCTTTGCGCCGGTTGCAATTATGATATTCTTTGCTTTGATCTTTTCAGTTTCCTTTCCGGACTTATCATTAACGGAAACAGACTTGTCTTTATTAATGTAAGCCGAGCCTTCAAATACATCTATCTTATTTTTTTTCATAAGATACCTGACGCCTTTTTCCGAGATGTCAGCAACGCCTCTGGATCTGGAAATTATTTTTTCAAAGTCGAACTGAACATTTTCCACCGAGATCCCGAAATCATTAAGATGCTTCAGACCGTTCATGAGCTCGGCGTTTTTAAGAAGAGCTTTTGTCGGAATGCATCCCCAGTTCAGACATACACCGCCGAGTCTGTCCCTTTCTATAATTGCAGTCTTCATACCAAGCTGAGAGGCTCTGATAGCAGTTGTATAACCGCCGGGACCGCTTCCGATCACGACCACATCAAATTCTTTCATAAAATATTTTACGGATTTAGATTATTTATTGTAAGTTTTATGTAAATTACTAATATTGATTCTGTATCTCAATGTAATATTTAATTTAAATTACAATAAGTTTGAAGATGGACTCTTTCCAGAATATAGGTAAAATGCTGATAATTTCAGGAGTGATCATTGCTCTTCTGGGAATTCTGATCACTTTTTCTGACAGGATCCCTTTCCTTGGAAAACTGCCGGGTGATATAAAGATCAAAAAGGAAAATTTCGTGTTTTATTTCCCGGTTGTTACTTCAATTTTGATCAGCATTCTTATCTCGCTTATAATTTATTTTTTTAACAGAATGAGAAAATGAATCCAGTCGAAAAGATAAAGACGGAATTATACGAATATGATATAAAGATCAGGAATATATTCATAACCGGCGGAACAGGTTATATCGGAAGGAATCTGATACCTCTGTTTGTTAAAAGGAATTATTATTTGAAATTACTTACAAGAAACCGTTACGGAAAAAAGATACCTGACTACTGTGATATCATTGAAGGGAATGCTTTGAATAGTATTTCTTATAAAGATAAGATCCGCCCGTGTGAAACTTTCATACATCTTGTCGGCGAGTCCCATCCCGCTCCGTGGAAGGGAAAGCAGTTCAGTTCAGTTGACCTTGTATCCATTGAAGAGGCCGTCAAAGCTGCGGTTCATGCCGGCATACAGAATTTTATTTATTTAAGCGTTGCTCATCCTGCGCCTGTGATGAAAGAATTTATAAAGGTAAGAATGAAGGGTGAGGAACTTCTGAGAAACAGCGGCATACGATGTTCGTTTATAAGACCATGGTATGTTACCGGACCCGGACATTACTGGCCGCTTGTTTTCCAGCCGGCATACAAGGTAATGGAGAATATATCTTCCACCGCTGAATTTGCGGGAAGACTGGGACTTGTAAATATTGATCAGTTAATTAACTGCATTGTTCATGCAGTTGAAAATCCTCCTTACAATATTGACATATACAATGTTAAGGATATCAGGAAGTTTTAATTTTTTAATTAATGAATAATTTTTTTACCGTAAAATATATTTCAGAACAGCTTAACAAAGATCTAAAAGGTTCAGTTATCAGCGAAATTTTTTCCCAGGAAAAAGACAAACTGTGCATCGGAATTAATTCCGTAAAAGGATCCGGCATTCTTGAATTCTCCGCTCAGAAGAAATTTCCTTATCTGCTTCTGAAAAGGAATTTTTCAAAGGCAAAGCGAAACGCTGTGAATCTTTTTCAGGAGATCGAAGGAATGACTGCACTCGGAGCGGACTTACTGAATAATGACAGGATAATAAAATTAACTCTCAGCGGTGGCTATTATTTACTCTTTACTTTTTTTACCGGTAAAGCAAACTGTTTTCTTATAAAAGATGATTCCGCTGTAAATGCTTTCAAGGAAAAAGAAGATTTTTCCGGGCAGCCCGTTGATGAATTGTTTCCTCAAAAAAATTCAGAGGAAGTAAGGAATTACCGTGACCTGAATGAATTCATAAGATCGGAATACAGAAAATTCGGAAGTACTTACATTAATGAAGCGCTTTACAGATCAGATCTGAAAAAGTCATCCCCGGCTGATGAAACTTCCGTAAATACACTGCGAGAAAATTTTAAAAAGTTAGAGAAAGAGATGGACCCGCCTGTTTTTCTTTTGTATAAAAAAGATGATGATCTTAAAATTTCACTGACCAGGCTTTCACACCTGAATGAATATCAGGCGGAAGAATTTCCGGATATTAACGAACTGCTGATATCATATCTGAGAATTTCTTCCGGCGCGAAAAGATTTACCGACGCCAAGGAGAATGCTCTTGCTGAAATAAACAGGAAATTAATTCATCAAAAAAGAAAGCTCGAAGGTCTTGAAAAAAATCTTGAACATAGCAGGAATTCCGAAGAACTTAAGGACAAGGGCAATCTCATTCTGCAGAATATTCATTCGGTTAAAAAAGGAGATACTGTCCTTAATGTAAATGACTTTAATGATCCGAACAAAAAAACGGAGATCAAACTGAAAGCGGAACTGTCACCTTCCGAAAACGCAGAGGTATATTTTAACAGATATAAGAAACTGAAAAATTCAGACAGTCTTCTTTTGAAGAAAATTTCAGAGCTGAAAAAAAATATCTCTGAACTGGAAAGCGAATTCAGAAATGTTGACGAGTCTGATGATTTTAAAAAAATAATCAAAGAGGAAAAGAAATTGCAGGAATCTAAAAACGACGAGACTTCAAAGTTCAGGAAGTTCATTCTTAATGACAAGTATCAGGTCTGGGTCGGTAAAGACAGTGTTTCAAACGATCTGCTGACTACAAAATATGCATCTCAAAATGATCTTTGGTTTCATGTTCGCGGAGCAAGTGGTTCTCATACTGTTTTGAAGATAAGCACTAAAGAATCTGTTCCAAAAGAAATAATCTCTGCAGCTGCTTCAATTTCAGCATATTACAGCAAAGCCCGTAATGCCGGGAATGTGCCGGTAGCTTATTGTGAAAAAAAACATGTAAAGAAAAAGAAGGGATTTAAATCCGGAACTGTGACTATGGAAAGAGAAAAAGTAATTTTTGTAAAACCTGCTCTGCCTGAGGATTTTAAAACAGAGAATTGAACAGGGATTTAAAATCGGATCAAATGCTGTCATATTTTACCATATTCCTTTCAAGCTCATTCAGCTTTTCCTCAATTCTTTTCGAATTCGGCGAACCCGCTCTAATTAAAAAGCTGTATGCTTCATACGCCTGTTTGTAATTCCTCTGTTCAGCATAAAGATCAGCAAGCGTCTCGGTGATTATTTTAATGTGCTTTTCAAGTTCAGAGTCCGATCTGGAATCGGATTTTGCTTTCTGATCTTCAGCTCCGGAAGTTCTGTAATTTTTTCTGAAATGAAATTCCGAATATATGGCTTCAAAATTTTTGAAATCGGGATCGGAATCCGGAATGGAATATTTATAAAGTAGGTCATTGACAGAAAATTCTGTAAATAATTTTTCCTGCGGATCGAATTTTTTCTCAAATGTCCTGAAGTCAAATTTAATTTTTGACTCTTTCGGATAATATATCTTTTCCTGACCGGAAACGGACCTTAGATTCTGAATATTTCCTGAAAGCTTCTGGATGATTTCCCTTACGGATATTTTGTTCTTTATCTCATTGAAAATATTTTCCGCTTCATTCAGATATTCAGCTTTGAGAAATGCTTTCAGAAGAATGAGTTTAATAGTAAGGTAATTCGGATATATATTCAGACCGGATTTACATACTGAAATGCATTCCTCATACTGTTCGTTCAGATAATAAAGATTTGCAAGCCGGAAAAATAACGGTGAAAGATAATTACTATCCAGTCTGGACTTTGCATCCTCAATATATTTATGAAAGTTATTCTGCATTCAAAGCCATTTTTTCTGAATTGACCCTGTTTGAAACGATAACCTGCCTGATTGACAGAAATGATATCATGGAAAATCCTCCGCAGAACATCATCTGAAAAGGTATCGCTGCAACCTGAGCAGTTGCAATAGCTATCACCACTCCGCCAAAACAATATACCGCCAGAAGAGCTTCAAGATAAGTTGTGAAAGAAAGTTTTTTGTTTACGTATTTCTTTCCTTCCCACGAATCCTTCTTATTCATGATCTGATACTTCGGCGTTCTTACAAATTCACTCTTCTTGTCGAGCAGTCCTTCGAGAACAGCTTTAGTATTATTTACTGAAAAGCCCATGCTGCCTGCGAGAAATACCGGAAAGTATATTATCCGTTTCTGCCAGTCGGGATATACATCCTTCTGTGAATAAAGGTAAAATATGAATGAACTTATGAAAGCAAAAATAAATAATGACATGAATTTAAAAACAGTATCATATTCACCCGAGAGCTTTATAAGCATTACAGGAAGATTCAGCAGAGCCGCCATAAGAATGAAGGGATATGCAAGATTGCTGTAAAGATGAATGAATGACTGAACTTTAAGTTTGAATGACATATCCGATCTCAGTACTTTCGGATAAACTTTTTTAGCAGTTTCTATCGCACCTTTTGTCCATCTGAACTGCTGTGATTTCAAAGCGCCGATGTCGGACGGCAGTTCAGCAGGTGAAGTGAAGTTCACAAGATATCTGAATTTCCATCCTTTCATCTGCGCTCTGTACGAAAGATCAAGATCTTCAGTAAGCGTATCTGCTTCCCAGTTCCCTGCATCGAATATACATTCCTTTCTCCATACTCCGCCGGTTCCGTTAAAATTTATAAAAAATCCGGCTCTGTTCCTGACTGCCTGTTCGATCACAAAATGTCCGTCGAGAGCTATTGCCTGAGTTTTCGTCATCAGTGAATATTCCCTGTTCAGATGTTCCCATCTCGTCTGCACAAGTCCGAGCTTTTCTTCTTTATAAAAATAAGGAATAGTTCTCTTCAGAAATTTTTTCCGGGGAATAAAATCAGCATCAAAGATGGCTACAAATTCTCCCCTGGCGGTTTCAAGTCCGACCTTCAGGGCTCCGGCTTTAAAGCCTTCCCGGTTGGTTCTGTGAATATGTTTAATATCGTATCCCTGTTCTTCATATTTAACTATATGATCCTTAATGATCTGCGTAGTCTCATCTGTGGAATCATCAAGAATCTGAACTTCGAGTTTATCTTTCGGATAGTCCATTCTCAGTACTGAATCTATCAGCCTGGTAATTACATACTGTTCATTGTAAAGAGGTATCTGAATGGTGACAACGGGATATTCATCGAGATGGAATTCGCTTTCTTCCAGATCCACTGTTCGTTTATTGAATGTCTTAAAATAATAATAGACCATATTGAAACCATGCGCGCCGAAGAAAAACAGTATCGAAAGCGATATTATATAT
Source organism: Bacteroidota bacterium (assembly GCA_018266875.1). Taxonomy (GTDB): domain Bacteria; phylum Bacteroidota; class Ignavibacteria; order Tepidaquicellales; family Tepidaquicellaceae; genus UBA2330. The sequence goes on from JAFDZR010000045.1 coordinate 125,745, forward strand.
GCAGCAAGTACGAGACTTTCTATATTCATTAATTAATTTAGTTTACCAGTTTGATGTCAGATCAATTACAATGTCTTCTGATATTTTTTCAATCGCAATTGCAATTCCGTCAGATCTCTGTGAGAAATCGCTTCCGTTGGAAGCATACTCACCGTAATTCTCAAAATTTTTTTCCCATATCAGCTTTTGTTTTTTCAGGTCTTCGAATGAAACCTTGATCGTCATAATAATTTTTCTCTGAGTAACATTATCTCCGGTTGAAATGACCGAAGCCTCATCTCTGACATTGGTTATAGTGCAGTTCAGGACTGCATCGGAAAAATTTTTATCGGCTACCCTGAATGTATTGTCACTAATAATCCTGGATTTCAATCTCTCGGTAAATGTTTCTGCCATTGTCGGAGAAGAAAATCCGCTTACATCCTGAGCTGTAGGAACAGCAATGGAATTTATTCCCTTAGGCGGATTATTTCCTCTGAAACCGTATACTCCGCATCCTGATATCATGATTATGCACAGCAGCAGCGACAATATATTCAGTTTCTTTCCCAACGGTCCTCTTTGCTGATTTTGAATTTTTTAATTTTATTGTAAATATTTCTCGGCGTCTGATCCAGTATATCCGCGATCTTTTCCACGTTCCAGAAATTTTTATCAAGCATGTATATCAATACTTCTCTTTCTATCTCATCCATTTTCATGTTTAGGATCCTGTCTTTTGATAATATGAAGTCTTCATTGTTAACCGTCTGACCATTCTTATTATTCTCAATTACCGAAAGATGATCCTTGATGTCAAGCATATCTGATTTAATTTCGAGCAGAGCTCTGAATAAAAAATCCTTCTCGCTGCTTTCTCTTGACTTGCCTATTATTATAGGCAGTGAATTAGATTCTTCTCTCTTATCCGCCTGAAGATGTTTTTTCACATCAGACAGAGAAAGTTTTTTATAAGGATTCAGTACAATGATGCTTTCACAGAAATTCTTGAGTTCCCTTGCGTTTCCGGGCCAGCTGTAATTGATAAGATAATCCATTGCATCATCATCTATTCCCTTGAATTCAATATTGTTTTCTTTACAGTATGAATCAGTAAAATAATAAAACAAAAGCTTAATATCAGATTTTCTTTCCCTGAGCGGAGGTATGAAAATATTAATAGATCTTAATCTGTAATACAGATCATCCCTGAAATGATTATTTGTAACTTCCGAAGCAAGGTCTTTATTGGTGGCTGCAACAATCCTCACATCAACGTTAATATTTTTATTGCCGCCAACCCTCATGAACTCTCCTGTCTCCAGTACCCTGAGAAATTTCACCTGCGTTGACAAAGGCATTTCGCCGATCTCATCGAGGAATATTGTGCCGTTGTCCGCCATTTCAAAGTATCCTTTTCTTTCATCTATTGCTCCTGTAAACGCTCCTTTCTGATGACCGAAAAGTTCGCTTTCAATTATCCCCTCGGGAATCGCGCCGCAGTTCACAATAATCAGTGGTTTGTCATTCCTTCTGCTCAGTCTGTGAATTGAATTGGCAACCACTTCCTTTCCCGAACCGCTTTCGCCTGTTATAAGAACGCTCACATCTGTAGGAGCGACCTGCTTTATAGTTTCGTTAATTTCCTTTATCTGAACTGTATTTCCTAAAAGCAAACTTGTCATTAAAAAAATTTTTTAAATATAATATTATAGAGGTGTTTATTAAAGATAATTATCAATATGCAATGTTTTAAGAGTAATTATAAATTTTAAATTTTAAATTGGTTTATTAAATGAACTGCACTTAAAATAGCAAACTCCTCTTTAATTTTTGATCAAAGAGGAGCTTGAGTTTGAAATGAGTTAAATCTGTTTCGGAGCCCGGCTTTGAGAAGTTATATCCGGATGGAATTATTTTTCAGCGCGGATTGAATTTTTTAAAAAATATTTGAAATTCGTAATTTGAAATTTGAAATTACCTGATCAGCATCAATTTCTTCGAATCACTGAATCCTCCGGCTTTCAAAGTATAATAATAAATTCCTGAAGGCAATCCTGCTGCATTAAAATCAACTTCATAAGTTCCTGCAGCATAGTTACTATTTACAAGAGTTTTAATCTCTCTGCCGAGTACATCAAATATTTTCAGAGTCACAAAGTTTTTATTTACCAGATCGAATCGGATCATAGTACTCGGATTAAATGGATTTGGATAATTCTGATACAATTTAAAATCTCCGGGTGTTTCCGAACTGATATTATTAACAGAGATCACAAAGTTCACACAGTTTTTTAACTCCGCAACGCTTGATAAATTATTTGATCCTTTCTTAATTATCGAGATTGTTTTAAAATCTGCAGTATCAAGAGACTGAACAGTTCCTATCAGAGAACCAATAAATATATATCTGTCTCCGCTGGTTGAATCATTCCATCCGATTCCTGAAACCGGATCTCCCGAATATTTATATCTTGTAATTTGATTTGTAATTGGATTTACAGCATTACTTCCGTCACGTTTGAATCCATGCATTACATTGTAAACTTCCATCGAATCACGCGGACACTCTCCGTCCCCGCATTTAAAGACTGTAGCGTAATCAGATTTATACAGACTGTTTAAATGACCTGTCACTTCTTTTATAATTACTCCGACTGCGGGTGGAACCGGACCGTATACAGGATCCTGATTTGTACCATTATATCCATACACTAAATTCTTAACAGAATCAGATCCGCCTTTATCATTTATCGCACTGCCTATATCAATATCAGACCAGATAGCTGAACTGAAGTCATTCCATGCGGAAACATTTTTATTAATTATTTTCCACTCGTAGTTTATTACATCGGCACAGACTGACTGAGTCTTTGCCCAGGCATACATATGTATTTCAGCTTTGAGAGGAGGTGCGCTTCTTGAATTTAAAACTGAATCTCTGTAACCGTCTGTGAACGAGCAAAAAAGATTCTGATCACCTTTCATTAAAGGATTATCTGCCGGCGGTTCATATATACCGTTTCCATTGTTATCAACCCACGGCGCTCCCTGACCGACCGGCCAGAGATTCCATGAATCGAAATCATTGTTACCATTTGGGAAATCAGGAGATACTTTATAAAGTCTGTAATTCGGATCTTCAGCGCCCATCGGCATCTGAGTATTGTAATCAAAATATCCGGGACGGTATTCTGAATCGTAATCCGAAAGACTGACTCGTATCGAATCTCCAACTCTGCAGCTGATCCATAGACCGCTTGAATAGACAGCAAACATACCCGAACCTTTCGGCCATTCAAAACCGGAATTAAATGTTACGGGATTTCTGTCAAATCCTCCGGTATTACCAACAAAGGTGCTGATCTGATTTGCATCTATTTTTTTAAAATCCAGTGATGACACATTATCTAATGGTTTGGACTTATCAAACCCCGAAAATATAATAATAACAGAAACTGTCAGTATTACAAAAATTAAATTTCTCATGAATAATCTCCTTTAAAAAAATATCCATTTTTAGTTATACTATTTTACTTACTATTTAATTAATTAACAAAGAAATATTATTGAGTTTGTGCAGAAACTTTTTATCAATACTTTATTGAAATTTATCAGAAAGCTTTTATTACAATTCCTATTTGATGTTTTTCTTCGGAACGAATTCGTCATTTGTGGGAATTTTCAGATTTCAAATATTGGCTTTCCATAATTTTAAATAAAGAAATTCAGCTTAAAATTGAATTAAAAGTCCAGCAAATTTTTAATACAAATTATACATGAGAATACTTATATTAACTTAATTATTATAAATCAATTCAAAGGAGTACATATGTTTTCACTAATTTGGTCTGCAATAATCGGACTAATTGCCGGCGCGCTGGCAAAATTGGTAATGCCCGGAAAAGATCCGGGAGGAATATTCGTTACAATGCTTATCGGTATCGGCGGTTCACTGCTGTTTACTTATCTTGGCAGAATGATAGGATGGTATTCAGAAGGTGAATCCGGAGGTTTCATTGCAGCTTTCCTCGGAGCAATAGTATTACTTTTGATATACAGACTGATCAGGGGAAAATCTGCTGCCAAAGCAGTTAAAGACTGATCAAATCAAATAATTATTTATAAATCAAAACAAACAGGAGTTAAAAAATGGCTTTACAGGAAAAGTATCAGGCAGTACTGGACACTATTAATCAATCAGGCGGAGTTGATGTCAGCGTATCAGAAAACAACGGCGTACTGAATATCACGGCTACTGTGCCAACGCCAACTGAAAAAATCACCGTCTGGAATAAGATCAAGGAAATCGGCGGCGATAATCCTGGCGACATTGCTGCAGACATTAGAATGATAAATTCTGAAGTAGCTGCAGGCGGAACCGGTGATGGAGTAGGTCAGAAAACTTATGTCGTGAATTCAGGCGACACTCTCAGCAAGATCGCAAAAGAAATGTACGGTGATGCAAATAAATACATGGACATTTTCAACGCAAACAAGGATAAGCTTTCCGATCCTGATAAAATTAAGCCCGGACAGGAACTCATCATTCCTTAAAGCATTCCGGAATAAGTAATTTTTTAAATGGTCTGTCCTGAATTTTCGGACAGACCAATTTTTTTATTATCCGTGAAAAATTAAAAATCTTCCCTGATTATTGTAAATTAATTACTTCTTGCACTTAACCAAACGATGTCGTTATGATCTTCAAAGAGTTTTAAATTTATATTTAACCTTTTAGCTATAATCCTTAAATTTCCAACTTACTTATGAATTCAATTCAAAATGAAAAAACAAACTAAGTTATCACTGAACGGAAAAACAACATTCGATGAATACAGAACTGAAGTTCTTGCGGATTATCAACTCGCTAACGAAAGCAGACAGGCAAGCATTCTGGGAAGAAAAGAAGTTCTCACAGGAAAAGCAAAATTCGGAATATTCGGCGACGGAAAGGAAGTAGCACAGATCGCTATGGCTAAGGTTTTTAAAAACGGTGATTTCAGATCCGGTTATTACAGGGATCAGACATTTGCCTTTGCAACCGGGATTTCAACTGTAAAGGAATTTTTTGCACAGCTGTACGCTGACACTGATCTGGAACTTGAACCGGCTTCCGGCGGAAGATCTATGAACGGACATTTTGCCAACAGACTTCTTGATGAAAACGGCAACTGGAAAACTCTTACCGCCATGAAAAATACTTCAGCTGATATTTCTCCTACTGCAAGCCAGATGATCCGTCTTGTAGGTCTTGCATACGCTTCCAAACTTTACAGAAACAACAAACAGCTTCACAACATGACGGATTTTTCCATTTACGGAAATGAAGTTGCATTCGGAACTATAGGAAATGCCAGCTGCGCTGAAGGTCTTTTCTTTGAAGCAGTAAATGCCGCAGGTGTTCTTATGATCCCTATGGCAGTTTCGATCTGGGATAACGGTTTTGGGATTTCCGTTCCGAGTAAATATCAGATCACAAAGGAAGATATTTCCGAGATTTTAAAAGGCTTCGAATATGACGATAAAAAATTACAGGGATATCATATTTACACAGCCAAGGGTTGGGATTATGCCGAGCTTGTTGACATGTACAGGTCAGGAATTGAAATAGTAAGAGAGAAACATATTCCTGCTCTTTTTCATATCACAGACGTTACTCAGCCTCTTGGGCATTCAACTTCCGGCTCGCATGAAAGATATAAATCAAAGGACAGACTTGAGTGGGAAATTGAACACTGCTGTATCAAAAAAATGAGGATCTGGATGCTTGCAAATGCTCTGGCAACTGAGGATGAACTTGATAAAATAGAAGCAGATGCAAAAGACTATGTGAAAAAAATGCAGAAAGAAGCCTGGGAGGATTATCTGACCCCGATTAAAAAAGAAAGAAACGAACTTATTGAGATAATCAAGGAAATTGCTCCCTCTTCAGATTCGGAAAAGGAAATTACTTCCCTGACCGAAGGGCTCAAAAGGTCACTGGATAATAACAGAAAGGAAATTGTATCTGTTGCAGGAACAGTACTGAGACTTACCAGGAATTTACCTGCAGGAAATACTGAAAATCTGAGAACATGGTATAAAAATTTCAAAGATCATTACAATCAGGTCTATGATTCCCATCTTTTCAGCGAATCAAAAGATTCTGCTCTTAATATAAAGGAAGTGAAACCTGTTTATTCGGATGAATCAGATACGCTTGATGGAAGAGAAGTTCTGAATGCTTTCTTTGACATAGCTCTCGGAAGGGATCCAAGGATCTTTGCAATAGGTCAGGACCTTGGTAAACTCGGTGACGTAAACCAGGGAATGGCAGGGCTTCAGGAAAAATATTCGGAACTGCGTCTGACTGATACTGGGATCAGAGAAGCTACCATGATAGGTCAGGGAATCGGCGCTGCTCTTAGAGGACTTAAGCCGATCGTTGAGATTCAGTATCTGGATTATCTTCTGTACGCTCTTCAGATCCTCAGTGATGATGTTGCTTGTCTGCAGTACCGGACCGTGGGAGGTCAGAAAACTCCGCTTATAATTAGAACACGCGGACACAGACTCGAAGGGATCTGGCATTCCGGTTCCCCAATGGGAACAATCATCAACTGCTTCAGGGGAATTCACGTCTGCGTTCCGAGAGACATGACTAGAGCCGCCGGATTTTACAATACAATTTTAAGATCAGACGAGCCGGCGCTTATTATCGAAAGACTCAATGCTTACAGATTAAAGGAAAAACTTCCGGATAATCTCAGCGAAGTCCGCATTCCACTCGGCGTGCCGGAGGTTCTCACCGAAGGGAATGACATTACGATAGTTACATACGGCGCTTGCGTTGACATTGCAAGAGATGCAATTTCTAAACTCAATGAGGTAAATATCTCATGCGAGCTCATTGACGTTCAGACTCTTCTTCCATTTGACATTCACGGTAAGATTCTTGAATCACTTAAAAAGACAAACAGGATACTTTTCCTTGATGAAGACGTTCCGGGAGGAGCATCCGCTTTCATGATGCAGAATGTGATCGACAGGGACGGCGGTTATCTTTATCTCGACTCCCCTCCGAAATGTCTTTCCGCTAAAGAACACAGACCGGCATACGGCACAGACGGCGATTATTTTTCAAAACCAAACGCCGAACAGATATTTGAAACTGTTTATGAAATGATGAATGAGACAGATCCGCAGCAATATCCAATGTTTTTTTAAAAACTTTTATTCATGAATAATATTAAAAAATTATACGGCTCTCAGCTCGACGCTTTAAAGGAAGAGATATCTCTTTATAAAAATGAGAAGAAATTATGGGAATTGAATGGTGAAATCAAAAATACAACAGGTAATCTATGTCTGCATATCTGCGGCAATCTGAAATATTTCCTTGGGAATATTATAGGCAATACAGGTTATCTGCGAGACAGGGACAGGGAATTTTCCGCGAAAGGTATTTCAAAATCAGAACTGATCAAGCAGATAGACGAAACAAAAGCGATACTGGATAAAATGTTCAGCGTGCTGAAGAACGAAGATCTGTTAAAGATCTATCAGGAAAATAAATTCGGGGAAAATTCAACTTATGCATTTGTGTTTTCGAGACTGATCTCCCACCTTTGCTATCATCTCGGTCAGATCAATTATCACAGAAGAATTACTGATATCTGACAATTATTGATTTTCGATCAGCATATCCTTTTCTTTATCTTTCTTTACTTTTTTCATCCATGTTTTTATTACTGATAATTTCCTTATTATGTAGAAAATAATTATCAGTACCAGAAAGACAGTTACAAACGGTATTATGAATGTCAGTATTGAAGTAGCGGCTGAAAGAATATTCTCGGAAGTTGCAACGGCAGCATTTCCGATTCCTCCTGTGGTTGTACTAGAAGTAAGTCTTGCAGCGCTTGCTCCGGCTTTTACAATTCCCGCAGTTCCTCCGCCAACAATTATTCCCAGCACCCACTGAAGAAGAGGATTTGCCTCTGTAAGAAATGATGCCGTAAGCAGAGTTCCAGCTATCATCGCCATCGGACCTGAAATTGTATCCAGCAGATTATCAAGCCAGGGAACGTAATAAGCAAGAATTTCCATAACAGATGCAGCGGTAAAAGCCGCAAAGGCAACCCATCCCCCCATCCATTCGAATCCTCCGGTAAGATTCACATAACCAAGCAGGGAAGCTATATTGGTAACAAGTAAAGGCAGAAATACACGGAATCCTGCCGCCGCTGATAATCCAATACCGAGTAATATTCCGAATGCAATGTCCATGATTTTCAGATAAAATAAATTATTAAATCTTTAAGCATTATTGATCCTGATTTGTAATGCTATGTTCTGCTGAATCTCTTGTCAAGTTCCTCAGTCGTGATCCTGATCAGCGTTGGTCTTCCGTGCGGACAGACATAAGGCATTTTGGATGCGAATAGATCATCTATAAGCGAAGTCATTTCCTGAAAAGTAAGCTTGTCTCCTGATTTTATTGCGCTTCTGCATGCAAAAGATTTTGCAAGATTATCTCTCTTTTCCAGATTGAGTTTTAATTCATATTCCTTGAACTGATCTATCAGGTCCTGAAAGATCCTGCTCTCATCGCCTATCTTAACGTCCGAAGGCAGACCGGTTAATTCTATTATATCATCGCTGATCAGATTCAGATTGAATCCCAGATTCCTGAATTCATCTTTAAGTGATTCGGCAATGTGATAATCTATTTTTGTAAGCTTTACTCTTATCGGAATCAGAAGCTGCTGTGAAAACGATGACTGTGAGTCCAGCCACAATGAAGCTCTTTCATAAAGTATCCTTTCATGCGCTGCATGCTGATCGATTATCATCAGACCTGTCTCCGTCTGGCACATTATATATTTCATCTGATACTGCCATACATTGAAATTTGCAGAATCTGATTTCTTACTGTGCTCAAAAATCCTGTTCTGATCAAATGCAGGTACTTCCGGAATTTCCTGTATATTTTCTTTGTCATCTTTCCTCGCCGCCTCAAATATAGAATGAATGTTCGCTGTCCTGCCGCCGCTTTCATTTCCACTGAAGATTCTCTGTCCTGAATTTCCTCCTGCGGAATTCCCTCCGGAAAATCCCTGACTTTCTCTTCTGTCATTTTTATAATGAAAACTTTCCGCCTTCTCGGGAAATGAGATCGTGTTGTCAAATCCAATATCAAATACAAGATCCGATTTTCTCAACGCTTCCTTTACTGAATTTCTTAAAAATCCGAAAACTGCGCCTTCGTCTTCGAACTTCACTTCCATTTTTGAGGGATGAACGTTCACATCCACTTTTCCCGGAAGAATATCTATGAATAAAAAGAATGACGGATAATCTCCTTTTTCAATGAGATGATCGAAACCGGAATATACTGCATAGTTCAGGGATCTGCTCTGAAAGAACCTTCCGTTGAGATAAAAATACTGATCCTGTTTCGACTTCTTTGTGAAGTTTGGCTTTGAAATGAATCCTTTTACTTTGATAATTTCGTTTCCGTTCTCCACATCTAAAAGGTATCCGGGAATTTTATCGCCGAAAAGTTCGCTGATCCTTGTTTTAAGATCTGAAGGTTTAAGGTTGAATACTTCCGTATCGTTATTAAAAAAAGTAAAAGCCGTTCCGGGATTTGATAATGCTAATCTGACAAACGATTCATAAATATGTCTGAATTCAGTCTGATCTGATTTAAGGAAATTCCTTCTGCCGGGAGTATTGTAAAAAAGATTTCTCACCGCGATCGAAGTTCCTTTTTCACAGCTTGTCTTTGCCGTTTCCTTTATCTCCCCTCCTTCGAGTTTAACAAGAGTACCCACATCCGAATCAGCCGTTCTTGACTTTAGTTCGACATGAGAAATTGAAGCAATTGAAGCAAGGGCTTCACCTCTGAATCCTAAAGTCAGAATATTTTCCAGATCTTCAATCCGGGATATCTTGCTTGTTGAATGCCTCTGAAAAGAAAGCACTGCATCTTCTTCGATCATTCCCGAGCCGTCGTCATTTACCTGTATCAGACTCTTGCCTGCATCTTTGATAATAAGAGTAATATTTCCGGCACCCGAGTCAAGAGAATTTTCTATAAGCTCTTTTACAACTGATTCAGGTCTGTTTACAACTTCTCCCGCTGCAATTTTATTGGAAAGCGACTGGGATAATATTTTAATTTTATTTTCTGTCAAAGATTTATTTTGATGGGCAAATGAAGTTCATTTTTCCTGTTCGTTTCATTGTAATTTAATCAGTCCGCTTTTAATGTAAAATAACAATATTTATTTTTCAAACAAAGCTTCGGTAAAGCTTTTACTGTCAAACACCTGAAGATCGTCGATCTGCTCACCGACACCGATGAATCTTACAGGCAGTTTCATTTCCCTGTTTATCTTAAGAACAATACCGCCTTTGGCTGTTCCGTCAAGTTTGGTAAGAATTATGCCTGATAATCCGTCTAACGCTTTTGAGAATTCCATCGCCTGATTAAGTCCGTTTTGTCCTGTGGTTGCATCAATGACAATGAATGTCTCATGAGGAGCATCGGGGATTACTTTCTGAATAACTCTTTTTATTTTTTTAAGCTCTTCCATGAGATGAGATTTATTATGAAGTCTTCCGGCAGTATCAATAATCACAACATCCATCGCTTTGGATCTGGCGGAATTTACAGTATCAAAAGCCACAGAAGCAGGATCAGAGGTGCTTTTGCTCTGAATGATCTCAACTCCGGCCCGCTTTGCCCATATCTCAAGCTGATCATTTGCTGCAGCGCGGAATGTATCAGCCGAACCGATCAGAACGCTCTTGCCGGCTTTCCTGAAATTGTTTGCAAGCTTTCCTATTGATGTAGTCTTTCCTACACCGTTTACGCCGACGACAATTATTACATACGGTTTCTGTTCATGTTCAAAGTCAAAGGAAGTGAAAGCGGAAGTTGTTTCATTGAATATTTTTCTGATCTCGCTGTTTATTAGTTCATTTAGTTCCTTCTGATCTATATACTTATCCTTTTCCGCTCTTTCCTTTATTCTCTTTATGAGCTGCTCGGTGGTTTCCATTCCAAGGTCGGATGAGATAAATATTTCCTCAAGTTCAGAGAGGAATTCGTCATCAATAACTCCCCTTGCATTAACGAGTCTGTTTACCTTGCCGACTAAATTGTCTTTGGTTTTGGTAAGACCTTCCTTTAATTTTCCGAATCCGATTTTATCTAAAAAAGCCAATTTTATATTTAATTTTGATTTACTTTAAATTTCATTTCATAATAAAAAAAGCCAAACTCGTATAAGAGATTGGCTTCTTTGATATTTTATTTATAATCAATACATGTTCAGAATATTTCTTGCAATTACCATCTTCTGCACTTCAGAAGTTCCTTCTCCAATAGTCATAAGCTTTACATCACGGTAAAGTTTCTCAACTGGGAATTCCTTTATGAATCCGTATCCGCCGTGTATCTGTATGGCTTCATTGGTTGCCTTTGTTGCTATTTCACTTGCATAAAATTTAGCCATTGCAGCGCAGAGATTTATGTCCTCACCTTTATCTTTCATTGTTGCAGCTTTGTAAACAAGAAGCCTTGCAGCGTCTGTCTCTGTTGCCATGTCAGAAAGTTTAAACTGAATTCCCTGAAACTCAGACAGTGATTTGCCGAATTGTTTTCTTTCTTTGGAATATTTCAGGGAAGCGTCGAGGGCGCCCTGCGCTATCCCAAGCGAAAGAGCTGCAATCGCTATCCTTCCGCCGTCAAGTATCTGCATGCATTGCTTAAAACCCTGACCTTCCTCGCCGATAAGATTTTCTGCGGGAACCTCCACATTTTCAAAGATCAGTTCAGCAGTATCTGAAGAACGCATTCCTAGTTTATTTTCCTTCTTCCCGGTTTTAAATCCTTTCCATCCTTTTTCCATAATGAAAGCGGATATGCCGTTCTTCTTATTTAATTTATCAGTAACAGCAGTTACGACTGCCGTCTCGCCTACACTTCCGTGAGTGATGAATAATTTACTGCCGTTAATAATATAATGACCGTTTTTTCTTTCCGCAGTCGTTGCCATTCCGGCGGCGTCACTTCCGGATACATTTTCCGTGAGACCCCATGCGCCGAGTTTTCTGCCTGAAGTGAGATCCGGAAGATACTTTTTTTTCAGATCTTCGTTAGCAAAACTGTAGATATGATTTGTACAGAGTCCGTTATGAGCAGCTATAGTCAGTCCCATTGAAGGATCGACTTTGGAAATTTCCTCTACTATTATTGCATATTCAAGAGTAGAGAATCCTGAACCTCCGTACTGTTCCGGAAAGATAATGCCGAGAAATCCTATCTCTCCGAGTTTCCTGGCAATATCCATCGGAAATTCCTGTGACTCGTCATATTTCATTACATGCGGAGCGATCTCATTCTGAGCAAAATCCCTTGCGAGCTTCTGCACCGCTAATTCCTGTTCGGTTAAGTTAAAATCCATTTGAATTATAGTATAATTTTCTGATTAAAAGATTGAACCGTAAATATACGGATATTAATTTTTTACTGAAATGTTAATTTAAAGTATTTTTGAAAAACCCGGTTTAAGAATAGTCTTTTTCCGGTAAGATATTTTTCTGCCAAAACCCTGACTTAATTTGCGGGCAAAGGATTTATTGAAATTCCGTTTACACAGAGATTCAATTATGACTCAGACCAGAATCCTACTTCTTGAGATCCCTGCTGCCGGGTTTGGTGACAGGGATTTTATCTAACCATTCAGGAATTTCATCCTCCGCAAATTTTATTACTTCCACTTTTGCCAGTGAAAACTGCTCCGTACCGAAATCAACTTTTCCGTTGCTTCGGTCAATTATAAATCCGACTCCGACTACATCTGCTCCCCTTTTCTTCATTAGATCTATTACTTCCTTTACGCTTCCGCCGGTCGTGACGACATCTTCACAAACCAGAATTTTCTCGCCTTCAGTTACATCAAAGCCTCTCCTCAGTGTCATCTTTCCGTTTTCTCTTTCGGCAAAGATAGTTCTCACTCCAAGCTGCCTTCCTGCTTCAGTTCCGAATACTATCCCTCCCACTGCAGGAGTTATCACCGTATCAATTTTTTTGTTCCTGAAATGAGCAGCAATTATTGAGGCGAACAGGGAATTGTATTCCGGATATTGCAGAACTTTAGCACACTGAAAATAATGCGGGCTGTGAAATCCCGAAGTCAGAATAAAATGTCCTTCCAGCATCGCACCGGTTTTTTTGAATATGTCTATTACTTCTTTTTCTGTCATGATTTTTTATTTATAAAATCAGATTAATTCTTTTTTTGACTTTAATGATTTTTTCCTTCAGATTCATTTCTAAACAATCTCATTTACAGCTCTAAAACCCCACCCCGGCTCTACCCTTGAAGTAAGAGGAGGGAGTTTGAAGTGAAAATAATCATCAACATGAGCCTTCCCAAGCCGGGGCTTGGGAAGGAGTTGGATATGTAAATTTATTTGACATTTGAAATTTGAAATTATAATTTCACTTTCTTCACATCATGAATCGGCTGTCCCAAAAATCTTTCGCTGATCTCCTTGAACTTTTTCTGAAAGTCCGTCACATAAAATTTATGCACGCCGTTTTTTTTCTGATTGTTCAGCATGTCTTCCTGCTCAAGAATTCTTTTTACTTCCTTTGCTGCTTCCTCGCCTGAGTCAATTAATTTTATTTTTTTGCCAAGCACGCCCGAGATCGTATTTTTTAAGATCGGATAATGCGTGCATCCGAGAATGAGAGTATCAATGTTCATTCTTTTAAATTCATCGAGATATTCCTTTGCAACCATCTTCGCTATTTTATTATCGGTCCATCCGTCTTCGGCAAGCTGGACAAACAGACTGCATGCTTTTGAGAAAACTTCAGTTTCCCTTTCGATCTTATGTATCTGTGTTTTATAAGAATAGCTGAGGATCGTTCCAAGTGTTCCTATGACGCCAATTTTAAAATTATTTGTTTCCTTAAGAGCTGCCTTGCAGCCGGGTTTTATAACTCCTATGACAGGAAGGCTGGTAAGTTTTCTAAGATAAGGCAAAGCAACTGAAGAGGCGGTGTTGCATGCTACTACAACCATTTTAACATTTTTATTCAAAAGAAATTTTGTAATTTCCACTGAATACTTTATCACGGTCTCTTTTGATTTCGTTCCGTAAGGAAGCCTGGCAGTATCTCCAAGATATATAATGTTTTCGCCCGGAAGTATTTCGAATAAAGATCTTGCTACTGTTAGTCCTCCGATACCGGAGTCAAAAACTCCTATCGGACTGCGTCTGGAAATGTTTTTTTTCAATAAATATTGTTTTGAAATTTTTCAGAGAAATTAAGCATTTTAAAAGTATCATTAAATGTAACGTTTTTATCCATTTGAATTTTTCCGTCAATGAGATTTTTTTACACTAAATTTTTTATTTACCTCGTTTGTTTTTTTTACAGCTCGGTTTCCCTCTCGCAATGGCAGTGGCAGAATCCCCTTCCCCAGGGAAATATTTACTTCGGATCAAATTTCATCAACAGCTCCACAGGTTTCGCCTGCGGCGACGGCGGAACGATTATCAAAACCACGGATGGCGGTATTCACTGGGTCATTAACAAGACCAAGACCAAAAACAGCATCCGCTCATTATCATTCACTGATGAAAATACAGGATGGGCATGCGGACTTTACGGCACTGTGTTAAAGACTACTAACGGCGGCGTTATATGGGATAATGTAATTTCAGGCACAACCGGAAATCTTTTCTGCGTCAGATTTCTGAATGCAAGCACAGGTATAATTGTCGGAGATACCGGAATAGTTTTAAAAACATCTGACGGGGGAAAAACTTTTTACAGAAAACAGACAAATATTACAAGATCTCTTACAAGCTGCGCTGTTTACGGTAATGTATTTCTGGCTGCCGGTCTTAACGGAGCTTATGCAAGGTCATCAGATCTGGGAGAAACATGGCAGCAGATAAGCACGGGCAATAATAATTATCTGTTTGACATAAGTTTCAGGGATTCACTCAGTGCATTCATAGCTGGTGCATACGGAACGATATTAAGGAGTACAAATGCTGGACTGAGCTGGACGGGAACTTCAACTTCCACCGGTTACTGGTTTTATTCAATTTCATTCGGAAATGCACTGACAGGATTTGCTTCAAGCGATTACGGGAATATTTTTAAAACCACCAACGGCGGACTAAACTGGACGGGCATACCGACTGTTACTTCCGAAGCTCAGTATTCATTCAAAGCTTTTAACACTGATAATACAATCAGTTTCGGAAGCAAAGGCACGATCATAACAACTTCAAATTCAGGTCTTAACTGGACGGACAACTCAAGAGGATTCAGGAATTTCATTTACTCGCTTGAATTTTTAAATGACAATGAAGGATTCGGATGCGGAGGTCAGGGAAGTTTTGTAAAAACCACGGACGGAGGAAATAACTGGACGCGCATTCAGGCAGGCGGAACAAATGATTATCTGTTCAGTCTTGATATGACTGACATTAATACCGGTTACTGCGGCGGTTATCTGGGGAAATTATACAAAACAACCGACGGCGGAAATGCTTGGCAGAATATAAATTTAAAAACGGAGAAATCCGTTAACTCGGTCTTCTTCTTTGACTCAAACACAGGCTGGATATGCGGGGATTCAGGACTTTTGATAAAAACTTATGACGGATTCAATACTTCAGTTGCTGTCTCTTCCAATCTGAATTTTGATATTACGGATATTCAGTTCATAAATTCAGTTACAGGCTGGTATTCTTCCCAGGAGCAGAAAATTTACAAAACTACAGATTCAGGCAATAACTGGTTCGTACCGCATACAAATCTTTTCGGCAGCACAATAGGAAGCATTTATTTTTATGATGCAAATACCGGCATTGCTTATACTTACAATAATAAAATTTTTATCACGAATGACGGCGGAAGTGCCTGGACGGAGAAGTCAATACCTTCAGGTAATTACATTAATAACGTGCATATATCTGGTGTTAATAATTTCTGGGCAGTCGGTGACTACGGATTTATTTATCATTCGACAGATGCTGGTGTCACATGGTTTGAGGAGAATGACAATAATTTTACGGACAGGATTTTCGGTATGTATTTTAAAAATAATAATGAAGGATGGATCTCAGGCGGAAACGGTTTGATTGCTAAATATTTTAATCCCGTGAGTCAGATTAATCTGTCTGGTAATGAAATAAAAAATCCTGGCTTTTACCTTTATCAGAATTATCCAAACCCTTTTAATCCGTCTACAGCAATAAAATATTCAGTTTCAAAAACCGCTTTAACGGAAATTAAGATATATGATATTCTTGGTAATGAACTGTCTATACTGACAAGCGAATTCAGACAGCCGGGAGTTTATGAAACCATTTTCAACGGAAGCAATTATCCAAGCGGAACATACTTTTTCAGATTCATTATTGACGGAAATGCAATAGAGACAAAAAAGATGCTTCTGCTGAAATAACTCCGCAATTGCTCTTCAAAAAATTTTATTTACACAATTGATTAAAAAATTTATTAGCTTTATTTTGAATTTAACCGGATTTACAAAAAATTAAAAAGAAAGGTAAATTAATGAAAAAGCATTTATTGTTTTCTCTAATTATTCTTGGATTCGTTGTCTTCATGGGACAGGGGTCCGGGGATGATGATCCAAGATGGAGCAATCCGAGAACTCCGGCAATGTTATCAGGAGAATTTGCACCTCTTCCCAACATTGTTAATGATATCAATCAGTTCTCTTATTCTCCAAGAATCAACATTACACCTATCGGTGTTTTAACTACTTTCCCGAACGTAAGGATACGTCCTTCAACGGCAACAGTTCAATCGGAACTGGATATAGTAAGGAATCCGAATAATCCAAATATACTTTTCGGATCTTCAAACTCTACTTCCGGTTCTTTTATTAATTCCGCATCCTATGTATCCACTGACGGTGGACTTACATGGAACGGTTCAGACACTATCAATGCTCCGAATCTAAACGATCAGAGAGGTGATCCGGGTCCGACTATTGATAAAAATAATACTCTTATACTGACTCACCTTACAAGTTCGTCTAATTTTGGAAGTGTTACAGGAATGGGAGCAAACTATTCAACCAACAACGGTCAGACATGGTCTGCAACATTTCAGGTTGTTAATGACGGAAGTGCCGATAAGAATTTAGCAGGGTCAGACGATTCTCCTACAAGTCCTTTTTACGGAAACAGTTATTTCGCATGGACAAGCTTTGGAACAAGTCCTGCAAACGGCAGAGCTGCCAGAACAACCAACAGCGGCGTATCATGGAACGCACCTGTAATCATTAATACAACTCCTGCAGGACATAATGCTCAGGGGCATGATGTTGCAGTAGCTCCAAACGGAAATGTTTTTGTAGTCTGGACCGCAGGTGTTTCGTCATCACCTTTTACGGAAGACTTTGTCGGAGTTGCTAAATCTACTGACGGCGGTGTAACATATACTGCTACGGAAAACGCTTACGATGTAAACGGAAGCCGATCCTCTTCTTTCAATGGATGGGGAATCAGAACGAACGGATTCCCGAGAGTTGAAATCGATAAAAGCAACGGTCCGAGAAGAGGATGGATCTATATTGTAACAAGTGAACTGAATAATCCGCCTGCAGGAAGTGATGCGGATATTATTCTTCATAAATCAACTGATAACGGAGCTACCTGGTCAGCAGGCGTCAGAGTCAATCAGGACGCTCTGAACAACGGTAAAGTTCAGTTCTTCCCTGCTATCTGCGTAGATGATGCAGGAGGAATAAACGTTGTATATTATGACAACAGAAATTTCCCTTCAGTTGGTGACTCCTGTTCAGTATTTGTTTCAAGATCAATTGACGGCGGAACAACATTCACGGATGTTGAACTTGCAGATCACCATTTCAAACCAAAACCCGCAACAGGTTTGGGCGGCGGTTATATGGGTGATTATATTGGCATTACTTCAAGTGTAGGAAAAGCAGTTGCTATATGGATGGATGATAAAGCCGGCGCTCCGGGATTTTATAATGCATGGAGCGGAGCTTTGCAGACTGTTACTTATCCTCTGAACGCCTTCAACCTGACATCACCACCTGCAGGAACAAGGATAGCTACTCTTCCTAACAACACAACAAATTATACCATAACATGGGACACTTCCGCTTCCACTGCTTCATATAAATGGATCTTCGGAAGTCCCACTGCTTCAAACAGGCAGATCACTTTACTGCCGAACGGAAATTCACTCACCGTCACAGGCGGTCAGCTTGATGCCGTTCTGCAGGGACTCGGCCTGAATCAGGGTGACTCTCTCGTAGGTTCATGGGATGTATGGGCTTTCAGAAACAATCAGACAAACGATTCACTCAAAGCTGCAAACGGTCCGAGA
>JAFDZR010000046.1 GCA_018266875.1 Bacteroidota bacterium
CCCTTTGTTAATTTACCGACGGCGGAAATATTCAACATTCACTCAGGCAAACTTTTTGAAAACACCATCAATGGCGGAAATTCTATTTACATAAAATAATATCCGGATTAAACTGCCATCGCTTTTAAATTGATTAATTCATCTGCCGGTAATAAGTTGAAACTGATTAACAATTAATAATACAGTTTGAGCAGAAAATTCCAGAAAACAACCGAAGACTTCATCTGCGGCAACTGCGGCTTTAAAGTCACCGGCGACGGTTACACAAATCACTGTCCGGAATGTCTGTTCAGTATGCATGTCGACATTAATCCCGGAGACAGAGCGGCGGAATGCGGAGGTCTGATGAAACCGGTTGATCTGAAGGTCACTTCAGGAAGTTACATCATAAGGCATAAATGCCTTAAATGCGGTCATGAGAAATCCAACAAGTCCGGAAAAGGCGATAACTATCAAATGCTCATTGAACTCAGTGTGAAAAAGGATCTGCTTTAAATTGCATTTAGACCACAAATTCACAAAGACACAAAGGATAATAACTTTTTCATTATTGCCGTTGCCGGTCACACTCGCTACGTTTAACAAGTAGTCCTTTGGAAGAGTGTTAAAATATATCATTTCAATATTTGACCGGTAAATTGAATTTTTCATTTTGCTCTTAATTTTACAATTAACATTAATAATTTAGAATTGCTCTCTTTGAGCTTTTGAGTCTTCGAGGCAGCTCAGTGTCTTTGTGCCTAAGTGGTAAAATAATAAATCTGCCACGCAGAATCTGAATTGAATAACAGAATCAAATAGCATATTTTTGTTTATTCAAAAATCAATAAATTCATTCAAATGAAAATCGGTGTACCTAAGGAAATTAAACCAAATGAAAACAGAGTTGCTCTGACTCCAATAGGGGCGGAGGTATTAAAGAGACACGGTCATAAAGTATATGTAGAAACCAACGCAGGCAGAGGCAGCGGATTTTCTGATGCTGATTATAAAAGATCCGGCGCATCAATATTGAAAAAAGCCAAAGAAGTGTTTGATACTGCTGACATGATAATGAAAGTAAAAGAACCCATTAAACCTGAATACAGTCTTATCAGAAAAAATCAGGTAGTATTCACTTACTTTCACTTCGCATCATCAAAAGAGCTTACCGAAGCGATCATAAAATCGAAATGTATAGCGATAGCATATGAGACAGTTCAGAAAGACGACCATTCACTTCCTCTTTTGATCCCGATGAGTGAAGTAGCCGGCAGAATGGCGCCGCAGGAGGGAGCTAAATATCTGGAAAGGACAATGGGCGGAAGGGGAGTTCTGCTCGGAGGTGTTCCCGGAACTGAGCCTGCTAATGTCATAGTTCTCGGCGGCGGTATAGTGGGAACGAACGCTGCAAAGATCGCGGCAGGATTCGGAGCGAAAGTTACAATAATGGATAATAATCTTTACAGATTAAGATATCTGGATGATGTTATGCCGAAGAATGTGACTACAATGATGAGCAATCCTTATAATATCAGAGAAGCAATAAAGACCGCTGATCTAGTAATCGGCGCGGTTCTAATTGCAGGCGCAAAAGCTCCTAAACTTATTACAAAGAGCATGCTTAAATTAATGAAGCCGGGATCTGTGATTGTAGATGTTTCTGTCGATCAGGGCGGATGCATAGAAACCTGCAAGCCGACTACTCATGCAAACCCGACTTATTTCGTGAATGATGTACTTCATTACTGTGTGGCAAATATGCCCGGAGCAGTGCCGTTCACTTCGACGATCGCTCTGACGAATGCTACTCTTCCATATGCAGTCGAACTTGCCAATAAAGGATGGCACAAAGCGTGTTCAGATAATCACGAATTGAAGCTCGGACTTAATATTATAAACGGAGCCATTACATATAAAGGAGTTGCTGATGCATTCAAATTCAGATATACTGATGTAGATGAGATGATGTGAATTTAATTTCAAATTACAAATTTCAAATTACAAATAAGTAATTTGAAAATGAAATTTATCCCGCGGAGACGAATGAATTCTCTGCGGGATTTTTATTGTATGCCGGCGTGATGAGTCATCTGTAACGGAAAAATCATTTTCCGCATTAAAATATAAATTTTTCCCCCAGTCAGAGTCTCCGGCGCTTTTCCGGGAGGGAAAAAAATAGTCAGGGGACAAATGTCCCTATAGTAATTAAATTACAATTTATAATTTATCATTTATCATTTATCATATATCATATATCATTTAAAATTAAAAAACCATATACATGTGAGATGTTCATTCTGCCCGGCAATGCTTAGTTTTGTTATAATTAAAAAACAAATCAAAAGGAGTTGAAATGAAATCTCTGAAAAATTTCCTGAAGCCCTCCGTAATTCTTTTAATACTTATTGTATTAATGCTGTTTATTAAAAAATCATCCGCTCAGAACTTTGTAAAGGTAACTGATCAGAATAATCCTGTAGTAACCGATCCTCTGGCAGGTAATTATATCGGAACCAGCTGGGTGGACATTGACAATGACAGATTGCTGGATCTGTTTGTGAACAGAAAAGTAATATATAAAAATCTGGGAAACGGTAATTTTATGAAACTGGAAACGGCGATGTCAAATCAGAATGCCAATCTGGGAAATTCCTGGTCGGATTATAATAATGACGGATTGCCTGACTGCTTTGTAACTTCTACCGGCGGAGCATTCTCGTTTCTTTTTAAAAATGAAGGTAACGGTGTCATGAATAAAGTCCTTACAGGTGACATTGGTGATTCCGCATACAATACCGGCTGGGGATGCGCATGGGCTGATTATAATAATGACGGATATACGGATCTGATAATTGCGGCAGCTAACGGTTTCGGCAATGTGTTTCACCCGAACAGATTTTACAAAAACAACGGCGACGGAAGTTTTACGAGAATGAATATTGCCGGTCTGACTGATACTCTCGCTCCTTTTACAATTCCAACCTGGTCTGACTATGATCAGGACGGGGATATGGATCTCTTCATCGGCAGCGGACCAGGCGGAAGCACATCAACAGATTTTCTATACAAGAATATGCTGACTGAAACAGGAACTGCTGATCTTGTAAGACTGCAGACACCGCCGATGGCAACGGATCAGCTTGACGGTCAGGTCTGGAACTGGATCGATTATGATAATGACGGAGACCTGGACGGATTTATTACAAATTATACCAATAATGTTCCGAATAATTTATACAGAAACAATAACGGAGTTTATGAACGGATGACAGCTGCACAGGTTGGCAGTATAGTTTCAGATCCGGGATTATATCTTGCAAATGTCTGGGGTGATTTTGATAATGACGGAGACCTTGACTGTTTTGTAACCCGTGACGGCGGGCAGCAGAGCAGGTATTACAATAACAACGGTGACGGAACATTTACAAGAATTGATACACTTCAGGTAGTTACAATGTCAGGAGGAAATTTCGGAGCAACAGCCGGAGATTATGACAACAACGGAACTCTTGACCTGTATGTAGCAGGCAGCACGGGTTCGAAGGGACTTTTCCGGAATGATCTTAACAACGGAAATAAATGGGTGAATATAAAATGCATCGGCTCGGGTCCGTCAAATAATCTTTCAAATGCGGCAGCAATAGGAACAAAGGTAAAAGCAAAGGCAACAATAAACGGAAATCCGGTATGGCAGATGAGGGAAATTTCTTCCGAGAATTCTTTTAATTCAATGAACATGCTGAATGTGCACATGGGATTCGGCAATGCGGATGTAATAGATTCTCTTGTAATAATCTGGCCGAGAGGACTGAGGGAAGTATATACGAATGTATCGTTGAATGAATTTTACGATGCTACAGAAGGTCAGGGGATAGTGTCAGGAATTACGCAGGAGTCGCAGTCTGTGCCGGAGGGATTTATGCTTCAGCAGAATTATCCAAATCCATTTAATCCGGAGACTGTTATTAGATTCACAATACCCGTAGAACGAATTTCAAATTCGTTCTACAAGCTTTCTGTAACCGATCTCCTCGGCAGAGAAATAAAAACCCTCTTTACCCAAAAATTCTCGCCGGGTACCTACTCCTACTCCTTTAACGGAAGTACTCTCAGCAGCGGTATCTATTTCTATACTCTCTCATCACCGGAATTTTCCCGGACAAGAAAAATGATCCTCGTAAAATAATTTTATCTGACCCGTTCCGGTTTGTAACCGGAACGGGTGCGGATTATTATCTTTCTCATCAGGATCAATAATATCCGGTCTTGAATTTCCTTTTATTTGAATAAAGTACAGCCCTGTAACTGAAATTATTCTTGAAAAAAACCGGACGGACAAATTCGTCAGTATTGAAATAAGTTATATACTTCCTTACACTCCATGTAAACTCGTAACTGAAATTGTAAAATTCGCTTCTGGAAAGATAACTGAGTCTGGATTGTCTTTCGGAAGTAACTATGTAAAGTCTTATATAAGGATTGTTGGATTTAAATTCAAGAACGTAAATTCCCGTTCCGGATCCGAGTGAATAAGTGAAGTTGGTATTTTCTGTCGTCCCGAGATAGTTGTCGGAAGGTGTAAACAATTCCGGAGGTGATTCCGTGTATAATTTTACATCGGCTCCGGGCGAAACATAATTATAACTTATATATCCGGAATTATTATCGTAAGTCCCGTAATCCGTCAGCAGGATCTTGCTAGTAATAGGAAGATCATCAGGTACTCTTACCTGTATCTTCTGTTTGTCGGATTTATATTCGGAAAATATTATCTGGGAATTTGAACTGTAATTGAAAAAATTCAGAGATGCGTCAAATTCGTTTCTTAAGGATTTTTCTGATGGCAGATATACATTCACAGCTGAAGTCTTAAGCGTTCCGCCCTTTTTACCGGTGATCCTTACTTTTTTCTTAATGTCATTTTTGTTTACCGTTACATCAGTAAATTTAATATTCTGAAAACCGTTTTCATCTTTCAGAATGAATACTATCTGTCCTTTTAAATAATTTTCAGATGCCGGCCAGATAAAATTCAGTACTGCTGTGGAATCACCTGCGAGAGCATTTACTTCCTTACATTCAAAAATCTCCTGACTTACCAGTTTAGCAACGGCACTGCCGCCTTCGGGAATTTTAGGAAAAGAAAATATCACGGAAACATAATTTGAATATCGGTTTTCAAGATCGCCGAAGAGAACGATCTCGGGGTTTGTAATTGTAAGTCCCTTATAGATAACTGCTGTAGATGAGGTTTTTTCAGCCACTGTGAGGTCATAAGGCGTGTTTACATTTGTCATTACAAACTTCCCCTGTCTGTCAGTCAGAACTTCAGTATTCCCAACTATGACTTTTGCATAAGGCACCGGGAATTTCCTTTCATCCACAACACGCCCGTTTATAAATGCCTGATTGTCTTTCGAATTAAAAGCATACAGGTCTGCTTTTACTGTAAATGCCGTAAGTAATAAAATTAAATTTGTATATTTAAATATTATTATCATTATTAATAGTTTGCTGAATTTATCTTATGCGTCAAATTAATGAAATATTCATATTCAATTACTTTTACCTGCTTTTCTTTTCCGGGTTCAGTTATAAAAATTATCTGAAAAAAATATTTTAATAAATTTATGTAGACAGTTCTTCAATCTGATCCTCAAGCCATTTTTTTGAGAAGATCTCAGGGCAGTTTATTATTTCTTCCCTGAGTGCGGCAATCTCATCCGGAATTTTTTCGCTTGATTTAACTTTGTACAATTTCCCGATATATTTAAGAAAGTTTGAAAACTTTAACTTGTTAATTTCCTGCACAGTCTTGTTTCTGATAATATATTTCTTTGAACTTTCAATTAAAGAACTGAACTGAACAGTGTTGTTACATGTATAATGAATTTTTAAAAGTAATATATTTATCTTTGTCTTCACTTTAACATTCTCAGGTAAAACTAATGAGAGAAATCCAAGAGATTTATCAGGATTCCCCTTGCTGAATGTTAACTCAGCCATACAATAGTTATATGATAAATCCTTGTAATCCTGATGAACAAGCTTATTATACTTTATAAGAAATTTTTCAGCCCAGTCTGTTTTTTTCATTTCAATCGCATTTAATGCAATGGCTTCGTAAAAATAATGCGGCATGAAATCATTTCCTTCGAAATAAGCCTTTGATTTCAGGAGGTGTTCATTTATGATAAATGTTTCTTCCAGAAATAAATAATTTCCCCTGTCTATCTGATCACTGCAGTAATTTATCAGTACAACAAAAATATTTTTTCTGTCAGTAAGCGTTAAAAGTCTGTAATGCTTCAGCAGAAGTTTTTTTAATTCATTAAAAAAGATCTGCTCTTCAGTTTTGTAAAGCATTACACAGTTATAAAAAATATTTATATAGGGATAGTCCTTATAAACAGAAAAATTATTCTGTAAATATTTAATCACAGCTTCAAACAATTCAAAATCAAACTTATAATCATAAGTATATCTGGACTGATTCAGTAATATTGCATACAGCTTTGTAAACTCGGTCAGATAATATACATGAAGGCTGTCGGACTGTTTTTTAAGATTGTCTTCTTCGAACAGCATTCTGCTTGAAGTTGCCACATGATTGCGCCGCCATTCATCCTCGAGAAGGAATTTATTCTGAAAATAAATTTCATCCCTGGCAGAGTCAGAGTTTAATATCTTATCTGCTTTTTTAAAATTAGATTTAAAAAGCGGTAATAACTTTCTGTTTGTAAGCTCTTTTAATAACAGATACTGTCCGTAAAATTTTTCATTCTCAAAATGCTTTAATCTTATAAAATCTTCTGTAAGTTTTAGAAAATCCGAAACGGTATTTCTTAACAATGCATCATTGTATTTTTTCCCGGAAAACAATTTTGAGAACACTTTCTTCTTTTCTAAATTCTTTTCGGAATAATCAGGGTAGAATTTTTTGAGATAATTGAAAAATTTTACGAGGACTTTTTCCCTGTTGTAATACGGTGAATTTACAAACATACCGAATTCCCTGAACTCAGTCCTGGTAAGGGTTGAAATAAGTTTTATTAAATTAGTATTGTGCAAATTCATAAATTAACATTTGTAAAATTCAGAATAATTCTATCCTACATTTACAAAAAATTGTCTTTTTGAACTTTTAAAAATATCCGTTAAGTTTGTTCTGAAATTATTTCCTGTGAGAAGAAAATACATTTTACAATTCAAAGAATATCCTTTCTCACAGGACAGGTCAAAGTCCTCTTATGCTCTTTTATAAGGGGACTGAAATCTGCTCTGACTCAAAAGTCAATTATAGAAATAATATTAATTAAATTAAACACTTTAAATTTATGAAAAATCTCAAACTATTTTTTATAATTTGTTTTGGATTAAGTGCTGTCTTTCTGTTTTCAAATTCTGTTAGTGCACAGATGTTCTGGAATAAAGCAGCTTCATTTACCGGTACAGATTCTTCACACGTAGCAGTACCGGACAGTCCTTCTCTTGATATGACCGGAAGCATTACTCTGGAGTGCTGGATCAATCCTGACAGTTCAGTCCATCCTTTTTCGCAGATGCTGATTCAGAAAAGAACACCCGCAACAAATACTACCGGATACGCTTTGAATCTCCAGACAGGCAAAGTTGTCTTTACTGTTAATAATCTTGTCGGTATTGTCGGAAAGACAGTAATTCAGAATAAAAAATGGACACATATAGCGGGAAGATTAAACATTACTACCGGCACTTTTTCGATTTACATTAACGGAGCGCTTGATACATCAGCAGTAATACCCAGTCAGACTCCTGCTGTAAACAATGACTCTGTAATCATTGGTATTGGAAGGGGAATCGGCGGTGTCTTCTCAGGTAAAATGGATAATATAAGGATTTGGAACAGAGCTCTGACGGCTGCAGAAATATCCAAATATTACAGGACTTCATTAGGTGTAAATACCGGTGTTTACAGCGGTTTGGTGTTATCACTGACATTTCAGAAAGAAGAATCCACTTCCCCCGTATTTTCTGTTCTCGATTACAGCGGAACAGGGAATAATGGCTATGCAAGAAATTTATCATCATTTGATATGAGCAATAAATTATCGGAAATTATTACTTATAATGAATCCGCTGAATTTGACGGTGTCAATGATTATCTCGCAGCTTCATCCAATACAGCTTTATCCCCGATTCAGTTTGTAACTATCGAAGCATGGATTTATCCCAGAACAACATCTAATTCAATAATTATTCATAAAGGAACTGAAAACGGTTCGGTAACTAATTTCAGACTGGGAATACAGGACAGAAAACTGTATGCCGGAATAAAGCAGAATTTAAATTTTCTGTCGAACGATACAATCGGAATTAATAAATGGTCGCATGTTGCTTTTACATATTCCGGGATTACAGGCAAATACTTTTTTTATCTTAACGGAATAAAAATTACTGAAGATGTAAATAACATTGGACTTATTTCAAGTTCTCCGGATTCGCTTTATATCGGCGGATCGGTTTCTCTTCCTGATTTTGACGGATTCATTGATGAAGTCAGGATTACAGAAGGTGAAAAATCTCAATCTGAGATTGCTGAAAACCTGTTCAGATCAATTGATAAGTCAAATGAAAATATCAATGACGATGTTGTCTATAATCTTGACGGACTTAGTCTTTCAAATTCAGGACAGGGAACAAAACTTAACTTCAGGAACAATGCTGCTTTTTCCCATCCGGCTTCCAATCCTCTGCAGCCCGTATCACCATGTCTCAGGAAAGATGCAGATAATTTCCAGAAATCCTTTAATTTGAGAAAAACAGATCTGAGAGTTCCGTTCTCAGGCGATAACGGAATTACTACGGATGAAATTGAAATTTTCGAAAATACTCCGATCACGGATATTAATATTTTTGTTGCTTTGAATCATCAGGAATTAAGCAATATAAGAATTTTACTTGAAGCTCCCAACAGTCAGTATGCTCTTCTGTTCAATCAAAGTTACAATGCAGGTGAAGATGAAAATCTTATAACTGTCTTTGATGATCAGGGAGATATTCCATATTCAAATGATTTTACTTCATTCTCTCCGTCAATTAGGGGAAATGTAAATCTGAATTCCGCATTCACAGGAAATACAAAAGGAATATGGAAACTTACAGTATTTGATGATACGGGCGTTGATACAGGAAGACTTTACGGATGGGGGATTCAATTCAATAATAAAACCGAAGCGGAAAATATACTGGAAACGAGTTTGCTGGTGGAAGCGCTGTATAATCCTTTGACAAACAATACTGTAAGAGATACGATAACGTATAAACTCAGAAATTTCAGTTCACCTTATAATGTGATTGAGACTAAGAAATTTTATCTGCCGCAAAATAATCTTTCATATGTTAAATTCAATAATGCATTTGGAGCAGTTCCGTATTACATTGAGGCGGTTCACAGAAATTCAATTGGTGTCTGGAGTTCCGGTGAAGTTGTCTTCAATCCGTTTTCACATCAGGGTACGTACAAGTTTGTAAATTCTCAGTCATCAGCTTACGGAAACAACATGATAAATATTGATACTTCTCCTCTGCGCTTCGGAATTTACAGCGGAGATGTAAACCAGGACGAAGTAGTTGATATTACAGACGGAAGTTTAATTGACAACGACGGATTAAATTTTGCTTCAGGATATATTCCGACTGATCTGAACGGGGATAACATTACTGATCTTACCGACGGTGTATATGCTGACAACAACGGATTTAATTTTGTGGTAAAGATAACTCCTTAGAAACCAATCTGCTTTGTTATTAACTGATGGGATTTTAATTCAATAAAATCCCATCGGTTTGTTCCGGGAGTTATTTTGTATTTCCGGGAATAAATTCATTTTAGCATTCACTTCAAAAAACATTATCTTCTGAACAATAATTAATGCTGTAAAAAATTCAATGATTTAATGTTTTCAGACATATCACTTTTAATTGATAGGATTTAAATTTGGATTTTACTAATTTGATTCTGATAATTTTCCAATCCAGGTTAATGTTGAAATGAATTCTAATCGGTCATATCATTCATATCATTCATATCATTCATATCATTCATATCATTCATATCATTCATATCATTCATATCATTCATATTATTCATATTATTCATATTATTCATATCATTTAAATTCCCTTTTATTATTGTAAATCTTAAATACATTTTTAATAAATCAAAAATTACAAAATTAATATGCCGCCTCCACTAACGGAATACAAATCCGGACAGAGCTTTCCGGGTGTAATAGGAAGAACCTATGATCAGTCACAGCCTGCATGGCCGGAAATAATCCGCGCAAAAGACGGATCGCCTAATGTAATGTTTATAGTTCTTGATGATACCGGTTTCGGACATCTCGGCTGTTACGGCAGTCCGATCAGGACTCCGAACATAGATAAACTTGCAGCAAAGGGTTTGTTGTATAGTAATATGCATACAACAGCTCTTTGTTCACCTACAAGATCCTGCATATTAACCGGAAGAAATCACCATTCAAATCATGTAGGTTGTCTTACAAACGGTTCTACAGGATATCCCGGGTATGACGGTTACATGCCTTTTGAAAACGGAACATTAGCAGAAATCCTTAAAGATAAAGGATACAATACTTACTGTGTAGGAAAATGGCACCTTGCTCCGGAAGAGACCATGTCTGCTGCCGGTCCGTATGACCGCTGGCCGCTGGGAAGAGGATTCGAGAGATATTATGGATTTCTCGGAGGTGATACTCATCAGTATTTTCCTGAACTTGTAAGGGATAATACACAGACCGAGCCGAAAAAAACTCCTGAAGAAGGTTATCATCTTACTCCCGATCTTGTCGACCAGGCAAAGTCCATGATAGCTGATTCTAAACAAATCGCTCCTACAAAACCATTTTACCTGTATTTTGCGCCAGGTGCAATGCATTCTCCTCATCACGTTCCAAAGGAATGGGCTGACAAATACAAAGGAAAGTTTGATAAGGGTTGGGACGTATACAGAAAAGAAGTTTTTGAAAAGCAGAAAAAGCTTGGTATAATTCCTGAGAATTCTGTTCTTTCAAGACACGATCCTGATGTTCAGGACTGGAATAAACTTTCATCAAAAGAAAAAAAAGTATTTGCGAGAATGATGGAAGTCTTTGCGGGATTTCTTGAACATACAGATCATTATATAGGAGAGCTAATGAATTTCCTTAAAGAGATCGGTGAATATGATAATACACTTGTGATGTTAATTTCAGATAACGGATCGAGTGCAGAAGGCGGACCGACTGGTTCCGTCAATGAATGCAGATTCTTCAATAATCTTCCCGATACTGTGGATGAAATTTATGAAAAGCTCAATGATATCGGAGGACCGGAATGTTTTAATCATTTTCCGTGGGGATGGACCTATGCGGGAAATACTCCATTCAGGAGATGGAAAAGGGAAACTTACAGAGGCGGCGTAAGTGATCCGTTTATTATTCACTGGCCAAAGGGAATCAAATCAAAGAAAAATATCAGGGCACAATATGCTCATGCAATTGATATGGTGCCGACTGTACTGGATGCTCTTGGCATTGAACCTCCATCTGCCATAAAAGGGATTACACAGTCTCCAATTGAAGGAGTGAGTCTTGTAAGTACTTTTGATAATGAAAATGAACCGGACAAACACATTACACAGTATTTTGAAATGATAGGACACCGCTCGATCTATCACAACGGCTGGAGAGCTGTATGTCCGTGGCCCGGAACATCCTTCGCTGAATCCGGAAGAAAATTCGGAACTCCTGTTAATGAAAAAATTCTCACCGAACTCGATGCAAAAGGCTGGGAGCTTTATAATCTTAAGGAAGATTTTGCGGAGACTAAGAATTTAGCTGATAAAGAAAGAGAAAGATTAATTTCAATGATAGCGATGTGGTATAATGAAGCCGGAAAATATAATGTGCTGCCGGTAGACGGAAGAGGAACTCAAAGGATCGCTGAGGAAAGACCTAAGATTTCCGGTCCGCGAAACAGATATGTGCTTTATAATAATACTCAGGCAATCCCTGCAAACGCAGCTCCGAGAATTCTCAACCGCAAATATTCAATTACAGCGGAAGTTGAAATTCCAAAAAGCGGCGCTGAAGGAGTGTTACTCAGTATGGGTGGAAATGACGGAGGCATTACTTTTTATGTTAAGGACGGAAAATTATGTTTCGCACATAATTATGTGACAATAGATTATTTCTATGTGAAATCTGAAAAGAATATTCCTGAAGGAAAACATTTCCTTAGTATGGAGTTTACCCCCACAGGTAAAGCCGATCTGATGAATGGAAAAGGAACTCCGGGAAATGTATCTCTGATGGTGGATGGGAAAGTCGTCGGGAAAGGGAAGTTTCCTGTAACTACACCTATCAGACTCGGACAGGGAGCGCAGATGCTGGTTGGGTCTGATTCAGGCTCGTCAGTTGTACCTGATTACAAACCACCTTTTAAATTTACTGGCAGAATAAATAAAATAATTGTAGATATCAGCGGTGAGCACGTGTCAGATCACGAATCTGAGATGAAGATAGCGCTTATGAAACAATAATCAGTCATTTTTTAATAAGTTAGTATCTTTATTAAAGTCTCGGATAATGTTTTGATAAAGGAGTTTGATTCAGTTTCATTAGTGGATTCATTTTGTTAAAACAAATAATAACACTTGAAAAAATTGTATCATATCAAATAAAAAATGATTACTAAAATTTTTCTTATAACTGCATTCATTTTTATATGTTCATCAGGCAGTAAAATCTCAGCCCAGGGAGACGGACCACGGACATTTATGCTTGCACCCGAAAACCTGTTTGCTGTTGATGCTAAGTATATCAATTTAAATCAGAATATAGCACCCTCAGGAAATCTCTTCATTCCGGAAGCGGACCTTTTGATTTGTTTTACGCTTTTGTTACGTCGGGAAATTTGCGCAGCAAATTTTGAGTTGGAAATTTTATCGCAATTTTTCACGAATTTAGGCAATTATTCATCCCGAGTTCTCGGGGCGACTTTACTAAGGATATTCTGATATTATCACAGGCAGTACTTTCAGAAGATCGGACGGTTCGATAGTTTTCGAAAGATGATTTACGGGAAATACTTTCAGATGCATTTCCTGTAAATAAGGAAGGAACAACAAAGTAATTATTTTATTTCAGGGCAGGATACATAAGTAGCTAAGATATGTAACAGCAACATATCATTTCAATCAACTTTTTTTTGCAAAGATATCCTTTTGGAAATTTCAGTGTATGGGTTGGTTACTCGGCTACATTTCAGATTAATTTCACATTACTATACAAAGATTCTATGACACGTTCACTTTGAATGTTAAGAGCAACGACGGCTGGAAAATATTTGGATTGCAGGTTGGCTGGTGCGGATTGCAAAAGTGTATTCCTTTATGCGCTGGCAATTCCGTAATATTTCTTTTTTAGCCAAAACGAAACCTTTACTAACAAAATCAGAGCCGGAACTTCCACCAAAGGACCGATTACACCGGCAAATGCTTGTCCTGAATTTATTCCAAAGACTGCTATGGCAACTGCAATCGCTAATTCAAAATTATTTCCTGCTGCGGTAAAAGCAACCGAAACGGTTTTGTCATATTCTCCACCCGTTGCTTTGGTAAAGAAAAACCCGAGGAGAAACATTAAAGCAAAATATATAAGTAAAGGAATGGCTATTAGCAGAACATCAAATGGTATTTCAACTATCAACTCGCCTTTTAATGAAAACATTACCACAATCGTGAATAATAATGCTATCAAAGTCAGAGGCGAAATGGCCGGGATAAATTTATTTGTGTACCATTCTCCGCCTTTTATTTTTACCAAAATCAAACGGCTTAAAATACCAAGTACAAAAGGAATTCCAAGATAAATCGCTACACTTTCTGCAATGGTGGCAATTGAAATATCTACAATAGCTCCTTCAAAACCAAAATAGGGAGGAAGAAGGGTAATAAAAATCCAAGCGTAAAAACTGTAGGCAAACACTTGAAAAATACTGTTCATTGCCACTAATCCTGCACCGTATTCGCTGCTTCCTTCTGCAAGATCGTTCCAAACCAAAACCATTGCAATACAGCGTGCAAGACCAATTAAAATCAGTCCGACCATATATTCAGGATAATCCTGTAAAAAAGTAATCGCCAAAACGAACATCAAAACAGGACCAATAATCCAATTTAGAACCAATGAAATGGATAAGATTTTTATATTTTTAAAAACTTTAGGAAGGAAAACATAATTCACTTTTGCCAAAGGCGGATACATCATTAAAATCAATCCAATGGCAATAGGAAAATTAGTAGTTCCTATACTAAACGAATGAATGAAATCCCGAAAAGCAGGAACAAAATAACCTATACTAACCCCAACAGCCATTGCCAAAAAAATCCAAAGTGTTAGATTTTTGTCTAAAAAACTTAAATTTTTTTTTGACATAATTCTTGTTGAATTCAAATCTTGTCTGCTAACCCCTGACCGAGAAAAGGTTATCTGCGAAGAATTAACTGCACCGGATTTGTGATGCCGGTCTCGTAAGCTTGCACCAGCCGGGACCGGCAACAGCCGGAATTCTGAAAATTAAAATTATTTTATCAGATTCATCTTCTTTGTTTCGGTAAAACCTTTTGCCGAAAGAGTATAGAAATAAATCCCGCTTGAAAGATTGGTTCCGTCAACTTCGGCATTGTAATTTCCCGCATCAAGATAACCGTCCACATAAATTTCAACAAGTTTCCCAAGAATGTTGTAAATCTTCAGAGAGACATTACCGCTGACCGGAACGGAAAATTTTATGTTCGTTACGGGATTGAACGGATTAGGATAATTCTGCGACAGCGCGAATTTTTCCGGAACTGCTGTGCCTGTCTGGTTTATTCCCGTTGTTCCAAGCGGAATTGTAATTGCCTGCTGTATCTCCGAAGTTGTAAGTCCGCCGTTTTCCTTAAATATGATCACATGGAATTCACAGTTTGTGCCGACCCATGAAGGATCAATTGTCGTAGAAACGGTGAGCGGATATATTTGTCCGCTGTTCCATACGCCGCCGGAATTAACCGGATCACCTGAAGGTGTATTAATTACCGTTCTTACGATCCAGTCATGTACCCATGCGGAATTGCCGGGACACCATGAATTGCCTGTCTGCGGATATACAAGATTATCTTCTGTAATGATATAAGATACCTTATATTGTCCGTTTAAATTCAAAAGAGCTGCGCTGTTTAGATTTACGTCCAGCGAACCTGTTGTCTGATTGTAATTAACACTGACCGGAGTTATGCTGACCGGCGCTTCCGGACTGCTTGAATATCTGTATTCGCCGTCAAAAAAGAACGAACCCCATCCGTTGTTGTTACCAAGCCTTCTGTCGATCAACCCGGAAGGATAAGCATTGAATCCCATAAGGGACATTATGGAATTTCCGTTGAACGTTCTCCACGGATCACTGCCTGCTCCATGATAAGCAAGCACAACAGAGTTAGGATACGCGGCTTTGAAATTGTGTACCTGATCCTCTCCGCACGGACACCACTGGCACCAGGTTCCTGTACAGAACTCAAGCGCGGTATTTCTTAGATTATTTGTAACAACAAGGTTGTTTACCAATGTATCATTCAGACTGTTTTCATCAGCTGCATCTGAAATGAAAGCTGTTAAGCTATGATTTCCCTGTGTGTAAGTAACAGGACCAAATGTTAGTATCTGTGATCCGCCGGGAATAAGAGTTACCGGCAGAGTACCGTTATAACCTGAAGTTGTTAATCCCACCTGAAATGTCTGAGCTGTGGATCCGTAATTTTTTACAAGTACTTTTGGTGAGACAGTCGAAGGCAATATGCCCCATTTAGGTTCTGATATTGCGCTGATGCCGACGTCAGTTGTATAAGGAGTTCCGATTCTGATATTATCGAGATAGAGATTATTCCCGAATGCCGTGATGCTGGAAAATTTTATTCTGTTAGTTCCGGCCGGAAGCGAATATTTTTTAGTCGCCCACTGTGCTGCTGTGGGTACGAACAGGTCAAAGGTTGCGCTTGCTGTATGAAGAGGTCCGGAAGCGCCGCCAGCCAGCTGTATCAGGAGCGTCCACGTTGTACCGTTGTCAGTGGAAGTATAAATCTCGAGCCTGTCGTTTTCATTTGATGCAGGCGCATAAGCGTGATCGAATTTAACCGAATCTGTTCCCGATGCTGCAGAGAATGAAGGAGTAATCAGATCAAATATACCTGATGAATAATCATAAAAATCAACGACAGCTGAAGCCACACCTGTTCCGTATCCGCTGCAGTAGGTTGTTCTGACGACATTGTAACCGGCTGTATTCGTCACCTGCCATCCTGCCGGAGGAAAGACTGGATTCTCAAAATCCTGATCGATGTAAACCGATGCTTCTGTGACCGATACTAAAAATAGACTTATGATTAACGACAGGAAAAAAGTAGTGGTTGTTTTCATTTTAAAATCCTTTCAAATTAAATTAAAATATAAATTCGATTGTAAATACTATGATGATGTCAGCAGTTTTTTAAAATAAGGACTATAACTTTCATATAAAATGTAGAATAGTAAATGGAATGGACTTAGGAGCAATACTGTCCAAAACGTTGTATAATATTATAGAGTAAATTTCAATTATACTCAGATTTACCTTCTTTCTTTTGAACGATCAAAAGAAAGAAGCAAAGAAAATTCGCCCACTGGTGATAAATTGCCG
>JAFDZR010000047.1 GCA_018266875.1 Bacteroidota bacterium
AAAATTTGCTGCGCAAATTTCTCGGACAGGGAAATTTTATTGACGCAATTTATCACGAATTCTGAACGGCAATAATTCACAGGCGGATAGTTTGACAAAATATATCGAAAAGTTTAAAAGATTTTAAATATTAAAGCATTTCTTATGATTAAAAATTAATTTGGACAGTATTGAAAAAATTTATAAAAACTCAGACTTGTATTACATTTATTTTGAAAATTTAATAAAGTATTATATAAAAAAATTTACACACAATCTTTGAGCAAAAAAATCAAATACATTTCCATAGCCGCTGTAATATTCCTTATTGCTGCGGCGTTTATTTTACCGAAAATACTTTCAGGCAGTAAACAGGATGCATCAGGAAATTCTCAGCCGGACATGAAGAATGCGCCTGTCCCTGCAAACGGTTTTATAGTCAGGTCTTCTGAGCTGGATAATTCAATAAAAGTGGTCGGGTCTGTAGTCGCCAACGAAGAGGTGGATCTAAGAAGCGAGCTTTCAAAAAAAATTACGGGCATTTATTTCAGGGAAGGTTCTTTTGTACCTAAAGGCAAACTCCTTTTTAAGCTGGATGATTCGGACCTGGAAGCTCAGCTCAATAAGCTTAACATACAGCTGGAGCTGATTGAGAAGAATCTCAGCAGGTCAAAAGAGCTTTATGAAAAAAATCTTTCAACTGTTGAGGAATATGATAATGTCCTGAACGAATTTGACAGAATTAACGCTGAAATAGATATTCTCAATATTCAGATAGACAAGACAAATATTACGGCTCCATTCTCGGGAATAATCGGATTCAAACAGGTAAGCGCCGGAAGTTATGTAACTCCCGGTGTGATTCTCGCTAGCATACAGGATATAGGCAGAGTAAAGCTTGATTTCTCCGTTCCTGAAAAATACATAAGCGGATTTAAAACCGGTCAGGGCATTACATTCAGAGTTGAAGGAAATGATGATGATTTCAGCGGAACGATCAGCGCATTCGAACCGAAGCTGGACGGAAATACAAGAACACTGACTGTGAGAGCCGTCTGTCAGAATCCCGGCAGAAAATTAATTCCCGGGACTTTTGCAAATGTTGAGCTGAGGCTTAACAGCATAGATGATGCAATGCTCATACCTACGCAGGCGCTGATACCGAAATTAAAAGGTCACGATGTATTTGTTCTAAAAAACGGAACTGCAAAGCTCGTTGATGTTCAGACCGGTCTCAGAACTGAAGATCAGATCCAGATAGTTTCCGGAATTCAGCCGGGTGATACTCTGCTGACAACAAACATACTCCGCCTCAAAGACGGAGCTCCTGTAAAAATTGACAAGTTCGAATCCCGGTAATCCATGAATCTGTAAAATTATTTTCAAATTTTAGAATACAATGTCTTTATCAAATACTTCTATAAACAGACCTGTCCTTGCAATTGTGATGTCGATGATCCTCATGATACTCGGGCTTGTTTCTCTTGTTTATCTTGAAGTAAGGGAATATCCCAGCGTTGATCCTCCCATCGTTACGGTTACGACTGTCTATCCGGGAGCAAACTCCGATGTCATTGAATCTCAGATCACGGAGCCGCTTGAGCAGTCGCTAAACGGTATAGAAGGAATAAAGACACTTACTTCACAGAGCAGGGAGCAGTCAAGCATTATTACTCTTGAATTCGAACTGAGCAGAAACCTTGAAGATGCTGCGAATGATGTCAGGGACAGAGTCTCCAGAGCGCAGAGAAATCTTCCGAGTGATATTGATAATCCCATAGTTCAGAAAGCTGATGCTGATGCAACTCCGATAATATTTATGTTCCTGCAGAGCGATACAAAAAGCATTCTTGAAGTCAGCGACTATGCAACCAATGTAGTAAAGGAAAGAATTCAGACCATTGAAGGAGTGAGCGGAGTAAACATATTCGGGGAGAAAAAATATTCGATGCGTCTCTGGCTTGATCCGCAGCGGCTCGCGGCTTACAAACTTACACCGCTGGACGTGCAGAATGCTCTTGACCGTGAAAACGTCGAGCTTCCTTCAGGCAGAATTGAAGGCGATAATACGGAATTATCTGTTAGGACTCTTGGAAGATTCACAGATGAAAACGAATTCAACGAGCTGATCATAAAACAGGACGGGGATAAAACAGTAAAGTTAAAGGATATCGGTTACGCTGTGATCGGAGCCGAGAATGAGAGAACAGCAGTAAAAAGAGGCGGGATAAACGGGATCGGAATTTCAGTGCAGGCAATCCCCGGAGCAAATATAATTTCAATTTCCGATGAGTTCAAAAGAAGATTCGAAATACTGAAGCAGGAAATTCCTCCTGAATACAGAATGGAAGTCGGATTTGATTTTTCGACTTTTGTAAGATCGACAATCAAAGAAGTGGAAGAGACGATCATTATCGCATTCATACTTGTACTTATTATAATATTCCTTTTCCTGCGCGACTGGAGATCAACTCTCATTCCTGTGCTTGCGATTCCGGTCTCTATCATTTCCGGATTTTTCGTAATGTATCTGGTGGGATATTCAATAAACGTACTGACGCTTGTCGCAGTAATACTTGCCATCGGTTTAGTGGTTGATGATGCAATTGTAGTTCTTGAAAATATTTACACAAAGATAGAGGAGGGTATGACTCCGATCCAGGCTGCAATAAAGGGTTCAAAGGAAATTTATTTTGCAATCATCTCGACGACGATCACACTTGCAGCGGTGTTTCTTCCCATACTATTTCTTGAAGGACTTGTGGGAAAACTATTCAGGGAATTCGGAGTAGTTGTGGCTTCCACTGTAATTGTTTCCGCATTTGTCGCGCTCACACTGACGCCGATGCTTTCTTCAAGACTTCTGAAGAAGCACGACAAGTCAAATCATTTCTACAATGCAACCGAACCGTTCTTCAGCGGTATGGTAAAAATTTATCAGAGAATGCTTTTTGCATTTATGAAAGTAAGATGGATTTCATTTGTGCTTATTATTGGAATGGGTGTAGCAATTTATTTTCTTAAAGTAAATCTTCAGACCGAACTTGCTCCGCTGGAAGACAGATCAAATCTCAGAATACAGGCGCTTGGTCCGGAAGGTTCAACATTTGAATACACTGAGAAGTATCTTGACGAACTGACGCAGTACACAATGGATTCAATTCCCGAAGCCACCAGTCCTATTACTATTATAGCTCCGAGCTTTTCATCTCCCGGTCCGACAAATGTTGGCATAGTGAATCTTTTTCTTGTTCCTCCGGAAGAGAGACAGAGAACACAGCAGCAGATCTACAAAAATCTTGCGAGGGATCTGAATTCATTCACAGGCATAAGAGGATTTCCCACGATGCCTCCTACTATCGGTTCGAGATTCGGAAGACAGCCGCTGCAGTATGTAATTCAGGCGCCGAATTTTGACAGACTGATGGAAGTGCTTCCGAAGATACTTGATGAAGCGAAGAAGAGTCCAAAGCTGCAGTTTGTGGATGCTGACATTAAAGTAAACAAACCTGAACTAACAGTTACGATCAACAGGGAAAAGGCTTCATCTGTCGGAGTCTCGACAAGGGATATTGCCAGAACGCTTCAGACAGCGCTCGGCGGTCAGCAGATCAGTTACTTTATCAAAAACGGAAAACAGTATCAGGTAATAGCACAGGTGAACAGGGAATTCAGGGACGATCCGTATGATCTTAATTATCTGTTTGTAAGAAACAACAAAGGGGATCTTGTCCAGCTTGACAATCTTGTTGCGGTTGAAGAAAACATAAGTCCGACTTCGAGATTAAGATACAACAGATATGTATCCGCCACGATCGGCGGCGGACTCGCTCCCGGAGTAGCTCTCGGCGATGCAATTGCAGAGATGGACAAAATCTCGGCAAAATATATTGACAATACATTTTCGACTTCGCTGGCAGGCGAATCAAAGGATTTTGCTGAGAGTTCTTCAAGTCTTCTTTTTACATTTGTATTTGCTCTTATAATAATATTCCTTGTGCTCTCGGCGCAGTTCGAAAGTTTCATAGATCCATTCATAATCCTTCTTACGGTTCCGCTGGCTCTTACCGGAGCACTGCTTTCCCTGTGGCTTTTTGACATGACGCTGAACATCTTTTCACAGATCGGAATAATAATGCTCGTCGGACTTGTGACAAAGAACGCAATACTCATTGTGGAATTTGCAAATCAGAGAAAAGAGCAGGGATTGGATGTCCTCGAAGCTGTCAAAGGCGCAGCAGTATCGAGATTCAGACCGATCATAATGACGAGTCTGACAACAATACTTGGAATACTGCCTATAGCAATCGGTGTCGGAGCGGGAAGCAGAACATCGCTTGGAATTGCAGTGGTAGGCGGACTGATATTCTCTACATTTCTTACATTATTCATTGTTCCCGCAATATATACATATCTTTCGAAAAAAACAGTTGCCGGAAAGGAAAAAGATTACTATATTGATGATATTGAAAGTGTAAAATTTGCAGAGTTAAAAGACTGAAGCTGAAATTCGCTTCATTGAAAAATTTTAAAGAAGAGAAATATGAAAGAAGAAATCCTTTTAAAATATCCCGAATTCCTCAGATTCAGAGAATCTCTTCTGCTTTACGGCAGAAGATTCAAAAAAATTTCATATGAAGATCTTGAAGAGATCGTAAATGATTCCGTGATTTCAGCTTTAGAAAATTTCATTGAGGAGAAGGGTTCGTTTGAAGCATACTGCAGACTGATCTTAAAATGCAGGTTAATAAATTTCCTTAAATCCTCAAAAGAAAATTTTCTGCTGACACTGCTCGGGGATGAAGAGAATATTACTGACAATGACACGGTTACTATTGAAGAGAAAGAGAAAAACCGTATTGCTCTGGAGTTTATTAACAGTCTGAGAATTGAACTAAGTAAGGAAGAAGCCAAATTCTTCAACGCTGTTTATCAGGTATGCGAACGAAGTGACATAAAACTAATTGCCGAAGCAAGTAAAATTGCCGGCGTCACTAATCAAAAAGGATGGGATATCTTCAGAAGGATTCAGAGAAAGGCTGTAAGTATAAATAAAGACAAAATAAATGAAAATTACATTTATCGTAAAGTATCTGATATTCATAAAGAATTAATAATCTCTGAAATAGAGAGTATGTATGATTTTCAAAAACCATTTTATCAATATTCAGGTCTTGAGAAATTTATTAAACTTTTAAACAAGGAGAAACTAGTTATGATAAACAAAATTTATGATTTAGAAGAATAGATTCATTTTCATTCCGGTTTAAAATTCCCATCAGATACATAATAACATTTTCAGCTATACGATTTGAAATTTGAAGTTTCAATTCTATCCCGGCTCCCATTTCCAATACATTTAACATAAAAATCTTTCAGCTGTTTTTAAATTCTTTTATCGGTTTTCTTACAGGAAACTGAATATTCTAAAAATTTTTAAAAATAATTTCCGCCAGCTCGCCAAATTTCATTAAATAAGCTGTATATATAAGTAAAGGCAGAAAACAAAGCGAGCGATCCGGTAATACTTTTAAACCCGGACTTCAATTGTCCTGCTTTATACATTAATTTAAATACATAGAATGAAAGGAGCAAATTTCAACTACCTAAACTTTACCCTGCAGAAGCAGGGCGCGATCAGTCTGCTGCAGTTCAGAACAGGATTCGCCGATACTCTGGAATACATTCCGCTGTCTGAAGCGCTGAGGAATAAAAATGTTTCAATAAGGGAAGTAAGCGAATCCGGAAGCGTCAACAATCTGAGTCTTGTAAATGATTCGGATCATTTCATCTTCATTTCGGACGGGGATATACTGGAAGGCGCAAAACAGAACCGAGTGCTGAATACGTCAGTATTCATAGCTCCCCATACCGTTACAGAAATACCCGTGAGCTGTGTGGAAGCGGGAAGATGGAGATACAGAAAAAAAGATTTCAGTCACAGTAAAAGTTATATGCCCCGCGATATCAGAATAGAGAAGATGAAGAAAGTGGAAGAAAATCTTTTTGAAAGCGGAAAAGCATACGCAGATCAGTCTGAGATCTGGAATGAAGTGAGATGTTATGAAGATACTTTAGATAGCAGGTCTGCATCTTCTGATCTGAACGAACTTTTTTCAAAAAAGGAAAAAGAACTTCTGGAACTCACGGGAAATTTAACTTATACCGAAGGTTCAAACGGAATGGCGGTGTTTTCCGGTAACCGGCTTATCAGCGTTGAGATATTCAACAGGGCTGAAATCTTCAGGGAATATTTTCCGAAGCTTTTAAAAAGTACGGCAATAGAATTGCTTAAAGCTGATATAAACAGTCAGGATATCTCATACGAAGAGAGCGTCAGAGCTGCGGAAGAATTCATGAACGAAACGGAAAAAATAAATCCGAAAATCCACAAAGGAGTCGGTGCCGGAACTGAAAAAAGATTCAGCTCGGATATGCTCACAGGGTTTGAACTGAATTACGATAAAAAGCCGGTACATTTTGTTGCTCTGAATGAAAACATCAGGAGTCAGAAGATATTAAGGGACAGACACGGCAGAGCAATATTGAATTTCGGAAAGTTCAAAGGCTATGATCTGCTGACAGTTTACAGAATGGACAGACATTATATTCAGTGGCTTTGCTTTGATGCTGATATAGACACTGATCTGAAGCGTGAGATATACGATGAAGTATTAAAGTTCGGAAGAAACTAAAAAACTATTTCATTAAAATTAAAAACAAATAATTATGGAAAAGAAAAAAATTTATAACCTTATCATACTTGATGAGAGCGGTTCGATGCAGTCTGTAATAGAGCCGATCATATCAGGGTTTAATGAAGTCGTACAGACGATCAGGAATTCCGAAATTCAGCATCCTGAACTGAAACAGTACGTGACGTTTATAACTTTCAATTCCACAGGAATTAAAAAAATCCATGACCGATCGGAAGTAAAATTGCTTTCTGAATTAGACGAAAGATTATACAGACCAAACTCTTCGACACCTTTATTTGATGCAATGGGAACATCCATAAGTGAGCTGAGGCAATTTCTGAACAATGATGAAACTTCAAACATTCTAGTGACAATCCTGACTGACGGTCTTGAGAATGCCTCGAGGGAGTTCAGCGGAAAAGACATAAAGAATCTGATAGAAGAACTGAAAAAGAAAAACTGGACTTTTACTTACATAGGCACCGATCAGGATGTAGAAAAATTTGCAGATTCAATTTCTATTCAAAATCATATTTACTTTAAAAAAAATTATGAAGGAATAAATAATCTATTCAGTAAGGAGAAAAAAAGCAGACAGAGTTTTTACGAAAATATTGCTGAAGACAGAGAAGTTAAAAGCAAATATTTTGATGACTCATCCGCCGGGAAAAAAACT
Source organism: Bacteroidota bacterium (assembly GCA_018266875.1). GTDB lineage: Bacteria > Bacteroidota > Ignavibacteria > Tepidaquicellales > Tepidaquicellaceae > UBA2330. Next base: position 7,354 of record JAFDZR010000047.1, read on the forward strand.
GAAAAGAAAACTGAAAAGAAAACTGAAAAGAAAAACATGTAATTCAGAGGTAATTAAAGGAGCTGATATGCAGAATGGAGCAGATTGCATCTGCTCCATTTTTTATTTATATATTTTCCGTTGATTATCGAATCTTTTGAAAATGAAAGGTGTATTGACTTGTCAGTTTAATCCGATAAATTTAATTTAGGGAAATCCGCCTTAGACAGGATTTATAATTCAAAATACAAAAATATAAAATGAACATTACCGGAAAGTTAATTGAGATTTACGATACAAAACAGATCACTGAAAAATTCAAAAAAAGAGAATTTGTTGTTGAATATGCAACGAATCCTGAATATCCGCAGTATGTAAAGTTCGAGCTAGCCCAGAACAACTGTGATTTCCTGGACGGATTTTCAAAAGGGGATGTAATTGACATTCAGTTTGATCTGAAAGGAAGACCGTGGACAAATAAAGAAGGGGAGAAAACCTATTTTACAAGTCTGCAGGCATGGAAGATCCAGAAATCCGAAGGCGGTCAGCAGTCTGCTGATGAATATCCTGAGATGCGCGCTGATTCTGATTCGGGAAATGATCTGCCATTCTGATCGGTTAATCTGAAAAATTCCGCGATATTTTATGTAAAATAATAAACGAATTCGGCAGTGAATATGTGTAATTTCATGAATGCCGTTTACAGTTTTACAAAATTCAAAATCAGGTGTCATTCTGAATTAATATCTTCAGGATGACATTCTTCTTTTAATTCTGCTTTCCCATTTTGCTTCAAATTCCGACTTATAATTTATATCTGAATTCAGTATCTTACATATTAACCTGAATTTTTCCTAAACACAAAAATAATAATAAATGAAGAGAGAGATATCGAAACATTACAGTCCTAATCTTAACAAAGAAATGGATATTGTCAAATACGGCGATTATGGATTTGCCTTACTGCTTTTTCCGACGGCAGCTGCGGATTTTCTTGAGTATGAAAGATTTCAGCTGATAGACGCGATCGAGCCTTATATCAATGCAGGCAAAGTAAAAGTATATTCCATCAACAGCATCAACAACGAAAGCTGGCTTAACGATAAAATGAATCCATATGATAAAGCGGTAAGACATCAGCAGTTCAATGATTATGTAACGGATGAGGTTGTTCCGTTTATATTTGAAGACTGCAACGGAGAAGTTCCCGTGATTACCTGCGGAGCTTCACTCGGAGCGCTTCACTGCGCCAATCTTTTCTTCAGAAGACCTGATCTTTTTGCAGGAACAATAGCAATGAGCGGATCATATGATCTTTCAGATTATTCAAAAGGATATTTTGACCAGACATGCTACTTTAATTCGCCTATGCATTATCTCCCTAACATTGAAGACGAGAACATTCTGAATGAAATGAGAAAGAGCGATCATATACATATTCTGACCGGACAGGGAAATTACGAAAACCCTGAAGCATCAGTCAGAATATCAGAAATTCTGAACAGGAAGAACGTACCGCATGACTTGGAATTATGGGGACTTGACGTTCCGCATGACTGGCCGACGTGGAGAAAGATGGTACCTTATATAATTGAAACAAAGTTTTAATTTTTTTTAAATACGGTTCTGTATCCGGAATAAACTTAATTATTCCGGATAAAATTTTTTTCAAATTAAATTAAAACAGAGAAATATTGAAAATATGTTTTGCAGCATCGGAATGCTATCCGTTTGTTAAAACCGGAGGACTAGGGGATGTAATAGGTTCTCTCCCGAAAAGCATTTCCGAAGAAAATAACAGAAAAAAAAGCAGAGAGAAGAATGACGTCAGGATAATAATTCCTTTATACAAAGGGATAAAGACACTTGAATATGACATAAAGTGTCTGGATGAATTCGGAGACATTGCCTTGAAAATAGGTGACAAGGATGTATCATTCAGGATATGGAACGGTAAACTCCCCGGAACGAAGATCGAAGTATATTTCATTGACTGTCCCGTTTACTTTCACAGAGAGATGCCTTACACTAATGATCCTGATGAAGATGAGAGATTTATTCTGTTTCAGATGGCAGTGATTGAAACGCTTCAGAGACTGAAATGGGCTCCGGATGTGATTCACTGCAATGACTGGCAGACCGGTCTGATCCCAGTGTTTCTCAAAACGACATACAAATGGGATAAACTTTTTGAAAATACCTCAGTTTTTTTATCAATTCACAATATCGGATATCAGGGCAGATTTTCAGAGAGATCTGTTTATAATGCCGGCTTATCATATAATGATTATTACAACGGCGGACCATATGAACTTGACGGTGCTTTTTGTTTCCTGAAATGCGGAATACTTTATTCGGAGATTGTCTCAACTGTCAGTCCGACTTATTCCAGGGAGATACAGACATCTGAATTCGGTGCAGGTCTTGAGAATGTACTCCAGGTCAGAAAAGATGATCTTTACGGCGTCCTTAACGGAATTGATACTAATATCTGGAATCCAAAGAAAGACAAATACATTCCTTATCACTACAGCAGAAAAGAAATCGAAAATAAGTTAAAGTGTAAAAAGGAATTACTTAAGGAAGCCGAGCTTGAATTTGACGAGGAAGTTCCAGTGATCGGTATTATATCGAGATTTGCAGCACAGAAGGGACTAGAACTTCTCGTGCCTGTAATAAATGATCTGCTTAATCTTCCGCTGAAGCTTATAGTCCTGGGAAGCGGTGAAGAAAGAATGGAGGACTTTTTTGAAAAGCTCACATTCAGTTTCCCTCATAAAGTAAACGCATACATCGGATACAATAACAGATTAGCTCATTACATAACTGCGGGAAGCGATATTTTCCTGATGCCGTCAGTATACGAGCCGTGCGGGCTGAATCAGATGTACAGTCTTAATTACGGGACAGTTCCGGTGGTAAGAAAAACCGGAGGTCTTGCAGATACCGTAAGGGATTTTCATGAATACGGAAAAGCCGGTAACGGATTTTCCTTTGATGCCCAGTCGCCGTATGCTTTGTATGATACAGTTGTAAGAGCGCTTGATACCTACAGTGATAAAAAGACTTGGAGGGAAATAATGCTCAGAGGGATGAAAGAAGATTTTTCATGGAAACATTCGGCAAAAGAATATACAGTGTTATACAAGAAAGCAATAGAAAAAAAGAAAGGATTAGCTTAAGTAACAGGATTCTCAAAGTTAATAAACTGATTAAACCTTCTGAATTTAATTTCCAAAACAGATGAGAAAATTTTTTCTTAATATTCTAAGCAGTCTTTACAGCAAGGTAAAATCGAGCAAGTCATTAAGCAGCATTTATTATTCCGTAGCCAATAAAAATTTCTTCGGGAATTTTCAGGAACAGGAAAAAATGATTGGCGACAGGATAAGGATGGATGCTTATCATAAAGGAATCAATAAATATGTGAAAGAAGGTGATATAGTAATTGATCTTGGAACGGGAACAGGCATACTCTCTTTCTTTGCAGCAAAATCCTCCCCACGTAAAATTTTTGCTATTGATCACGGAGACATAATAAAATCCGCTGAAAAGATAGCCCTTCATAATAAAATCGGAAACATTGATTTTATAAATACAAACAGCAGGAATTTTAACATAACTGAAAAAGCGGACGTTATTATTCACGAACAGATCGGAGCTTTTCTTTTTGATGAGATGATGACTGAGAATATATCTGACCTGCGGGACAGACTGCTGAAAGAGGGCGGTAAGATTATTCCCGGTAAATTTGAAGTATATCTGGCGCCGGTAAAGCTTAAAGAATTTTCATCAGTTCCTTTTATATGGGAGCAGGATATTCACGGAATAAACTATGACTGTTTTGAAGAACTTAAGAGCAGTGATGATTCGCGTTACGGAATACTTTCCGTAAGACCATTTGCAGTGGAAAGATTTTTATGCGAGCCGGAAAAAATTCTGTACTTTGATCTTGAGAAAATGAATAAAAGCGATATCCCGTTGAAATTCAGTTTCTCCAAAGAAATAACGGAAGAAGGAATATGCGACGGCATTTGTTTTTATTTCAAGATAATTTTTGATGAAGAAATACAGATTGACACTAATCCGCTGAAGACTGAGACACACTGGAACATACCAATCCTGAGAACGCGCAGAAGAAAATTCAATACAGGAGATGAAATTAAAATTAAATTCGAATGGAGCGATCCTTCAGATATTTCAACGGTCAAATGGAACAGATCGCTTGACTGAATAACAGCTGAAGCTTTTTGAATTCAAATTTCCAACGTGGTTTTTAATAAAATCTTCGCCGGCAGTTTATTTTCAGTTTAAAATAAACAGATCAAAATCAAAAAATTTATTTTACAAAGGTTGCTTTTTAAAATTAACATTCGTAATTTTGTAGACATAAATCACGGAATTTATAAATCAAATCCAGAAGGGTGTTAATTAATAAATAAAATGTTGAAAAAAAATACTTACATATCAGTTACATGGTTTATAGCACCCATTTTCAGCATGGTGGATGCGCAAAAAAGTCCGTGGTTCAGCCGGAGGCACATAGAATAGCCTCTGAAGCAAAAAAAGTTTTTATTAAACCGCGGATATCAAAAGTATCCGCGGTTTTTTTTTACACTCATAAAATTTTTAAGATAAATACAGAATGAACAATTTAAAAAGATTATTTCAGATACTCGGAAGATGGAGGTGGTATTACATGCTATCGGGAATTCTTCTGATACTGGCGACTTTTATAAGAATGCTTGAACCGAAGATCCTGCAGGTAACGGTTGACAAGGTTATTGTTTACTATCAGTCCGGCGGGAAAATCCTTTATGTACCGGATGATGCGCTGACAGTTTTTCTGTATTCAGTGCTGCCGGAATTCAAAATTGAGAGTCCGGGGATAATACTGGTTTCACTGGGTATAATATTTCTTATAATTTCACTGCTAAGAGGATTATTCTCATTTTCCTCAAGCGCAATTACAGCTTCATCCACTGAGAAAGCGACTAAGAATTTACGTCTGAGACTTTTTTCACACATACAGGCGCTTCCGCTTGCCTATCATTCTAAGACACCTACAGGAGAACTTGTGCAGAGATGCACGGGTGATGTAGAGACTCTCAGGAAATTCGCGGCTACACAGGTAGTGGAAGTAATAAGAATGATGGCATTATTCACAGGAGCGTTTATCATGATGTCATCAATAAATCTAACTTATGCTTTTGTATCTGTGATCTTTGTCCCTGTAATACTCATTGGAACAATATTGTTTTTCAAAAAAGAAAGTGAGATATGGACTGAGCATGAGAAGCGTCAGGATAAGCTTGCCGTAATTGTTCAGGAAAATCTTTCCGGCATAAGGGTGGTAAAGGCATTTGCAAAGGAGAATTTTGAAATTGATAAATTCACTAAACAGAATATCGAAAAGAGAAAGTGGGGATTGAAGCTTAACAAGCTGCACAGGATCTACTGGCCGTCATCAGATTTCCTTGTGCATACCCAGATAGCTATATCAATTTTCTTCGGTGGATATCTGACTCTGAACAATCAGCTTACTGTCGGTGAATACACTGCTTTTTACACGTATTCAATGCTGGTCACGTGGCCGATGAGAAGGCTCGGACAGCTTGTCAGCGATATGGGAATGGCGACTGTGGCAATCAACAGAATATTCTCAATTCTGGAAACGGAACAGGAAAATTATGAGGGAAAAAGCTTTTCGGAAGAAAAGCTGAAAGGAGACATTGAATTCAGGGACGTTTCATTTAATTACGAAGGAAGCGAAAAGAAAAGAGTCCTGAATGAGATCAGTTTCAAAGTGAAAGCAGGTGAGAAGATCGCGCTGCTCGGACCTACGGGAGCCGGCAAGACAACAATAATTTCTCTTTTGCTGAGATTCTTTGATCCGGATTCAGGAAAGATACTCATTGACGGAATTGATTCAGTCAAATATTCAAAGGAATATCTGAGAAGCAGGTTCGGTGTGGTGCTGCAGAAACCGTTTCTGTTCTCTACTTCCATAAAGGATAATATTTCCTATGCAAAGCCGGATTCGCATATTGATGAAGTAGTGGAAGCGGCAGGCGCAGCCAGGATACATGACATTATCACGGAAGTTTTTCCTGATTCCTATGAGACAATAGTAGGTGAAAAAGGAGTAACGCTTTCCGGAGGTCAGAAACAGCGAGTGACTATAGCAAGAACTCTTCTGAAGGATCCGGATATACTAATACTTGATGATTCCACTTCAGCGATTGATTCGGAAACTGAATTTGAAATTCAGCGGAAGCTAAGAAAACTGATGAAGGGTAAGACAACATTCATCATTGCTCACAGGATAACGTCTATTCAGGATTGTGACAGGATAATTGTACTTGACAAAGGAAATATCCTGGAAGAGGGAACGCATGAAGAACTTGTAAAGAACAACGGCTTTTATAAAAAGATCCTTGACATTCAGGTTTCGATCGAAGAAGAGATTGATGCGGAAGTCAGTTAAAATTTAGAATTAAAAATTTAGAATTATAAAAATTTATTTATGAGTAAGTTAAGAGACAGGCAGTTCAGGAATGAAGGATCTCTTTATCCTTTTCTGAAACGGCTTTTCAAATACAGTCTGAAATACAAAAAATGGCTTGCCGGATTTATAGTATTTGTGCTGGGTGTGGCAGCGGTGGAGGCAATTTTCCCATTGATATGGCTGAGTCTGCTGGATAAAGCAATAGTTCCGATAGTTGAAAAAAATAAAATAATGATACAGAACGGAACGCATGCAGATGCCGATACCGGAACGCTGGCTTATTATGTAACGATAATATTTCTGCTCGGAGCTGCATTGTCAGGATCAGTATTCATGTTCATAAACTTTGCGGGAAGGATACAGGAGTATGTTATGTTTGACATACGGCAGGACCTGTTCAAAAAATTACAGGAGCTTACTTTTTCATTTTACGATAAAGCGGCTGTCGGCTGGCTGATGACAAGGATTACTTCTGATACGATAAAGGTAACAGAGCTCATCTCATGGGGATTTATTGAGTTTGTATGGGGGACAGGCATGATAATTTTCTGCATTACTGCAATGCTTCTTTATAATGTAAAGCTTGCACTGATAGTAATACTGACAATCCCGGTGCTCATGATAATTTCGATAAAGGTAAGGAAACTTATACTGAAATTTTCCAGGGAATCCAGAAGATACAACAGCGAGATCACTGCAAGTTACAATGAGCACATAGTCGGAGTGGAAGTGAACAAGAGCATGGTCCAGGAAAGCCGGGCATCGGGGGAGTTTGATTCTTTAAGCGACAAGATGAGAATATCTTCCTATAAGTCGGCGTATTTTTCTGCGCTGTATCAGCCGCTTGTTATATTCGGCGGAAGCGTGGCTGCAGCACTGATAATTTTTTACGGCGGAAGCATGGCTGTGAAATTTCCTCCGGAGATCACGGTAGGTATGCTCGCAGCGTTTTTCGGATATGCAACATTGATATATGAACCAATCCTGGATATTTCCAGATTTTATTCGCAGGCTCAGAACAGCATTTCGGCGGGAGAGAGAATTTTTTCGCTGCTGGATACACATCCTGCTATTAAGGACAAACCCGGCGCAGAGGATTTCAATGATATAAAAGGTGACATAGAATTTGAGAATGTTTCATTTTATTATGAGAAAAACAAACCGGTGATAGAAAACATGGATCTGAGAATTCAAGCCGGTGAATCCATTGCTCTTGTGGGTGAAACAGGCGGGGGAAAATCTTCAATAATCAATCTGATTTGCCGGTTCTATGAACCAACAGGCGGAAAGATCAGAATTGACGGAATTGATTATACAGATATGACAACTGTAAGTCTGAGAAATAAACTCGGGGTTGTGCTTCAGACTCCTCACCTGTTTTCAGGAACGATCAGGGAAAATATAAAATACGGAAGGGATGATGCTGACGAACACGAAATAATAAATTCACTCACACTCATCGGCGGCGAAGAATTCATAGAAAGACTTGATGAAGAAGTAGGCGAGGGTGGTGAAAGACTCTCTCTGGGAGAAAAACAGATGATATCATTCTCAAGGGCTATACTTGCTGATCCGAGAATATTCATCATGGACGAAGCAACTTCGTCAATTGATACTCTTGCAGAAGCAAAAATACAGAACGGAATTCATGAGCTGATAAAAGGCAGGACATCAATAATCATTGCTCACAGATTATCCACCATCAAGAATTGCGACAGGATAATAGTCATAAGAAAGGGAAAGATAATTGAAGACGGCAGCCACAGTCAGCTGATGAAGGCAAAGGGAAATTACTTTAATCTTTATACAAGACAGCTGAGGGAACAGAGAGAAAAGGAAATGCTGGCTAATTAAAATATAAAGCGAAAGCAGAGACAAGTTACGTAACCTGCTTAAAGTTAAGCAGGTTACACGGTCTCGCTGATAACTGAATTTTAATAAAAATATTTAAAACCAAAAAATAAAATTTGACAAAATTTACAAAACTTTTTAAAATCGGCTGGGAAAAATTCTTTGAAGAACAGCTTAATGAAAGCGATGATTCACTTTTACCGGCGAGAGTAATAATCTGCAATAAAAACAATTACATTGTAAACACGGGTGAAAATGAAATAACCGCAGAGGTTTCCGGCAGATTTCATTTTAACGCAGAGAGCAAGAATGAATTCCCAGCAGTGGGAGACTGGGTTGTATTAAAGAAATTTGATGAATATGAAAACGGTATAATTGAGAAAGTCCTGAACAGAAAAAGCAAGCTATCAAGGAATTCCGCAGGCTTAAAACTTGAGGAGCAGATACTTGCTGCAAATCTGGATTTGGTATTTGTAATAACATCGCTGAATCAGGATATAAATCTGAGGAGAATGGAAAGATATATCTCTCTGATAATTGATAACAGGTTAAAGCCTGTAATTATTCTCAGCAAATCTGATCTTTGTGAAAACACGGATGAGAAACTCGCAGAAGTCAAAACAATTTCAAGGGAATGTGAAGTGCATATAGTCAGTGCGCTGAAGTATACGGGAATGGAAAATCTTAAGAAATATTTTGCTGAAAATAAGACCGCTGCAGTTATTGGTTCTTCCGGAGTAGGAAAATCTACAATTATCAACAGTCTGACTGGTGAAGATACAATGGATGTAAGCGGGATCAGTTTATACAAAGACAAAGGAAGACATACCACATCTCACAGGGAGTTGATTTTCTTTGAAGGCGGAGGAGCAATCATAGATACACCGGGAATGCGGGAACTTCAGATGTGGGAGGGGAGCGAGGGTTTGTCGGAAGCATTTCCTGATATAGAAAAATATCTCGGGCAATGCAGATTTACGAACTGCGAGCACGACACTGAACCGGGCTGCGCAATTAAGGATGCAATTGAAAGAGGAGAGTTTGATGAGAAAAGACTTGCAAGTTACAGGAAGCTTGAACGTGAAATTCTGAGGTTTGAAAATAAGACAAATAAAAAAGCTCTGATGAAGGAAAAAAAGAAATGGAAAAAAATCTCGCATGCTATCAGAAAATCTGGGAATAGAAAGCAAAATTAATACTGTAATAAATTAATAATGAATTATAGAAAGTTTAATAATTCCGGAGAGAAATTTAACAACAAAATTCTTCACAACATCCCAGTATGTTTAATTTTTTCAACATTACATTACATTTTTAAACTTGTTAATTTTAACGCTGTAAAAAGAATTCAAACACTTAAATAATGGATGCGCCGACCGGTAAAGTAACATTTATGTTCACAGACATAGAAGATAATGTAAAACTAGCACAGGAAAACAAAGATATAATTCACGATATGTTCTTAAAGCATAATGAGATTTTAAAAAGCAGTATAGAATCGAATAACGGATTTGTTTTTCTTGTTACAGGGGATGCGTTCTGCTGTTCGTTTGAAAAACCGGATGATGCAGTCACTGCATCGGTGGAGATCCAGAAACGAATATCAGCAGAGAAATGGAATAATGAAACTGAATTAAAAGTGAGAATTGGAATTCACAGCGGTTATGCAGAATGGAATCAAAAGGGATATATGGGTTACATTACACTTGCAAGGTCTCAGAGAGTAATGTCAGCTGCAAACGGTGGACAAATCCTTCTTTCCAATGAAGCCATGAACGGCATAAGCGGGGTAATCAGGGAGAAGATCTCATTCCGCGATCTCGGGGAGAGAAGACTGAAAGATCTCATTCAATCGGTGAAATTATTTCAGCCAATAGCTGAAGGATTAGAATCCGATTTTCCGCCTTTAAAGACACTTGACGCAAGACCAAACAACATTCCTGTTCAGCTTACGAGTTTCATTGGCCGCGAAAAGGAAATCTCAACTGTAAAGAACACATTGTCTGAGAACAGACTGCTGACGCTTCTAGGTTCAGGCGGAACAGGAAAAACCAGACTGGCATTGCAGGCAGGCGCTGATCTTATTGATGAATTTCAAAACGGGGTTTGGTTTGCCGATCTGGCGTCAATGCAGGACGGAAGCCTGCTGGTAATGAAAATGCTGGATATTTTCGGTATTACCGAACAGCAGGGAAAAAATCCCAATGAAGCGCTGAGTGATTTTCTGAAAAGCAAAGAAATGCTTTTAATACTGGACAACTGCGAACACATGATAAATGACTGCGCGATACTTTCGGAAAAATTACTGCAGTATGCCCCAAAGCTCAAGATACTTGCAACGAGCCGGGAAGCGTTGAGAAGCACCGGAGAGACACTTCATCATGTACTGCCTCTTAATTTTCCGGATCCGAAAGAGCAAAAAAGTCCCGAACAGCTCACACAATATGAAGCTGTGAGGTTATTCATAGAAAGAGCATTATCGGTAAATCAGAAATTCAGGGTAAACAATGAAAACGCATCTTCTCTTGCGGGAATATGCTATCAGCTTGACGGGATTCCTCTTGCAATTGAGTTAGCGGCTGCAAGAGTAAACATACTTTCGCTTGACAAGATCTATGATAAACTAAAGGACAGATTTAAATTATTAACAGGCGGGAACAGGACTTCGCTTCCAAGGCAGCAGACTCTTAGCGCAATGATAGACTGGAGTTACAACCTTCTGAATGAAAACGAGAAAATTCTTTTTGAGAGACTTGCGGTATTCAGCGGCGGCTGGACGCTCGATTCTGCGGAAAATATCTGTTCGGATGAAAAGCTTGAATCATTTGAAGTAATAGATTACCTTACGGGACTACTGGATAAATCGCTTGTGATCTCAAAGGAAAGTTCAGGAGAAATGAGATTCAACATGCTTGTCACAATAAGGGAATATTCATTAAACAAACTTTCCGGGGACACGGAAATTTATTCAAGACATTTTGAATATTTCAAAAAAATGTGCGATATAACGGAATCATTTAAGAATGGGAAAGAGCAGCTTGAATATATCAATCAGCTTGAAACAGAAAAGGACAATATCAGATCTGCGATTAAATGGGGCAAAGAGAACAGAACAGAAGATACTTATACTTTAGTTAATGATCTGACAGAATTCTGGAATATTAAAGGTTATTTTTCGGAAGGATACCAGACATGTCTCAGCATACTTGAAAAGGAAAACGAAGTAAGCAAATTAAGCAGGGGGAAAATATATTACAGCGCTGCGCTGATGATCTACGGCATTGGAAATTACAAAGAACAGGAAGAGTATGCGGAGAAAAGTCTTTCTATCTTTAAGGAAGAGAATTATCTTTACGGCATGGCAAAATGTTATGACCTGCTCGGAATAATTTACAATATTAATTCAACAGATTTTGAAAAGATAGAAGATTACCACAGTAAAGCGTTTACAATTTTCAGTGAACTCAATGAAAGAGGGGAAGCAGCGAGTGTGATTTTGAATCAGTCATTTGTAATTCACAGAAAAGGTGACATTAAATCCGCGATTGAAAAGAAGACAGAAGCGCTTAATATTTTCAAAGAGTTAAAAGACACACACAAGACTTATCTGGTGCAGTCAAGTCTTGGAGTTATTTATTCCAGATTAAACGAGTTTGAAAAAGCAAAATCCTACAGCGAGGAAAGTCTTTCACTGGCGTATCTCACAGGTGATAAATACATGATTTCAATCAATCTTGTAAGTTTAGCGTGTATTTATTTAGGTCTTAAAAATTTTGAGAAGGCACTTGAATTAATTAACGATGGAATTCAAATCATCAGTGACTGCGGATACATAATGAGCTATATACCTGCATTATTCCACAAGGGAGAAATAATGACAGAGCTCGGGAATTATACTGAAGCAGTAAATTCATTCAGGGAATCAGTTGAAAAAGGATTTTCAGCGGGTATAGAATTCTTTTTGATAAATAATTTCTGCGGACTTGGTACAGCATATTTTAAAATGAAAGATTACAGAAATTCTTACAAATATTTTACGTTCATGAAAAATCTATCGGATAATTTCGGTAAAACAATCAGCAAAAACAAAATCGACTTTGCTGACGGACTTGAAGAAGAACTCGCTGAAACGGGAATTCCTGAAAGCTGCAAAACGGATAGAGATAAGTGGATGAGCATGAGCATTAAAGAAATGATAAAAGATACAACCGGTAATCATAAATGAAAAGAAATTAACACCGGAAAAAATTCATCATTTAAATTTTTTTTAAATAAATTACAGACCGGAACAGAACAGAATATAAATATAAAATAATAAAAAGAAAAAAATCATGAAATTCCGTGAAATGAAGTACAGCAGACCTGATACAGATGAGGTCTGCAACAGATTCAAGGATCTTATTAAAAAATTTAAAGAGTCGGAATCATTTGAATCCGCTGACAGGATACTGGGTGAAATAAACACTCTAAGGAATAATTTTAATACAATGAGGGAAATTGCATTTATTAATTATTCAATAGACACATCAAACAAAGATTACTCATCCGAGCAGGATTTCTTTGATGAAGCCCAGCCTATGTTCAGGGATAAAGAAACTGAATATTATCAGGCGCTTGTAAATTCTCCCTACAAGAAGGAACTTTCTGATAAATACGGAAATCATTTATTTGAAGTGGCGGAGATAACACTCAAGAGTTTCTCCCATGAAATCATAGACGATCTGAAGCATGAGAATCATCTCAACAGCGAGTATTTAAAACTTAAGGCATCTGCAAAAGTTATTTTTGAAGGTGAGGAAAAAAATCTTCAGGAACTGGCGCCCTACATGGAATCAAAGGACAGAGAAGTCAGACACAATGCATTCAAGGCTTTCTGGGGATTCTTTTCGGATAATGCTGAGGATTTTGATAAGATATATGACAAGCAGGTATTCCTGCGAAATGATATGGCGGTTAAAATGGGGTATAAAAATTTCATAGAGCTGGGATATGCTAGAATGCAGAGAATGGATTATGATGAGAAAATGGTCTGGACTTTCAGAGAGAATGTAAAAAATTATATAGTTCCACTTACTTTAAAATTAAGGGAAAAGCAGAAGGAAAGACTTGGACTGGAGAAACTTTTTTATTACGACACAATGATCTATTACAAAACGGGAAATGCAACTCCGAAAGGAAGTCCCGAATGGATTATGGAAATGGGGAAGAAAATGTATGATGAACTTTCTCCTGAGACAGGGGAATTTATGGATTTCATGATAGAGAATGAACTGTTTGATGTGTTCAGTAAAAAAGGAAAAGCAGATATGGGATACTGCAATTATATTCCGGACTATAAGAGTCCGTACATATTTGCAAACATGAACGGAACAGAGGACGATATAACCGTACTGACGCATGAAGCAGGACATGCTTTTCAGGCTTACCGCAGCAGGGATTATCATTTCATGGAATATTCAAATCCTACAATGGAAACTGCAGAGATACATTCAATGAGCATGGAATTCCTCACGTATCCCTGGATGAACTTATTTTTCAAAGAAGATGCAGACAAGTTTAAATTCACACATATTAACGAAGCATTGAATTTTCTGCCGTATGGTGTTCTTGTTGATCATTTTCAGCACTGGGTTTATGAAAACCCTGAGGCATCTCCCGAAGCAAGAAATCAAAGATGGCTTGAGCTTGAAAAAATTTACATACCTGACATGGATTACGGAGATCTGGAATTTTTAAAAAGCGGAAGAAGATGGCAGAAGCAGGGTCATATTTATGAAATGCCTTTTTATTACATTGATTACTGTCTGGCACAGATATGCGCATTTCAGTTCTGGAGCAAGGCAATTCAGAAAGGAAACGGTCAGTATGAAAACAGCATGAAAGAGTATATTGAGTTATGTGACAGGGGAGGGAGCGATACATTCCTGAATTTAGTGAAAGGCGCTAATCTGCGTTCACCTTTTTCGGAAGAAGTATTCATTGAAATAGGAAAAGAGCTCGAGGAATATCTTGATGGAATTAAAGACAGAGACTTCTAATTTTTATGAAGCAGGATATTGTTCGGGGCGGTTCTGCCGCATCGGTAAAAAATATAAAAATTTGGAAATAAAATTTTTATTTAATAAATTTATAGGATAACATTCCAATAATTAAATCAAAAATAAAATATGTTTTCATTAATTTCAAAGTTAGTAAACGGGGTAAAAGGAACAGTTTCGTCAAGTTTAAAGGGAGTTTCAGATATAACATCCACTGTAGTGGATGTAGTGAAGAAAATCACAGTGAATACAATAAAGGACACTGCTGACATAGTAAAAGAAGGAATAAAACTTCCTGCGTCAATAGTTCAGGGAGCTTTATCCGGAATAGCGGAGATAGGTTCCTCTGTGATCCATGCGGTAAAAGGAGTAGTAACCGGAACAGTAGAAGGAGTAATGGAATCAGGCGGAACACAGGATGATGCGGTGAGAGGAGCAGTTGGACAGGCACTTCACAGCGCAAAGGAATTAGGAGTTGATATAGGAGAAACCGCTCTGGAATCAGTAAAAGGTTCTGTTGAAGCAGTCAGCAAAGTTGGCGGAAACACAGCAGAAGCAACAAAGTCAGCAGTGATGGCGGCAATGGATGCAGCAAAGGAAATCGGCGGAGAAGCGGTAGATTCCGTAAAGAACACCTTGTCATCCGGAGTAGAGGGAGCAAAGCAGATTATAGATTCGGTTAAGAATTAAACGTAAAAGAAAATAAGTAATTAAAGCAGCATCGGAGGGATTTTTTGGTGCTGCTTTTTTTTATTCGTTGAAATAAAATGTTTATAAGGTTCCCCCCCCCATGCAACCTCAAAACATTTTGATGAATTTTTTGCTTTGTCAATCCGGACAGACTTTATTCAATCCTGATTTTATATCCGTCCAAAACGTTATGCTCAAAAGTTCAGGTTTCGAAGGTTTCTGTTTACTTTCTTTTTTGTGAGAAATAATAGAAACAAAGAAAAGTAATCCTGAGTACTCGGGATGAATAATTGTCTTAATTAGTATTAGATTTATATAAATTTTCCAACTCAAAATTTTCTTCGCAAATTTCCCGGACAGGGAAAATTTATTGACGCAGTTTATCATTAATTCTTAACGGCAAAAATTCACATGCTGATAGTTTGATAAAATATTTTCAAAAGTTTAAAAGATTTTAAATATTAAAGTATTTCTTATATTTAAAAATTAATTTGGACAGTATTGTCCTGATTTCATCCTGACCACTCCCTTATAACTTGTAACACTCAATAAATAGAGCTATTTTAAACACTTGAAAAATGTTTACCTACCAATTTAATTAACCGGTTTTTATACTATTTATAAATCCCCATAAATCTATTTTTTGAAAAATATTTTATATAACGATAAATTAAGAAATATTGCCATCATTGCTCACGTTGATCACGGCAAGACAACACTAGTAGACCATATGTTCAGGCAAAGCGGAATGTTCAGAGATAATCAGGAAGTCGCTGACAGACTCATGGACAGTATGGACCTTGAAAGAGAAAGAGGCATCACTATTGCCGCTAAAAACTGCTCCGTAAAATGGGGCGATACAAAAATTAACATCCTTGACACTCCTGGTCACGCCGACTTCGGCGGTGAAGTAGAAAGAGCCCTTATGATGGTTGACGGTGTGATTCTGCTTGTAGACGCATCAGAAGGTCCGCTGCCTCAGACCAGGTTCGTTCTGAAAAAAGCCCTGGAATCAAAATTGAAAATCATTGTCGTAATAAATAAGATTGACAGAAAAGATGCAAGACCTCAGGAAGTGCTCAATGAAGTCTATGATCTTTTTATTGATCTTGACGCAAATGAAGAACAAATTGAATTTCCGGTTCTCTATGCAATAGGAAGAGACGGAATTGCTCAGAAATCACTCGAAGAAAAAGGAAAAGACCTATCTCTTTTATTTGAAACTATTATTGAAGAGATCCATCCGCCTTCATATGATCCGGATGAACCTTTCCAGCTTCTCGTTGCTGATCTTGATTATTCTGATTATGTGGGAAGACTTGCCATAGGCAAGATCTCAAACGGAATGATAAGAAAAAACGATGAGCTTGTATGCATCAATGAAGAAGGTAAAGCCTTGCCTCTGAAGATTTCAAAACTCCAGTCCTATGACGGTGTTAATTTTAAGGAAACGGAAATTGTGGAAGCGGGTGATATTGCTATACTTGCGGGTATTGAGGATGTTCACATCGGCGACACGATATGTAATAAGGAATTTCCAAAGGCACTGAAAAGAATCGCCGTAGATGAACCAACTATTTCAATGCTCTTTTCAATTAATACTTCTCCTCTGTCGGGAAGAGAAGGCAAGATCGTTCAGTCAAATAAAATTAGGGAACGACTTATGAAGGAAACTCTGAGCAATGTCGCTCTTAAAGTTGAGGATACTTCAGAAGGCGATAGTTTCCTTGTTAAAGGAAGGGGTGAATTCCAGATGGTGATTCTGATTGAAACCATGAGAAGAGAAGGATACGAGTTAAGCGTAGGAAGACCTCAGGTTATTTTCAAAAGGAAAGACGGAAAACTTCTGGAACCTATTGAACACCTTTTTATAGACTGCGATGAGAATTTTGTCGGGATCATTTCCGAGAAACTTTCGAAAAGAAAAGGAAGAATGATCAATCTTGTTAATCACGGAACAGGAAGGGTCAGAGTGGAATTTTCTATCCCGTCCAGATCCCTTATCGGGTACAGAAATGAATTTCTTACTGATACACGCGGGACCGGAATTATGAATTCATATCTGCAGGGATACGAAGAGCATCGAGGTGAATTCCCGGCAAGGCTTACAGGTTCGCTAGTCTCGGACAGAATGGGGGAAGCACTTTCATATTCACTTTACAATCTTGAACCAAGAGGTACTTTATTCTGCGTCCCGAATGATCTGGTATATGAAGGCATGATTGTAGGCGAACATAACAGGGACAATGATCTCGATGTAAATCCTACAAAAGGAAAAAAGCTGTCAAATATGAGAGCCTCCGGTAAAGATGAAAGCATGATCCTTACTCCGGTCGTTCCTATGACTCTTGAAAAAGCTATTGATTTTATTAAGGATGATGAACTTGTTGAGGTAACTCCAAAGACTATAAGATTAAGAAAAGCAGTATTATCCTCTCAGACCAGACATACTGCGCGGGGAAAGGCATTTCAGAAATTAACGGAAGTGGTACAGTAAATATATGAGCTCAAAATCCCTGGATGAAAAAGTCGAGAAACTTGCACTTGGAAAAATTAAAAGGCACATTTTCCTTTGCTGCGATCAGTCAAAGGCGAAATGCTGTGACCACAGCGAAGGAATGAGGTCATGGGAATTTCTAAAAGAAAGATTAAAAGAACTGGGTCTAGTAAATGAGGGCGGAATTAACCGGACTAAAGCAAACTGTCTCAGAATCTGTATGGACGGTCCAATTGCTGTTGTTTATCCCGAAGGCGTGTGGTACAGAAACTGTACCCCTGAAGTTCTTGAAAGAATTATTACGGAACATCTCATCAACGGAAAACCCGTAGAGGAATTCATGATAAAAATAAAATAATACAATTCAACAATTTAAAAAAAAGGATATATTTTGAATTTAAAATTCAGCGAGTTTGAATATAAAAGACCTGACATTGAATCAATAAAAAAAGATTTTAATGAGCTTATTGAGGAATTTAATAAAGCCCAAAGCGCTCAGGATCAATATCTTGTTTTAAAGAAAATTACGGAGTTAAGAAAAGATTATGATTCCATGAACAGGATCGCCTCCATCAGATACACTATTGATACCTCGGATAAATTTTATGAGGAAGAACATGATTATTTTGATGACATCGGTCCCGTTTATTCAGGACTTATAAAGGAAATGTATTCTGCTCTGGTGAATTCTAAATTCAGAGAAGATCTTGAAAAGATAGTAGGTGAACATCTGTTCAATGTCGCTGAAGTTTCAATAAAGACCTTTAAACCGGAGATCATAGAAGACCTGAAAAAGGAAAATCATCTCTCTTCCAAATATGTCAGACTTATTGCCTCGGCTAAAATCATGTTCG
This sequence comes from Bacteroidota bacterium, assembly GCA_018266875.1. GTDB lineage: Bacteria > Bacteroidota > Ignavibacteria > Tepidaquicellales > Tepidaquicellaceae > UBA2330. The sequence continues at coordinate 25,771 of JAFDZR010000047.1, forward strand.
AAGGCGAAGAAAGAAATCTGGCCGGCATGGATCCTTTCATGAATTCTGACGACAGGGAAATCAGAAAAAAAGCCTATGATGCCAAATGGAAATTCTTTGAGGAAAATGAAAAGAAAATTGATGAAATTTATGATGACCTTGTAAAAGTGAGAACAAAAATTGCGCATGCTCTCGGATATGACAATTTTATTCAGCTTGGATATGACAGACTCAGACGAACCGGTTATACTGATAATGAAGTTGCAGGGTTCAGGGATGAAATAAGGAAATATCTTGTTCCTCTCACTCAGGAACTCAAAGAACTGCAGAAGAAAAGAACCGGATATGATAAGCTGCATTACTATGACAGTGAATATAATTTCAGAAACGGAAATCCCAAACCAAAAGGTTCTCCGGACTGGATAGTTGAGAAAGCAAGGATCATGTACGATGAACTTTCACCCGAGACCTCTGAATTTTTTAATTTCATGATAGATCATGAAGTAATGGATCTTTATAACCGTAAGAATAAATCTGCAGGTGGTTACTGCTCATTTATTCAGAAATATAAAAGTCCCTACATCTTTGCCAACATGAACGGAACTGATCATGATGTGAAAGTCCTTACTCACGAAGCGGGACATGCTTTCCAGGCTTTTGAAAGCCGTAAGTTTGAATTTCCTGAATATCAGCATCCGACCCTGGAAGCCTGTGAGATCCATTCCATGAGTATGGAATTCATTACCTGGCCGTGGATGGGACTTTTCTTTGAAGAGGATACTGATAAATTTTTACTTTCTCATCTTAACAGAGCTCTGATGTTTATTCCTTACGGAGTTTCTGTAGATGAATTCCAGCATTTTGTCTACGGAAATCCTGATGCAACTCCTGATGAAAGGAAATCAAAGTGGAGAGAGATTGAGAAGAAATACATGCCTCATAAAGATTATGACGGCAATGATTTCCTGAGCAGAGGCGGATACTGGTTTATGCAGGGACATATTTTTAAAATGCCTTTCTATTATATTGATTACTGCCTTGCTGAGATATGCGCTCTGCAGTTCTGGAGAAAATGTAATCACGACAGGGATGTCGCCTGGAAGGATTATCTTGCTTTATGCAGAGAAGGAGGAAGCAAGCCTTTTCTTGAACTTATCAAAGTTGCAAAAATTGATTCTCCGTTTGAAAGCAGTGTAGTGGAATCTATTATAGGTTACGTTGATGAATTCCTTGAGAATGTAAGCGAGGAATACGATCTGGTTTAAGATAAAATGGCTGCTGAAATTTAAGTGCTGTATAACATATTTATTATAAAACATCTGTTCCGCTGAATCTTTTATAAGCAATCTGATAACCTTTCTTTCTTGCAATAGGTGCAGTGACCGAAGAAAGAAAGTCCTGAACTGATATTGGCAATGAAGCAAGATAAGTCTTTGCTTTAAGGTACTTTAGCCAGAGCATTACCTGAAAGAATGGTATTTTACCTTTTTTGATTTTCCCCTCACCGGCAAATCCGAAAATTGTTTCCAGCAGATATTCTACATCAAGAGCCGGACTGATTATCTGTTCAGTGATAAGATCATACTTTTCATCATTGAAATGTGTATGCGGTTTCCCTTTAGGAAGTGTAATCTCTTCTCCTGAGGAAATTTTATTTGTAATGCCATCCAGCTTATATGTCAGAATTCCGCTCCTTACCCTGAATGTCTCATCCTGAAACAGATGAATATGATCAACGGCTTTGAAACTGCCGGGTTTGAATGTTACAAGTATTTTTGAATATTTACCATCAGTATCTTCTGAAGTTTCCAGGAATTCCATTATGGTAAATTCATCACTTATAATCTGTCCTTTATGCGCCATAAAATAATATTTTTTCAAAAATAAGAAAAATGTATTTATTTTCAAAAGAAATTCTGATCTCTCCTTTCATTCATAATGTTTTATTCTATTCCAGATCCCGCTGATGGGATTCTTAAATCCCTTTACAACAAAAATTTTCATATTATTCTCGTATGGCATTGAATACCTGGCAGAATGAATTCCCGCTACCTCGACAGAATCAAATTCATCAGTATAATCTTCTTTTTCACCGCCTATTATTATCATTACCGGATCTTTTCTGTCACCGTAACCCCAGAGCCAGTAAGAGTTGTGTGATGAGATCGCTTCAGGCAAAGGATATTTATTCCTGAAAAAATTTACGGCGGAAGCGTCACCGTAATTCCATCCGAAAACAACTGCTCTTTTTCTATCTTCTTCCGGAAGCGAAATGTAAACTTTTGAGACATCCGATGCGAGCTCCTCCCAGCCGTGCATGTCTGCAAAGAACTGACTCAGTTCAGAAAGCTGTTTATTCTCTGATGATGAAGGCGCCATCCCTATCATTTTTGAGTAGGCAATGTTATTCTCAACCTTCAGTACCGGCATAACAATTGGTGCGATCATAACTCCAATTAATATTACAGGAATTAATATTGCGTATCTGAGCCATTTAAATTTTTCAAACGTCTTCATTTCTATAAATACAGATCCTCCTGCAAACAGCGCCGGATATGCAGGTGAAAGATATTCAGCTTTACTGTGACCGTTTAATACAAGAATTATAAAAGCGGTAATGTAAATAATAGAAATCATCCTGTATGTTCTTCCTTCCTTATTGAACAGAAAGTAATATAGTCCAGCCAGCCAGATTACAGCTGATGCGGGATTCATTATAAGGAATTGATTCTTAATGAACCCAAGAGCATTCAGCGCGGAATATTTCTCTGAAGTGGCGTTCCTGATAAATTCGAGATGTGCAAAATCGTTTTGAAAATTCCATATTACATACGGCAGAAAAATCAGGAATGAAATTGCTAAAGTAATATAAGGTTTAACTGTTACAAAATGTTTCCTTTCCCGTGTCAGTATTAATCCCATAAAAAATCCGAACTCAAACCAGAGAAATCCGATCTTATTCATGAGACCCAAACCGATTAAAATCCCAAGATAGATCCAGTCCGGAAATCTGTCTTCCTGAATTATTCTTATCACGATATAGAAGGAGACAGACCAAAGTAGAATATCAATGGAGTTCATTGAATAATAGGAATTCATTGCCAGATATACCGGAGCAAATATTACTGCAGCAGACGAAAGTATAATTGAAAATGTCTTTCCCCCAAGTCTTGAAGCTGTCAGACAAGTAAAGAAAACTGTGAGAGAAGCAGCAATGGCAGGAATTAATCTTAAGGCAAAAATTGAATCGCCAAATAAATTCCTGTTGATAAGTAATATTAAAATTGATAATGGCGGCTGATCCACATATCCTAATCCCGGATGCTCTGTGCAGGCAATGTAATATAGCTCATCCCTGAAATATCCGTATCCTGCAAAGATGTTAACATACAAATGTATCAGCAGAGGAACTGCCATCACTATCAGAATGAGATAACTGATTTTCCGTTTACCGCCGGGATTGTCTGTCAAAAGTAGTAAGATTTATTTATGAATTTGAAAAATTTTAATTCCCTGAAAAATTATTTACCAGCTGCAATTTATTATGGAACATATTGAGGTTATTCATAAAATATATGTTCTGATCTGAAAAATATATATTAGAATTTATTTATAAATTGAATCAAAGCTTAGATAGAATTAATTTTAAACATGAAAAATCAGTCACCATACAAAATACTCCTTTATTATAAATATGTTCACATTGATGATCACGAAACTTACGCTAAGATCCATCTTAAGTTCTGCGAATCCCTCGGTGTGAAAGGCAGGATCCTGATCGCTGAAGAGGGAATTAACGGGACCCTTTCAGGCACGACTGAGCAGGCGAATGCATACATTTATGCAATGCGCATGGATCCGAGATTTACTGATATGACATTCAAGATTGATGACGCGGAGGAACACGTTTTTAAAAAGCTTTATGTCAGGCCAAAGAAGGAAATTGTAACAATGAATCTTGAGAAGGACCTTGATCCTAATCATATTACCGGAAAACGTTTAAAGCCCGCTGAATTTCTTGAAGCAATGAAAGATGATAATGTTATAATAGTTGACGTTAGGAATGATTACGAATATGACATAGGTCATTTCAGAAATGCTATCCGGCCAGATGTTAAGAACTTTAAGCAGTTTCCGGAATGGGCAAGAAAAAACAAAGACATGCTTAAAGATAAAAAGATACTTGCATACTGTACCGGAGGTGTCAGGTGTGAAAAATTTTCAGGATATCTGGTTAGGGAAGGATTTACAGACGTGAACCAGCTTAAAGGCGGTATCATTGCATATTCAAAACATCCTGAAACAAAGGGAAGCATGTTCGAAGGAAAATGCTATGTCTTTGACGAAAGAATTGCAGTCGATGTGAATTTTGCTGAAGGTACAAAAGTAGTGGGAAAATGTTTCCACTGCGGCGAACCAAGCGACAGGTATGTTAATTGCGCAAATCTGAGCTGTCATACACAGTTCCTGTGCTGTGAAAAATGTGATGAAAAAACTCTCAGGTCCTGCAGCAAGGAATGTGAAGAAGTTATCAGGAATTATCAGATACAAAGTACGGATTAATAAATATTTTATGTTTGTTGAGATCTCCCCTGCCCGCAGAATCTTATACAGCGTTGACTCTGCAGGAAGGAAGATTAAGTTGAGAAATTATTTCTTGCCTGTTTTTTTTGTCAGATCAATTACCTTTGGGGAAGTGAATTCAGTCACTCTGAATTTTCTGTATGAATGACTGCCTGCATAAACAATCTCATCTGAAAGAAATGCCTCCACGCAGACTTCAATTGGTGTGTTGAAAAATTTAACCACTTCTGTGTTTGTGTAATCTGATCTTGAAATTCCTTTATTTGTGAAATACATTTTTTCCGCCAGATAATCCTTGAATTTTCTATGCCCTTTGAATCTGAGAAGATCTGCTGTCTGAAGTAAATCGTATTCAAGTATCATAAGATACAATTTATCATCCCAGTAATAATCACAGAAAGTCAGATATTCAGTACTGTCTGTCTGAACGAAGTTGTTTACTTCAAGAGCCGGATTACAGTAGTTAACTCCCTCTCCGAAGTTTTCCGCATAAAGCCTTCCGAAGTCAGGCGGAAATCCGGATTCTGAATCTTTTTTCTTTTTCATGATTTTTTAATTTAAGTTATAAAATTATTTTCAGAATAGTTCTGATATCATCAAAGATTTTACATAAAGGATGGGGGATGTATGTTGGATATGATGAAGCCGGATCAGGAAATGGAAAAGTTCAATATCTGTTTTAAAATACTGAACACTTTTTGAATTTATTTTGAAAGATTGTGGAACCGGAAGGGTGACAATTCAGACCTTATTCTACTGTTAATATTAACTATTTAATTTTAAAAAATGTTTTGTGCACTTTTGTAAAAAAACTGAAATAAGTTCTGTTTTATCCTAAAGATAATGACATTTCCGGAAAAAGTTTTATATATGAATACGGAAGATATTTAAATAGTAAATTAAACTGATTAAAATATTTCTTTTAAAGAATTAACAGCTCTGCCCGACTCAAAATTTGCTTCGCAAATATCCCGGACAGGGAAATTTTATTAACGCAATTTATCACGAATTCTTTACGGCAATAATTCACAGACAGATAGTTTGAAAAATATATTAAAACGATTAAAAGATTTTAAATATTAAAGTATTTCTTATGATTAAGATTTAATATGGACAGTATTGTTAATTAACTATTTAAATCTAAAATATCAAATTGTAATTCTTAATTCTTAATTTTTAATTATTAATTAACAATGTTTTCCGGCCGCGACTCCTGATGACCATGCCCACTGAAAATTATATCCGCCGAGCCAACCTGTTACATCCACTACTTCACCTATAAAATATAATCCTTTTACTTTTTTTGATTCCATTGTTTTTGAGGAAAGCTCATTTGTGTCAATTCCTCCTGAAGTGACTTCGGCTTTGCCGTAACCTTCTGTGCCCGAAGGATTCAGTTCCCACCGGTGAATTTTATCGGAAATTATTCTCAGATCCTTATGTGAAAACTGATTAACCGGTTTTGATGAAAAATATTTTTTCACAAAAGCATCTGAAAATCTTTTCGGGAAATATTCCGACAGTAGATTATTGATTAATAATTTCCCTTTAGATCTGTCTGTCAGGATATTGAATAAATTCTCTTCAGGAAGAAGATTTATCCTGAAAATGTGATCTTCCTTAATGAAAGAAGAAATCTGAAGAACGGCAGGTCCGCTCAGCCCTCTGTGAGTGAAAAGTATATTCTCGCGGAACTTAATCCTGCCGGCGGAAACTTCAGAATCCACAGATACTCCGCTGATTTCAGAGAATTCTTTCCAGTATCCATTTTCAAATACAAGCGGAACGAGAGCCGGCTTTGTATTGACAATTTTTATTTCAAATTTTTCCGCAGTTCTGTATCCGAAATCGGTCGCTCCCATTTTCGGGATAGACAGTCCGCCCGAAGCAATTACAAGCGACCGGCATCTGTAATTTCTGTAAGAGGACTTTATCAAGAATGAATCATTTTTTGTGATCTCAGAGATCCGGCAGTCTGTAATTATTTCGGCGCCGTATTTTCTGCATTCATCAAGGAGCATATTAAGTATCTCCCGTGAACTTCCGTCGCAGAATAACTGCCCCAGTTTCTTTTCATGAAAATTTATTTTATATGATCTTACAAATTCAATAAAATCATCCGGAGTATATCCCGATAAGGCGGATCTGCAGAAATGCGGATTCTCTGAAATGAAATTTCCCGGCGCAACGATCCTGTTTGTAAAATTGCATCTTCCGCCGCCTGAGATCAGTATTTTTTTCCCCGGCTTTTCCGAGAGTTCAAGTACCGTTACTTTCCTCCCTCTGCCTGCAGCTTCGGCTGCGCACATAAGCCCCGCAGCGCCTGCTCCTATTATTATTACATCTCTCTCTGTAACTGAATTATCCGGTTTTTCCAAATTATCGATTAAATTTCTTTCGTATAAATTAAGCATTATAAAAATTATATTTAATAATGAATTTATATGAAAGCAGATTAAATTACCTGGAAAGATTATCCGGTAAACTTCAGCAGAGAATAGAATTCCTGAAAAAGAAAAGCAATAAATTTTCCTACAGAAGATTATGGATATTTCTGTCAGGTCTGATTTTTACAATTGTTGCGTTCAGTGCAGACAGCACATACGGATGGATTATTTTAGCATTATCTCTGCTGTCTTTCGGAATAACTGTTCATTTTCATAACAGACTTCTTCATTCTCTGAAAAGAATAACTTACTATAAAAAAATTCAGCTGGAAAATACCGCAAGAATGAAAGTCGACTGGAAAAATATTCCTGATCCGGTTCTGAATAAGATCCCCGCTGAATCATCAGTATTCAAGGATCTTGATATTACAGGAAGCAGATCTCTGCATCATCTGACTGATTCAACAGTTTCTTTTGAAGGAAGCGTTATGCTGGCAGAACTTCTTTCGCGGTTTTCTCCGGATGTAAAAAAAATTGAAAAAAACCAGAAGATAATAAAAGAACTTTCTGCAATGAAAAGGTTCAGGGATAAATTCATTCTCAAAGCCCGGCTTATTTCCAAGCAACCATTGAACGGAAAAAATATCAGGGATTGGCTGAAGAATGTAAAACATACTTCAGTTCCAGAATATCTTGTCTCTGTGTCATTTATTTTAATACTATCCTATGCCGCGCTGTTCATATTATACAGCATTGGAATTACGGGAAGCATATGGTTCGCTGTATTTCTTATGTATCTTTTCTTTTACGGGAAATATCAGAAGAAAGTATCTGCGGTTTTTGAGGAATCTTCACTACTGAGCGAACACGTCAGAAAATTTTCCCTTCTGATCCGGTTCATGGAAAAATTTCCGCTGAGCGGATGCAAAGGCACAGAGGATTTCCTTTTTATGTTCAGATCAAAAGGTGACGGCGCATCGGATGAACTCAAAAAATTTGACAGACTTATCTCGCTCGTTCTTCTCAGAGAAAATCCCGTCTACAGGATTATACTTAATCTAGCATTTCCCTTTGATTTTTATCTCTGCAGAAAACTGCTGAAGCTTATTTCAGATATAGAGCATAAAATTCCGCAATGGCTGGATAAATTCAATGAACTTGAATGCCTGATTTCCGTTGCAAATTTTTCATATCTGAATCCTGATTACAGTTATCCGGAATTTGATACGGAAAGTAATTACAGATTTGAAGTAAAAGACTGCGGACACCCGCTGATCGAAAGGAGTGTGAAGATCTGCAATGATTTTTCATTTACAAAAAAAGGCGAGACTGTTATTATCACAGGATCCAATATGTCCGGTAAAAGTACATTCCTGAAGACGCTTGGAATAAACCTATGCCTTGCAAACGCGGGAGCGCCTGTTAATTCAAAATCCTTCTTAACCTCTGTTTACAATCTTTTCACATGTATAAAGGTCAATGATTCCGTGACTGACGGAATATCATATTTTTATGCAGAAGTAAAAAGACTCAGTGAGCTTATGGATGATATCAGAAATTCAGGCGAGCGGAAAATATTTTTTCTGATTGACGAAATTTTCAAAGGTACCAATAACAGGGAAAGACTGACAGGAAGCAGGGAATTTATAAAATATCTGTCCGGACAGAACTGCGCAGGATTTATTACCACACATGACCTTGAACTTGTGAATATTTCGGATGAAATAAATACAGTATCAAATTATCATTTCAGGGAAGAGATATCAGGCGATAAAATGATCTTTGATTACAAGATTCATAAAGGTCCATGCCCGACCACCAACGCTCTGAAGATAATGGAAATTGCCGGACTTCCCGTATGAATAATCCGAAATTTACGGTATGCACTTTGCGTAAAGCATCTTAAAAAAAATGTTTTATATTAAAGATATAAATATTAAATTACATTAAACTATTAAAGCCGTGATTCTTTTGTAATGAATTATTTGTCTTAATAAAAATTACGGAAGATCTAAAGACATCTTTAAAAAACATTAATTTATAAAGTACCCGCTATTTTTTATTCAGCAATTTATTAATCCATATCTAAAAATTAACTGAAATGAAACCTGAGATAAAAGAAGAAATCAAGAAAATTACGGATAAAATTGTTGAAATCAGAAAAGCCAAGGGCGATGATGATGTTGAGCTCGCTGCAACTGAAAATTCCGCAAAGTTCAAAGAATTAATTACAAATCATATTATTCCAATGATCAAAGAAGCCAATATGATCATCGGAAGATCGGGTTGCTCCATAACTTTTTATTCCAATGAGCTTGCAGTAATAAGAGATCCGAAGAAAAGGATCTTTATTCAGATACTCTTTTATCCTTACGGTCACAGCAAGATAACTCTTGGAGTGAATGCGCCTTTCCTTCAGTTTGCATACAGTCCGGTAAAAGAGAATATTAAGATAACTCAGAAGCTTTCCATTAAATCGGATGAACCAAGGATCAAGATTGACGAAATAGAAGTAGATTCCTTTGCTGCTGAAAAGATTAATCAGTACTTCCTTGATTTTCTAAAAGAAACTATAGTATACAACAAATAATGATTCCGGATTTTCATCCGGTAGTTTTTATCTTTAAATAATAATTTAAAAAATATATCCCGCTTATATAAGCGGTAGAAAATCCCTGATCACATGAAAAAAATAATTCTTACTGCTGTAATACTGCTTATGCCGGCTGCATTTTTGTATTCAAACAATTCATACATTAAAACGGGAAATTCACCCGCCGGGAAAAATGAAATTAGACTGATCAGTTCTGATAACAGCAGAACTGTTATATCCGTCATTGTTGATGGATTCCATTCGGAGACCAAATTCATCGGCGGAAAGAATTATGATAAAATATCGGTTGACGGATATAATTCTCCCGGAATTACAGGTCAGGCTTCTCTGCCTGTTCTTACAAAAATGATCAGCATCCCCAATTATAAGAATGTAACGGTTAAAATACTTGGCACTGAATTCAGTAAATTCAAGGTAAACATCATTATTCCCGATCAGGATTTTCCGCTTAGAAACTCAAAAGCAAGAGCAGACGGATTTTCACTTGATGAAAATTATTATTCCGTAAACTCGGATCTTCCCGCCGAAGTTGTCAGTGTAAAAGAAATTGCCGTATTCAGGGATTACAGGATTGCAGTGATCTCAATTAATCCTGTCCGGTATAATCCAGTGAATAAGGAGATAAAAGTTTACAGTAAAATTGATTTTGAATTGGCTTATGACGGATATTCTTCTGTGAACAATGTAACAAATCCGCGTCAGGAAAGATCAAAAATTTTTGACAATATTTACAGACAGGTGATATTCAATTACAGCAGTGACAATACTTTTTTAGTCGCTCCGAAAATGCTTATCATCACACCGGATTCTCTTTATAACAGCATTCTTCCACTGGCTGAATGGAAGAATCAGAAAGGAATAAAAACAACAATCGCTCTGAGATCGGAAATTAATGCAAACGGAAATCCAACTTCGGATGAAATCAAAAACTTTCTTATCAGCAGATATAATTCCGCAGACAGGACTGAATATGTTTTACTTGCAGGGGATGCAAGAGGCAGGAATACACTGTCCTGGTTCACAGCTTCCGGAGGAAAATCCGATCACCCGTATCAATGTCTGGACGGATCCGATATCCTGCCTGACATTGTGCTGGGAAGGATTTCAGTACAGACTTCTGCAGAACTTGACACAGCAGTTGCAAAACTTATCCAGTATGAAAAAGAACCGAACATGGATCAGACAGACTGGTATAAAAACGCATTCGTCCTGCACAGTAATGACGGAATTGATCCGATCAACGGTCAGGTTGCAGCGAGTGTATTTTACAATGAAGGCGGATTTACAAATGTTGATATAGCAAATCCGAGTACATCTCAAAGTCAGATAACAAATTATATAAACAACGGAGTAAGCTGGATCTGGTTCATTGGACACGGAAGCGAGACATCCTGGGCAAATCCCGTATGGAATATGTCTAACATGGTAAATCTTAATTACGGAAAAAGACAGCCTTCTATTGTTTCGATCGCCTGCTCAAATGCCGATCTTGATTATTCCGAGACAAACGACTGCTTCGGCGAGGCGTGGATTGAAAGGGGAGTGAAAAATTCAGCTTCGAACATTGCTGCATCCACAGAGCTCTGCGCTTTTTATACAACCGATACGATCGGCAGGGAAATGCTTTACGGATATTTCAGACACGGTATTTATGACTTCGGCTCGATGCTGAATTTCGGGAAAGTACAGGCGTATAATTATTTCAACGGCAACGGAACCGTTGTGGCGACAATAAATCAGTATATGGTACTTGGTGATCCTTCACAGGAAGCTTTTTCTGATGTACCGCGGAATGTGACTTTACTAAGGGATTTTTCAGGCGGTCAACATAAATTCAATGTAAAGACCGGAGCGGAAAATTATAAAGGAGCGCTGATAGCCGTAAGCCAGAACAATGAACTGAAGACATCCGGATATTCGGACAGTCTCGGGAATTATTCATTCAGTTCGTCATTGATTAATAACAGCTCTCCGGTAAGTATTGTGATCACCGGAAAAAATCTGAATCCTTATTTCGGAAATATGATCCTCACTTCAGTAATTTCCGGAAACAGCATACCTGGACAGTATACGCTCGGACAGAATTATCCGAATCCGTTTAATCCGAAAACAGTAATCTCATTCAGCATAGGTGAAGGAAAAATCAATTCCGGAAATACTGTTCTGAAAGTTTATGACATACTCGGGAATGAAATCACCACACTTGTAAATGAAAAACTATCACCGGGAAATTATTCAGTTGAATGGAATGCAATAAATGTTTCGAGCGGAATATATTTTTACAGACTTACTGCGGGGGATTTTTCCGAGGTAAAAAAAATGTCGCTGATAAAATAAATTTTCTAATTGTAAATTTGAAATTAAGATAAAACCTAAAGCCGGAGAGAAATTTCTTCGGCTTTTTTATTTTGGCTAATGATTGGTAAAATTGATCCGTTTACCCAACCCCTCCCTGATCTTCTCCCTTTATTTAAAGTTAAGTTTAATCAAACATTGAACATTGAACAAAGTTTTTTTAAAATTTTGTTAGAATTTTGTTAGAATTGATTTTATTTTTTGTTATTTAGAAGTTCCACATTTATTAACAAAAAAAAATAACAAAATGAAAAACTTTACTGCTAAAAAATGCGGGATTGAAAATATCATTGGTATTTTCTTCCTAAGCCTGATCTTCTTTGCAGGATCAGTTCCCAATTTCACATACGCTGATGTGATTAGTGTTGAACCCGGTACTGCATTTAATCCAAGTTTTCAAAGGATTGAAGTATTCAATGAAGCGACATGGGCTTCTGTTTCAGGTCCAGCCACACTGACTCTTGCAGGGTTTACAGTCTTAGGCGGGAATTCAGTTACCTGGAATTCGGATAATTTATTATTCTATGTTTTGCTGACTGTTAACGATGGTGTTAGCACAACCAGGCATTTAGCAACAGTAGATCCAAATACCGGTGTATGCACTGATATTGGTAATATGAACGGAGCTTTTTCTTCGCTTACTTATAATTCTGATCTTGGAATTATGTATGCCTCCACAGGAAGCGGAAGCGGAACACCAAAGTCAATTTACAGTGTAAATTTATCTACAGGAGCTACAACATTTCTTGCCGGACCTTTTACTAACGGAGGTGGATTTGGATCTGTGATAGCTTATAATTATGACGACCAGATGATCTATCACTGGTGTGCTGGAGCAATGGAGAAAATTGATCCGAATAATGCTTTTACGGCTACTACTATTCCGGTTTCCGGTGCGACCTTTGATGAAGTTCAGGGAGCAGTTTATTTAGGAACAGGTGTATTTAGTATAACTGATCTCGTATTTAGTGTTTCAACAAACGCTTTCACAATTACATCAGCCGGTGCAGCCACACTTGTTGGTCCTACACCTTATCAGTGCAGAGGGTTTGCTTATGTGAATCCTTTACTTCCTGTTGAATTATCATCATTTACATCTGCAGTAAGCGGTAATAATGTTACATTAAGCTGGACAACAGCATCCGAAACAAACAACTCCGGATTTGATATCGAGAGATCGACAGTCAGCGGTGCCTGGTCAAAAGTAGGTAACGTAAACGGTAACGGTACTTCAACTACCAGTCATGATTACACATTCTCAGACAGGAATTTAGCTTCAGGAAATTACAGTTACAGACTGAAGCAGATAGACTTCAACGGAAACTTCGAATATTTCAATTTAACAAATGAAGTAAACATTGGAATACCGAACAGGTTTGAACTTTCACAGAATTATCCAAATCCCTTCAATCCATCTACAAAGATCAATTACAATCTACCTGTTGATGGTGATGTAAGTATTAAGATCTTTGATATCTCGGGTAAAGAAGTTATGACGCTTGTCAACGAGGTAAAAACAGCAGGTTATTATTCTGTAAGTTTTAATGCATCATCATTATCAAGCGGAATTTATTTTTATACATTAAACGCCGGGGACTTTTCTTCAACGAAGAAAATGACACTGATCAAATAAATTTAAATTATATAATTCATTTTAATGAATATGCCGCAGAGAATTTGTCTGCGGCTTTTTTTTGCCTGTTATTGAAATTCATTCGAAAGATTGATCATTGTCAAATCCTCACGACCACACATTTGCTAATTGGGAGGGGGAGCAGTCTTGAGTATTTTGATTTTACTCTTATACTCTTTCGCAAGCCTCTTTCATGGAAGATTAATCAAACATTTAATAATGAGCATTATCTTTCTAATCCGCTGTTTAAAAATGTTTTTTTGCAAAAAAGAAAAAAACCCAATACTGTCCAAAACGTTGTAAATATCAT
>JAFDZR010000048.1 GCA_018266875.1 Bacteroidota bacterium
AATTTTATACAACGTTTTGGACACAATTGGAAAAAATGTTGAATAAATGAAAAATTCTATATTTCTATTTAAGTATATAAAAATTAAATTGCCCAAACAAAATTATAGTCAGGAATCCCGATGCAAATTATAGACTGGGTCATTATCTTCGTTTATTTCCTCATTGCAATCGTAATCGGATTAATCTATTCAAAAAGAGCCGGCGGATCTACAGAAAATTTTTTTCTTTCGGGAAGGAAATTAACATGGTGGCTTGCCGGTCTGTCAATGGTTGCCACAACCTTTGCGGCTGATACTCCGCTTGCTGTTACCGAACTTGTAGGGCAGAACGGTATTGCCGGAAACTGGCTCTGGTGGAATATGCTTATCGGTGGAATGCTCACTGTTTTCTTTTTCGCAAGACTATGGAGAAGAGCCGAAATTCTCACCGATGTCGAATTTCTTGAATTGAGATATTCAGGAAAATCCGCTGCATTTCTAAGAGGTTTCAAATCAATCTACATGGGAATTTTCATGAATACCATTATCATGGGCTGGGTCAACCTTGCCATGATAAAAATTCTCATTGGCATGTTCCCTGAATATGTCTCATCTGAAAATGCAATATATTATGTCGGAGCATGCATGCTGTTTACTGCTTTTTATTCTGCAATCTCAGGTCTTTGGGGAGTCGCGGTAAATGACGCTTTTCAGTTCATACTTGCAATGGGTGGATGTATAATCCTTGCAGTCATTGTTGTAAATTCACCGGAGATCGGGGGAATTAGCGGTATGCAGGCAAAGCTTCCCGACTGGGCTTTAAAGTTTACTCCTGAGATCACATCCGGTGAAGGAGAGACTTCTGCCGGCGGGATCCTTGCATTGACTGTTTCCTCATTTCTTGCTTTTGTCGGACTGCAGTGGTGGGCTTCATGGTATCCAGGAGCAGAACCCGGAGGCGGAGGTTATGTGGCTCAGAGAATGATGAGCGCAAAAGATGAAAAAAATTCTCTGTTTGCAACTCTTTTTTTTCAGGTCGCTCATTACGCTCTCAGACCATGGCCGTGGATCCTCATTGGTCTGAGTTCGCTGATCCTGTATCCCGAACTTTCACAGGCGGATAAAGGACTGGGTTTTGTAAAAGCGATGAATGATTTTCTTCCTCCCGGTCTTAAAGGTCTCCTTCTGGCGGCTTTTTTTGCCGCTTACATGTCAACGATCGCCACGCATCTGAACTGGGGAACTTCTTATTTCATAAATGATTTTTACAGAAGATTCATATCTAATGATAAAAGCGAAAAGCATTATGTCGTTGTTTCAAGACTAATGACTATCGTCTTTATGTTTCTTTCTGTCATTGTTACTACACAGATGACAAGCATTTCAGGAGTGTGGAGCTTTCTGATCGAATGCGGAGCAGGACTCGGACTTGTGCTTATTTTAAGGTGGTTCTGGTGGAGAGTCAATGCTATAGGGGAGATAGTTGCCACTGTCACTCCGTTTGTAGTTTACGGGATACTTTATTTCGGTGATTTCGGCGTCAAATTTCCCGAGACACTTTTCATAATTGTCCCTGTTACTACAGTTGCCTGGATCATTACAGTTTACATAACAAAGCCGACTGATTATGCAAAGCTTGAATCATTTTACAGAAGAGTTCACCCCGGAGGATTCGGATGGAAAAAGATTTCAGATACGCTTCCCGATGTAAAATCAGATACCGGTTATTATCTGCTGATCATAAACTGGATAGCAGGAATCATCATGGCTTATGCATTCTTATTCGGGATAGGAAAAATCATACTTGGCAGTCCGCTTGAGGGATTTATCTTCATAGCCGTCGGGATATTATGCGGACTTATCATTAGAAGAAATTTTGCAATAACAGGATGGAATTAAATTAAATAAATATATGCTTAAAACTGGAGACAAAGCTCCGGACTTTTCACTTTTCAGTGACTCCGGAGAAAAAATCAGTCTGAAAGACTTTAAAGGAAAAAAAGTAATTCTATATTTTTATCCGAAGGATGATACGTCAGGTTGTACAAAAGAAGCCTGCAGCTTCAGGGATAATATAAAAGTTATCAGTAAAAAAAATGCTGTTGTAATTGGAGTCAGCAAAGACAATACTGCATCTCATGTAAAATTCAAAAAGAAATATGATCTGCCTTTTACGCTTTTGTCAGATGAGAATCTTGACATGCTGAAAAAATATGATGTATGGAAAGAGAAAAGCATGTACGGGAAAAAATACATGGGAATTGTAAGAACAACATACGTCATTGATGAAAAAGGAAAAATATCCGCGGTTTTTAATAAAGTGAAAGTAGACGGACATGTTGAAGAAATATTATCCGGACTTTAACTAATATCTAAAAAGATCACAGTACCAGCTTTATTTTAAATAAACAAATAAGAAATGTCTGACAAAATTGAAATACGAGCTGTCGAATCGGAATCCGATAAAAAAAAATTCATAGAATTTCCGTATGAATTTTACAAAGGGGATAAGAACTGGGTAGAACCGCTGAGATTTGATGTGAAAAACAATCTGGATGAGAAGAAAAATCCTTTTTACAAGCATTCAAAAATACGCCTCTGGCTGGCTTACAGGAACGGAGTCCTTTCCGGGAGAATCGCCGGGATCATAAATGATAATCACAATAAATTCTATAATGACAGAGTTGGGTTCTTCGGTTTTTTTGAATGTGTTAATGACAAAGATGTTTCACGGGCTTTGTTTGAGAAAGCCGCGGAATTTGTAATGGAAAACGGAATGGACACTCTGAGAGGTCCGATGAATCCATCTACAAATGATGAATGCGGACTTCTCATAGACGGATTTGATTCGCCGCCTGTTATGCTGATGACTTACAATCCGGAATATTATTTGGAACTGTATGAGGATTTCGGATTGAGCAAAGCAAAGGATCTTTATGCTTTCTGGATTGATAGGAATGTTATTGAAAACAAAACGATGATGAACAAGCTTGACAGGATAAGTGAAATGATTATCAAAAAGGAAAATCTTACGGTAAGAAAAGTAAATATGAAGGACTTTAAAAATGAAGTTCAGAAAGTAAGGGATGTTTACAATAACGCCTGGCAGGACAACTGGGGATTTGTTCCGATGACAGAAGATGAGTTTAATTTTATAGCTGCGAATCTCAAGCTTGCTGTGGATCCCGATTATGTGGAGTTTGCGGAAATCGACGGAAAACCTGTAGGATTTTCTCTCGGCCTGCCCGATGTGAATCAGGCGATCAAAGGTCTAAACGGTAAATTATTTCCTTTCGGTTTCATTAAATTCCTTCTCAACAAGAAAAAGATAAATCAACTCAGAGTAATTATCATGGGAGTCAAAAAGGAATATCATAAAAAAGGCATAGATGCAGTTTTCTACAGAAATATCATTAAAGCGGGAAATGATAAAGGTATCAGGGGAGCCGAGATATCATGGGTGCTTGAGGATAACTTTGCAATGAAACAGACTACGGAAAAGCTCGGTGGAAAAATATACAAAACTTACAGAATATTCGACAAACTGTTATAGTCTTATCTGAAAATATTCACGAAGTTTTTTTTTGAAATCATTTTCATCTGTTAATTCTGTTATTTTCTTTTCACCGTTTTCAGTAATTGTCAGCTTTGTGCTGCTTAGTGAAATTCTTCCCGTGACGGTTGCAATTGAGCAGATCCTGTTTTTTGTGAAATGGGAGTTTTCAGAGGTCTGCTGATAAATGTTCATTTCCTCAAAGTCCTTCCATTCTCTTTCTTTAACAGTGAATCTGTAACTGTTCTTAAATTCAATTCCATCCTGTGAATTCTGTAAGTTAAAATATTCTCCATCACCTTTTATTATTCTAAATATTCCGGCTGGATCTTTCCGTGAAACATTAATATCAAATTTCAGAGGTTCAATAAAATTATCTCCGAATCCGACATCGCATAAATAGTTCTCATTTTCACCGAAAGTGACAATTAATGCCATATGTGAAAATTCCTGACTCCAGATATTATCAGCATTTTCACCGATATTTACCTGAGCTGAGATCATTTTCACCTTAAAGCCCGTCTCTTTCAGGAGAAGGTACAGCATTCCGTTGAGTTCATAGCAATATCCTCCGCGTTTGTTTTTAATGATCTTATTGTAAAGATGATCTTTGTTCAGGATGATTTTTTTACCGAAATGTATCTCAAGATTTTCAAACGGAATACTGAGCAGATGATTTCTGTGAATCCCGAATAGGGTAAAATGTTCCGGACTTACAACTCCGGTATAATTTATTCTGTTTAAATATTCTTTTAACATAAAAAACTCATTCTGAATAAAATAAACAAAATGAGTTTTGTAAAAAATAATAAAAATGAAACCAATCTGATCTTATATTATCTTATCAGAGTAATTTTTTTCGTATCTGAAAAACTTCCTGCTGTCAGCTTTACAAAATAAAATCCTGAAGCGAGTCCGGCTGCGTTAAAGTCAAAGTCATACGAACCCTGATTCAGAAAATTATTTATCAGAACGGCAGCTTCTTTTCCGAGACTGCTGTAGACAACAAGCTTAACGTTTGAACCTTCCGGAATATCAAATTTAATCACTGTTGAGGGATTGAATGGGTTTGGATAATTCTGATAGAGTCTGAAATTACCGGGAACAACGGAATAATTGTTGTTTATTCCAGTCGGGAAATCTCCTGCCACATTGCAGTTAATGACTTCTTTATTGCCTGCGTCATTCTGTATAAATGCAGTTGTGACAATATTCGAATCCACCCAATCAGGTCTTAACTTATATTTAAATCGGTACTGATAATTTCCGGCTGATGTAGCCAGCTGGGTTCCTGTCATATCCGGCATACCTAATCTGAAAACATGTTCGAAAATCCTTTCTCCGTTATTTCCCGGAGGCGTCGGATATTCAATAACTTTTTCAACAGCCATTACTCTTAATTTATAGTCTCCGGCTGGAAGATCCTGCTGGATATTTACCATTACAAGCGCTTCAACCGAATCTCCGGAAATTCTAGTGTCGGTTACAGAGATTGTAAGCGGCGGGATGAGAACTTTTCTTGTATCAAAAGCGGTATTGAAATTTCCAATTGTGAAAGGCCAGATGTCAGGGAACATGTTTCCGTCTCCCTTGAGCCACGGTACTGCATTTACATCAGAATAATATCCTGTTCTTCTCTCGTTTACCTGTGACGGATTGAGATTATACATAGGATCGAAGCCCGGAAATTCAGTATGATATTTGACAGCGACAATAGTATCTCCTTTGGAATCCAGAAATGACTTTAAAGAGGGGTTATTTGCGGCGCAGGGTCCGCAGGAAGCATTTGTAAATTCTTCAAAGAGAACTTTCTTTATCTGGGAATATGAATATGAACTGAACAGGATAACTGTTAGCAGTGAAATCAATAATGATTTTTTCATTTTACTAGTTTTAATTTTTTAAACCTTTGATATAATAAGATAAAAAAAATCCGAGTATAGGGAAAGTATAATTTAAATATAAATGAAAAGTATCAAACTCCTTTACTAAAATAAAAAAGTAATGATATAATTTAAAAGATTTTAAATATTCTAAATGTTAATGTGTTTCTATTGATTTAAAATTTATTCGGAAAATAAAGAATAAATTATAGCACTGTACAAAATAATTTTTAATCATAAGAAATGCTTTAATATTTAAAATCTTTTAAACTTTTCGATATATTTTGTCAAACTATCCGCCTGTGAATTATTGCCGTTCAGAATTCGTGATAAATTGCGTCAATAAAATTTCCCTGTCCGAGAAATTTGCGCAGCAAATTTT
>JAFDZR010000049.1 GCA_018266875.1 Bacteroidota bacterium
ACTCGGGATGAATAATTGCCTGAATTCGTGAAAAATTGCGATAAAAATTCCAACTCAAAATTTGCTGCGCGAATTGCCCTGACAGGGAAATTTTATTGACGTAATTTATCACGAATTCTTAACGGCAATTATTCACAGGCGGATAGTTTGAAAAAATATATTAAAAAGTTTAAAAGATTTTAAATATTAAAGTATTTCTTATGATTAAAAATTAATTTGGACAGTATTGTTTCGTTTTATAATGTGTGATATGCTCTGATATCTAACTGTTGTCTTTCCGGTGTCTGAAAATCATATTAAAAGTATCATTTTTCTTTTTTTTAAGGATATAAAATAACTCATCCTTATATGTAAAAAATTTTTCCGGTTAAACCATAACTTCATTTCATTGTCTTACCTTTAAAAAGTATTAAAAAATGATCAACCCAGTAAACCAGTTAAAACTAAAGCATCTTTATCTGAGAGCCGGATTCGGTTTGAACATTTCCGAATTTAATAAATTGTTCGGTATATCATTGAAAAGATGCATTTCAGATATTTTTGAAAATTCTAATAATTACTCGGATCTCAAAGCCGGAAGCGTAACTGATCTTTCAGCTTATAAATTAAGAGACAGTGATTCAAAGAAATTTACAAAAGAAGAGCGGAAGATATTAATCAAGGAATCACGCAATTACATACGCGATATGAACACCGAATGGATATATAAAATGGCGGAAGACAGGGCGCAGCTCAGGGAGAAGATGACTTTGTTCTGGCACGGACATTTTGCATGCAGAACGCCGGTAGCAGTATTTGCTAAAAATCAGAATAATACTATCAGAAAGAATGCGCTCGGTAAATTCGGGGATCTTCTGAGAGAGATATCAAAGGATCCCGCAATGCTGCAGTTCCTTAACAATCAGCAAAACAGAAAATCAAGTCCGAATGAAAATTTTGCAAGGGAACTGATGGAGCTATTCACCATGGGAAGAGGTAATTATTCTGAAAAAGAAATTAAAGAGGCGGCAAGAGCTTTCACCGGCTGGGGTTTTGACAGGGAAGGAAAATTTAAAAACAGAATCAGGTTTCATGATAACGGCGAAAAAACTTTTATGGGAGAGACAGGAAACTTTGACGGAGACGACATAATAAACATGATACTTGAGAACAGAAGAACTTCCGAATTCATAACTGAAAAGATCTTTAAATATTTTGTAAATGAGAATTCAGATAAAGAAAAAATTAGAGAATTATCAGAGAAA
Source organism: Bacteroidota bacterium (assembly GCA_018266875.1). Classification (GTDB taxonomy): domain Bacteria; phylum Bacteroidota; class Ignavibacteria; order Tepidaquicellales; family Tepidaquicellaceae; genus UBA2330. The sequence goes on from JAFDZR010000049.1 coordinate 1,245, forward strand.
TTCTATGATTCGGAATATGACATATACTCGCTTATGAAAAATATTTTTACATCCGACTGGTTTTATGACAAAGAGAATATAGGAATAAAAATTAAATCTCCTGTGGAATTTCTGGCAGGACTGATCAGGATATTTAAAATTGAATTTTCAAATCCAACAGCGCTTGTTGCAGTTCAGAAAATCCTGGGACAGATGCTGTTCAATCCCCCTAATGTAGCCGGCTGGCCGGGAGGCAGAAGCTGGATAGATACATCATCTCTGATGTACCGACTGAAATTTCCCGGGATCATATTCGGCTCGCCGGAAGCAAGTCTTGATCACAGATACAACATTAATGACACTTCGGATGCAGATGAAACAGACATGAAAATGCAAAAGAATTTTTCAGGAAGATTTAAAGCTACATCTGATATTAAAGGATTTACGGAAGCTTTCAGCAGATATGACAGGGACGAACTCTTTGACAGGCTTACGGAATTTCTGCTTCAGACTGAAATCAGCAGCGGGACAAAAAGCATAGTAATGAAATATGCTGATGAATCAGAAAAAAAATATTCAGCTGAAAGTATGACGATTCGGATATTATCACTTCCGGAGTATCAGATGTGCTGAACAATTTTAATTGGAAAAATAAATTCAAATTTATAAATATCATGAAATCAATTGACAGAAGGAAATTTTTTAAATATTCAGCGCTTGCTTCGGCATCCATTTTCATTCCAGATTTTCTGAAACTCCTTCAGGCAAAGGAAATAAACGGTAATTCATTTCCTCTAAGCGAAGCCGCGGGTGGAAAGAAACTTGTAATTATTCAGCTCTCGGGAGGGAATGACGGACTAAACACAGTAGTTCCTTATAACAACGATATATATTATGAGCTGCGTCCGGGAATTTCCATAGAAAGATCAAAAGTTCTGCGGCTGTCTGAAAATGCCGGACTAAATCCGGAGATGAATAAGCTGAAAGAACTTTTTGACAAAGGGAATCTGTCGGTTATCAGCAATGTCGGTTATCCGAATCCGGACCGTTCGCATTTCAGGTCAATGGATATCTGGCAGAGCGGAAGCGGTTCGGATGAATATCTTGAAACGGGATGGATAGGAAGATATCTGGATTCGGAATGTGATGGATGCAGTAATCCTTACAATGCGATTGAAGTGGATCCTTCACTAAATCTTGCTCTGAAAGGAAAATATAAAAATGGAATTGCGCTTGAAGATCCGAAGAGATTTTACATGAATACATCCGAAAGATATTTCCTGGAACTCTCTTCAGAGTCTGAAAATTTTCATGAAGATAATAACGTTGGTTATTTATACAAAACCCTGGCTGAGACCACATCCTCAGCGGATTACATTTATGAAAACTCGAAAATTTATAAATCCAAACGTGATTATCCTGAAACACAGTTCGGTAAGAATCTGAAAACAATTGCTGAGATGATAATATCGGATACTGACACGACGGTTTATTATGTATCTCTTACCGGATTTGACACGCATGTAAATCAGAAAAGCAGGCAGGACAGACTGCTGAGAGAATTGTCAGAGGGAATGAATTCTATAACAGAAGATCTTCGTGAAAACGGAAAACTTGATGAAACCCTTATAATGACATTTTCGGAATTCGGACGCAGAGTGAAACAGAATGCAAGCGGAGGAACAGATCACGGAACCGCAAACAATATTTTTATCATTAACGGAAATTTAAAAAAACCAGGACTATACAATGAACTTGCAGATCTGAAGGATCTTGACAGCGGCGATTTGAAGTATGAAATTGATTTCCGGAGCGTCTATTCCACCATCATGAGAAAATGGCTGAATGCTGATGAAACCAGAATATTCGGGAAAAGTTTTGAATATCTGAATTTTATATGATCTTCAGAGATATGATGAATAATTTTATTCTTATCCGGTGTATTTTTTTTAAAACAAATAACTCAGATAAAGTCTCTGTTCGCTGATCTTTTTATTGTAATCGGCAACTCCCTCAAACACACCTGAGCGGTGATAGAATAAATACTCAGCGCCGATCCCGATCCCTTTATAAATGTCGACAAGAAGTTTTGGATTGAAGACTCCGAAATTTGAATGTCCGGGAAAACCGTTGACCGTATATAAATAATAAAACCTGTATTCGAGTATGAATTTAAGTCTTGAATAGGAAGCCCCGAACTCAAGCATGGTTTTGTTTCCGATTGTGTAATCATAATTCCTGTTCGGACCTTTTCTGTAGATTGAATTTATCGCTCCCAGAGCCACGAAATTATTATGAAGTGATCCGATCATCCTGAATTTTTTTGTTTCAGGCGTATTGTAAATCAGTCCTATCCCCAGACTCTGTGTTCCTAATTTAATGATGGTATTATAGTAATAATCATAATCGTGAAATACTCCGAATACCAGCGACTCCATTTTTTTCCTGTCAAGTATATTCTTTCCGTAAATAAGTCCGTAAGCCGAGATCCACGTTGAGGGATTGTCTCCTTTGCCTGCATCAAATCCGGCTCTTACACGGAAAAATTCAAACGGATGTATTTTCTGTTTCCCGACTTCTTTTCCGTAAGTCAGCAGATATTCCACCATAAAATGGCTCTTGTCAAAATTCACGCTTGAGCTCGGATTTATTCCGGCATATCCTGCATTTAGTCTGCTGACAACCGGAAATACGTCGTTTACATTCTTTGATGTTTTTCTGAAAAAATCTCCGCGGAGCAATCTGTTGAATCCTCTTGCAGGATTTATGATCGCAGAGATCGCTTCCCTGAATATTCTTTCGGTTCCTGTTTTGCTTTCATCAAGGATAAGAGAAGTTATCCTGTATGTCATTTCGCCCATCATTGTTCCGCCCAGCGTTGTCTGAATAATATCATTTGTCTGCGGCGGATCTGTTTCCATGAACATTTCCCACATCAGACTTCCGCCGAATGCAAAAGGAATTGACTCCCAGTATGAATAACCATTTGACCTTGCTGCGTTGAAATAAATGCTCCCGTGAAACGGATGACCGAACTGATTTACAACGAACACATCATCATCCCATACAAATCCGGTATCAAGATTATGTCTTACGGATTTGAAAGAGATCTTTGCATAATCAGCGTCACCCACATAGTTGTTGAAAAGAGACAGGGCTATGTTCAGTCCTGCTACTTCAGCCATCGGCAACAGCAGACTGCTCTTTTTATTGAATTCAGGATAAAATCTGTGATACTTAACCGTATCTGTTTTTTTTTCTGAAAAATTTCCTGATGAATTAAATGGACCTTTTATGTTGAAATTTCTGTCATCCGAAAATGATCTTTTTGACAGCAATGTCCGGTCACTTTTTTTACTGAATATTCCTTGTTTGTTTTCGTTGAGTTTTAGATTTACCTGTGAGTATGTCAGAACGGAATTCAAGAGAATGCAAATGAAAACTGATAATATTTTTGTCATAAAATTAATTTACAAATTAAGTATATTTATATTAATTTAACAATTTAATTACAAAATTTCTGTATGAAAATATTATACGTTTCTTTTATTCTGATAGCATTAAGCTTTGCCAATGTTTTTTCACAGGACTCCTTAAAAGACATTTCCTATCTTGAAAAAAACACTGACATATGGAAATACAAACTTACTCTCGGAACCTGGATGAATGCTGTGAGAGGAGATGTTTCAGCGGATCAGCTTTACGGATACATTGACAACAGATTTTACAATAAATACAACGGAGCGGATTTTTCCTTTTACGGAAATTTTGAAGCGAGGAAAGACAGAGTTACTTATTCAGGTCAGTTCTATTCCTCATACCAGAGTGATAAGTTTAAGTATGATAAGGATACATTATATTCAAGATCTGTTACAACAGTCCGTCCGTTCTTTCTTTCCGCTGATGTTTCTTATGAATTTTACAGAAATAAAGAAGTTACATTCGATCTCTACGGCGGGATAAGAATGAATATACTTACGACTCTGATTGAGAATTTTTATAAAACCTCCGGATCAGTTCAGAAAGGTCAGACCAAATTCTTCATTGATCCGCTTATCGGTTCTAAATTCCATTATATACCATTCAAAGGTAAAAATATCTCAAGATTATTTGTAAAGGGAAATTTTGATGTAGGCGGATTCGGACTCGTATCGTTCCTTTCCTTTCAGTCTTATCTGGGAGCGGGTTATAACCTGAATAAAACCATTACACTGAATCTCGGTTACAGATATCTTGATGTTCATTACGGAACGGATACTTATCTTATAGATGCAGGTCTGCAGGGATTTGAAGCTACTGCAACTGCAGTCTTTTAATAATCCGCCGATTTAACCATCCGGCTGATTCGTTTTATAATTCTTTAATCAGGCTGCCCGCATTCAAGGGCGTTGTCCTGAGAATCTTATATTATCAGAATATATTCAAAATCCTGAATTTATATTACTGAAAGATCGGCAATATAAATTTTTATTCAGACAATTTCCCGGTTTAATTTTTTAAAAATTATTGAATGTATTGAATTGAAAAATAATTAGTATTATATTTACGGACAACATTACTAACCACATGATCATCTTGATCTTATCCGCTTATACTTATTTTAATATATATATTCCCGGATAGAATTTTTTATACTTCCAATATAAATTTCAGCAGGCTGAAGCTTAAAAAAATCATAATAATTTAACTATTATACTATGTTAAAAACAATGTTAAGAAAATGGTGGGTGATCCTGCTTCAGGGGATTTTACTCTTCATTCTGGGAATATTCATATTCAACAATCCCGTAGAAGTGCTGGCGGGAATCTCACTGTGGTTCGGCATTTTAATTTCAGTCACGGGAATATTAGGCGTCTTCGGATGGCTTTTTTCAGGCAAAGAAGAACGTGATACAGGAAATCTACTTTGGGGTCTGCTTTCACTGATATTCGGAATTATTATTCTTTCCAATCTGCTGGCGGCAATGAAAGCGGTCACTGTCATATTCGGTATATGGGTATTATTAACCGGTTTCAGTCTGACATCCTCCGGCTGGTCAGTAAGAAAGGAAAATGCAATAGGCTGGTTTCTGCTTATCGTTGGAATACTTTCAGTAATAGCGGGACTCATGATGATATTTTATCTCGGCAGCGGAGCAGCAGGTGTTGCAACAATACTCGGAATTCAGATCCTGCTCACAGGCATTGCGCTTATCCTTCTTGCCTTTGTCAAAAAAGCGATTGCAGGAAAATTAAAAGACAAAATATCAGAATTGAAACAAATGGTTTAAAGTAATCTTTGATTTATTCTCTGGGAACAGTTCAGGGTTGAATAATATTAGTTCTATTTAAACAATATATTTTTAATTAACATTTATTAAACAAAAAAAAGAATGGCTAAAACAAAAAAGAAACCAAACATCCTGATTATCTGGGGTGATGATATCGGTCAGACAAATCTCAGCTGTTATTCTAAAGGTATGATGGGATACAGAACTCCGAATATCGACAGAATTGCAAAAGAAGGAGCAATCTGCACTGATTTCTACGGTGAACAAAGCTGCACAGCAGGCAGATCTGCATTCATTACCGGTCAGTGTACTTACAGAACCGGTCTTTCAAAGGTCGGTATGCCGGCTGCCCCACAGGGACTGATGGCAAGAGATGTAACGATCGCTCAGCTTTTAAAACCAATGGGATACAATACAGGACAGTTCGGAAAAAATCATCTGGGTGACAGAAATGAATTTCTCCCTACAGTTCATGGTTTTGATGAATTTTTCGGAAATCTGTATCACTTGAATGCTGAAGAGGAACCCGAGCATGAAGATTATCCGGATCCGAAAGAGTTTCCACATTTCAGAGAAAAATACGGACCAAGAGGAGTGCTCCATTGCTGGGCAACAGAAGAAGAGGACACAACTGAAATGCCGAGATGGGGAAAAGTCGGTAAGCAGAAAATTGAAGACACAGGTCCGCTTACAATAAAAAGAATGGAAACGGTTGACGAAGAATTCCTTGCAGCTGCAAAAGATTTTATAAAGAGAAGCAATGATTCTGATGAACCTTTCTTCTGCTGGTTTAACACTACACACATGCATGCCTGGACTCACACAAAACCCGAAAGCAAAGGACAGGCCGGAAGATGGCAGTCCGAATATCATGATACTATGATTGATCACGATAAACAGGTTGGAGAGCTTCTAAATCTTCTGGATGAACTTGGTCTGGCTGAAGATACTTTTATAATGTACAGCACAGACAACGGACCTCACATGAATACATGGCCGGACGGAGCAATGACTCCATTCAGGAATGAAAAAAATTCAAACTGGGAAGGTGCATTCAGGATACCGGCTTTGTTCAGATGGAGCGGTCAGATCAAACCCGGAACTGAACTTAACGGTATTATGAGTCACCTTGACATGCTTCCAACTATTCTTTCCATTGCCGGAGACAAGGATGTAACAGAAAAACTGAAAAAAGGAATGAAGGTCGGAAATGAAAATTTCAAGGTTCATATTGACGGAAAAGACCTTACTGATTATCTGACGGGTAAAACGGATAAAAGTCCAAGAAATGGATTTATCTATTTCAGTGATGAAGGAGATGTGGTAGGATTGAGATTTGATAACTGGAAAGCGATCTTTATGGAACAGAGACAGAAAGGAACCCTGCAGATATGGATGGAGCCTTTTACTGTTTTAAGAACTCCAAAGCTTTTCAATTTGAGGACTGATCCATTCGAAAGGGCTGATACTACTTCAAATACTTATTTCGACTGGTATTTCAGGAGGGCTTATGTCCTTGGTCCGGTAAAGGATTTAATCGGCGATTTCATGAGTACTTTCAAAGAATTCCCGCCGAGTCAGAAGCCGGGTTCTTTTACCATTGAACAGTCTAATGATATGCTTGAGAGTGCTATGAGCGGCGGTCTGCACTGATCCTGCTCAGTTTTTAATATTTAATTCAGAGTCCGGAATTTTATCCGGACTCTGTTTTTTATTTTATTCGGTATTTTAAAACTTTATTTTATACCATCAGATTTAATTCAGTAAAAAGTACATTTATGAAAACTGTTTTTTCTTTTATAAAGACCACAGTTTACGGAGGTATTCTTTTTCTTATTCCCTTAACAATTATAATTGTTGTCCTTGACAATATTTATAAAAAAATATTCAAAATAGTTTCACCAATTGCAGTTGCCGTCGGAGTTGAAAAACTCGGCGGAAAAATTGCTGTAATTCTGATTGTTGTTTTTTTATTGATTCTGATTTGTTTTATTGCGGGACTCATCTTAAAACTTGGATTCGGAAAAAAACTTCACAATAAGATAGAGGACATTGCCTTAAAATTCATTCCCGGATATGAAAAGTTAAAATCAGAAACCATTAAAAAAGTAGATGAAAATATTACCGGAAAAGTTAAAAATGTATATGACGACTGGAATGCGGTAATAATGAAATTTAATTCCGAATGGAAAATAGTGTTTATAGTGGAAGAATCGGAAAAAGGACTGGTAACTGTTTTTGAGCCCGGCTCACCGGATTTCCTTAAAGGCAGTACAAAGATACTCTCTGATTCGGAAATAGAAATTATACCCATAGATAAGGAAAAAGCAATCAGATATCTTAAAAAATACGGTTCGGGTACATCGGATTTTATTGCTGAAAAGATCAATTGAATTTTGATCAACTGAAACTGTATTTTTAAAAACTCATAACATTTTTTTTCATTAACAATACTCTTTTATTATCAGATCAATACTCAGAATATTTAAAACGGAATTTGTTTTTCTGATTTTACTCTCCTGCTCCGGTTTGTTCGCTTCCTGCAGGGAGCTTAATAATATCGGACAAAAAACCCGGAATGTAAGATCAGATACACTGAAAATTCAGGAAAAGAAAATCAATCAGGATACGCTGATCTCAATTACCGCTGCCGGAGATATAATGCCCGGATCCAATTACCCCTCTGACTATTCCCTTCCTCCTGATGACGGCGAGAGTTTATTTGACAGTGTGAAAAGCGTTTCGGGGAGCGCTGACATTAACTTTGCAAATCTTGAGGGAACACTTCTAGACTCGGGCGGCAAACCGAAAAAATGCAATACCCCTGAAAACTGTGTCTCTTTCAGGATTCCCGAACGGTATGCCGGAATTCTTAAAAAAGCGGGCTTTGATCTGCTGAGCACCGCAAACAATCACAGTAATGATATGGGCGAAGAGGGAAAGATCTCCACTGTAAACACACTGAATAAATATAATATCAACTTTGCAGGATATAATGATCATCCTTCAGCGGTTTTTAAAAGAAATGGAATTACATTCGGATTCACTGCTTTCGCTCCGAATACCGGAACGCAGAATCTTAACGATATTCCCAATGCGGTAAGAGTCGTATCTGATCTGAAAAAAAAATGTGATATAGTCATTGTTTCATTTCACGGCGGAGCCGAGGGATATTCCGCTCAGAGAGTTTCGGGAAGTAAGGAATTTTTTCTCGGTGAAGACAGAGGCAATGTTTATGAATTCGCGCATGAAGTGATTGACGCGGGAGCGGACATTGTGATCGGTCACGGACCTCATGTTCCCAGAGCGCTTGAACTGTACAACGGAAAACTCATAGCATACAGTCTCGGAAATTTCTGCACTTACGGAAAATTCAGTCTAAGCGGTCCGCAGGGTATCGCTCCTCTGCTTAAAGTATTCCTGGACAGAAAAGGAAATTTTGTGAAAGGAAAAATATATTCGTTTAAACAGGTGAAAAGGGGAATACCTGTCCCTGACATCGAAATGAATGCAGTCAAAATAATAAAGACCCTTACAGAAAAAGATTTTCCCGCAAACCCTATTAAAATATCCGACAGCGGTGACATTGGGTTTTAAGCGAGAATAAATTCCGGCTTACTTAAATACATTTGAAATATTGATCCGGTCAATTCACAGAAAATTCAGATTTGTAAATTATATTTTATTTATTTTTACAAAAATAATTTAATAAGTTGAAAAGAGTCTTCGTCATTTTACTTTTTATTTTGCTGTCTGTCTCCGGCAAATTATTTCCCCAGCCATATTATTCCGGTGAAAGTATTTATGCCGGATTCGGTACTTCCGTTTCAAGTTATCTCGGCGGTTATTTCGGAAGCGTGTATCAGATGAGAGTTCTTTCCTCAAATACATACTACGATAATTACAGTTATCCCTACAGCCGTTACGGATCTTATTATGATAATAATTATACAGTATGGTCTCCGGTTACATTCAGCTTTACGCTCGGAAAAAATTTAAATGAATTTGCAGCAATTGAAGCTGAGTCGGAATTTCTTTTTCATTTAAACGGAAGAGTTGACCCGGAATATAAATCCGGAGAATCAGGAAACAGAAATTATCTTGACAGAAATGATTATGCTTCTCTTTTTGCAATACCATTATCTTTGTGTCTGAAATTAAGTACGGGATATGAAAACGGTTCCGGCGCTTTTTTTAAGATCGGTCCCGCTCTTCAGTACACTTCCGAAAAATATGACAGGGTAAGGGAATATTATTCATATGAAAATTTCAACAGTTATTCCTATGATACCTATCTCATGACAGTTTCAAAAAACAAATGGCTTTCAGGATTTAAAACAGGTCTTGGGTTAAAATATTATCTTTCGGATTTTACCTATGCTGTCACCGAACTTGAATATGCGTACTTTAAAATCAACGGAGACAATAAAACAGCTCTTGCTCTTGACCGGGCTCCGGAAGCGCAGTTGTTTTCTTTTTCAGCAAAAATGTATTTTGATTTCTGATTAGGATTTTTACACGGGAATTTATTTTATCAGGAAGGATTTGCCTTCATTTGAATTGATGAGAAATTCATTCATGAACTCGGTAATCCCTCCGGAAAGGTTTGTTACGTTTGTAAATCCTGCATCAGTAAGGATCTGACAGCTGTAAGGGCTTCTTCTGCTGTGTGAACAGTAGACAATTACTTCGCTGTCTTTGTATTGAGATAATTCCCCGATTCGTTTTTCAAGTTCATCACTTGAAATGTTAAGAGAATTTATGAGATGTTTATACCCGTTCAGATACCTCATTCCTTTTCCTTTCCCGCTGAACTCCGCCGCAGTCCTCACATCAAGAAGTACAAATCCTTTTTCATTGTGTAATTTTGAAAGCAGTCCGGAAGGTGAGATTTCTTTGAATTTTACTCTGCTTTTTTCAATCAGAGGCATGCCGCATACCGGACATTTTCCTTCCGAATCATAAACTGTATTGTCACAACCGCCTCCGCAGGGAAAGCAGACATATTGTTTTGTATCCTGTTTATTCTGGGAAAAGGAAACAGAATTTCCCGATAAAAAAGCAACCAGAATAAAAATGATGATCTGCAGATTTTTCATGCTGTAAATTTATTGATTTTAAAAATAAATTGTAAACACAATAAATATACACACAGACTAATGCGGAATTTCACATGGTGCGTTATTTCAGAAGTATCATCCGCCGTGTATCAGTGAAACCGCTGCTCTGCAGTCTGTAAAAATAAACACCGCTCGGTAATCCTGTTCCGTCAAATTCCACAGAATAGCTTCCGGCGGATTGTCTTTGATCCGCTAAAGTTCTGACCTCAGTTCCGAGAGCATCATATACTTTCAATGTTATCCAATCACTGCCTGCCGCGGATATCTGAAAGTTTATTACAGTTTTGGGATTAAACGGATTCGGATAATTCTGGCTCAGCGAGTATCCGGCCGGTATTTCACTGCTGATCTGATTTATTCCGATCGTGCTGAGATCTATCGGTGCAGTCCAGACCTGATAAACTCCCGTAATGTCGTCATTCCATACAGGAAAGAGTTTGTTGTTTGTATGTGTAATCCCGATGTTGTCGCCCTGATTACCGGAACCTGCGCCGGAAAGACTCTTTGGAAGAAATTTATGATCGCTGACAATATAATCTGTCCAGTTATCTCCGCCGTCAGTTGAACGGGAAAGATAGATCTGTGCAGAGTCGGGTGAATTTCTGTTATCCATGTAAATTACATTTATTCCGCCGTTTGCATCCACCGTAATGGCAGGGAAGATCTGATTCTTTCCGTTGTTTAGCGCATCCTGATTTACTCTGACTCCAGCTGACCAGGTATTGCCTCTGTCTGAAGATCTGTGAAATACTATATCGGGATCGGAGCCTGCAGGTGCCAGATCTTTTTCCGATGTGACAATATAGATCCAGTCATTCCTTGAGCCTCCCGTCTTGTCAATATCCATGGACGGATATCCGTTTACACGGATATTCCATGGAGAAAGAGAGGAAGTTTTTACTCCGTTGCAGGCATAAATATTTTCATTCACTGTCCAGCTGATGCCGCCGTCCTGTGATACTGCAAATCCGATATTCTTTTCGTTAAAGGGAGAGACAAGCAAAGCCGAAGACCATGACACATATCCAGTTCCGTCAGTTCCGACTGCCATTACCGGACCTGTAGACTGTCTCGAGGGGAGTGAATTATTTATCTGTGATACAGAACTCCAGTTGTTCCCGCTGTTGGTTGTATAGGAAATGACAATAGGAAAAGGATTTGTAAATTTAGTCCACACAAGGAATGTTCTGCCGAAATACGGACTCATGGGATTATTGTCAGTTGCCGGACTTCCTTTATCCTGATCGTTTCCTGCAATCTGATAATTATTCGTCCAGCTCTGTCCGAAGTCGGTTGAGGTATTCGAATACATTCCGAGTATGAATCCGCCCTGATGTGAGAGAATAAGATTTCCGTCCTTGTCAATGATCGGTCCCGGATCACCGCCGTGATTTGACAGCGGCTGCCCAAAGCATGTATCTGTTCCCGTCCATGTCTGTCCACCGTTTGTGCTCAGATATACTCCCTCGCTTTTAAAAGACAATCTTATGGTAAAAGCGCTTGCGAACATTATATCGGGATTCGTGGGATGAACCACTATCGCTGGTTCGATCTGATTGTTCTGCGAAGGATGCAGTCTGTAAGACGGAAACTGCGGAAATGCAGCAGATGAAATCAGGATCGTCAGGATTATTGATATTATTACTGTCATAGAGTTTTTATAATTAAAATTTTTATTTGATTTTTCACGTATTACTGAACAGAAATATTGAAATCTCCAATATTATTTCTCGATCCGCTTTGTTGAAAAATCTTTTACCTGTTGAAAAGATAAGACAGATTTATTCCGCCGAAAAAATTCCTTCTTGGTCCGGCTTCATAGAATTCCTGCCTGTCAGAGTTTATCTGAACAAATGCCACATACTTTTTATCAAAGACATTATTTAGTCCTGCATATGCAAGCAGCCTGAAATTCTTGAACGTCAGGTCAGTGCCGAGCTGTATTCCCGTTAAAAAATAATCCTCCGTTTTAAGACTGTCAACATTCTTATCGTTAACATACATTGATCCGGCATAAAGTCCGTTTGTTTTTATAAAGACATTATGATCTCTGCTGATGCTGTAAGTGTATCCGAGTTCACCTGTAAAATAGTGATCAGGATTTGCCGGTTCAGTGCTGCCGGAATAATTCTCATCCACTATCTGACCGTTTGCTGTAATGTTCCTTGCCGAATATTCATCATATTTAAAATCAGAATATGTATAAGCCGTTTTAAAGTCCAGACCTTTTACAATTTCAGTACTTAATCCGAACTCAATTCCCTTTCTGTTCACAACTGCAGCGTTTCTGTAAAAAACATTTCCGTCAACAGTAAATGGAATGATCGCTTCGTCAATTTTTGTTGAATAAAGAGTAAGTTCTATAAAAGTATTTCGGAATGCGTCTGCTTTTCTGTTCGGGATCTCTCCTTTATATCCCAATTCAAAGTTAGTTGACTTCTGCGGATTCAGATCGGGATTGATCAGCTTTAATCCGCCGTCGGAAGAAAAAGGATAATTGTCAAGTTCGTTGTTTGCAGGAACGTCAAAACCAAAACCGAATGAACCGTATATGGACATTCTCGGATTGAGTTTCAGATTGAGAGCAAACTTTGGCGTGAACTGATCGAACAGTCTGCTTGTATCCCTGAAGCCTGCAATGAGATCCTTTGCATTCGTTACAACGCGGTCATATCTTCCCGTTACAAGGAAACTCAGTTTGTTTTTTACAACAGGAATCTGATTGAGGAAATAAAAACCCAGATTCGTAAGCGTTTCATCAGTCAGCGCCTGAAGATTATCTCCCTTCACACCGCCGATGTTGTTGAACTCGCTTATCGGACCTGTCTGATAGAATGCATCACCCCCGATGGAAAATTCGTTTTCCCTGTCTCCTATCTTTGATTTGTTAATCAATCTGAAAGAACCCCCGACTCCGTATCTGGTAAAGAGTCTGTATGTCGCGGAAGTTCTCACGAATGCTTTTATCGTACTGTAACCGGTCAACTCAATGAAATTGTTTTTTGTTTTTCCGAATCTCGTGCTGTATGTGAGCGCAACCCTTCCTTTGTCAGTTTCACGCTTTGCGTCTCTGCTCAGGTCTCTCTGGTTTGCGGCGAGATCATCTGTGTTGTACTGATTCAGAGTCAAAGATCCCGGAAGTTTTATAAGTCCGGAAACGTAATAACCCGAAACAAGAAGTTTGGAGTAAGTGCCGATATCACTTTCGTAAATAGAATTAAATCTTGTCTGATATTCCTGTGAATGCTCTCTGTATCCTTTATAATTTTCGTAACTATAAGTAGCCATGAATCTTTCTTTTCCTGAATTCACGCCGATCTTAATTCCGTTCTTTCTCAGGTCATAAGCTCCGAATTCATTGTCCGACATTACGAAGGATGTCGGAAAATATTTATCCGTAAAGAAATTGATCACGCCTCCGGGTGCGTTTGTGTAAAGCGAACTCAGGTTTCCCTTTGCGACTTCGATCCTGCCGATCGCAGTGAAATCAAGAGCTTCTATCCTTGTCTGACCGTCAGGTTCGGATTCCGGAATTCCGTCCAGAAGGATCCTCACTCCTCTTATTCCTGAGTTCGATCTTGATCCGAATCCTCTTATCGCTACTCTCACATCATGATTTCCGTACCGCGGCTGAAGAATGAGACCCGGAACATTTGTGAGCACATCGTTCAGTCCCATTTTTCTTGAAGATTTCCATTGTGACATATCCACTCTCTGAACTGAAAATGGAATGTCAATAAGTCTCTGATCCGTACGAGTGGCAGATATAATAATTTCATCCGTCTGAAAATCCGTTGTATCAGCAGCTTCATCCTGAGCTATCACAGCTGATCCTGCTGCTGATAAAATCACAAACAGTAATATAATAAAGGTTTTCATATTCTTTGTCATTAAAATTAATGAATAATTTAATCCGTTACATTTTATTTAAAAATTTCCTCTCAGAGAAACGACGGAGTTTATCCCCGGAGCGCTTATTCCCGAAGCAAAAACCCGGTAATTTCTGTCAAGAAGATTGTTTATGTCTATCTGAATTCTAAGCTTACTGCTGAACTGATATGAAGTGCTCAGATTCAGTGTGTACCATGCCGGCATCCCGTCGGGAGTTGCATCGCTGAAATTATCCTCGCCGAAGAGATTGTAATCTTTTTTGAGTTTCCAAGCATTGAACAAAACGTTGAATTCGCCTTTGAATTTATTCAGACTGAGTATCAGAGCCGATTTTCCGAAAAGCGGCGGAATATGGTCCAGCGGATAATCAACCGAATCGGTCTTGATCCTTCCGTATGTGTAGTTTATCGTTCCGGTCAGAGAAAGATTGTCTGTCAGGTCGGCAAAAATTCCCGCATTCATTCCGTAAATAAATCCGTCCTGAGCATTCTGATTAGCAGTCACAAGCGCGGGGAATCCCTCATAGGTGATCGTATCCTGACCGTTGAATTTAAAAGGCAGCGTAACGATAGCGTCATTTAAAATTGTGTAATAACCTGTGGCTTCAATCTTGACCCTGTTATTGATTATTTTTGAGATTCCAAGCTCAGCGCTGTATGTGTATTCGGGTTTCAGATCCGGGTTCGGGACTATAACGGTTCCGATGGAATTAGCAGAACCTTTTACAGATTCAAAAACTTTCCCGAGGTCGTCAATATTCGGCGCTCTGAATCCGGAAGATCCGTTTATGTAAATTTTCCAGTCGTTGTCAGGGTTAAATGTAAATCCGAGATTTCCGCTGAATGCGCTGCTGTTCTGATCAGCGGTTTTAAAAGGAAAGTTAAAAAAAGTTGTGTCCGTAAAATCCGCTTTCAGACCGACATAATTGTAACGGGCTCCGAAAGTTGATGTAACTGTTTTATTGAGTGTCCATGCATCGCTGATGTAAGCTGCAAACGAAGTCATACTGCTTCCTCCGTCAGGATATCTTGTGCTCTGCGGTGATTCCGCTCCTGTGTTGATGTTTATTCTGTATGCTGTTGAGTTTACATTGTTGTAAATTCCTTCAAGACCGTAACTGATCTTATGCATGGAAATGTTTTTGCTGAAATCAACATTGACTGAATATACCTTTACATTCTCTTCCCTGAAATTCTTATTCGCGCTCTGAAAACTTCTGTTGATCCTGCTTTCCTTTAAATCCTGAAATGCAAGAAGTATTCTGGAATTGTCAAACAAATTTCCTGAAGATTTCATATCAAGTTTATACGAAGCGAGAAGCCGGGTCTCCGGTCCGTAGTACCATTCGGCATTTGTGAAATTTCCGCTGCTGCCGACAGTATTCAGTCTGTCATATCTGGGGACATCATTTGTGTTTGAGAACTGAAAATTCAATGTATGTGAAAATTTACTGTCCGGTTTGTACAAAAATTTCCCGAGAACATCGTACTGGTCATATCCAGACGGATCCTGCAGAAAATAATCATCTGTGGCGATCATTGTATCTCTTCCGTTAATTCTTTCCGCTTTGAATTTCCTGAGCCAGGCGTCGTTCTTAACATCTTTCGAACCCTGTCTCAGTGAACCGAAGTCCTTAAAAGTAAAACTTCCGAGAAATCCGAGTTTTTTGCCGCCTATATTGAAATTGAAATGTCCTGACTTTTCCGTGTTGGCTGATGAATATCTTAAAAATGCATTTCCCGAAAAAACAGTTTTGCTGCCGGAGCTTAATTCCGGATCCCTGCTGAAAAAACTCATAACGCCGCCGAGAGCGTCGCTGCCGTAGATCGTTGAACCTGACCCGTAAATCACTTCTACTCTGTTCAGCATGTTCTCATCTATTCTGATTACATTCTGCAGATGACCTCCGCGGAAGATTGCATTGTTGAGTCTTATACCGTCTATCATGATCAGCACTTTGTTCGCCTCAAAGCCGCGTATAATCGGACTTCCTCCGCCCTGCTGACTTTTCTGAACAAGCACATTCCCGGTATTCTGAAGGAGCTCTGCTGTAGTCTGAGTATTTGAAAATTCAATCTCACGCTCATTTATCACATCAATCTGTCTGGGAATGAATCTGGAATTTTCATCAAATTTATTTGCAGAGATTATTATTTCATCAGTAGTATAACTTTTGGGTGAGAGGTAGAGCTTAAAATTCAGCTTTTCAATTTCAGAATATACTGTGCTGATATCTTTATAATCTGAAGATGTTATCAGGATCTTATCTGAATTTCTGAAACTGCTGATGTCTGCATTGCCGTTGATGTCAGTGAGGACAGAAAATTCCCCGGATGAAAATTTAACATCTTTTGCGGGAAGAAGCGTTGATTCGTCGAGGACTGTCACTTCCTGTGACATACTTATCTTTACAGTAAAAAATAATAGCAGAGTTAAGAATATTTTCATAGTCTTTTAAGGCGCTGTGCCTGAATAGGGTTTTGGTTAATAAAAATTTTTGAAACTTGCTGTTTGCGCGGAAAAATACTGCGCTGAAAAATTACGTGTGATACTTACTGTTTTGCTAGCAGAGTATTCTTACTGTTTTCAGCGAGTGAAGAAATGAAATACATGCGGCAGAACCGGTTCTGATGTTTTCAGACAACTGCATGTTCTGATCGGTTTCTATTTTACGGAGCAGGGAAGAAATTCCGTAATTCAGAAAACTATATTTTGAAACAATTTTCTGATGGTTAATTACTCTTGAGGTATTAACCGGCAAAAAAGGGGAATAACCTTTTATTAAATATTTATTTCGAAAATCATTAAGAATTAAATGTGTCCCGGAAGTAACTGTTTCAGAATTTGATTTGTATTCACTGTATTCTGATAATTCATAATCGGAATCCGCAGTTAAAATATATGCGGGAAGAAAAAAAATTATACTTGTTAAAGTATAAATAATTATTTTTTTAAAAGACTGGGTTTTCATGATGTTATGCATAAAAATAAACTTATGCATTCCGATATTCAAGTCAGAGATATAAAGAAAAAGGCAGCCGGTGATTACCTGACTGCCTTTTATTAAAGGAATTTAAAAACTTATTTAAGATAGGAAAAGCCGATATTTGCGCTGATAAACGAATATGAATTATTATCCGCATTGCCCAGCGGTTCACCTGCGCTGAATGCATAATTATATCTTCCGCTTATATTAAATCCGACATTTTTCCCGAGATTGAATATCACGCCAACCTGAGGAGCGGCGCCGAAATGCCAGTTGTCATTGTCAATAATGTTTGCCCCGACCTGCAGTCTCTGCCAGATATAATAAGCTCCGACATTAGCCTGAATATAGGGAATGGTTTTGTTTCTGTAACCTTTATTGAAATAATAACCGACACTTGCCATTACAGGAGAGTAATTCAGATATCTTGCCTGCGGACCTGTGATCAGACCGTTTTTCAATTCCGTCGAACCGTTCTCTTCTTGTTTTGAAACTACATTTAATCCGATCAGAACACCAACGGCGATATTATTCTTTGTAAAACTCTTGATCTCCATTGCGCCTCCCCATAATCCAGGATTGCTGAGATAATCCGAAGACCTTCCTACATTAAAAGTCATACTGTAATCAAGTGATGCGATATAACCGCCTCTTCGTGTCTGGGAAAAAGAATCAGTTGTAAAAGCTGACAGTATCAATAGAGTTAAAAAAATATATTTGATCTTATTCATTATTTAAAAAATTTTAAAAGTTAATAATAAAAATTATTTTAGGCGGTTCATCTCAGATAAGGAGACTGTTCAAACGCCTTATTGATACCGTTGGTGATCCTTTGATTTACATTTCCGCCCTGACCCAGGAGACCGTTCGCAACTCCGACCCACTGTACGGGAAGATTATTTCCGTCCCTTAAATTCAGATCAGCCAGAACGACTGCAATCGTTCCTGTCGTATACTCATAAGTATTTCCGTAATAAGGATAGCACCATGTATAACCCCAGTAATCATACCAGCATCCGCTGCCTGTGCTTACAGTATAATTTGTAGTTGTAACAACTGCACCGACAGATACAACTCCTGCGCCGGCTGAATCAGTTACCCTTGTCCATCCGAGAGCATTAAGATTATTAATTGTAGTTGTCTTGATCAGATTGTCATACTGTGTGGTAACGGTACCGCCGTCACGGTGGATCACCGAATCAATAAAGTAATACTTTGTTACATTATTAAAATTATAATCAGGATTGTAAAAACTTCCTACTACGTCATAGTTATCTGTGTTGAGACCATAATCATAATAACAAGAAGAAATTACAACAGGAGTGATCATAATAATAACTAATAAAATTCTCTTAAGGAATTTTAAAGGATTAAGATTCTGCATAATTTGATTATTAATGTTGAAAATATTAAACGTCAAGTTAATTAATTATTCAGCTATTTTCAACGGAAAATAATGTTCTGCTGTGTGGTCAATTCCAGTGCTGTCCAAAATATTTTTGA
>JAFDZR010000004.1 GCA_018266875.1 Bacteroidota bacterium
CTATTTTTCTTTTTTTTTTTCTTTTGATCGTTCAAAAGAAAGAATGTACGTTTTAGTATAATTGACATTTACTCTATAATTTTATACAACGTTTTGGACACTATTAAATTGATATAAATATCAATTTTTATAATTGTCTTGATTAAGCTTCTTAATAAAAATATTTTTAAGGAAATATGCACACCTTGAAACTAAAGAGAGTACTGATCTGCATTTTAACAACTGCAGTTTTTTCATTAATATTCGGAAGTTGCAATTTCATAACTCACAGGACAATTTCTAAAGATGCTGTAACAGATTCCACCATAACCGATCCTGAACCGGATTATGATGTTTCGCTGGATTTTGGATATCAGGATTTTACTTCATATCTTTTCCTTGGAAACAGAGTTGAGAATTTCACAGCTTATTTCAATACATTCTTTAAAGCTCAGGAAGACTATGATGATGCGTTCAAGGAATTCAGAGCTTCGTTTATTGCCGTATTCAACAGAAGAATAGATTCACTGCTTGTAAATCCGCCTGTCTCACAAAGTGTAAAAGACAAACTCAATAAATCAATCGAGAGAAGTTCAAAGATAATCCAGTTTCACAAAAACAGTAAGTTCATAGATGACGCAGTGCTGCTCATCGGCAAATCGTATTATTTCCTGACAGATTATATCAGCGCTGAAAGAAAATTCAATGAATTCCTTTCGAAATTCTCAAGCAGTGACCTGACAGATGAAGCTATACTGTTTCTGGCAAGAACAAAAAACAAGCTGGGAAAAGAAAAAGAAGCTGAATCCATTTATAAGAATCTCCTCAACACCGAAACTGACGGCGAGATAAAATCACTGGCAGCAAGGGATTACGGAGTGCTGCAGTTTATAAAAGGAAATTCCGAAGAAGCTGCGAAATATTTCAGGATGTCCATTGAATATACAAATGATAACGTAAGAAAAGCCGAAGGGCAGTTCATTCTTGCAAAACTGCTTTCCTTATACAAACCTGAACTGGCAGCATCTGAATATAAAAAGGTTCTTGATTATACTTCTGATTACGACCTTTCATTTTACGGCAGACTGAATTATGCCATTGGTTTGTCATACAACAAAAAATTTTCTCTTGCGGATGAAGAGCTGTCAAGTCTCAGGAAAAAATACAGGGATGAACCTGCATATGCACAGCTTGTTGATCTTGAGATAGCAAATAATTTTTATTCGCAGAAGAAACTGAAGGATGCCATGAATAAATATTATGAGGTAATTGTAAAATATCCCGGTACTATTGCATCGTCAGACGCTTATTATTTTTTGGGCAGACATGAAGAACTAGTCAATAATGATTATCTGAAAGCGCTTGTTAATTATAAAAAAGCCGCGCAGGAAAGTTCGGCATCGGAATACAACAGAGAAGTCTCGCAAAAAGTAATAGATCTGGACAGATATTTTACTCTGCAGAGCGAGGTGAGAGAATCCAAGCCGGTAGTCATTCCTCAGGTGAATGCAGATGTCGAAAAATTCAGGGCTTTTTACAACGAGGAAAAGGGAATCGAACAATTCGACGAGAGAAATAAAAACGGCAACAACAACGGAAACGAAAATAACGGAGATCAGGACGGATCCCAGAGGGGAGACGGAAAAGGAAACTCAGGCGGAATAAACAGTAATTCATCTTTTGGGTTTTTGAGCATTCTCAGAGATTCAGTGGAAAACAATGTCAAGGATCCGAACACCGGTATTCCTGACGGGGTAACAGGTCCGGGAAAAAACAATAATCCTGACAGAAAAAACGGTTCAAATAATCCCGGAAAGAAGGATAATACCGGAAAAAATGACGGGGAAGTAAAAAAGGAAATGAGTGATTCAAACAGCGCTGTTAATGACTCACTTAGAAAAGTACAGGAAGAGATAGAATTTAAACAGAAGGAAGACAAGATCTTTAACGGATATTATGAACTTGCAGAGCTTTTCAGCTATAAGCTGAACAGAAATGATTCGGCAGAATTTTATCTGAACCTGCTGCTGGAAAAATTTCCCGAACCGGAAAAGCAGGCGAAAGTTTTATACACTCTTGGAAATTTTTATAAAACCGACAAAAAAAATACAGAGGCGGATAAATCATTCGGAAAGCTTATAGCCGAATATCCGAATTCCATTTATTCCCTGGAGGCAAAAAAGATACTGGGCATTAAAATTTCTGAGGAAGATATAAACCGCGATACAACGGAAACTAAATTTAAGGATGCGCTTGAATTCTTCAGCAATAAAAATTATACGGATGCAATTCAGGTGCTTCAGATAATAAGAAACAACGCTGTCCATGATTCCCTGAGAGCAAAAGCGATTTACACTATTGGTTATATTTATGAAAACGGTCAGGTAAACAAAGACAGTTCGATCTATTATTATGAGCTTCTGAGAAGTATTTATCCCCAGTCAGTTTACGCTGTTCAGGTTTCACCGATGCTTGATTACATAGCTTCACTGGAAGATCAGCAAAGTAAAGATTCTTTGCAGACTGTTAAAGATTCTACAAATTCAGGAACTCCGAAAACAGAAGGTGATGATCTGAAGAAGGGGGAAGAGATCAATCCCGATAATGAAAAAAAAGAAAGTGATAATAATGAGGTTAAACCTGATGAATCAGGCGACAGGGATAACTTAAAACTCTCCCCTGAAGATCTTGAAAAAATGTTAAAGGATTCAGAAAAGAAAGTAAATGATCCGCCAGGGAACTGATCTTTAAAACTTTAACTCTTTAAAAAGTCAGAACTTTTGAAATTACGGCAGAGACTTTTTGACTGTTTGGAAGCATTACAGCTTCAAGTCCGGAATTCAAAGGAACTGCAGGCATGTTAACAGATCCAATTACCTCCACGGGAGCATCCAGAAACTGAAAACAATTTTTCGAGATCCTGCCCGCAAGACTTTCTGCAAAGGAATTCATCACCTGTTCTTCTGTAATTACAATACATTTTCCGTGTCGTCTTACCGATTCAAAAATCATTTCTTCATCAAGAGGATAAAGTGTTCTCAGATCCACGATCTCAACTGAACCGGGAAAATTCTTTGAAGCATTCAAAGCCCAGTGCACTCCCATTCCGTAAGTAATGACTGTCAGGGATTCACCTGAGTTGATCTTGTCTTCCGAGGCATACTGGAATATTCTGCCTTTTCCGAAAGGAATAATATAATCTTCTGACGGTTCAATTCCTTTAGCGGCTTCTGTACTGTGAACCTTGCTCCAGTATAATCCTTTATGCTCGAGCATAATCACCGGATTCGGATCATAAAATGCCGATTTCATCAGACCTTTCATATCAGCTGCATTGCTCGGATAAGCAATCTTTATTCCTCTTATCGGAAGAAGACTGGATTCAATACAGTCTGAATGATACGGACCGCCTGCTCCGTAAGCACCGCATGGAATTCTGATAACTGATGATACGGGATATTTTCCCATTGTAAGATAGCATGACTTTGAGAGTTCAACAACAAGCTGATTTATTCCCGCCCATGCATAGTCCGCAAACTGTATTTCAACTATCGGTCTTACTCCGGTGGCACTCATGCCTGCCGTTGACCCGACAATATAGGCTTCCTGAATGGGAGTATTAAAAACTCTGTTCCCGCCGAATCTCTGGGTAAGAGTAGCAGCTTCCCTGAAAACCCCGCCAAGTCTGCCGCCGACATCCTGTCCGTAAAGAATTGCTTCGGGATGTTTGTTAAGAATTTCCTTTACGGCGTGAAGCGCAGCGTCAACCATTATAATAGTGTCTTTCCCTTTGGGTTCGCGTTCACCCTTTTCTTCGGTAACGGGAGTAGGCGCAAATTCATGCAGAGTCAGTGATTCAGCTGCCGGTTCTTCCGCCGAAACAGCTCTGTCAAAACTCTCCTCTGCTTTCTTTGCTGATTCGTTTTCAATCAGAATGAGTTTTTCTTCAGGCACTCCCAGTTTTAATATCACACTTCTTAATTTCGGTATAGGGTCATCTTTTGACTGTTCTTCAAGGTCATCTCTGTACCACTCCTTTCTTACACCTGAAGTGTGATGACCGAGCAGCGGGACCTTTGCGTGAATGAGAACAGGTTTTCTCTTTGTCCTTACATAATTCATCATGTCTCCGAATTTTTTATAACTCTCAATGAAATCCGATCCGTCAACTCTTATCCTTTTCATTCCCTTGAATCCGGCTGCAAATTCATACGCGTCCATTGCGCGCATTTCATCCCTGAAAGCAGATATTCCCCATTGATTGTCCTGTATCAGATAGATTATCGGCAGCATTTTAAGTACCGCCATCTGAAACGCTTCCGATACTTCGCCTTCCGTAACGGATCCGTCTCCGAGGGAACAGATAACAATGGGCTTATCTTCGGTTTTCAGAAGATCCATGGATTCAAGATACTGGATTCCGTGAGCAATTCCTGTAGACGGAATTGCCTGCATTCCCGTGGCGCTTGACTGGTGCGGAATCTTCGGAAAACCGTCCCGTTTAAGCGACGGATGTCCGTAATATGTTCTTCCTCCTGAAAACGGATCATCCTTTTTGGAAAGAAGCTGAAGCATTAATTCATACGGCTCAAGTCCCATTCCGAGGAGAATTGATTCATCACGGTAATACGGGCTGATGTAATCGCATTCCTTCAGCTGCATTCCGACTGCGAGCTGTATAGCTTCGTGTCCGCGCGAAGTGGAGTGAACGTATTTGCATATCTGTTTATTCTCGTCGTATATCTCCGCCATCCTTTTTGAAGTGCACATCGAGGCGTAGGCTTTCAGTAATATATTTTTATCTGTCATTGGTTAGATTGGATTCATACAAAATAGAAACTATACTTTTTCTTTCAATGCAAAATAGAAGAGTATTTCGGAGTTTATTTCACTGTTAAGAAATTCCCATGTGAATTTTTTCAATGTTCAGTTCCGTGCTGCTCTCCGTATCTGTATTCTCCGGACATTTTCCTGCTCTCAGCCGGGCAGTATCGGGCCGTATAAATTTTTTTTTATCTGTGTACAGTCTACCGGATTTTTCCCTTTGAATTTAAACATATACCTTATATTATTATGGTATGCAGACGATCAGTTCATCATTTTTCATTCCCCGGGAGGGAACGGACTTCGACGACCTTTACAGGAGAGTGCGCATCATGCCGCTTTATTCCTTTCCCCACACAAAGGACCTCAACTGGAGGATAAGGGAGCACAAGAACCGTTTCTTCGTTCACATAGACTTCGACGCTTTTTATGCTCAGGTGGAGCAGCGTGACAATGTCCGTCTGCGCGGAAAGCCGGTATCAGTAGGCGGCACCGAAGGAGGCAAAGGCATTGTGATGACGGCTTCATACGAAGCCAGGGCGTTCGGAGTGGATACGGGAATGTCAGTTCTCGAGGCGAAAAGAATATGCCCTCACCTTATTTCTCTTCCGTGTTACGGTCCGAAATATGAAAGCATAATGCTGAATCTGATGAACGCGCTAAGGGAATTTGTTCCCGAAGACTGTATTGAGCAGTACAGCATTGACGAATGTTTTGTTGATCTCACGCCTGTCGCCGGAGATTTTTACGAAGCGACGAAAACAGCCGTGGAGATCAAACGGAAAATACGTGAACTCGAAAACCTCACTGCGTCGATGGGAATATCTTATAATAAAACTTATGCGAAGCTTGCGACAAAGCTGCAGAAGCCGGACGGATTTTCAGTGATCACTCAGGAGAATAAAGAGAAGATATTTTCAATGCCTGCGGGCAAACTCTGGGGAGTGGGGAGAAGAAATGAAATGCGGCTGCTTATGCTCGGGATCAGGACGATCCGCGATCTTGCCTCAGGAAGTGAAAGAATGCTCCGCCAGGAATTCGGAGTGAACGGTCTTGTCTTCCGGAAACTTGCGCGCGGCGAGGACACATCGGAGATATTCAGAAAAGCAAGGAAAGAAAAATCGCTGAATCATTATCACACTCTTGCCGAGCCGATTTACAAAGCCGCCGATGTGAAGAAAGAGATCAGAAGGATAGGGGAATACATATGCAGAAAACTCCGTTCAAAAAATCTCGTAGCCGGATTCATGCATCTCTCGGTGAGATTTGAAAATCTTAGATATACTTCTGATCTCGTTAAGCTCACAAGCTATACAAACGATGACAGGGAAATATTCAATACCGCTCTTTCAGTATACAGCCGGCTTCATAAGCCGACCGGTGAAATGAAAGGAAGACAGTTCGGCATGGGAGTATATGACCTCCATCAGGACCTGAAGGAAAAAAATCTGAATCTCTTTGAGAATGAACCTGCGCTTCCTTACCGGGCTCTGGATAAGCTTAAGACAAAATACGGGGAAGGAGTGATCCGCGTGGGGATAGGGAATTGAAGAAGCAGGGAAATTCATTTTCTTAAAAGAGCCAGAGAAAAATGAAACAGCTCTGCGGTCATGATCTTTCCTATGACGGCAGGATCATTTTCCATGTAATTCCTTGCTTCCTCTTCTGTATCTGTCTCAAGGATTGCAATGCCGATATCCTTATCGGTCATCGGCTCATTTACTGTCCTCCCGGCAAGAAAGAGAATTCCTTTTTCAGTCAGGTCTTTCAGATAATTGAAATGCACTCTGACCGTTGCAGAATCCTCATCCGTCCAGTCTTCGCTTTTATAAAGACGGGGAGCTAATTTTAAAATGTAACAGAACCGTTGTTTTTTATTTTGCTCCATATTATTTTTTATTCAGATAGCTTTCAAGTTCGGCTTCGGAAAATGGTTCCTGAATGAGACGGGCGGAAGCCCCGTATGTGATATAACTGTATATCCAAGTTATGAGAATGGAAATCTTATTCTTAAAACCAACCTGATAGAATAAATGAACAAAAAGCCACAGTATCCATGCGACAGCTCCCGTTATTCTGAAATTTGAAAATTCTCCTACAGCATCCAGTCTCCCTATTGTAGCCATGTTGCCTTTGTTCAGATAAGCAAAAGGTTCCGTGCTTTTTCCTTTGATCTTTCTGATAATGTATCCGGCAACATATCTTCCCTGCTGCATTGCAACCGCGGAAACTCCGGGAAGCGGTCTGCCTTCCGGGTTTTTGAAATCTGCTGCATCACCAATAACAAATACATTTGGAAACTCATCAGACGAGCAGAATTGGTTTACTAAAACTCTTTTCTGCCTGTCAACATTAAACCCTGATCCGGCGTTAAGCGGAGCCGCTTCAACACCCGCCGCCCATATAATTAATTCGGCATTCAATATTTTATCGCCGTCAGGACCTCTTATTAAAACTTTATTCTTTTCAATATCAGTTACTCTCGTATTTAATCTTACAGTTACTCCTCTGCTCTCCAGTCTCTTTTTGCAGTAGACAGAAAGCTTTCTGTCAAAGGAAGGCAGAAGATCGGAACCTCCTTCTATCAGGATGATCTTTGCTTTGCGGGTATCAATGTTCCTGAATTCGTCATTGATAATGCTGTGAGAAAGTTCCCCGATGGAACCTGCCAGTTCAACGCCTGTAGGACCTCCGCCGATAATAATGTATCTGAGCAGTTCCTCCGATCTTTCGGGATAGTTCTCAGCCTGTTCGAAAGAAAGCAGAACTCTGTTGCGTATTGAGAGAGCGTCAAAAAGATTTTTCAGACCGAGAGTATATTTCCTCCATGAGTTATTACCAAAATAACTTGTCCTTGCACCGGTTGCTGTGATCAGAAAATCATAGGAAATTTCTTTGTCATTCAGGATCACTCTGTTGTTTGCTCTGTCAATTTCTGTTACTTCATCCATCAGAACAGTTACGTTTTTCATTTTATTCGTAAGGGATCTGATGGGAATGCCAATGTCTGCGGGACTCAGCTCTGCAGCGGCTACCTGATAAAGCAGCGGCTGAAACAAATGATGATTCCTTTTGTCAATTAATGTGATCCTGATATTCCTGTTCTTTGATAATTTTTTAACCGCCTGAAGACCTCCAAAGCCGGCTCCGATCACTATTACATGTTTTCTTTCATCCATAAGTTAATATCTGCATACAGCATAACAATTTTGTTTCTACAAAAATAATGTTTATTGATTAGTATTATTATAAAAAAATTAATCTGAATTAAAATAAAACAACAGCATGTAAAATTAGTCCAATCCAAATTTCTGCTTTGTAAATACATTCTGTCTGAAGTATTTTTACTGACAGTGATATGTTAAAATCAAAATTTAGATAAAATGGAAAGAAATTTCATAACAACTGCATTTGATTTTGAAGGATGCAGGATCACAAAAAATCTCGGAATAGTCAGAGGTATCATAGTTCGTTCAAGAAATATTTTTGCAAACATCGGGGCAGGTTTTCAGACTCTTGTGGGAGGTGACATTACGTTGTATACTGAACTTTGCGAAAAGACAAGAGCGGACGCATTCGACCTGATGGTGAAACATGCTGAAGAGATAGGAGCTAATGCCATTATTGGAATGAGATATGATGCGAATGAAGTTACCTCCGGCGTAACGGAAGTTCTGGCTTACGGAACTGCAGTAGTGATTGAAAAAAAACAGTGATTGTATATTTATACTGAAGATCTGATCTCTGCGGAATGAACAGTCAATAGAATTATTTTCTGCTTTCTCTTAACATCATAATTCCTCCGAGCAGAAAGAAAAATGATGAAACCAGAAAAGTTGCCTCAATTGAGAAAACCTTTAAGATAATATATCCTATAAACGGTGCGAACAATCCTCTTACTCCCGTTAGAGTAATGTGTACCGCCTGGTAATTTGCTACTTCCATATGAGGCGCGTAATAAATCGAACTCAAATTCCATGACATCGTAATGCCGCTCATCAGAATCCCGAAAAAGAAAAATGTAATGTATAAAAGAACATCAGTGCTGATAATCTGCATATCCACTCCGAATATTTTTATTGATATCAGAAGCAGCGGGTAAAGTATGAGCGATAGAAACAGATATCCGCAGAATCTTGTCGGATTACCGGACCCGTGTATCCTTCCCATCATCGGAGTAAATAAAATAGTAGCGGTATAAAAGACAAGTCCCTTGGCTACAGAGATCGGAGCATAATCAAGTTTCAGAGTGTCAACCAGAAAAATGGGTACAGCCGGAGAAGCGATCATAAAAGCAACTCCGTAAAGGAAAAAGAAAATTTCGAATCTGAAGAAAGGCTTATTCTCCCTGAATATTCTCAGCATATTCCTGACAGGAAGTATCAGAATGTCCTTTATAAGTTTCGGATCTATCCTGCCGGAAAATAAAAATTCACTGAATGGATATGTGCTCTTGCCCGCTGAAATAAGTTTCGACAGATTTACGTATGAAAGTATGTCGAAAACCGCAGCTACTGGAAAAAGGATTTTATACAGTTTGTAATTCATATCAAGAACATATCCCAGCAGTGTTCCGGTAATGAGAATTGCAATCGTGTAAAGACTTGAAGCATATGAATACAGGATACTTCTTCTTTCGTCAGTGTAGTTGTGCTTATATACAGTATTCCATGAAGGCTTTATCAGAGAATCGACATAGCTCATTGCAGCAATGCAGAATACGAAAAAAGCTGGTGATTCATATAATGGGATAATAAGAAGGAACATTCTGCTGAATAATGCCATCAGAATTATTGTTCTTGCCTGATTGTTCGAACGGTTTATTATTTCAGAACCATAAATGGAAAAAAGAAATGCGGAACTGGTAAGAAATATCAGGACAGTTACTTCAAGGTCGGTTGCTTTAAGGGATTTCTTTAAAATTACTTCCTGCAGCATAAGGACGCCGAAAGCAATTCCAGTGAATAACTGGGAGATCAGATGCAGCCTGAAGGTTTTTTTCTCCAGCGCAATTATCTCCGGAGATACATTGAGTCTTATTTTGTTCTTAGCTGCCGAGGTTGATACCTTTCTCTATTTGTGTATGATTTAAAATAATTTTTACCTCAGGAAATTTTTTGGAAATATGCTCTGAAGTTTTTTCGGCAGCATAAACGGATCTGTGCTGACCGCCGGTACATCCGAAAGAGATCATCAGGTCTGTAAAATTTCTTTCAAGAAAATTTTCTATTGCCGGATCAATAATCCTGAAAACATTTTCTAAAAAATCTTTCATGGCTTTTTGCGATTCAAGAAATTTAATTACCTTTGGATCTTTTCCTGTTAGCATTTTAAATTCCTCTTCGCGCCCGGGATTGTAAATGAAACGGCAGTCAAAAACAAATCCGCCGCCGTTGCCTGATTTATCAACAGGGATACCTACTTTTTTATAACTGAATGAATTTAAGTTTACGGTTAAAGACATTTAAAATATTATTTGAATCTCAATATAAAGAACTGGAAAATCAAATTAAGTGAACAAATTGTAATGAATTCAGGGAAAACGGAATATCGATCAGAATCAGTAAAATTATATCAATTAATATATCCTTAAATAAGAATTAAAACAACGAACCCTGTCCGTTTGCTGATCTGATGAAATGCTCTGAGGAAAGTGAAATTGTATCTTTGTTAAAACCGTATTTACTGCAGTTTGTATCGAATATCTTTTTTATCAGTTCTGCATATTTGCCTTCACCGGTAAGTCTTGTTCCGAAAGAAGGATTGTATAATTCTCCGCCGTGCATTTCCCTTACACGGTTAAGGATTTTATCTTTTCTGTCCGGATAATTTCTTTCAAGCCAGTCTTCAAAAAGTATTTTAACCGAATGCGGAAGTCTTAGAATTACTTTGCCGGCAAATTTTGCCCCTCTTTCCGATGTCTGTTTTAATATTTCAGGAATTTCTTTTTCAGTCAGTCCGGGAATTACGGGAGCTATCATTATACCTGTCGGGATTCCAGTGGATGAAAGATGCTCTATGGTCTCAAGTCTTTTTATTGGAGAGGATGTTCTAGGTTCCATCTTTCTCTGAAGATCAAAATCCAGCGTTGTTACCGAAACGATTACTTTTATAAGTCCGGATTCAGCCAGTTCCTTCAGAATGTCTGTATCCCTTCTTACGAGTGAATTTTTAGTAATGATCATTACAGGATTCCTGAATTCGAGAAATACCTTAAGGCACTTTCTGGTAATTTCAAGTTTCCTTTCAACAGGCTGATAACAATCCGTATTCCCCGAGAAAAAAACCGGCTGAGGCTTCCAGCTTTTTTTTGAGAATTCTTTCCGAAGTAATTCGGGAGCATTATGCTTTACAATTATCCTTGATTCAAAATCCAGTCCTGAAGAAAATCCGAGATATTCGTGAGTCGGTCTTGCGTAACAGTAAATACAGCCGTGTTCACATCCCCTGTAAGGATTGATGCTGAATTTTGCCCTTATATCAGGGCTGTTGTTTTCGGTAAGCACTGACTTTGAACTGTCCCTGAAAAACTCAGTTACTAATTTTCTTTCTTCTCTGTCATCAGGGTATTCGGTATCTGAAAATTCATCGTTCTCAATATAAATTTTTTCAAATCTGTTCGGGAGATTCCTGTCCGAAGCCCGCCCCTTGAAATTATCTGAAGTCATTTTTTAAAATAAAACACAAACCTTAAATGATTAAGGTAAAAATTCCGCACCATAAAATTATCTGTTAAAGTCAGAGGGGTTGAATATGTTTATCCGGCAATATTATCCTGAAACTTTCCGGAGTATAAGCTTTGGATCCTGAATAATTGAGTAAGTATACTTATGATCTTTATGAGTGAACTTCTATTCAAAAATCAGTTATTAATATGCATTTTTGTAAAGAAGAAATTAATCAAACAATTAAAAACTGAAAAATGAAATACTCGATATTAATATTGTTCCTTGGAATGAAAATCTTATTTAAATCGGACATTGCTTTATCACAGTCAGAATATTTTGAAACAAATAATTTTGAAGCAGTTTATACGGGTGATAATATACTTGATTTCATGAGATTTCCCGAAGAAAAAAATACAGTTAAAGGTTATGCAGTAATACCTTTTGATGTACAGCAGGAATGTTTTGTGAAGATGAATATATATGACAGATCAGGAAAACTTTACGATACAATTGTTGACGGCTACATGTACCCGGGAAAATATTCTGTAATATTTAAAACCGGAAAGGATCTTTTACCTGAAGAATTTGAATACAGGCTTGAAGAATCCGGAAAGCTGTTTGTTAATTCCTTTCTCATAAAGAAATAAATAGTTGTTTACTAATCGGTAAATATTGTTGGTTCAATTCCCCAAGTTGACCCAACCCTCGGGAAAACAGGACAGTTTATCTGTCCTGTTTCCATAAGAGGAATCCTGCAAGTTCAGGCACTTCCCGGGTTGAGTTTTCCATGTCTCAGTACTTTCCTGAATATTAAAATGATCAGAAAAAGTATTATCATTACCGGGAGCGCAGAAATAAATATAGTTATCATAATACTTACAACTTCAGTAAATCCTTTCAGACCCTTTTTCAATCCGTTTTGAATCTCATAGAAAAATCCTTCTCCTGATGAAGTCTGTATCATCGACGGCTCATAAACAGATACCTCAAGCGTTGAATAATCAGACTGATTTTTCAGATATTTCATTCGTCCTTCGGTGCTTTCAATTTTTTCGCGAACACCGGAAAGTTTTTCCTCAACCGACACGACATCAGAAAGCCCGGCGGTTTTGTTATTCAGGAGTTCGAGCAGTCTTTTCTCAAGTTCCCTCTGCGTTTTCTGACGCGCATCAAGATCAATATATTCTGAAGTTACGTCATTCCCGGAAATTTCCTGAGATAGTATCTTTCCTGCGGAATTCAAACTGTTAAGAAAAGAGTCAAACTTATCTGAAGGTATCCTCGCTGTTATTGTTCCTTGCTTTTTACCTGATGCATTCATCTCCGCAGATGAATTTGTAATGTAGCCGTTGCTGGTTTTTACAAGACCGGATATTATTTTCTCCGCCCCGTCATAATTATCGGATTCGATTTTAACATTCCCAGTCCTGATCAGCATTCTGCGGATCTCGGATTCAGGAAAATAATTACCGCTGTTTGTTTTTTTTAACTCAAATGAAGAAACTCCCGGGGAATGTATTTCATTAAAGCCGGCAGTCGGATTATCAGAGGGGCTGTTTGAAAATCTGCTCTTCTCACCGGATTCATTACATCCGGCTGCGGTCAGAATTAAAAAAATTAATGCCGCCGCAGAATTTATTTTAATTCCTGTCTTCATGATTTCGATTTAATTTGAGAAATGTGTTTCTGATTAAATACAAAAAAATTGATTTTGTTCCGGAATAATATTTCTGGCAATAAAAAATCTTAAAGATACAGGAAAAAAAACTCCCGGTAAAAAAATATTCCGCCGGGAGTTTTAAATATTAAAGGTAAATTAAACCTCGTAGTAGAGGTGAAATTCATACGGATGCGGTCTGAGCTGAACTTCCTTTATCTCTTTTTTCATTTTGTAATCTATCCATGTTTCGATCAGCTGTTCGGTGAAGACGCCGCCCTGTTTGAGATAGTCATTGTCATGTTCAAGGTTGTGAAGAGCTACTGTAAGATCCTCAGGAGCGTGACCTAATTTTTTCAGTTCCTTTTCCTCCATGTGAAAAATATCTTTGTCAAGCGGTTCTCCCGGATCCGTTTTATTTATTATTCCGTCAAGACCTGCAAGGAGAATTGCCGAGAATGCCAGATAAGGATTTGCAGTTCCGTCCGGACATCTGAATTCAACTCTCTTTGATTTAGGATTATCCGAATACATTGGTATCCTTATGGCAGCGCTCCTGTTGCTTTTTGAATATGCAAGATTTACAGGAGCTTCATATCCGGGAACAAGTCTCTTGTAAGAATTAGTAGTGGGATTTGTAAAAGCAAGTATTGAAGGAGCGTGTTTCAGAATTCCTCCGATGAAATGCAGCGCAAGTTCGCTTAGTCCCGCATATTTATCACCTGCAAAAAGCGGCTGTCCTTCTTTCCATAAACTGATATGAGTGTGCATACCGCTTCCGTTGTCCCCGAACATCGGCTTCGGCATGAATGTAGCTGTTTTACCGACTGACTTTGCAGTATTTTTTACAATGTATTTAAACATCTGCAGACTGTCGGCGCAGTCGAGGAGCGGACAGTATTTGAAATCAATTTCCGCCTGTCCTCCGGTTGCAACTTCATGGTGATGCATTTCAACGTCAATGCCGACATTCATTAGATTTTCCACCATTAAACTCCTTAGATCATTTGTTGAATCTGACGGAGGAACCGGAAAGTAACCTTCCTTAAGGCGTATCTTGTGACCCAGGTTTAGTTCTTTTTCGCTTCCGGTATTCCAGAATCCTTCAGTGGAATCTATTCTGTACCAGCTTGAATATTCATTAATATTGTAGGCGACATGATCGAGAATAAAAAACTCAGCTTCAGGTCCTATATATGCTACATCGGCAATGCCTGTTGATTTCAGAAATTCAACCGCCTTCTTAGCAATGTTTCTCGGATCGAGACTGTAAATGAGTTTTGATTCAGGTTCAAAAACATTGCAGATCATGCTCAGAGTCTTTGTAGTCATAAAAGGATCAACATTAGCAGTAGATGGATCCGGAATAGCGAGCATGTCTGATTCGTTAATGTTTTTCCATCCTCTTATTGATGACCCGTCAAAACCAATTCCTTCGTAAAAGGTGGATTCGCTTAATTTATTCAGAGGAATTGTCAGATGCTGCCATTGCCCCGGGAGATCAGTAAATCTGAGATCGATCATTTTAATTTCTTTTTCCTTGATGAGCTTAAAAACATCATTGATCTTCTTAAGCTTCTCTTTCTGTTCCTCGACGTTTGTTTTTTCTGTCATAGATTTATTGTTTATGTTTTAATTTATTTAATATTTATTTCGAAAGTTTCTTTATGCGTTGAAAGAACAATACTGGTCTTTGATGATTTCACACCCGGCCAGTTCTGGATTTTTGACAAAAGTTTTTCAAGCGTATCGGTATTCTCTGTTCTGATCTTCAGAATATGAGAGCCTTCGCCTGTAATGGAATGGCATTCAAGTACTTCCTTCATATTCTGACTGTTCTCCACTATGCTGGGATAATGCTTTGAAGATTCGCTGATCAGAAAAATGAAGCATGTAATGTCCTGTTTAAGTTTCTTGTGATTGAGAACCGCATGATAGGATTTAATGTAATCATGAGATTCGAGTTTGGAAATTCTGTCAATGGTGGAAGGCAGTGACAGACCGACAATCTCAGCCAGTTCATTCTTCCTGATCTGTGAATTTTTCTGAAGCTCCGTCAGTATCCTGGTATCGATGTGATCAAGTTTCAGTTCGTCGGAATTTTTATGTTGAGTTGAAATGCCTTAATTATTTAGGTAATTAATAAAAAATTCCTTACAAAATAAGGCAATCAGATTGTTTTGTCAAGTAAGTTTAAGATGCTTTTTGAAATATTTTTTACCCGGAACTAAATTGATCCTTAGTTTTCATTAATGAGTTTTAATTGACAGGTCAACTGACTAAATTACACTAATCTTAAATCCTTCACCAAAACCAATACTACAATGAACATATACAGAATAATGATCGCAAATGCAGTAGTCCTGATCGGACTGGGGGTTTTCGGATTCATGATCTCGGGAAGTCCGACAGCTCTGATAGCTCCGGGGATAGGATTAATCCTGATCATACTTTCATTCCCCGTGAAAAAGGATAACAAGACAGCAGCTCATATTGCTGTTACGCTTACTTTTGTTTCGTTCTTGATGTTTCTTGTGACGGGCATAATGAGGTCAAATCTGATGGTTATTGTAATGGCAATTTTTACTTTCTTTGCCTTTGTCCTTTACATAATGGATTTTTTAAGAAGGAAAAAGGAACGGGAAGAAAGCGGTCAGACAACGGCTTAATGCAGACAGATCTATACAGTGAAATTTATCATATTCATTTCAGGGATTTGAGTATCTGCCTGGCGTTTTCATTTCCGGGATTCATCTCAACTGCTTTCGTATAATTTAAAAGAGCGTTTTCCCTGTCTCCCTTTTTTAAGTAAGCCTCTCCCAGACTGTCATAACAGTTCGCAATATCAGGGAAGAGTTCGGCATTCTTTCTGAAAATGAATATACTCTCATCAGTCATGCCGCTTTTCAGGAATTCATATCCGAGCATATTAAGCATCATGTCGTCTCTTATTTTGAAACCGTTATCCGAAAGTATCTTATCAAAATTATTCTTCACATATTCCAGACCCTTTTCATTGATCATTGCATAAAGGAATTCTCCTGCCGGAGGATTTGGTAAAATCAAATTTCCTTTCAATATCAGATCAGAAATATTCCTGTAAATATTTTCAGCCGCCTGATCATAATTGGAAAGAACTGTTACAACGTATTTCTTTGCCGGATAAAGAAGTAGCAGACTGTTGATCCCAGGAGCTCCTCCCGCATATGCGTTCCCTCCTTCAGGATCTGAAAACAATTCCTTTAATGTATTAGGACTTTTGTCGTTAAAGTCATTGAACATAATAATTTTAAACTCATCAGTAAGAAGTCTGTTGTCATTGAGAAGAGAGTTGCCGAATTTATTCAGATCTTCAGCAGTTGAATACATTCCGCCAGCAGGAGTCGGAACGTGGGCAAATCCGCTGTTGTCAGAAAATTTTCCCCTGAGATCCTTAATGTAACCGATTGCTCTGCCCGGCACGGAACCGCTTTTGAATTCAAATTCGGAATTGTTCATTCCAAGCTGAGTAAGAATTCTTTTATTCAGGTTTTCGGAATATTTTTGTCCGGTTACTTTTTCTATCACGCTTCCAAGAAGAACAAATCCTGAATTGGAATATGAAAATCTTTCTCCGGGTTCAAACAATAACGGAGTTTTAAGTATAAGATCGGTCAGCTCAGATGTTTCTGCATATGCCGACGGGTTCTGAAAAAATTCAGGATCATTCAGATAATCACCGTAACCGGAAGTATGTTTCAGCAGCTGTCTGATTGTTACTCTCTTATCTGTTCCGGTTATGTAATTATTTATCCTGTCATCCAGATTAAGTTTGTTTTCAGATGCAAGCTGAAGTATCATAACGGTCGTAAACAGTTTACCCAGTGAAGCAATGTTGTATCGTGTTTCATTTGTGTTCTTTATTCCGCTGTTTCTGTCGGACAAACCTACGGATCTTTCAAAGACAGTCTTGCCTTCATTCGAAGCCAGTATTGTTCCCGAGAAAACATCTTTCTTTACGCATTCATCCATTATTTTTCCGAGACCTTCCGGAACATCCGTAAATGAATAAGCTTCCGATCCTGAGAAAAACATAAACGCCGCTGTTGAAATTATTACAAGGAATATTCTTTTCATAATTTTTTTAATTATATAAATAAGACGTTTTCAGTTATGAAACAGTCGCATCAGTTGAGAATTTTTTTGGATATCGGGCGCAACAGAAGTATTTTAAAAAAAAAGACACTTCTGTGAGTGTCTTTTAAATGAATCCGGCAAAACAGAATTAAACCTTTTCCACTTCCTTTCTGCCGAAAAGACCTGTCGGTTTAACAAGAAGAATAATTATAAGTATTGCAAAAGCAATCGCATCTCTGTAAGTAGGGGAGATATAACCTACTGTAAAAGTCTCAACAAGACCAATGATAAGACCGCCGACCGAAGCTCCCGGGAAATTTCCGATCCCGCCGAGAACAGCAGCGATAAAGGCTTTTAGACCGGGCAGAAGTCCCATGAGGGGATCAATGCTCGGATAATTTATTGCATAAAGAATTCCCGCAGCGCCCGCAAGTGATGAACCGATCACAAATGTAAATGAAATTACATTGTTGATATTGATGCCCATAAGCGAAGCGGCGGTAAGATTATTTGAAACCGCTCTTATCGCAATTCCCATTTTTGTGTTCATGACAATGAACCTGAGCGCTATCATCAGAAGAGCTGCGGAGATAAGAACCACTATCTGGTTTGAGCCTATGGTTGCGCCGAAAACATTGAAGCTTACATTCTCAATGATCGTGGGAAATGATTTCGGATCGGCTCCGAAAAGAAGCTGCCCGGTATATTGAAGAAAAAGCGAAACTCCGATAGCTGTTATTAGAACAGTTAGCTTAGACGAATTCCTGAGCGGTTTGTAAGCTAGCTTTTCAATTACAACACCTATTACAGAAGTTATGACCATGGTAAGCAGCAGGATCACAACCGCCATGAAAATATCGGGACTGTCTATTCCAAAAGCTCTTGAAAGATATAGTCCGGAAAATGCGCCGAGCATAAAGATCTCACCGTGAGCAAAATTTATGAACTTCAGAATTCCGTAAACCATTGTATAGCCGAGCGCGATCAGAGCATAAATGCTGCCGAGCGAGAGACCGTTAATTAACTGCTGAATAAATTCTGCCAAATCCTGATTTTATTAATTATCCTTACCGGAAAATTTCTATTAACTATAAACCACTAATTATTCTAAGGAGCAATCGTTTCTTTATAAACAAACTTCCCGTCCTTGATCTCCATCACAACAGCAGGTTTAATTGCATTTCTGTCTTTATTAATTGTAATAAGACCTGTAATTCCCTGATAATCTTTTACTTTGGCAAGCTGATCCCTGATCATATCACCTTTTGTATCGCCTGCTTTTTTTATTGCGTCAAAGAGTATCATGCCTGCATCATACGAAAGGAAAGCCATTGCATCCGGCTGTGATCCGTATTTCTCTTTATATTTTTTAATGAAATTCTGAATAGCGGGTGATGGATCGTCAGCTGAAACGTGAGTTGAAAAGAAGCTTCCCTCCAGCGCGTCTTTTGCTTTGCCTTCGGTAAGTTTCTCGGACTCCCAGCCGTCGCTGCCGAAAAGAGGACATGTCAGACCTATCTCTCTTGCCTGAATAGCGATGAGATTAACGTCTGTATAATATCCAGGTATAAAAATAGCTTCGGGATTTTTTGCTTTTATAGAAGTAAGCTGAGCTTTAAAATCCTTATCACCTGCAGAGTATTTCTGTTCCTCGATTATTTCACCTCCCATTGATGGAAATACATTCTTGAAATTATCCGCAAGACCTGTGGAGTATGCATTTTTCTGGTCAACAAGCAGAGCGACTTTTTTAACCTTCATTGAATTGATTGCAAACTTGCTCATGACAGTCGCCTGAAAAGGGTCAATGAAACATACTCTGAAAATATAATCGCCAATCATTGTGACTTCAGGATTTGTTGAAGCCGGCGTTATCATCGGTATCTTTGCCTGCTGGCAGATCGGAGCTCCCGCCTTACTTCTGGATGAAGCAACTTCTCCTATGATCGCGACTACTTTATCTCTGTTTATAAGCTTCTGTACAACTGTAGGAACTTCCTGTGTTTTACTCTGTGTGTCATCGGTAATGAGTTTTATCTGTTTGCCGAGAACGCCGCCGCTGCTGTTAGTCTCTTCTACAGCCAGCATAAGTCCGTTATGTGAAGACTGACCGAAAGTTGCTTCGCTGCCTGTCAGAGAAGCGTATTCGCCAACAAGAATCTCATTTTTGTTGGTTTCCTTGCAGGAAGAGAATATAAAACCTGCAGAAAGTATAAGGAGAAAACCAAAAAATTTACGCAATATGTTTGTCATAAAAATATTTAGGATTGTTAAAATTGTCTGAAAATAATTTAAATAGAACGGAAAAGAAATAGAAAATCAAATTTATCATTTCAGGGATTCTAAACTTCGTCCGAAACGTTTAGTTTAAGAAAACAAAATTTACCTGAGTAAAACATTTTCTTTAAAACACCAAAAAAAAGTACCAAAGAAAAGTCAACCCGGGTACCCGTGATGTATAATTACCTGAATTTGTGAATGATTGCGGTAAAATTTCCGACTCAAAATTATTCCTGACGCTCCGCGGTATTCCTGTCAGAATAAGTTATGACCAATTTACCCTGAACGAAGACTTTACCAATAATTTTAATGATATAATATCAGACAGAATATTGAATATCTGACTGATAACGGCACATTGAAATATTCAAACCAATAACTTCAAATTTATCATTTAATTAATGAACTATTATTTATAAATTGCAAACCTATGGCAAGAATTAATATTACAATTGTTGACGCTACTGGCAATAAGGAACAGCAGGCGACACTGCCTGATGACGCTTCCGTAAAAAGAATTATGGAAGTGCTATTACCAAAAATGAAAATGCCTCTTACTGGTCCGGACGGTGAACCGCTTTCATACAAATTTCACCATAAAGCTTCCGGAAAACAATTAACGGAAAGTCAGACCTTACTGGAAGCCGGTGTAAAAGAAGGCGATGTGCTGCGGCTGCATCCTGAGATTACCGCAGGCTGACGCCGGGAAATGTTTCCGTTTTATCATGACAGGATTTCAGAAAATCCATTTCTGAAATATTCACCGATAGTTGCAAAGTTTTTTAAACCGCCGCTGCGGATTTTAATATTCACTTCTGAATTCTTTTTGATCCGTTTTCCTTTTTAACATTTCACTTATTTATTATTTCCGATATTTTATAAAAAATTTAAATACAAAAAATTGGAAATCAATGATGACAGATATTCCCGTCTTGAATTAATAACTTGGTGGGATCAGGATATTCTTAAAAATGCAAAAATACTTGTGGCGGGATGCGGCGCGCTTGGCAATGAAATCGTAAAAAATCTTTCTATGCTCGGAGCGGGAAATATATGTGTTGTGGATATGGACAATGTGGAAAAAAGCAATCTTACCAGAAGCGTTCTGTTCAGAAATTCAGATGAAGGAAAACCAAAAGCAGAAGTAATCTGCGCTCATGCAAGGGAAATAAATGACAGCATAAACATAAAATACTTCAACGGAAATATTTTTAATCTTGGGCTTGGAGTATTTAAGAATTTTGACATTGTTATCGGCGGACTTGATAACCGTGAGGCAAGACTTTTTATTAACCAGTCATGCTGGAAAGTGAACAAACCATGGATAGACGGAGCAATCGAAGTTCTGACCGGCGTTGCGAGAATGTTCATCCCGCCATTCGGAGCCTGCTATGAATGTACCATGTCCGAGGTGGATTACAGGATCATCAATAAGAGGAAATCATGCATGCTTCTCGGGATTGACGAGATCAATCAGGGTAAAATACCAACCACTCCTACAATTGCATCGGTCATCGGCGGGATTCAGGTACAGGAGGCGGTAAAGTTCCTTCATAAAAGAGAAGACCTGATCCTTCTTTCAGGAAAGGGATTCGTTTATAACGGAAACAATAATGATTCATATATTGTGGAATATCAGAGAAACGAAGACTGTCCTTCGCACTATACGTTTGAAAATATCGTTCACTCGGGAAAAAAATTCAGCGAAGCTAAACTGTCCGATGTATTCGAAACGGGAAAAAATCTTTTCAGGGATGAGAATTTTAATATAGAATTCAATAACGAGATCGTATATGAACTAAGTGACGATACAACTCACAGGAATATGGAATACTTCGGAAATCTGAATCTCATGACTGTTAAAGATGTCAAAAAAGATGACGGGAGCATTCTGAAATTCAGATCTGTAAATAACCTTAATACTATGTCAGAACTTTTTAAGAATCTGTCCGGGAAAAAATTATCTGAATTGAAATTACCATTCAATGATATCCTGATACTGAGAAAAGGCGAAAAGGAAATCTACATCGAATTTGAATACGAAGATATTTTTTTAATATAAAATTAATTATTTAATCAAGATCATAATTGTCAGATTCCGGAATTAAATATGAAAATTTCAAAAACAAAATCTGTCCTTACTGTCAGTCAAGAATAAAAAAGGGGGCGGATATTTCCGTGTGTTCGGAATGCGGTACACCTCATCACAAGGAGTGCTGGGATGAGAACAATGGCTGCACCAGTTACGGCTGCAGAAATAATCCTCTTACGGAAAGGGATGCAGAGCCGGGATCAGAGGATGTAGGTAATCTTACGATCGAAACAATAAGGCAGTCTCTGAATGCAAACCGTTCTGAGAATCTGATACCGTGCCCATCGTGCGGCGAAAAGATAGAAAAGGAATCGGTCTTTTGTAAATTCTGCGGAAAGAATATCAGAGAGGAAGACATACCGTCTGCAAAAAAGGAAGCTGCAGAGGATTTCAAAAAAGAATTTAAAAAAAGATATAAGGACAAAACAAGTTTCACAAGAAAGAGACTTATTCTTACTTACGGAAGCTTTGCCGTGCTGGCTATCGCGATAGGAATACTTACTTATATTTCTATAAACCGGCTTAACGAATATTTTGCATCTGATAAATTCAAAATACAGCTATTGCTTGAGAATTACGAATATGCGGTTGAAAACAGAAGGATAGATTCAATAAGAATTTACCTAACAGATGATTATGAATATTTCAGTAAAACAGGAAAGAGATCTGACAAGAATGAAAGACTGAGAAAATTTGAAAACATTTTCAACAGTTCCAAAAAGATAAATTATGACATAAAGGATTTTAAACTAGTGTCGGATACATCGGTTTCTGCTGACGACAAGAAAATTCAGTTCAGGGAAGTGTTTGAAGCCGACAAACTTAAGGAAAACGGTATAAAATTAATGCGTGTATATAAGGGAGAAACAACAGGCAACAACTGGAAGATCTACAGGGAAATATCCGAATAAATACAGGGCAGGTAAAAACCTGCCCGTGTAACTCAATTTATCAGGCAAAAAACAAATACGATACAAGAAGTCCCAGGACAAGAGTGATGCCGAATACCATATTCAGCTGGGCAGTCATCATAATATGTTTTGTGCCGTATTCATATCTTTCATGTACTTCAGCTGGAAATCCTTCCGACATCTTAACCAGCTTCAGCGCCAGAGGAAGGGTAATGAACGAGAGCAGCGCAAACCACGGAAGTATTTTAAAAGCCACGAACAGCAATACTGCTAAATAAGCGCCGAGAATAAGGAAGTAATAAAACTTTACGGAAAGCTTTTCCCCTATTAGGATCGGAAGTGTTTTCACTCCGAATTTACCGTCAAAATTAATATCCCTGATATTGTTTGAATGAAGTATAGCATCGATCAGAAGTCCGAGCGGTATTGAAA
The DNA here is from genome assembly GCA_018266875.1 of Bacteroidota bacterium. GTDB lineage: Bacteria > Bacteroidota > Ignavibacteria > Tepidaquicellales > Tepidaquicellaceae > UBA2330. The sequence goes on from JAFDZR010000004.1 coordinate 22,960, forward strand.
TAATTACAGGCATTACAGAAAATTGTCCCGTCTGCACTATATACGCTCCGAGAGTCATACCTACTCCGAATGAAATAATTACCTGAATATCACCGAGCGCTTTATACTTAAGCGCAAGGGGCTTTGCGGTATAAAATACGGCAGAGAGCAGTCCGAAAATACTCAGATACAGAATCCAAATTCCTGACTGTGTAAAAAGATAAACTCCAATGAGGAATGAAATCAGCAGTGAAATGAAAGCTGCGTTTCTCATCTGTTTTATAGTAAGAAATCCGAGAGAGATTACCATTGAACCTCCGTGCGGAATGCCGAGTTCCTTGTCCTCTTTATCAATCCCTTTGTTGTAATCAAAGATGTCATTGATAATGTTTGTTCCGACCTGAACAAGAACACAGCCGATAAGAGTTAACGCGAAATTAATATAATTGAACTGCAGTCCGGGATTCAGCAATACAGCCAGAACGGAACCCAGTAATACAGGTATTATTGAAGCTGGGAAGGAATACGCTCTTCCGGCCATAAGCCAGAGTTTCAGTCCTTCGGGTTTTTGTATGGTTTCTGTCATAGATAAAATTTTTTAATTCGTTACAAAATTAATAAAACTAAATTATAATTAATACGGAATATTGAAACATAACTGTTCTGAAAATATTACGGACAGTTCAGTTTAAAGAAATTCTCTTGAATAATTAATAAATAAAAAACCGGGTGTTAAAAAACACCCGGCTTGAAAGGAGAAATCTGGTTATTAAATAATGACTATTTGAGCAGCATCATTTTCTTTGTATTCACATAGTTATCAGTTATGAATCTGTAGAAATAGACACCTGATGAGACCTGATGTCCGTAATTATCAATAGAATTCCAGTCCACAGTATATTTCCCTGCGAACATTGTTTCGTTCTTTATGAGTGTTCTTACTTCTCTGCCTGTTATGTCATAAATTTTAAGACTGACATTTCCTGTTTTAGGTATAGAGAAATCAATTTTGGTTGAAGGATTGAAAGGATTCGGATAGTTCTGTGACAATTCAAATACTTCCGGTACTTCCGTTCCGTTCTGTGCTATGCCGACCGTATAATTTCTTGATGTAAGCAATACCTGAATTACAAAGAAGGGATTATGGAAACCGCTGCTTTGGTCTTCAGAGATCAGCAGATAATTCCAGTAAGCTTTTCTGAGATATAGATTTGAGGAATCCTGAGCAATCAACTGCCAGGCAACCGAATCGACTCCTGTCGGTGGTAATGAAATCCTGAGATTTGTCAGACATCCCTGGACCTCATCTTCCCATGGACCGATAGTTCCGTTACCGTCAAAATCAGATGGAGCTATGAAATCCCTGAAAGAAGTAACACCCGGGTGACAAGACTGACATCCTGCAGTATGATCATAATCAGTTGGACCATAATGAAGGTTAAAGGAGTGTCCTCCGACTTTATCTCTTGTAACAGTTCCGGTATCCGTTAGTGCTGACATATGACAAGTAGCGCAAGTGTTTTCAATGTTTTTATGTGAACCTGTAATGTACGGGAATCCGAAAGTGGCGGCGTTTGTGCCTAAAAGTACGTCTGACTGTGTACTGTGGTGCGGTCCCCAGGTTGAAGTAAGAGATCCTCCTACAGTAACATAATCTGCATTATTCCTTCTTGCCTGGTGACAGGCAACACAGACTTTGCCGTTACCGATTGAAGCGTATGAAGTTCCGTTTGCAAGTGTATCTGCGCCCGGAGGAACGCTTCTTAGCTGATGTTCATTGCTGTTGCCGTGTGGATCGTGACATGCCTGACAGGTAATAAATTCCTGATCGGCTTTTGTCAGATTAAGAGTTCCAAGTCTGTTCTTTGTAAAATCAGCAAAGGATTCGCCGTCATGGCATCTGTTACAGTCGCTGAGCGTATTCCTTTGACTTGCTGAAACATTTCTTCCTTCAAAGACAGGTTCAGAGTGCAGCGAATTTTCCCACTGCTGAGTAATGCTGTGTCTCCATGGTTCACCGTGACATGTACCGCAGACTCCTGCATTAAAAGGTTTCTGTATCCTGTTTGTATCGCCTCCGTTTGAAGCGTGTGCAAGACCTGCTCCGTGACAGCTTTCGCATCCGATACTTGAGAATGCAACCAGTTCAGAGAAATGGGTTTTTAAACTGTCCCATTTTCCGGGAGCCGGTGGTCCCTGCCATGTCCAGCCTACTCTTCTTGCTACATCATCAAATCCGTTATTGTCGTTTGCAAGATTGTGATCATAACCTGTTGTATGACATTTCATACATGCCGTGCTGTAATAAGCAGCGCCGCTGTCAATCTGGAATCTGAATATATTGGCATGACCGCTTACTTTCCATCGGTTAAATATGTTTGAAAAATCAGGGTTGCCTGAATGGCAGACCATGCAGTTGGGATATAAAGCAGGAACATTCTCAAAATTTCCTGTTCCTACGAATTTAGTTGCAAATATTTTTATAGTTGTATCACTAGTTCCGGATGAAGTTGTAATTGTTGCTCTTACTTCATATACACCCATGGAATCAGTTCTGAATTTATACCAAGACAGACTCGGTACCGGAAGCATAGTTGCGTTTGAACCGGCTGGTTTTGATAAAATAGTCCAGGTTTCATTAGTAATTGTCGTATTATCTCCAAAATTCAATGCTGAAAGATATACAAACTGTCCTTTTCCTATTGCTACTAAACCTGAAGCTACACATGAATCAGGAACCAGATCCGGGATGGTTTTTATCATTTCCGGGTTGGTTGCATGGTTCAGGATTTTTGTTCTCGGCTGAGAATATGATTGGGAAACTGCAAGAACAAATATCAAGATGGTTAGTATTAATGTTTTCATGATGCTTTTGTTTAAGTTTTAAGTTCACCTTTTCCACTTATTTATGCAAATTGCATACCACGAAATTTAACTGAATAATATTTGTTTTTTAAAGTTTTATTGGGTTTTTATGTGGAAAAAAAGGACTTTGAATTTGGGGAGATTTGAAAATTTACTGAAAACAGATTTATTTAAAACAATTGTTTAAAAAATGTTATTAATTCCCGGAATTAAGTAATTCAAAAGATATATTGTCAGAAGCAGGCAGGAAATCACAATTCCCAGATTCATAAGCGCCCTCAGTATCCATTTCCTTTCGGATAAATCATATCTGAAATATCTGTTTATCAAAACTCCGGTTCCCATTATTAAAAACCATAAAGTAAAGAATACGGAAATTTTTCCGCGGACAACAGAGATAATGATGTCATGAAACATACCGCAGATTACGAAAGTGAAAATGATAGCAGCGGATGACGGGAAAAATTTTTTAATTGGTTTGAATACATACATTCCCAGATAATAACCAAACACCGGATTCCAGTAATTCCAGAATACAGAAAAATTTTTAGCGCCGAGCGAGCGGTATAAATTGTTTCTTAGAGAATGAGGACTGCCTGCAGGAACGCCGTTTCTTTTTATTATATAATCGGATAAAGTCATCTCTCTCTCTCTCTCAGATCATTTAATGAAATATTTGCTCTGATTTCATTTTAACTGTTTTCAAAAAACACTAAATGTAATGTAAGCTTGATATATTGTAAAGCATACTTGATATTATGTAAATTATACTTATCTTTGCATAGTTAAAAAATTTAGTTAAACAATATTTTTAAAACTATGGAAATCAAAAAACCTGACTGTTCAAAATTTTTATTCCCCGGTAAAATGAAAGCAATTGGGATCATTGTAATATTGTTGAGTATTGGAATGTTTTTTATCACAAAATCTTTTGGCGGGTCTGTATCATTTCTCGGCTGGTATTTCATGGCAGCCGGACTCACCCTTTCTGCTTTTTCGAGAGAAAAAGCCGAGGACGAAATGACAGAAAGCGTCCGTCTCCGTTCGCTCATGATCTCTGTTTCCGGAGCCATTGCTTTTGTAATGGCATTCGATCTGATCAGATATTTTAACGACGGCTCAGGAGGAATGAGCGCGGTTCAGTTTATTTGTCTGATGATTTTCTTTTATATTATCCGGTTCCGAATTGAAATTTCAAAATTAATCTGATCTGCTGATGAAAAATACTATAAAGGTAGAGAGAGCGAAAAAAAACATTACTCAGGAAGAGCTTGCAAAAATGACAGATGTATCCAGACAAACGATCAATGCAATAGAAACAAAGAGATATACGCCTTCTGCAATTCTTGCAATTAAAATCGCAGGTGTATTCGAAGTGTCAGTGCATGATATTTTTGAACTTGAAGAAAATGATTAGCCGGAAATGAATTTACTTTATGATTTGACTGTATATCCATCGCCGCTGAAAAAATTTGAATAATTTTTTGTTACCGGATCTTAAACAATTTATCGAACATCTCTGACGTGAGTTCATACCGGTTTACAGTCTGGTGAAAACTTATCAGACCCGGAACGGTATCGTAAGTCAGTTTCAGTTCGAAGCCGAGTTTCTTCAGCACTTTATTGGGAGCTTCATTATAAAAATACGGCTCGCAGATAAGTTTTTTCAGACCAAAATTCCGGAAATAATAAGGAATAGTAAGTTTCATTAAACCGGTACCGATACCTGCTTTCCTGTTATCATTTCTCCACATGTGAAGATGCATTACCGCAGAAATTCCGAATTCAATTTCATTAATGTTAGAATGTCCGGAAGGAATGTTATCTATCAGCCAGATTATATAATAAATTTTCTTTTCTTCATAAGGTTTGCCTGATTCATTTTTGATCCTGCTGATCCACTGATTCCTCTCAGGCAATTTGTCTGCATCCGCTCCCATGGATTTAAGGAAATCCTCATCAGCGCTGATGAAATAGTCGACTATATTCTCAATGTCCTCCGGTTTCATTTCCCTGACTTTCAATTCCATACTCTTTAACCTGTTTATATTTTTTAATTAATAATTGTTCACTTCCTCACTGTGATATTCCAGAAGCTCATCTTACGTCTGACAGTAAATCCCGATTTTTCATATAATCTCACGGCAGCAGTGTTGGTCTCGGCCACGTGTAAAAAGGGTATTCTTTCCCGGGTAAAAATCTGATTCACTGTATGGGCTACCAGTTGTTTTGCATATCCTTTTCCGGTATGGTCCGGATGAGTAACAATTGCGCTGACCTCTGTATAGCCGCGCATTTTCATTCTTTCTCCGGTTACAGATACAAGCCGTCCGTTCTTGAATATTCCGTAGTAATTTCCGAGAAAAAAAGTTTTATTTCTGAAATAGCCAGGCTGAACAAAATTAACCAGATCATACAATTCGTTAGAATTTGCATCTGAAAGGGGAATTATATTTTCCGTGATGTCAGAATCAATTCTTCGTCTGATGATCATCTGAAGGCAGATTAATTTCTTATAGATCTTAAGACGGTCTGACAGCCTGGGTTTCCCGCCTACAATAAAAAAGCTGTCAGTCAGATTGGAATATTCATCTGCCGATTCCGGAAATTCATCGATAACACCTGAAGCCCCGAAGGTACAGTAATCAGGATGATAAAATTTCATCCCGGAATAATTCAGGGAGAATTTCCTATGGGATTCAGATAAAGAATGCCAGACGGGATTATCGAGTTTGAATTCGTCTATTTCCATTTTCAAAAAAATTCACTTCAGGTTTCACTTATGACGTTGTCCGGGAAATTTATCAATAGAAAGAGTCAGGGAAATAAAAGGTAAAGCTGTAAAGGGTTGGTTTGTTCAGCAATAAAATCAGATCCTTAAAAATATCAGCAGTCATTCGTTATAGGATTTATCTTTCCAGTACCACCATTTCAGTTTGTTTTTTTCAGGTTGTTTTTCAGTTGCAAAGTAAACCGCGCAGCGGAAAGTATAGAGCATACAGACATCATGTTTCACGCCGCTGAAAGAATTTAGTCTTTCATAGAGTTCGGCCGGATTCTGACCTGAGAGATCTTCAATTCTTCTAAGCCCGATATTCCACAGGTCAAGTGAGCATGCTTTTCCGATTCCGGGAATAGTCCGGAACTGTTTTAAGACTTTTTCCTTGCGGGATTTCTCAAGAAGCATATTCATAAACCGGGATTGATATGATAATCAAAAATAAAAATAAAATTTGGCTCCTGCAATATCAATGTTGAATTTTGACGGGGTTTGGAAGTGTATAGGTGAAAGTATTTATACTGGGAAAAAGTACTCCGAAAATTATCGGAGGACTTTTCAGGCCGTTTACTTCTTTTTTTCAGCAATGTGCTTTAACAAATATTCAGTGTTCCTAATATTTTTTAATTCCTTTTCATATACCATGGCCTCTGATCTGGTATTGAATTCTTTATAAAAAATTAATTCCCATGGTCCTCTGTTTTTAGTGGAAAATACTTTGCCGGAGTTATGTTTAATTAATCGTCCGGCCAGGTTATTCGTTTGACCAATATAAAATTTCCCGGTTTTTTTTGATTGTAAAATGTATGTGTAATACATAACAAAAAAGCCCTTCGATAATAAGGGCTTTTGTGGACAGGGCCGGAATCGAATCGCGACAAGTCGGGACTTTTCAGGCCGTTTTCTTCTTTTTTTTAGCTATGTGCTTTAACAAATATTCAGTGTTCCTAATATTTTTTAATTCCTTTTCATTTTCCATGGCCTCTTAT
>JAFDZR010000050.1 GCA_018266875.1 Bacteroidota bacterium
TGAGAAGGTAAAAAATGCTGATAAGTTATTATTTTTAATCATTGAATATTTAAATCACAGGAGAGGCTCTGTTCCTACAAACTCTAAGTTAGTTTTTACACACTAAAAAGAACGTTATCCTTATTTATGAATATTAAATAATTGATACTTATTTAAAAATAATTTTCTTACATTGTATACCAATTCCCCAAAGCTTTTAATAAATTAAATATTTAAAAAATGAAAAAATTTTTCAAAAATTTCAGAGAGTTAAAATTCACTCTGAATTTTCTGGTGATTTTAGCTATCTCTGTGATTTTCTTTGCATTTAATGCCGGGGAAAAATCTACGGAAGTAAAACAAAACACCATGAGTCCCGAATGGACAGGATTTTATGATGTACCGCTGCAGGACGATTACACACCCGGAATTCCTTTTGATGGAGGTCCCGGGATCACGCGGACAGTTCAGGATATAATGAATGAAGAAGCAATGCTTCCAGCAGATCATTATTCAAAACCAAGACCGAGAACCAATCCAGAGTTTGAAATTGAAAGACCTGAAAAACAGGTAAATCCAGGCGCTCCTGATGTTGCGCAGTGGCCGCCGAGAACCAGCGAGGAAGTTACACGGGAACAGACACAGACAGATAACCCTCAGACAGTCAGCACCAGTATAGCGGGACCGAATTTAGCTTCTTCCGGATATTTGCCGCCCGACTCACAGGGCGATGTCGGACCTGATCAGGTTTTGATCGCTATAAACGGTAGAATTAGAGTTTACGATAAAAACGGAAATCTTGGCGGACTGAATGCAGATCTGGACGTATTCTTCAGTTCAGTAGACGGAGGAACAGGCGTTTCAGATCCTCACGTAAGATATGACAGACTTTCTGCAAGATGGTTCATTGTTGCCATAAGTCTTCAGAGTTCCAACAACAGAGTTGTTATTGCAAGAAGTTCAGGTCCTTCGATCACGGGCTCTGGAAGTTTTACTTTTTTCCAGTTTGCAGAAAATTTACCAGGAACTATTCTCGGCTTTGCAGATTATCCAACTTTAGGCGTAGATAAAAACGCATTATATATTGGAATGAACATGTTCAATGCTGCCGGAACTTCATTTCTCGGGACAAACGGATATGTAATTAATAAAGCAAATCTTATTTCAGGAACACTTACAGCTACAGGATTTACATTACTGACATCCGGCGCAGGAATTTATACTCCACAGGGTGTTGATAATGACGATCCAAATGCAACCGAAGGATATTTTGTCGGAGTGGATAATGCTTCCTTCAGTCTTCTTGTAGTAAAAAGAGTAATAAATCCAGGGGGAACACCATCGATATCTTCCAATTATAATATCACAGTTCCGACTACTGTATATCCTGAAACCGCGAGGCAGACAGGATCTACGAAAAGACTTGATGCTCTCGACGACAGACTTTTTGCAGCTGAGATACACAAGAATAAAATAACAGGCGCTCAGACTTTATGGACTGCACACAATATTGAAGTCGGTGCAGACGGAGTTGCAAATACTTCAGGAAACAGGGATGCATGCAGATGGTATGAACTTACCAATATGACTTCAACGCCTTCACTGCTTCAGTCCGGTACATTATATGATCCGGCTGCTTCTAATCCCAGATATTTTTTCATACCAAGCGTTGCTATGTCAGGTCAGGGACACATGGCACTTGGATGCAGCAGCGCAGGATTGATTTACCATCCTGAAGTGCAGGTTGCAGGCCGCTTGAGAACGGATCCGTCAGGATCTATACAGGCAATAACTTTAGGACAAAGCAGTTCAACGGTTTACGGCGTTCAGTCAGGAACAACACAGAGATGGGGGGATTACTCGCAGACAGTTGTTGATCCGACTGATGACATGACAATGTGGACATTCCAGGAATACTGCGATGCAACCAATTCCTATGCAGTAAGAGGAATCAAGCTTCTTGCGCCTCCTCCTGCTACACCTTCTGCATCGAATATCGTTAATATTCCTGCAGGTCAGTCATCTGTTAACATAATTATCACCGGAACATCTACTTCAGGTTCCGAATTTTTCGATCCGGGCGCAGATGCGGGCGGACCGGGATTTGCCAATCATATTTCCGCATCAATATCGGGCTCAGTTACAGTTAACAGTATTACATTTGATTCACCAACTCAGATAACCCTAAATATTTCAACTGTCGGATCTCCTGCAGGAAACAAGAATATTACAGTCACAAATCCTGACGGTCAGTTTAGAACCGGTAATAATTTAATCAATGTAACAGCGCCGGCAACTTTAAATCTTACTGCGCTTATTCAGGGATTTTATGATGCATCTACAAATCTGATGGTTAGAGATACAGTTACCGTTACATTGAGAAACAACTTCTCGCCTTATGCAGTTGTGGATCAGGGAAAAGCATATCTCTCAACTTCCGGTACAGGCTCCATTCAATTCAATAATGCTGTAAACGGAGTAAATTATTATATGCAGCTTAACCAGAGAAATCTGATCGAGACATGGAGCAAATCTCCGGGGCAGAGTTTCTCGGCTTCAGTTCTTACATATAATTTTACAACTGCTTCGGCACAGGCATTCGGAAGCAATCAGATTCAGGTGGATGATTCACCTGTCAGATTCGCGGCTTACAATGCGGATGTGAATCAGGACGGCATAGTTGACATTGCAGACGGAGGACTGATCGACAATGACATATTCAATGTTGCAACAGGTTATATTCCTACTGATGCAAACGGTGACGGCATTGCTGATATTTCGGATGCTACAATAGCTGACAACAACGGCTTCAATATTGTTACAAGTGTTACACCTTAAAATTTAATCAGAACTTAATACTTCAAAGCCGCAGAACATTAAATCTGCGGCTTTTTTTTATCAAGTATAAATATTTTGTATATTATTAAACCTAATATTTCAGTAGATTATAAAGGATTTACGATGCAGATATAATGATGAATGGAAAAATTAAAATACATTTATTTCCTTACTAAAGTAAAAAGTCTGGGAAATAACAGAATAAGGAAGATACTAAAGGCAGTTCCCAATGATGAGGACTTTTTTAACTGCAGCCGGAATGATCTGAAAAGAATTGCGGGAATTGATTCAGGTATTTCAGCGGAGATCATAGCAGAATTTTCGTCAAGGTATAACCATTACAGTGATTTTGAAAGGGAATATGAAATTTCCTTTAAAAAAGGTGTAAGGATTATTTCAGTACTTGATGATGAATATCCTGAAAATCTTAAGAGCATTTATGATGCGCCTGCTTTGCTTTTTATAAAAGGAAAAACACATGTTTCCGACAGATACTCCATAAGCGTGGTTGGAACGCGCAATCCGACTGAATACGGCAAATATACATGTGAAATATTCACAAGACAGCTCAGCGAACTCGGGATTCCGGTTATCAGCGGTTTTGCAAGAGGGATTGATTCAATAGTCCACAGAGAATGTCTAAGGTCCGGGAATATTACTTATGCTGTGCTGGGAAACGGTATTGATGTGATCTATCCTCCTGAAAACTTAAAGCTATACGATCAGATGTGTGAAAAAGGAACTTTCATTTCGGAATTCCCTTCCGGTACAATCCCGGACAAAGTAAATTTTCCAAGAAGAAACAGAATCATCAGCGGGATCAGTCTGGGAAGCGTTGTTATAGAAAGCGGTTTGAAAGGGGGATCAATGCTGACGGCAGATCTTGCAAATGATCAGAACAGGGAAGTATTCGCAGTACCCGGATATATTAATTCAAAGCAGTCGGATGGAACAAACGAACTTATTAAAAAAGGACAGGCAAAACTTGTGACATGCATTGACGATATTCTGGTAGAGCTGGAATACAAAATGAAAAAATTTCTTGAACCTTCAGGTTACGCTTTGGAAAAAAATACAGAGATCCGGCTCGAAGGTAAAGAAAAAATACTGTTTGATCTTATCGGATACGAGATGAAGAATATTGACAAACTCAATGAGGAAAGCGGTTGTCCTGTATCGGACTGTCTTGTAAATCTGCTTTCACTCGAATTCAAGGGTTTGATAAGGCAACTGCCCGGGAAAAATTTTATAAAAATATAGAGCAGCATAATTTGGAAAAATACATTATCGATGACAGGATATTCACAACTGATTTTTCATGCAATGTTCTGAAATGCAAAGGCGCATGCTGCACTATGAAAGGAGCAGGCGGAGCTCCGCTGCTCGAAAGCGAGACCGGTCAGATTAAAACTGTTCTGAAGACCGTGAGCAGATATCTGTGTGATGAGAAGAATAAAATTATAAGAGAAGAGGGATTTACAGACGGCTCAGGCAGAGAACTTGAACTTAAAAGTCACAATGATGAAGACTGCATTTTTTCATTCAGAGAAGACGGAATTGCCAGATGTTCTTTTGAAAGGGCGTTCTTTAATAAGGAAATTGAATTCAGGAAACCAATTTCATGTCATCTTTTTCCTGTAAGAATAACAGGAAAAAAAAGAAATGTACTCAGATACGAAGAAATCTATGAATGCAGGGACGCCGTTGATGAAGGAAAGGAAAAGAATATTAAACTAATAGACTTTCTCAAAGACTCTATGACGAGAGAATTCGGGAAAGAATTTTATCAAAATCTGAAACTTAAATTTGGAAAACCAGGATGCTGAGACAGAATATTACACAAAAGCAGACACAGAAAATCCTTCCGAAGATCGTGCTGAATCAGAATATTCTTGCCATTCCTGCGCTTGCACTTGATAATCTCATTAAAAGAGAGCTCGAGCTGAATCCTATGCTCGAAGAAGGCGCAGAGACTGATACTGATCAGGAAAAGCTTCAGGAAGAGATTACTGAACCGACTCAGGACAGTGATCCTGAAGAGGAAACTTTCAATAGTGAAGATGAATACAACTGGGATGAATATTTTGAAAATGAAACTGATAACGAACCTTATTATCAATCTTCCGGCGATCAGGAATTTGACAGAAACAACATTAAGGAAGAACAGCAGTCAATGTATGATAACCTTATTGTTCAGCTTCATTTATGTGAAATTCCGAACAGGGATATTTTTACAGGCGAAGAGATAATATGGTCTCTGGACAATGACGGATATTTTAAAGAATCAATTGAAACAGTGCTGGAGGATCTTAATGTAAAAAAAATCAACACGGCTTACAGTAATTCTGAATTCACGGAAGATGATATACTGAGAGTACTTGAATATATTCAGATGAAGCTTGATCCGCCCGGGATTGCTGCAAGGGATCTCAGGGAATGTATTATTATTCAGGTAAAAAGATCTGACGTAAATGAAAGAATGAAAGATCTTACAATAAAAATTTTCTCAGATTATTTCGAAGACCTCAAACATAAAAGATTTGAGAAACTTGCAAAAGAACTGGATATAAAAATGGATGATGTGAAGGAAATTTTTGAATTCATACATAAATTCAATCCAAAACCCTATTCGCAGGAAACCGGCGATGAAGCAGGGTATATCACTCCTGATATTATTGTCAAAAAGATTGATGACAAATATGAAATTTATCTTAACGAAAAATTCACTCCTTCACTGAGGATCAACAGGACTTACCGTGACATGTATTCCAACAGGAAAAAAAACATGGACAGGGAAACAAAGGAATATCTGGTAAATAATTTCAACAAAGCCAAATGGTTCATTGACGCAATAAATTCCAGAAGAGATACAATGATAAAGATAATGGAAGCCATAATCAGCAGGCAGAAAGAATTTTTTGACAATAACGGCGAAGGGCTGAAACCGGTTTTTGAAAAGGACATTGCCGAAGACATAAAAATGGATACTTCCACTATCAGCAGGGCGGTAAAGGGAAAATATGTTCAGACTGACTTCGGAATTTATAATCTCAGATCATTTTTTTCTAATTCAATTGCAAAAAATGACGGCAGCGGGGTTTCAAGCATTGAAGTAAGAAATAAAATAAAAGATATTATTGACGGAGAAGACAAGAGCAATCCGCTTACCGATCTTGAGATCTCTGCGGAACTTGCAAAATCGGGAATCAGGATTGCAAGAAGGACAGTTGCAAAATACAGGGAGTCTATAGATCTTCCGATTGCAAAACAAAGAAGAGAAATAATTAATTAAATTAAAAATAATTTGAACAGAGAAAACAAGATAAGATCAACAACAGTGATCGGACTGATAAGAAACGGCAAAGCTGTGATAGGTAGTGACGGTCAGGTAACAATGGGAAATACTGTTATGAAACACAGGACAAAAAAAGTAAGAAAACTTTATAACGGAAAAGTTCTGGCGGGATTTGCCGGTTCTACTTCAGATGCATTCACTTTATTCGAAAGGTTTGAGAACAAGCTTGAACAGTACAAGGGAAATCTCTCAAGGGCTGCTGTTGAACTGACAAAAGAATGGAGGACGGATAAATATCTCAGAAGACTCGAAGCGCTGCTGGCGGTTATGGACAGTGAAAAAGCCCTTATCATTTCAGGTACCGGAGACATAATAGAACCTGACGATGGTATAGTGGCAATCGGCTCAGGCGGTCAGTATGCACTTGTAGCAGCCCGTATGCTTTTGAAATACTCAAAACTTTCCGCAAAGGATATTGTCACAGAATCACTTAATCAGGCCGCCGATATCTGTATTTATACAAATAGTAATATCTCTATTGAGGAATTATAATTATATTTAACCTGTAAATAAAACTAAGAAAAGATAAAATTGGACATCATAAAAAAAGAAAAGAAAGTAAGAACTAAAAAAATAAAAAGGAATGAGATCAGACAGCTGACTCCTTCCGAGATAGTTGAAGAACTTGACAAATACATTATCGGTCAGCAAAATGCTAAAAAATCAGTCGCTATTGCATTGAGAAACAGATGGAGAAGGCAGCAGGTATCCGACAATATGAAGGACGAGATAATGCCGAATAACATTATAATGATCGGACCTACAGGCGTTGGAAAAACTGAAATTGCCAGAAGAATCTCAAAACTTGCAAATGCTCCTTTCATCAAAGTCGAAGCGTCCAAGTTTACGGAAGTTGGATATGTCGGCAGGGATGTGGAATCAATGATCAGGGAACTCAGTGATCTTTCTGTCAATATTGTAAAGAATATGAAGATGAAGGAAGTAGAACTGAAAGCTCTGGAGAATACGGAAGAGAGAATTCTTGACATACTGCTTCCTCCATTGAAAAAATCAGCGAACGGTACATCCTCAGATGAAAATGAGATAGCGGAAAAAGCTGATGCTCATGAACTAAATGCAAGGACCCGTGAGAAACTAAGAGATCAGTTGAAGAGCGGAGCGCTTGACAACAGAATGATCGAGCTTGATCTCTCCAGTGAAAATTTTCCGATGCTTCAGGTGCTTGGACCAATCGGGCTTGAAGAAATGGGAATCAATCTGAATGATCTGTTCGGCAACATGATGCCTAAAAAATCCAAGAAGAGAAAACTCACGATAGCCGAAGCGAGGAAAGTTCTTTCGCATGAAGAATCCGGTAAACTGATAGACATGGATGCCGTCATAAAGGAAGCCGTGGAAAAAGTTCAGAATTCGGGAATTGTTTTTATAGATGAAATAGATAAAGTAGCAGGAAGCAATTCAAAATCGCAGAGCCCTGATGTATCACGTGAAGGTGTACAGAGAGATCTTCTGCCGATAGTCGAAGGTTCGACTGTGATAACAAAATACGGACCCGTGATGACAGATCATATTTTATTTATTGCTTCAGGCGCATTTCACACGTCCAAGCCAAGTGATTTAATACCCGAACTTCAGGGAAGATTTCCGATCAGAGTGGAACTAAACAGTCTCGGAGAAAATGAATTTTACGAAATACTGACTCAACCGGAAAATGCGCTTATCAAGCAGTATAAAGCCATGCTGTCTTCTGAAGGTGTTGAACTTGAATTTGAAGATGACGCTATAAGGGAAATCGCCAGGACAGCGGCGGAGGTAAATGAGCAGGTTGAAAATATCGGGGCCCGAAGACTTCACACTATTCTTACAACTGTTCTTGAGGATCTTTTATTTGAAGTGCCTGACAAGATTAAGATTAAAAAGATTGAGATAAGCAAAAGTTTTGTAAAGAAGAAGCTTGATTTGATAGTTAAGGACAGGGATCTCAGCAGATATATACTTTAATAATAAGCATAATGAAAAAGTTATTAATTTTATTTTTTGCACTCTGTTTTTCTGGTAATACTTTTTCCCAGATCAAAAACAGAAATGCAAGTGTGAATTTTTATACCGGCATCGGTTACCGTCTTGTTTTCCTGACTGACAACACAGCAAGAGATGCATATCCTTTTTTTCAGCTTTCCAATGGGGATTTCCTGAAAGAAATAACAGGACAGTTCGGAGCGGTGATAAATGAAGTGGTAGGAGTGGAATTTGCACCTTCATATCTGTTTACAAATGCTTATTCATTTAACGGGTTTTATTATACTTCTGAAGCCGGAAGGCGCTATTATGTGCCTTCCTCTTCGAGGCTGTTTGCATTTCCTTTAAATGCCAGAGTTAAATACTTTCCTCAGGGAAAGAATTATACATCTTTTTTGAACAAAGCGTATGTCGGTGCCGGAATCGGCATGATGTACTTATCCGAAGAAATAGTAAGTCAGGTTTATACTGATAATGTTAACTATAACTATATAAATACGGTAAGAGCTTCAAATGACTTCTGGAACATAAATTATGAAATTGCTGTAGGTATTGCCAGTTATTCAAAGATCGGTTACGGATTCGAACTTAATTACCGTTTTGTTCCGTTCAGTGACAATGCCAAAAAACCACTGATAACATCCATATCTCAGAACTTCAACAGCGTAAATCTTACGGCAAATATTATCTTCAGTTTTTAAGCAATTCTCTTGCTATTACAAGCTTCTGAATTTCACTGGTTCCTTCATATATCTGAGTGATCTTCGAATCTCTTAGAAATCTTTCAACAAGATATTCCCTTACGTAGCCGTATCCGCCGTGGATCTGAATCGCTTCAAGAGCGCAGTTAACGGCAGCATGACTTGCCAGGAGTTTTCCCATAGAAGCTTCTTTTATATATTTCTTACTGTTATCTTTGTTGAAGGCAGCTTTATAGATCATGAGTCTTGCTGCTTCTATTTCAACAGCCATTTCAGAAAGTTTGAACTGAATGGACTGAAGATTTGAAATAGTTGAATCAAATGCTTTTCTCTGTTTTGAATATTTTACGGAAGCTTCAAGACTTGCCTGGGCAATTCCCAGCGCCTGTGCAGCTACGCCAATCCTTCCGCCGTTTAATGTTTCCATTGCTATTTTAAATCCGACTCCTTCGCCGCCGAGCAGATTCTCTTTCGGTACTTTCACATTGTTAAGACCAAGGGTGCATGTATCGGAACTCCTGATTCCGAGTTTATCTTCCTTTTTTCCTACTTCAAGTCCGGGAGTGTCCTTATCAATGATAAATGTGGAAATACCTTTGTAACCTTTTGATTTATCCGTCATTGCCTGAAGAAAATAAACATCACACTGCACTCCGTTGGTTATCCAGTTCTTCATACCATTAATGACATAATGATCACCTTCTAGAACAGCTTCAGTCCTCTGCTGCGTTGCATCGCTTCCGGCTTCAGGTTCAGACAGACAGAATGCTCCGAGTTTTTGTCCAGAAGCAAGCGGCTTCAGATATTTCTCCTTCTGAAAATCAGTTCCCCATTTTTCTATGCCGAAACAAACAAGAGAATTATTAACTGACATGATAACACCTACTGATGCATCCACTTTAGATATTTCTTCAATTGCAAGAACGTAAGAAATAGTATCCATACCTGCGCCTCCCCATTCGGGAGAAACCATCATTCCCATAAATCCAAGTTCCCCGAGTTTCTTTACGATCTCTGTTGGGAATTCAGCATTTAGGTCGCGTTCAACAGCTGATGGAGCAATCTCATTTTCAGCAAAATCCTTTGCAGCATCACGTATTGATTTCTGCTCTTCGGTTAGATCAAAATTCATAATATTTTATTAAGTTTAATTTTAAATTTATTTTTGAGAATAATCATAAAAACCTCTTCCGCTTTTTCTTCCGAGATGTCCTGCGGCAACCATCTTCTTCAGCAGGGGACAGGGTCTGTATTTTGAATCACCAAGACCTTCCTGTAATACATTCATAATTGAAAGACATACATCAAGTCCTATAAAATCAGCAAGAGTAAGCGGTCCCATAGGATGGTTCATTCCTAATTTCATTACATTGTCTATTGCTTCAGGCGTTGCAACACCTTCCATTACGCAGTACATTGCTTCATTAAGCATCGGCAGAAGTATTCTGTTGGAGACAAAACCGGGATAGTCCTGGACTTCAACAGGGATCTTCTCTATTTTTTCAGTCAGGTTTTTTATGCTGTCATAAGTTTCCTGTGAAGTGGCTAGTCCTCTGATGATTTCCACAAGTTTCATTACCGGAACCGGATTCATAAAATGCATGCCGATCACTTTTTCGGGTCTGGAAGTAAACGCTGCAATTTCAGTTATGGAAATCGAAGATGTGTTGCTTGCTAAAACTGCTTCGGCTTTGCAGCTGCTGTCAAGTTCAGCAAATATCTGTTTCTTTATGTCCAGGTTTTCAGTAGCTGCTTCAATCACAAGATCACAATCCGAAGCATCCGGTATTTTCACGGAAGTGGTAATATTATTTAATGTGGCTGTCTTCTGATCTTCGGTAAGCGAACCTTTTTTAACCTGTCTGTCGAGATTCTTTGTTATGGTGGCGATTCCTTTATCAATAAAATCCTGCTTAACGTCTATAAGCAGAACATTGTATCCGTACTGGGCAAATGTGTGTGCAATTCCGTTGCCCATTGTACCCGAACCTATTACAGCAATATTTTTCATTATAGTCTGATTATTTTTTCTTTTTAAAATAATTACATTTTTTCAACTATTAAAGCGCTTGCTTCTCCTCCGCCTATGCAAAGTGTTGCAAGTCCTCTTTTTGCATTTCTGTTTTTCATTGCATGAAGCAGAGTTGTTAGTATTCTTGCGCCGCTTGCTCCGATCGGATGTCCGAGAGCTACAGCTCCTCCGTTTACATTCACTTTTTCAGAGTCAAGTCCGGCTATTTTATTTACAGCGCATGCCTGAACTGAAAATGCTTCGTTTGCTTCAATAAGATCTATATCCTTCACTTCAAGTTTCGCTTTCTCAAGCACCTGTTTGATTGCATAAGCAGGCGAAGTAGTAAACCACTCCGGCTTCTGAGCGAATGATCCCTGAGCAACAATCCTGGCAAGAGGTTTTAAACCAAGTTCTTTTGCTTTCTCAGCAGACATTAAGACAACAGCAGCAGCTCCGTCATTTAGACTTGATGAATTGAAAGCAGTAACTGTCCCGTCTTTTTGAAATGCGCCTTTGAGAGTCTTTCCCTTTTCAAAATTTACTTTTGCTGGATCTTCGTCTTCTGAAACAAAAACGCTTCCTTTTTTACTTTTAATTTCTACGGGAACGATTTCATCCTTGAATAATCCCTTCTCTGCGGCATTAATAGCTCGCTTATAACTCTCTTCTGCAAATGCATCCTGCTCCTCCCGGGAGATATTCATTTCTCTGGAACACATTTCAGCGGCGCTTCCCATATGAAAATTATTATAAACATCCCAAAGTCCGTCGTGGATCATTCCGTCTATGAGCGTAGCATTTCCCATTCTGTATCCGGCTCTTGCTTTGTCGAGATAATAGGGGACATTGCTCATTGATTCGAATCCGCCGGCAATGATTATCTCAGCGTCTCCGCATTTAATCGCCTGATCTGCAAGCATTACGGCTTTCAGACCGGATCCGCAGACTTTATTTATTGTCAATGCCGGAACCGAATCAGGAAGACCTGCAAAAATCGCAGCCTGTCTTGCTGGAGCCTGTCCCATTCCTGCCGGAAGCACGCATCCCATTATGACTTCTGATACATCTTCGGGTTTTATATTTGCTTTTATGACTGCTTCTTTAATGACTATTGCACCGAGTTCAGGTCCTTTCAGTGAAGACAAGCTTCCCATGTAACTTCCCACAGGGGTTCTGACTGCGGCTACTATGACTGTATCTCTCATTGGTTTATATTTTGATTAATTTTAATATCTATTTTAATTTTGAAGCTGTGTCGGAAATAAAAACAAAATCATCGGCTTTAAGACTTGCGCCTCCTATCAGAGCTCCGTCAATTCTTTCAGCTGACAAAATATCATACGCATTTCCGGCATTTACACTACCGCCGTAAATTATAAGTAGTTCTCCGGAAATTTCTTTTCCGAAGATCTCTTCAGCAGTATTGTTTATCAATAAATGAATTGCGCTTGCCTGTTCAGGAGTTGCATTCAATCCTGTCCCGATTGCCCATACAGGTTCATAAGCAATTATTACATCCTTCATTTTACCGGCGGGAATATCATTCAATGCAGTCCTAACCTGTTCTATGATAATACTTTCAAATATTTCATCTTCTCTTTCCTGAAAAGTTTCCCCTACACAGATTATCGTCTTCAGTCCGTGTTTCAGAGACTGAACTGCTTTAGCATTCACTACTGGATTTGTTTCGTGAAAGTATTTTCTCCTTTCGCTGTGGCCTACTATCACATATCCGCATCCCGCTGAGTGGAGCATTGAAGCAGATATCTCGCCTGTATAAGCTCCGTCGTTTTCCGAACTAAGATTCTGTGCGCCGAGCAGGATCCCTGTATTCTTTAAAATCTTCGAAACCGCTGGAATTGAAATAAACGGCGGGCAGATAAGGACGTCTGTTTTTTTTAAAATATTACTCCCGGTTTTTTTTACAATTTCGGATGCAAGTTTTTCAGATTCCTTTATTCCGAGATTCATTTTCCAGTTGCCTGCTATAAGTTTTCTTCTCATTTTCATTCTATTATATTCTGTATTATTCTGTCTCTAAATTTTTTAATAATAATTCATTTACGACCTTCGGATTAGCCTTACCTTTGCTTGCCTGCATTATTTTCCCGACAAAAAATCCCGCTAGCTTTTTTTCACCGATTTTATATCTGCTCACTTCATCTGGATTTTCTTCAAGTATCCTCAGAACAATTGATTCAATTTCAGAAGTATCGGATATCTGAGAATATTTTTCCTCAGATTTTCTGAATATACTTATCTGCTCTGATTCATCTTTTCCATCAAGTATTTCATTGAATATTTCCTTTGAAGCCGTTACGCTGACTGTACCGGAAGCAACAGAATCAGCAAGCAAAGCTATAACTTTACCCGATAAATTGAATTCATTTATACCAAGCTTTTTTTCATTGAGAACTCTTCTTACTTCGGCTCTGAGAATATTACTGACGATCCTGTAAGATCTGCTTTCTCTTCTTATAAGTTTTCCTGCAGCATTTTCGAAATAGTCAGCAAAATATTTATCCTGCGTAATCTCGTCTGCATCGGAATAAGGGAGAGAAAACTCACTCATAAATCTTTCTCTTTTCTTATCAGGAAACTCCGGAAGTTCGGACAGAATCTTCTTTTTCCAGTTGTCATCCACTCTTACCTTTACAAGATCCGGTTCGGGAAAATACCTGTAATCATGGGCTTCTTCCTTTGTGCGGGTTGCTGAAGTGGTTTTATCCTTTGCATTGAAAGTCATAGTGTGATAGGAAACTTTACCGCCTGACTCTATCAGATCAATCTGTCTTTTAATTTCCGCTTCAATTGCATCGGAAACATTCTTAAAAGAGTTGAGATTTTTAACTTCCGTTCTGGTTCCTAATTCTGATGAACCTTTGACGCGCACGGATATATTTGCATCGCACCGCAGAGATCCTTCCTCCATATTTCCGTCATTAATATCCAGATAAATAAGTGTCTGCCGAATTTTTGAAAGATATAAAAATGCTTCTTCAGAAGATCTTATATCGGGTTCACTTACTATTTCAATCAAAGGCACGCCGCATCTGTTGAAATCAATAAGCGATTCGTCATCATGAAAATCATGTATGGATTTACCGGCATCTTCTTCCATATGAATTCTCGTAATGCCGATCTTTTTTATTTCCTTATTTTTCAGTGTAATGTCAAGATGACCGTCATAGCAGATAGGAGTTTCAAACTGTGTTATCTGATATCCTTTAGAAAGATCAGGGTAAAAATAGTTCTTTCTTGCAAAAATAGAGAGATCCCTTACCTTACAGTTCAAAGCTATTCCCATACGGATAATAAATTCTACAAGCTCTTCATTCAGCACCGGCAGAGTTCCCGGAAAACCCAGACATACCGGACAGACATTTGAATTAGGCGAAGAGTGGAAATCAGTAGAACATCTGCAGAATGCCTTAGAGATTGTCTTCATCTGAGCGTGTATCTCAAGTCCGATTACCGGCTCGTATTTTGAATATTCCGGATCCAATTATTTTAGTTAATACTTTTTAATTTTTTTGAATTCGCTTACAACTCTTTCCTTTGCCAGAGAATGTTCCGTAATTCCGGCTGGATAATCTTTTCCTATTATCACATTATATTTTTTCATGTCATCTGAACTCATTTTGTCAGGTTCATGAATAAATTCAGAAGGTACATTTTTCAGTTCAGGAATATATTTCCTTATATAATCTCCTTTTGGATCAAATTTTTTGCTCTGCAGATAAGGATTGAATATCCTGAAATACGGCTGCGCATCCACACCTGTTGAAGCGCACCACTGCCATCCTCCATTGTTGCTGGAAAAATCCATGTCAATAAGATTTTCCGCAAAATATTTTTCCCCCAGTCGCCAGTCAATAAACAGATCCTTTGTCAGGAACATTGCCGTTATCATTCTCACTCTGTTGTGCAGCCATCCTTCGGAATTCAACTGTCTCATTCCTGCATCTACGATCGGAAAACCCGTCATACCCCTGCACCATTTATCAAACAATTCCTCATCATAACTCCAGTTAAGATCATCATATTCATTTCTGAAAGATTCCGAAGTCAGTCTTGGATTGAAAAAAGTTATGTGATAATAAAACTCCCGCCAGAGAAGTTCATTAATCCAGGTCTGAATTCCTGTTTTCGAACTTTCGCTTTCAGCTTTATTCAATGCTGACATCGCAGTTCGCATTGCTTCTCTTATCCCGACAGTTCCGAAATGCAGATGAGCTGAAAGCATGCTGGTTCCTGTAACAGAAGGAATATCTCTTTTTTCCTTATATTCAGAAATTCCATTTTCATAAAATTCTTTTAACAGACTGATTCCGGAATTTCTGCCTCCTTCGATAATTCCTTTGACTGAGCTCTTCAGGTCTTCAGATTTAATTGATTTATGTCTGTTCAAACTCAGGTCTGTTTCATTTTCTTTTTTCAAAGAAGATAGATCAGTCCTGATATTAGCATAATGTGATTTCCCGATTATGCCGAGAGATTTATTCTTGAACGGAGTATAAACTCTGTACTGATCGCCTGCTTCATTCTTTACTTCGCCGGGTTCCAAAATGCAGGTATCATTGTAATCAAAAACCTGTCCGCCTACTGAATCAATTATTTCCTTTACTTCCTTATCTCTTTTAATGCAGTATGGTTCCACCTGCCTGTTGAAATACAAAATTACTTTACCGTATTTTTCAGTTATCTCTCTGAAAATTCCAGCGCTTTTACCTTCAATTATCTGCAGATCAAGATCCTTTTCACTGAGACTTCTGCTTAGTTCCTTCAGCGACTCATTCAGAAATGAAATTCTTTTTTCACCAAAGTAATTAAAACTGTTCCTGTTTTTTATATAAATCAAACAAAACTTACTTCCGTCGGGTAAATTTTTAAAAAACCCGGCAAGAGCAGCGTTATCATCAGTTCTCAGATCTTTTCTGAACCAGTAGACATAAAGCATCAGACCTGAGGTTTTCTTTCGTTGAAGGAATTGCTGGTCAGTTTTACAAATGAAGCTTTTTTCTGAAATTCTTTAATGTTCCTGGAATTAAGATAGCTCATCGATGACTGAAGACCTTCACGGTATTCGGTAATGATCTTTGAAACTGCGCCTTTATATGGAACCAGGGATTCCTCTCCCTCTATATAATTTTTCTTATCCTGTTTCACGGCAAAGGAAGCGCTTCCGCAGTATTTCTTCCAGCGCTGATTATTATATTTCAAAACTTCGCCTGGTGATTCTTCGGTACCGGCAAGAACTCTGCCGAACATTACAGCATCACAGCCGAGAGCGATTGCCTTGCACATCGCACCCGGAGTTGAAATTCCTCCGTCGGCTATGATTTTTACTTCACTTTCAAGATCATTTTTCGCTTCAAGTGATCTCAGTATTGCATCGACCTGTCCGATCCCGATTCCTGATTTAACTGAAGTTGAACACATTGCTCCGTTACCTATACCAACTCTGATCGCATCCACTCCGATATTTATAAGGAATTCAGTAGTTTCATAACTTGCCACATTGCCGGCAATGATTTTTATTTTATACCCGGAAATAATATTTGATGAGGCTGAAATAAATTCATCTATCATTTTGGAACCGCCGTTTGCAATATCTATGCAGAACATTGTAATGCCTTCATCAGCAAGTTTCCTGAGTCTCTCAATGTCTGTATTTTTGTTAATTCCAATTGCAGGGCATCTGAAAGGGGAATCATTCATACCGTTTTCGGAAAATTCCTTTACCTGTTCCTCAACTGTATTGAATCTGTGAACAATCCCGAGGCATCCCAGATCGGCAAGAGCTTTTGCCATTCTGCCGCCCACAACTGTATTCATCGGTGAACCGATTACAGGAAGGTTCAATTTAAGTCCGAGAAAATCAACCGAAGTATTACATTCCGATCGGTGTTCAATTTCAGATATCTGATCAGGAAGCAGCGAGATATCATCATAAGTAAAAGAATATGTAGAAGATATCTTACTCTGAAATGTTTTGCTGCCGTTTTTTATAACATTAATATTTTCCATTTTTAATATTCAGATAATTACCCTGTCAATTCGGATAATTCAAATAATTTTTTTTATTTCAAGGATTCAGTTACTTTCTGAGCTGCTTCTTCAAGAGTAGTAGCTGAAATAAGATTCAGTCCGGAGTTATCAAGGATTTTTTTCGCCTCTTCAGCATTGGTTCCCTGAAGACGCACAACAACCGGGACAGTGATATTGATATTTTTTGCTGCCTGAATAACACCATTGGCAACCCTGTCGCATCTTACAATTCCACCGAAAATATTTATTAGAATTGCCTTCACATTGCTGTCGGATAAAATTATCCTGAAACCGTTTTCAACAGTATCAGGGGTAGCTGTTCCCCCGACATCAAGGAAATTGGCAGGGGATCCGCCTGCAAGTTTGATCAGGTCCATCGTTCCCATTGCAAGACCTGCACCGTTAACCATGCAGCCCACGTTACCGTCAAGTTTTATATAGTTAAGATTATGTGCCTTTGCTTCTGTCTCAAGAGGTTCCTCTTCGTTTGTATCCTCAAGATCCTTATAGTCCTTATGTCTGAAATCTGCATTTCCGTCTAAGGTTACTTTCGCATCAAGTGCAATGACTTCATCATTTTCAGATATAACCATAGGATTGATCTCGAGAAGGGAAGCATCGAGTTTTACATAAGCGTCGTAGAGTTTAGTTATGAATTTAATGAAATCCTTAAAGACATTACCTTCAAGCCCCAGCCCGAATGCTAGTTCTCGCGCCTGATATGAAAGCAGACCGACAGAAGGATCAACCCATACTTTTATAATCTTTTCGGGTGTTTTTTCTGCGACGGTTTCAATCTCAACTCCTCCTTCGGTGGAAGCCATGATGACATTTTTGGAAACTGATCTGTCAAGAAGTATTCCGATATAAAATTCTTTTTTAATATCAATTCCTTCGGCAATGAAAATAGTCCTGACTTCCTTTCCTTCTTTTCCTGTCTGATGAGTAACTAAAATATTGCCGAGAAGCTTACCGGCATAGTCTTTGGCTTTCTGGACATCACTGCCCATGTATTTCACTCCGCCTTCAACGACAATCTCATCGTGCTTGTCTTTTCTATAAATTACGCCTTTTCCTCGTCCTCCTGCATGGATCTGGGATTTTACAACAAATTTATGAATTCCCGTTGACTGCAGATATTCAATTGCGCCGTCAAAATACTGCATGTCATTTAATGCAACGCCGTCCTGTACTTTAATGCCCAGTTTTTTCAATAATGATTTTGCCTGATACTCGTGTAAGTTCATTTATATTTTTTTTATAATTTGAAATTATTTTTTAAGTAATTCTTTCTGCCTGTCTATCATTTCCTTTATTTCTTTACTGACCGAATCAAGTTTGTATTTAACTGAATCCATTGATTCAAAGGACTTATTTTTCATGGTATCCAGCATAGTTCCGGTATTCTGCAAAGCGGAATCTATTTTTTTTAATTTCTCGTCAACAGTCTGATCGATCTTCTCATTTATTTTTTGTTCAGCTTTTTCTCTTAATCCGCAGGAAGAAAATTCTGCAATAGTGAACAATATAAAAACAAAAATAAAAATTTTATTCATTATAATTTTCTGAAAAATTTATTTTACTTTAGCTGAAATAGATTTCGCCTGCTGGAATAAACCGAGATAGTCTCTACCGCCCGCCTTAGAATCTGTTCCGCTCATATTAAAACCTCCGAATGGATGAACGCCGACAAGCGCACCTGTGCATTTTCTGTTCAGATATAAATTCCCCACAAAAAATTCACTTTCAGCCCGCTCAAGTTTTTTCTTGTTTTTTGTGTAAACCGCGCCGGTCAGTCCGTAAATAGTGTTATTGGCAATCTCCATTGCATCGTCAAAATTCTTTGACTTAATGACTGCTAGCACAGGACCGAATATTTCTTCCTGAGAAATAGTAGCATCTCTGTCAACGCCTGAAATAATTGTCGGCTGAATGTAATATCCCGTTTTATCCATATCCTCACCGCCGTAAATTAATTTCCCGCCTTCGTCAATTCCTTTCTTTATGTAATCAGTTATGCTCTTAAATGATTTTTCATTAATGACAGGTCCCATTCTTGGATTCAATGATGCATCTTCCACATTTATCTTCTTAGTCTCTGAAACAAGAAGTTCGCAGAATTGATCATATATCTTTTCATCCACAATTACCCTGGAACATGCAGAACATTTCTGCCCCTGAAAACCGAACGCAGCCTGAACGACTCCTCTTGCGGCTTCGATAATATCAGGAACTTCAGAGTCAACGATTATAGAATCTTTACCGCCCATCTCAGCGATAACCCTTTTGATCCATATCTGTGACGGCTGTTTCTTTGCGGCAAGTTCATTTATTCTTAATCCGACTTCCATCGAACCTGTAAATGCAACAAACCTTGTAAGCGGATGAGTTACTATCAGATCACCGATCGTAGAACCGTCTCCGGTCAGAAAAGTAAGAACACCTTTGGGCAATCCGACTTCTTCCATTAATTCAACAAACATCTGAGCAATGGCAGGGGAGTCGCTTGAGGGTTTTAATACTACGGTATTACCTGTGATTAGGGAAGCAGTTGTCATTCCTACAAGAATGGCAAGAGGAAAATTCCACGGCGGAATCACTACGCCTACACCGAGAGGTATATATTCCAGTCTGTTTTTTTCACCGGGAATTTTAACTACCGGCTGTCCTTCTGCATATCTGAGCATTTCCCTTGCATAAAACTCCATAAAATCAATTGCCTCAGCTGTATCTCCGTCTGCTTCAGCCCAGTTCTTTCCGACTTCGTAAACCATCATTGCGGAGAAATCATGTTTTCTTTTCCTCATTTTCTTCGCGGCATCCAGAAAATACTTTACCCTTGTTTTGACCGGCACTTTTTTCCATTCGCTAAAAGTGTTGTTAGCGAGGTCAATGGCATTTATAGCCATTTCGGCAGTAGCCTTTTGAAAAGTCCCGAGAGCCTGATCTCTGCGTGAAGGATTAAAAGAAACGAGTTTCTTATCTGAAGAGAATTTTTCACCTCCTATGACAAGAGGAAATTCCAGGGAAAATCTTTCCCGGACTTTCTTTAAGGCTTTCTCAAATTCTTTGACATTTTTTTTCTTTGTAAAATCCGTGAATGGTTCATTCTTAAATTTTGGTAATTTCATTTTTATATTATTATTAATTTTTTAATTCTGATTTGTAAAAGATTCTATTGCTGTATTGTAAACTTCCGGTCTGATTTCTCTAATTCCATCATTACTTCTGGAAGGATATACTCTGTTCGTAAGAAAAATAATTATTAGCTTTCTGTCTTTATCGCACCAAACGCTTGTTCCTGTATACCCGGTGTGACCGAAACAATTTTCCGAGATCAGCTCGCCGCATGGAATCCTGTATCTTGAGTTTGAACCGTCGGGTTTGGTATCCCAGCCGAGAGCGCGGGAATTTTCATAACTTAGACCATTGAATCTACCGGTAAAAAGCTGTACTGTCGCCGGCTCGAACATTTTCTCTTCTTTTAAACCTCTCGTAAATGGATTGTAATATTTCCCCTCGTTGAGAAGCATCTTCATGAGTATATAAATATCACCCGCATTGGAGAATAAACCGGCATTTCCCGATATTCCACCCATTACAGCTGCAGCTTCATCATGAACTTCACCCTGTAAGGTCCTGAACCTCCAGTAAGTATCGTTCTCAGTAGGAAGAATTCTGCTCTTATACTGATCGCCGGGAGTGAACATCGTATTCTGCATATTAAGCTTCTTAAATATATTATCTCTGCAGAATTCATCAAGTTTTAAACCTGAAACCTTTTCTACAATCAGACCAAGTAAAATGGCATTCAGATCGCTGTAAACTGTTTTTGTATTTGTAATATATTCTAATTCAGAACTGCAGATTTTGTTAATTACATCACTCTTTGCAGTACAGTCTTTGTAAAACGGGATCCACGCCTTCAGACCTGAGTTATGCAGAAGGAGATTAAGAATTGTAACATTCTCTTTTCCGTCACCTGTGAATTCAGGAATATATGTGCTCACCGGATCATTAAGATCTATCTGTTTGCTTTCATACAACAGCATTATTGCTGTGGTAGTGGCAATAACTTTTGTAACTGAAGCGAGATCGAACATACTGTTATCCGTTACCGGGCTGGAAAATTCATCATAAGTAAAATTGCCGTAAGACTTCTGATACAGGATTTGGTTCTCATTTCCTATCAGAAGCTGCGCTCCTGGATATGAACCGTTGGAAATACCTCCGGACACAACGGCGTCCACTTTAGAAAAATCATACGCGTATGATTTTAAGCATATTAAAAATATGATAACTAACCGGAGAATGAATTTGAGCATAACTTGGAAATATACTCAAATTCCAAACCTTGTTCAATTTACTTTATTTGACATAGTACTGATAAATGAAACCGGAACTGGAAGCAGCTCCGGGTTGATTTCAGATATTATATTGGCAGTGATGAAATATGTATAAAATATACTGATGAGATAAAGGATTATTGGATTGGTTTTACGGGGGATAAACGGTTTAAACCGTTCTCCCCGCATTAAGCCAAATTCTTATCACGCCTTCAGCATCCTGAATGCGTGATTCCACTCATTACTCCTGAAGCCCGGTATACACCAAAGTATGCATAAAGGCTCTATCGCCCTTGCAGATTCAGCTTTGCCCATGTCCTCCCATTCCCAGCCGAATGTCTCAAGTATCTCTGTGGTTTCCTTCTTTGCGTTTTCATCATTCCCGCATATGAACATTGTCGGTTTTTCTCCATTAAAATCCGGATCTGTGAAATATGCATTCCCGACACAGCTGAAACACTTTACAAAATTACTCTCAGGATAAATCTTCTGGAGTTTTTCCATCAGTGACTCATTCAAATCAGTAAAAAATTTTAATACTCCGTTCTCCGGAGCTGTGTCCTCTATGGGATTTGTTGCATCGATTATTGTTTTTCCCATTAAATTTCCGCTGCCTGCGGATTTTAATACTTCTTCAGCTGCCTTTCCCTTTGCAGCCAGCACGATTATTTCTCCCCATGAAGCTGTATCTTCGCACGTACCTATCATGACTTTGTCGCTGAAGTCTTTCAACTTTTCCGGTGATCTCGTTCCCATCATTACCTGATGATCGTTTTTAATAAATCCATTGGCAAGTGATTTGGCAACTATACCGGAGCCTAAAATTCCAATTCTTTTTTTCATTTTATTTTTTTTTAAATTTATATTTTTTTATTTTAGAAATTATAACTGAAAAAAGGAAAAGTATTGGCAGCTCAATTCCGAATATTCCGCATATGCCGGAATTGTTTTTTATTTCAGCTGTCATATCAATATCATTTTTCAGATCTGCTAGTGTTTTATTCCATGTAACTGTATTAACTTCTTTGGTTCCGTTTGTTTCCAGTATTTCATCAGGAAATGTGAATGTATAAAATAATTTATATTCAGCAGAGGCGAGCTTATCTGAACTTACGGTATCTTTAAGAAGCGTATATCTGAATATTATTTTATCTTTTTCCTTTTTCCATAATGTCTTTGTCTTTGAGAATCCCTGCGCCTCAGGAAGTTTGTTGAAATCCCTGAATACTATTTTCAGTCTGACGTGTGTAAGGGAATCAGATTTGCTCTCTTCTATTTTTACCTCTCCAACATCACTGTTTAATGATGTAAAGTTTTTTCTGATTTTGTCTTCTGTAAAACTGAACCCGCCAAGTTCATCTCCCATAGAAAGATTCGCTGTCTTTGTCCAGTAATGAAGGTCAATGCTTCCCGATCCGTCCTCATTGATCACTGTCTGCTGCTCAATGTTTACGCATGAATAAATTGTAAATGCAAATAATGCCGTTATTAATAAATTTACTGCCGGTAATTTTTTCATAAATTCATTCATTTTTTTTTTAAAAAAAATTAATTGATCTTTAAAGGAAAGTATAACTGAAAATCATTTACTGTCTTTCCCATTTTGGTTCTGAATTCTTCATTATCCGAATTCCTGATTTTTTTAGAAAGTATATCGATCAGATATAACTGAATTCCGTCTTCGTAAAAAATTCCGACACCTGAAGTTTTATCTATTACTTCCTCAAATTTTTCATCAGATAAATTCTCAATTGATGTTAAAAAAGAATGGAATGATGTCCGGCTCTGAGTAAGTGATTTTATTAAATCATCGTTTATGTAATCAGAGTAAGTATCGCCGTATGTTTTCAGTTCGTCTGCAGCTAAGAATCTCGCCCCGAAATAATCACTGCTCATTAATTTTACAAGTGCCGGTATGTCTTTGCTGTCTTTATAGTTTCCAAAAGCAAAAGCCAGGTCTTTCTGAATGATCTTCGTTCCGCTGTTTTCAAAAACCAGTTCTGATAATCTTGAAATTACTTTCTCCCTGAAATTAAAATCCGCAGAATCTATTTTCAGTTTGCCTAATGCATTTATTGCAACTGATCTTATCCTTGCGCTGCTGTTATGAGTAAGGTCCAGTATCTCTTCTCTGCCCGAAGGATTTCCCGTTTCTCCGAAGAGATAACAGATATATGCAACTTCATTCTCATTGAAAACGGAAGACGGCTGCATGGATATATTGTAAATCCTGAGTTTGTCCCTTAAAATATTTCCCATTGAATATCCTATTTTGAAAGCAAGGTTTCTGAGCACAAGTCCGGCTCTGTGATCATCTGTATCAAGATATTTTAGTATGTATTCAGAAGTATTTGAACTGTCTTGAACTAATTTCCTGAATCCGTATTCCTGCCATAGTGAAAATCTCGGCTCAATGGTCTTTGCCATTACAAAATATTCTTCAGTTGAATACTGCTTTCCGGAATCCAATGGAACTTTGTAATTGCTTCCGCTTGGAGCAGTGCTTTCATCTTTGAGGAAGTAGTCGTTCATTACGCCCCACATAGACGAGTTGTTTATAATGCTGTCTTTCCGGCTGGAATAAAAATCATCTCCTGAAGCGTCAATAAAAATTCCGAGACTTCCGTATTCTCTCCTTGAATTACCATATCCTCTTGTGTTGCCGGGTTCCTTATTCAGATATCCGTCTCTTCCTGTTTTATCAATGAATATTCCGATGCCGTTTGCATTTCCCGCTCCCTGCGAAAGAGAATATGCGGAATAATTGTCATTGCCGTTTTCGTCATACAGCAGACCGAAACCATAATCATGTCCGCAGCCCTGCGATACTCCGTTGGAGGAATAAAAATCCCATCCGTTTCTGTCATTAAGTATTCCCACTGCAAGATGAATTCCCGCTCCCTGAGCATACTGGTAAGAATTGTATTTATCATTTCCGTCAAGATCTGAAATTATCCCGAGACCGTACCAGTAAGCTCCGCCCTGTCCGAAAATATCTGTATTGTAAATATCGTTACCTTCGCCTTCGAGAATCATTCCGATCCCGCCTGCATAATAAGGTCTCAGCCCGAGCCCGTAACCCTGACTCATTGACACATAATGATCTTCGTATCTCCCTATGTCTAGCGACCTGGCATCGATGAGATAAGAATCATTTCCTTTTTTATCTGATATAACACCAATGCCTTCTGTCATGCCGAATCCCTGCGAATATGAATTCCCTGTATATACGTCATTTCCCTCGCGGTCAAACAGGATCCCGCATCCGAAAGATGCCGAACCCTCGGTGAATTTATCTCCCTGATAAATATCGTTTCCCTTTCCGTCCCATAGTATTCCGGTTCCGAATATTGCCGAACCAAGCGAAACATTCCTGCCGCGGTATGTATCATCACCTTCGGCATCAAATATAAAGCCTGATGAAAATACAGATCCCGCAAGATTGAAATTCTGATTTGATCTGTAAAAATCATTTCCTGAAAGGTCAATAATACAGCTGAAATTTTCCCTGAAAATATTTTCATTGTCACTTCTGAAAATATCATACTGATCATCTCCGCCTGCATCTATGATCAGATCAAAATGACCCGTGTAACTGTTTTTCCCGCTTCCGCCAATTGCTATCCTGATATTGTCCTTGTCATAATAAAAAATGAAATCCCCGGTGACATATTCGTTATTCAGAAATTCAGTCTTCTCTCTGATCATTTCAGGGGAATTCCGTTTCAGAATTTCGAACAGAGTACTGCAGAAAATAAATTCACTTAGATTCTCTTTGATCATTTCATTTGAATAATGTGATGAGAGTATGTCCATAGTTCTTTTTGAAACTGCTATGGAAGAATCCCGCGCCTCGTTGAATTTAAAAATATCAGTGCTGCTTCCGTCCTCTTCTTCCGAGTCGGAGATAATCGAAAAAAGATTTTTTGAGATAAATTTTCTTTCCTGCTCAGAGAATTTCTTTTCTGTAATGAGATTTTTATCCCTTACTGAGCTGCAGAATGAAACAAGCTCTTTTTTTAGGTCAGGGTAATTTAAAGAATTTGTGATTTTGTTTTCTTCCGAATTGAAATATGAAGCTCTGTCCGCCGAATCCTTTGTCATTATGAGTTTCAGTAACAGCTCCCTGATCTCAAGTCCGCTCATTTGTGCTGCATCCTCTGAAAATTTAAGTGAACTCATTGGATCCAGCATCAGATTTTTTACCAAAGGCAGTAATAATTTTGAATTATTGGTGGGGGATTTATCTTTGTCAAAATTCAAAGGTATTGTTATATCCTCACGGGACAAACCTCTGAATGATAATGTAAGATCAATTACGGAATTTATATTCTCCTGTGAATATGAACCTGCTGCAGGAAATATAAACAAGATTATAAATATTATTTTCACAGGGAATTTATACATGCACCAAATATAATTCTTTAATGAGTATAATTATATTCAGATTTAAACAAATATTTATCACTGGATTTTTGCAAACCAATTGTGTCCAATACGTTTAGT
>JAFDZR010000051.1 GCA_018266875.1 Bacteroidota bacterium
ACGTTGTATAAAATTATAGAGTAAATTTCAATTATACTCAGATTTACCTTCTTTCTTTTGAACGATCAATAGAAAGAAGCAAAGAAAAATCGCCCACTGGTGATAAATTTCCGGAAATTCATTCATATTAGCGGCAAAAATTTCATGCCGTAAAAATTATTTTGAATCAAACAAAATAACATATAAAATCATTTAAACAAGTTTGTAAATTTTTTCAAATCCCCCACGGGTAAATTTTTATTTCCTAAACTAAATGTTCCGGGCATAGTTGACAAAAATTATCTGATGTTTAAATTTCTCCGGTAAAAGAAATAACTGTTACTTGAATAAGATAAAAATCGAAGTACAGTCTTATTTAAAATTTCAATTTGCAATTTCAACCTATACTGTTTAATTTGCATTATTACAAAAACAATAGAATGAAAAATCAGATTTACACATGCCTCTGGTTTGACGGACAGGCAAAGGATGCTGGCAGTTTTTACTGCTCGGTTTTCAGTAATTCCGGAATCATTTCTGAAAATCCGGTGGTTGTTGAATTCGAACTTGAGGGTGAAAGATTCATTTCAATAAACGGCGGTCCTGAATTCAGTTTCAATCCGTCCGCTTCACTTTTTGTTACCTGTGATACAGACGAAGAAGTCCGGTATTACTGGGATAAATTATCCGACGGAGGAAGCGTGCTGATGCCGCTCGCTAAATATGAATGGAGTGAAAACTACGGCTGGTGCACGGATAAATTTGGCGTCAACTGGCAGATCTACAAAGGTAAAATGAGCGAAGTAAACCAGAGGATAGTACCGCTTCTTCTCTTCGCAGACAAACAGCTGGGCAATGCCGAAAAAGCCGTACGATTTTATACTTCACTTTTTCAAAATTCTGAAATTCAGGGAATTCTTCATTACGGGAAAGACAGACCTGAACTGGAAGGAAATGTAATGCATTCTCAGTTCATACTGAACGGGAAAGTCTTTATGGCAATGGATGCTGACGGCAATCATGAAATGAATTTCAATGAGGCATTTTCATTCGTTGTGGAATGCGATTCTCAGGAGGAGATAGATTTTTACTGGAATGCTATAACGAATGAAGGCGAGGAAAGCATGTGCGGATGGTGTAAAGATAAATTCGGGGTGTCATGGCAGATAATTCCCTCTGTTCTGAAAGAACTGATGTCCGATCCGGAAACGAGAAAAAAAACCACTGAAGCATTCATGAAAATGAAAAAATTTGAAATTGAAAAACTGCTGAATCCCTGATCCGGAAATCCGATGACAAAAGTCGTTGTTTAACTAACAGATTATCAGCTTTGACGTATATCCATTTTAAAAAATTTTGTACCTTTGATTCAGAAAAAAATCTAATATTATTGACTTCAATTATAAAAGCAACCGCAGAAGATTGCGGACTGCTTTCGGAAATCGGCCGTAAATCATTTACAGAATCCCACGGCAGAAGCGCTGCAAAGGAAGATATAGAAAGTTACTTAAATGAAAATTACAGCCGCGGGAAATTTGAAAATGAACTGAGCGATCCCGGGAATATATATCATATTATTTATTCAGATAATAAACCTTCCGGATATTCAAAGATAATTTTAAATTTTCCCGCAGTGAATATTCCCGAAAAGAATATAACCAAGATGGAAAGGCTTTATCTTCTTAAGGAATTTTACGGATTAAACCTTGGTCTTGAATTGTTTAATTTCAATACAGAATTATCCGTGAATAACGCTCAGAAAGGAATGTGGTTGTATGTTTGGAAGGAAAACCACAGAGCGGTCAGTTTTTATAAAAAGGCGGGATTCAAAATTGTCGGAAGTCACGATTTCAGGATTTCCGAAAATCACTCAAACCCAAATCATCAGATGTATCTTAAATACTGATTTTTCGGAATCAGCTCAGCGTAAAATATCATTGTGACCGCTTAACCAAACCAATCTCTTCAACTGTCATCAGATTCAATATTACTTTGAAACTCTTCGCTAATAATGGTATATTTAATGATATTAAAATCAAATCAAAAAAGATAATGCCGAGTAAAACAATCACAGCAATTATATTATTTCTGTTAATGATTCCGTTTATAATATTTCAGGGATGCGGGGATAAAAAGGATAAGGGAGATAACGGAAAAGGAAACACCTCAGGCAAAGCAAATTCCGACCTGCTTTTAAAAGATGAGAACGGAATTAAGGTAAATATGCTTCTGAAGCCTAAATCAGGAGATGTATTCAAATATAAAATGAATGCAAAGACAACCTCAAAAGAAAAAAGTCCTATGACAGGCGATAAGGAAATAACTTCAACCCAGGATATAAATTATTATTATACGGAAGAAGTCACGGAAATAAGTTCAGCCGGCATTGTCAGCTACAAGATCACATTTGACAGTATCACAATTGTTTCAAATCTTGCTTCGGCGGATTCTTCTGTCAGCCTTACTTACAATTCAAACATTAAGGATTCAATATATTCAAAGCCTGACTTCCTTCAGTACAACGCCATTATGAATGAGGAATTTTTTGCACGGGTTTCGCAGAACGGGGAGATATCCGATGTTTACGGTCTGGAGAACGTTTATGAAAAAATGTTCAAAGCTCTCGGGGATACATTAAGCAAGGATCAGAAGGAGCAGCTGAAAGATTCATTCGGAAAGGATGCGATTAAGGCGGTTCTGCAGCAGCAGTTCCAGATGTTCCCGGAAAATCCTGTTTATGTCGATTCAGTCTGGACAAGATCTTATGAGACATCCATGCTGATTTTTCCCGTAAAGAATTCGCTGAGCTACAAATTAACCGGTGTAAAGGAAGAGAACGATCAGACACTTCTTACCATAGATGCTGACCTTGCAGTGGATTTCATTGAAAAGGAAATCAAGGATAAGCAGATGACCTATAAAGTTGAGGATTCCAAAACCGGTGGAAAAGGCGTGATCATTTACAATCTAACCAAAGGATGTGTAAAGAGCAAAGAGACCAGCACAAATCTTGATCTGTCAATGAAGATATCGGCAGGCAGTCAGTCTGTGAAAACCTCACAGAATGTTTCAACTGAATTATATGTAAATCTCTTACAATAAATAAATTGGGAAAACTTAAAATAATAGATCATCCTCTGGTTCATCATTATCTCTCCGTAATGAGAGATAAGAAAACGCCTCAGGTTGAATTCAGGGAATCTCTTGACAAGATTTCCTTTATTATTGCAGCGGAGACTTTCAGGTCTCTGAATCTGGAGAATAAAGCCGTTTATACTCCGTTCAAAAAAATCGAAGGCAAAAAAATAAAAGATAAACTGGTCCTGCTGCCTATTCTCCGCGCAGGACTTGGACTGACGAAAGGTTTTACCGAACTCTATCCGGAAATTATCACATCCCACATCGGTATTTACCGTGACGAAAAATCTCTCAAGCCGGTACAGTACTATTTCAAATTTCCAAAGATCGCTGACAAGAAAGAAGCAACCGTGATCATCGTTGATCCGATGATCGCCACGGGCGGAAGTGTTATTTTCACTATCGAATACCTGCTTAACATGGGTATCAGAAAAATAAAAGTTGCTTCGCTTCTTTGCGCTCCGGAGGGAATCGAAGCTATCGAAAAAAGGTTCGGCAAGGAAGATATGAAGTATATAGAAATCATTTCATGCAGTCTTGACGAGAAGCTGAACGATAAAGGATATATTGTCCCTGGTCTCGGTGACGCCGGCGACAGAATGTTCGGTACCTGAAAAAATCCTTTTTGTTTTTAAGGTCAAATTTTTACCGCCTTTCAGGATCCTGATCACGGGTCATTGTTTAAATCAGGAGCACTTTTAAATACATCTCAGATCTCACCGGTATTTTTACAGTCAGATCAATATCATCCCGGAAAAATTATTCAGATTTTTCCCTTAATTCCAACAGAAACTGAAAGAATAAAAAACAAAACCAATTAAGTGATTTTTCGGTTATTCACTTTCTCATATTCTTTTGTTAAATTAAGTATAATAATTACGAAAAGAAAATATGCTTAACAATTTATATAAAAAGAAATTAGATGACCTACTTTATCACTGCAGGAAAAATCTTCCCGGTGGTTTAACCGATGAAAAACTGATCACCAAGGCATTTAAATTTTCATATGAAGCTCACAAGAATGTAAGACGGGCTTCAGGCGAACCGTTTATTTCACATCCATATGAAGTAGCAATAATACTAGCGCAGGAAATTCCTCTTGACGCTGTTTCAATAGCTGCGGCGCTTCTGCATGACGTGGTTGAGGATACGCCTTTTACTCTTCCCGATATTCGCGCTGAATTCGGCGATGAGATCGCTGAGATAGTAGACGGAGTTACAAAGATAGAAGGTATGTTCGAAAATTACGAGATGAAGCAGGTGGAATCGTACAAGAAAATGCTTCTCTCCATGACATCCGACATCAGGGTCATTCTGATTAAGTTTGCAGACAGGCTTCATAATCTTAGAACTCTTGAATTTCTTTCCTCAGAGAAACAGATCCGTCTGGCGCAGGAAACTCTTGAAATATACGCTCCACTTGCTCACAGATTCGGTCTTTCATCCGTAAAAACAGAACTTGAAGACATGTCCTTCAAATATCTCAACAGGACGGCCTATGATGATATTGCGAAAAAGCTCCAGTCGAAAAAACGCGAACGTGAAAAATTCATAAAGAAATTCATAGAACCTATAAAAGAAAGACTCAAAGATTCCGGATTCAAGTTTGAGATCTACGGCAGGGCAAAACATCTTTACAGTATTTACAAAAAAATTGTCAGCAGGAATAAAACATTCGAGGAGCTTTTTGATCTTTTTGCAATCAGGATAATTCTCGATACGCAAAATAAAAATGACTGCTTCTCAGTTTACGGTATCTGTTCCGAGATTTACATTCCTGTGCCTGAAAGATTCAAGGATTATATATCCCTTCCGAAACAGAATGGATACCAGTCCATCCATACCACTCTCATAAGCAAAGAGGGAAAGATGTTCGAGGTGCAGATCCGCACACAGGAAATGAATGAAATTGCCGAGAAAGGTATTGCAGCTCACTGGAAATATAAAGAGAATAATATAGTACACGACAAAAAGCTTGAGGACTGGATGAAATCTATCAGGGAAAGCATTGAAAACTCATCCAATGATGAGTCTTCCTCCCAGATAATGGCAAACTTCAAACTGAATCTTTATCAGGATGAGATTTACTGTTTTACACCAAAAGGGGATCTGAAGATACTTCCTTCAGGCGCAACAGCTATTGACTTTGCATTCGACATTCATACTGAAATAGGAATGAAGTGTATCGGAGCGAAAGTAAACGGAAAGATCGTAAGTCTTGACACTCATCTTAAAAGCGGTGATCAGATTGAAATTCTTACTTCAAAAAACCAGACACCCAAGATTGACTGGGAAAAATTTGCAGTTACTCACAAAGCCAAATCTGATATAAGAAAATATTTCAATACCGAAAAAAGGAATTTAATACAAAAAGGAAAAGAGATCTGGGAAAGAAAAGCTAAAAAGCTCAAGGTAAAATTATCTGATGAGTATCTTTCTAAGGTAGTTCACAAACTCAAATTCAAGGATACGGGAAATTTCTTCTATTTAATTTCTCAGGATGAGAGTAAAGTAAATGCTGTAATAGATTTCATCAACGATAAGAGCAAGCTGACAACTCTGGATCAGAAATTAAATGTTCCCGAGGAAACCACGGGTTCGGATGCGGATAATTTCGATAAATTTGTTGACGAAGCAAGGACTTCAGCGAACGGTATATTCATTGGCAACGGTAACGCTCAGAATATAAAAGGAATTAAATATGAATACGCAAAGTGCTGTAATCCCATTCCGGGAGACGAGGTGATCGGTTTCATAAGCAGGGAAAAGGGAATCCGGATCCACAGAAAAACCTGCAAGAATATCCTGAACCTGTTCATGAAAGAACCGGAAAAAATAATTCAAATTAACTGGAACGAAGCTGACTCGGGTGAATTTACGGGCGGAGTTAAAATTATCGGGGAAGACAGACCGGGAATTCTAAATGAGATCACAAAGACTATTTCAAAGAATTTTAAAACAAATATAAAAAGTGTTGATATCAAAACAAAGAGCTCCATGTTCGAAGGGACTCTCATCTTGAGCATTCAGAACTTAAAACAGCTAAATCAGATAATTGATAAAATAACTCACCAGGAAGGAGTATTCAGTGCAACGAGATTTGAGGTTTAAAATTTTTATTCCGCTTTTTTTATTAGGCGCAGTTCTTTTGGTCTCTGCAGGCAATGACAAAATTGCTGCAGATAATGCCAAAGGTGATTTTTCCGGCGATTCTCTGAGACTTGAGAATGAAGTACATTTAAAAAACATCAGACAGCTTTCTTTCGGAGGAGAGAACGCAGAATGTTATTTCTCACCGGACGGGACTAAATTTTCATTTCAGTCAACACACGGAAACCTTGAGTGCGATCAGATCTTTTCAATGGACATTGACGGGAATAACTGGAAAATGGTCAGCACCGGAAAAGGAAGAACAACCTGCTCATATTATTTGCCTGACAACAAAACCGTTCTGTTTGCTTCCACTCACGAAGTGGATCCAAACTGTCCGCCAAAGCCGGACCTTTCACAGGGATACGTTTGGGCATTGTATGATACTTACGATATTTACACCGCTGATGAAAGCGGTACTGATCTGAAGAAACTTACAAACTCGAAAGGCTATGATGCAGAAGCCACTATATCACCTGTCGGCGATAAGATTGTGTTTACCTCCACACGCAGCGGGGATATTGAAATCTATACAATGAACCTGGACGGAAGCGATGTCACACAGCTGACATCTGAACTCGGATATGACGGCGGACCTTTCTTTTCCAATGACGGCAAAAAGATCATTTACAGAAGGACTACTTTCAGGGATGAAGATGAGATTAATGAATACAAAACTCTTCTCGCTCAGGGTCTGATAAAACCTTCACAGCTCGACATCTGGATTATGGATGCGGACGGAAGCAACAAGAGACAGATCACAGACAACAGTTCAGCAAACTTTGCACCGTTCTTTTTCCCTGACGGAGAGAAGATACTTTTTTGTTCAAATATTGACAGCGAGAATAAAAGAAATTTCGATGTGTATAAAATAAATATTGACGGAACCGGACTGGAGAGGATAACATGGTTCAATGAGTTTGACGGATTTCCAATGTTTTCTCCCGACGGGAAAAAACTTGTTTTCTGTTCCAACAGAAACGGAAAGGTTAAAGGCGAAACAAATATTTTTATATGTGACTGGGTGGACTGACCAGATCGGCAGCCTGAATTTTATCAGAATCTTCTGACAAGATAAAATCTCTTTTTTATTATATTTCCCATCGGGAAAAGCACCATTGTATTCATGTCGAATGCGTAATCAAATTTTTCTTCAAAGACTACGTCGAAATTACTGAAGCCTTCGGCTTTTGCTACTCCTTTCATGTCAATGATATCGCCTTTTATACTGTATAAACCTTTTGCTTTAAAGGGCTGACTGTCCATAGTTGTATTATCATTGAGCTCCCCCATTTCAATAAAGAAGGAATCTTTTTTGAAAATTACCTGATAATAAGTCCTTCCGTGTTCAAAATTTCCCGCTCCCTGATGTTCATTTATCCATATGCCGACAATGTCCTTTTTAATATTGTAATTCGAAGAAGAACAAGAATAAAAGAGCACGGCCGAAAAAATAATTACTAAAACTGATCTGATCATTAATTTATTTTCCATCCTCACACGTGACTGCAGCGCAGGCGTACTCTTCGGTATGCGAAATGCTGATCTGAAATTTATAATTTGCATATTCCGTATCCTTTATATGAACAACAAATGGTTTTCCTCTTTCATCATTTAAAATTTCTATATCTTTCCAGCTGAAGGATTTTCCAATTCCGGTTCCGATTGATTTGGAGTACGCTTCCTTTGACGCAAATCTTCCTGCAAGGTGAAGTTCGGGTTTTGAAAATTTCATGCAGTAATTTATTTCGCTGTCGGTAAGTATCCTTTTCAGGAATCTGTCTCCGTAATCTTCCATGATCTTCCTTATTCTTTTTACTTCGATAATATCTATTCCGAGTCCCAATACCATTTTATACTTTGTTTTCTTTTTTTACGATTTCTATGAGTTCAGATATTGAATTGATGTCATAATCCGATTCGGGATTTACCGTATTAAAAGTATCTCCGTATCGTGCAAAGACGGTTTTCATTCCGACGGCTTTGGCGCCGACCATGTCTCTTTCCGCCCAGTCGCCGATCATCAGACATTCATCCGCTTTTAATCCAAGCTCTTTCAGCGCCAGATTAAAAGGTACAGGCGATGGTTTCCTTTCTCTTGTCTCGTCGTAAGTGATCACAACATCAAACAAATGATGAAAATTTATGTAGGATAATCTCAGCCATGCTTCCTTTGATGGAGCGTCGGAGACGACTGCCAGTTTCAGACCCATTTTTATAAGTTCAATAAGCGTTGGCAGAACGCCCGGATAAGGTTTCAAAGCCGCTTCCCTTGCTTTTCTGTATGCGACTATTCCTGCTGACATAATTTTATAATCAACTTTCCCGAGAGATTCCTGAAGCAAATGATCGAACACCTGCTGATATTCAATTCCTTCCGAGTCATAGATCTTGTTTATTCTTTCTACAATTTCATCCGGCGAAAGACCAAGTCCAGCATCAATCATTGCACGAGCAGCTGCGTCTATTGCAGCCCTTTTTAAAAGCATAAAATCCACAAGTGTATTGTCCAGATCGAAAATAATAGCTTTAATCAAAATGAGGTTTTTAATTATTAAAAATGATCTTAATCAGTTGAGTCAGTTCTTTGACCCGCATTCACTGCAGATCCCGAAAAATTCAAGAGAATGTGTGACCTCAGTATAACCCTTATCCTTTAGATAATGTTCAATATTATCCAGCAGGCAGGGCTCTACATTCTCAACCTTTCTGCACTTTCTGCAGACAATGTGATGATGATGATGCCTGTCGTAAATTAGTTCATATCTTTTGAATTCATCCTTGAAGTCAATCTGATTTACAATCCTCAGCTCTTCGAAAAGATTCATGGTCCTGTAAATAGTAGCCAGATCGATCTTCCTGTCAGTAAGCTTTTCAGAGATTTCTGCAATTGTAAGAGGCTTGTTGTTTGATTTTAATATTTTAAGAATTTTTATTCTGGGTTTTGTAATTTTCTGCGAATGGGAATTCAGGATCAGTCTGAACTCTTCGGTATCCTTGTCTCTTTTTTTGGTTTTCAGTTCCATTCTTTATTTCTTATAGTTATAAAATCCTCTCCCGGTTTTCCTGCCGAGAAGACCTGCATCAACCATTTTTTTCTGTATGAAACTCGGTCTGTATTTGGGATCGCTGAAGTAAGCTTCAAAGACTGATTTTGTTACTGAAAAATTTACGTCTATTCCAATAAGGTCCATTAACTCGAAAGGTCCCATCGCAAATCCACCGCAGGTTTTCATCACCCTGTCAATAGTTTCTGCATCCGCTGAACCTTCGCTTAATATCTTAAGAGCTTCCCCGTAAAACGGCCGCGCTATTCTGTTTACTATAAAAGCCGGAGTGTCTCTGGCAACAACAGGCACTTTTTTCATCCTGAGAGTAACTTCACGGGTGGTTTCAAGGACTTCATCTGAAGTGAAATCCCCTTTCACAATTTCAACCAGCTTCATAATATTAGCCGGATTAAAGAAATGCATCCCGATTACTCTTTCAGGATTTTTCTTTACCGAAGTGGAAATATTTGTTACGGACAGTGATGATGTATTGGTTGAAAGTATTACTTCTTCCCTGCATATACTTTCAAGGCGGGAGAATATATCCTTTTTCATTTCAATGTTTTCAAGCGCTGCTTCAATAATAAAATCACATTTTCCCAGTTTCCCGAAATCAGAAGTGAATTCCGTTCTTTCCAGAGAATCCTTCTTGTTTTCTTCAGTAATCTTGTTTTTTTCTACAGATTTGGAGAGGTCTTTTTCTACTGTTAATACTGAACCTTTTATTATCTCTTCATTAATATCATAAACAACAGTGCCGAAACCGGATAATGCGGAGCAAATCGCAATTCCCCTTCCCATCGTCCCCGATCCTATTATGCCAATTGTTTTTATTTCCTCTGACAGCATATAATTTTTGTATTATTTATAAATATAAAATTTTAAATCGACTATTTTAACTTATTAAGGTATCTCAGAAAATCACTCACCAGAAAGAATGAACCCGTTACAAGTATAAGATCATTTTTATCCGTGATGCTTTGCGCAAGTTCAAAGGCATCCTTTACATTTTTTCTGAAATCAAACTTTGATTTATCTTTTCCCAAAATGCTGTACAGCAGCTCAGGTTCTGCCGCTCTCTTGTATTCAGGCTTTGTAAAGATCACATGATGTTCAAGCCGTCTGAGTTCCTTTATGCAGTCCCTGTAATTTTTATCATTCATCATGCCGAATATAATTACCGCTTTTCTGTACCTGAAATATTTCAGATTGCTCTCAATGTTTTTAATCCCTTCCAGATTATGTGAAATATCCGTCACTATCTTCGGTTTATCAGATACGACTTCAAATCTTCCCCTGTAACGTGAATTGATCTTCACATCGGCAAGAGCTTTCATGAGAATTTCAGTATTCAGATTTATAATATCATTTTTCTCAAGAATTTTCAGACAGCTTAAAGCCGTGCTTAAATTATAAGTCTGATAATCCCCTATAACAGGGAAAAAATATTTTTCGCGGTTACCGTTCATTTTAAAATAAAACCCTGATTCTGTTTTTTCCACGGTTCTGATCTCAATTTCATTTTCGGAATGAATTACTTCCGAATTCTTTTCCGCTGCCATCCTGGTTAGAATCCTTTCCGCTGCAGGTCTTAATTTTCCGATTACCAGAGGAATATTCTTTTTTATAATGCCGCCTTTTTCCCGCGTTATTGAGGAAATGCTGTTTCCTAAAAATTCCGTGTGGTCTATTGAAATTCCCGTTATAACTGAAACCACCGGTCTGATCACATTGGTGGAATCAAGTCTGCCCCCTAGTCCGGTTTCTATCACAGCCATACTGCATCCGCTTACTTTAAAATATTCAAATGCCATTGCCGTTGTAACTTCAAAAAAACTAGGTCTGATCTTTTCTATCAGCGCATATGTCCTGTTAACAAAATCAATTATGAAATTCCTTGAAATGAATTTTCCGTTTACAAGGATCCTTTCCCTGAAATCCAGAATGTGCGGTGAAGTATACAAGCCTGTCCTGATTCTGTTTTCGATCAGAACTGAATTAATAATTGATGAAACAGATCCTTTTCCGTTTGTTCCTGCGACGTGAACTGTTTTATATTCCTTATGCGGATCACCAAGAAATTTCAGGAATTTTCTGATATTTCTCAGATCATATTTTATTCCGGCTCTTTCGAGATCGTACAGATACTTTAAGCAGTTTTTATATGAAGTGAATTTTACAGATTTCATATTTGGTTTCCGGCAGGTCAGATCTTTTTCATTAAATTAATCATC
This sequence comes from Bacteroidota bacterium, assembly GCA_018266875.1. GTDB lineage: Bacteria > Bacteroidota > Ignavibacteria > Tepidaquicellales > Tepidaquicellaceae > UBA2330. The sequence goes on from JAFDZR010000051.1 coordinate 11,552, forward strand.
TCGATTACAGAAAGCGCTGCTTCATAACCCTTATTGTTTTCGGCATCAGGCGGAATGAGACTTCTTTCGAATGCCTGCTGCGCAGTGTAACAGGTCAGAACGCAGAACCCGACCGGGATCTCAAATTCACATGAGATATCGTTAATGTTGCGGGAAACATTTTCACAGATATATTCGAAATGGGCAGTCTCTCCTTTTATCACGCATCCAAGTGTAATAAATCCGTCGTATTTTTTCATCCTGCGGTTTTTAAGGCAGAGTGTTTTTAATATCACCGGGATTTCAAAAGCGCCCGGAACATAGAAAATATCAATATTACCTTCCTTTAATCCGTTATTTTCAAAAGCAGCGAGCACTCCTTTGAGAAGATTTCCGGTTATCGGTACATTGAACTTACTGATTATGATCCCGATACGGATATCTTCAGTATTGAGATTGCCTTCAAATTCGTTTATCATATTTTTTTTAAATGAATAATCTTCTTTTCATATTCAGTACTTCCTTTTCGGTAATAAAATATTTGCCGAGTACTGCGGAATCATTTTTAATTCCTCCGTGAAAATCCGAGCCGCCGCTTGCAAGAAGGAATTTGTCGGAAATTACTTTATTGAAATAGCTCATTGATTCCTTGTCATGAGAAGGATGAACAACTTCAATACCGTCAAGTCCCTGATCAATTAATTTCATAAGCAGTTCATCCCGAATGTTTTTTCCCGGATGAGCAATGAATGAAAGTCCTCTGCATTTTGAAATAATGTCTATCACCTCTTTGGAATCCGGATTTGTTTTTTTTACAAAAGCTGCTTTATCATCACCAATGTATTTGAAAAAAGCTTCGTAATAGGTTTTCACGAACCCTTCATCATGCAATTCCATAGCTATGTGAGGACGCCCGAAAGATGAATTTGGTCCTATCTTGCTAAGTAAATCCTCAAAATTTATTTTGCTTCCGAGCTTATTCAGCTTTTCAACTATCTTTTCATTTCTTTCAATTCTTCTCTGCCTAGACTCTTTAAGAAAATTTAGGAATACCGGATTCTTATGATCAAAGAAATATCCGAGAATATGTATCTCATTCCCGTCAATATCAGCGCTTATCTCCACACCTGTTATCACCTGAATACCGTTGAGATTTCCGTATTCTATCGCTTCATCAAGACCGCTTACATTATCATGATCCGTAATGCTGATCAAAGTTATCTTATGTTTAATAACCAGATCAATTAATTTTTCGGGAGATAATACTCCGTCGGAATAATTTGTGTGCATGTGAAGATCTGCTTTGTAATCTGTCAAACTGCTGATAATTTTTATAGTGGTTTAATTTACTCTTTATGGTAATTTATTAAAAGTCATTAGCTTTACATGGGAAATATTAAACTTCAATACTATCCAAATTAATTTTTAATCTAAAGAAATACTTTAATATTTAAAATTTTTTTAAACTTATTAATATATTTTGTCAAACTATCCGCCTGTGAATTATTGCCGTTAAGAATTCGTGATAAATTGCGTCAATAAAATTTCCCTGTACGGGAAATTTGCGCAGCAAATTTTGAGTTGGA
>JAFDZR010000052.1 GCA_018266875.1 Bacteroidota bacterium
GATGGGTAGTTGTATTTTTTGTTTGTGGTTAAACTAAAATACTTACTATGGATCTTTTCTTCCATAGACTGGCCATTTTTTATTTCATCGTTTTGGACAGGTATGGTTTTTTTTACATTTACTTAATATTCCTTTGTTGATTAATTGATATGAAATGAGTAATTTTACATATAATTTCAATTCGAACATGTAACTAATTTTTATAACTTAACCCAAATTCAATCATGCGTAAATTAATTTTACTATTTTGTTTTGTATTTCTTTCCTCTGCATCTTTTGCACAGTTAGTAAATGAAAATTTCAGCTATCCTGCCGGTGATTCACTTACCCAGCATGGATGGACGGCTTTTTCAGGTGCAGGTTTTGCTTTATTTGTAACAACTCCGGGTCTGACTTTTACGGGATATCCCGGATCAGGAGTAGGTAATGCAACTACTCTTACTCTTACATCAGCATCAGCTCAGGATGCATATGTACCGTTTTCAATTAATAAATCATCCGGAAGCGTGTATGCATCCTTTATGGTTAGAATAGATACTGCTACAACCGACGGAAATTATTTTGCAGCATTTCTGCCTTCCAATTCAACGTCAAATTATTTCGGCAGGGTATATGCAAGACGCGCTGCAAACGGTTCTATAGCTTTTGGAGTTAGTAAATCCTCAACAAATGCAACTATTCTGGCTTCCTACGGCGATTCAGTTTATACCAAGGGAACTACCTATGTTGTAGTTGTCAAATACAAATTCAACACCGGTACAACTACTGATGACGAAGTCAGCTTATTTGTATTCACAGCTGCGGTTCCTGCTGTTGAACCTGCACCATATGTAGGTCCGGTTACAACCACACAGACAGACGTAGCACCTGATCTCGGCAGATTTGCTTTAAGACAGGGTGCTTCAGGAGCAGCATTAACACCGGGATGTGTAGTTGACGGAATAAGAGTTACAGGAGCCTGGAATCCTGCAATCTGGAATTTCAAGATGGCGATTCAGGGATTGTTTAACGGAAGTACATTGAATATTACAGATACTGTAAATATTTATGTAAGAAATAATATATCACCATATGCAGTAGTTGATTTTGCAACTTCCACAATAAATTCTTCCACTTTGACAGGAAATTATGAATTTGACGCTGTACCAAACGGAACTTATTATTTTGAAGTAAAATACAGAAATACTCCGATCTACAGAAACGGAATTACAACATGGTCAAAAGCCGGCGGTGAAGTATTAACAAGGACTCCCGGAAGTTATGATTTCACTACATCAGCTGCAAAAGCTTTCGGAAGCAATCAGATTCAGATCGGATCTGTTTTTAATATTTACAACGGTGACGTTAATCAGGACGGTGTAATTGATCTTTCAGACGGTTCACTTATAGATAATGATGCATTTAATTTTTCAAGCGGTTATCTGAACACTGATCTTACCGGAGACGATATTGTTGATCTTTCAGATGTATCAATAGCAGATAACAACGCTAATAATTTTGTGAGTGTAATAACTCCTTAATCATAGTTAACAGAAATTTATTCAGAGTGGGGATTTTTATCCCCGCTCTTTTTTATTTTAGGTCTGTCTTTAAAATGAAAATAATAACAGTATTATTTTTATCTGTATTTTATTCAGGTTTATCATTCGGAACAAATCCTGAATATTACCTTACTGCCGGGAACGCAGTCCAGACCGGAGCAAATTCCCTGGAATTTGACATTATGATGATCCACACCAATAGTTCTGTATCCACTTTTGAATATGCGGGCGGTCAGTACTTCTTTGATTTTAATTTAAATATCAGTAACGGAGGAGCTCTTATATATTCAATTTTAAGCTCCGATCTTCCTTCAGCGCTTCAGCCCAGAAATCCGGTTGTTTATACAACAGGCGGCTCAATGCAGTTAAGGCTTTCCATTAATAATATACCAAATCCCGGAGAAGGTTATATCATAAGCAGTGTTCTGCCCGGAACAAAACTGGCAAGGATGAGACTCTCCACAAATGCAGAAACATTCAGTGTGCAGTATTTTTCTTTAAGATGGAGGAACGGACCTGAAAATCCATATACTAAGATCTATGCATTTGTTAACTCTTCCCTGACTGAAATAACAAATCCGGCATTCCATAATATAGATTCCATCAATCATCCGCTTCCCGTAGAACTTACATCGTTCAGTTCCGAGATAATTTTAAATAATGTGAAATTGAACTGGAGCACTTCGCATGAGTTGAATAATTCCGGATTTGAAATTCAAAGGAAAAGAGCATCCGATAATGAATATAAAATGACAGGTTTTGTAAATGGAAATGGTAGTACAAATGAAGCTGAAAACTACTCATTTACAGACAGGGGATTGCAGTCAGGTACTTATCATTACAGATTAAAGCAATTTGATTATAACGGCAGTTATAACTATTATGACCTTAATTCAGAAGTCATAATTGGATTACCTCCTGATATTGCTTTAAAGCAGAATTATCCGAATCCATTCAACCCGGAGACAAGAATAGATTATGAAACCCCGTATCAGGGATATGTCACGCTGGCAATATATAATTCAAGCGGCAAAGAAATAATACTGGAAAGGAATAAATTTGTAAATCCAGGATATTATACAGTTTCAGTGAACTTTAATAACATCCGTAATGCATTATCCTCCGGAATCTATTTTTATAAACTGACTTTAAAAAATCCTGAAAGGGAATTTGTAAAAGTAAAGAAAATGATGTATCTTAAATAGCAGGAGTTTAGCAGATTGCTCAGATGCTTTATGCTATTGAATTAATCAATGGATTGTAAAAATGAATTGGTAATTTGCTTTAATTTTCTTAATATGTATCGGAGTTCATAAAAAATTATCCCCGATAAAATGAGAAATCCGGAGTACTTATCTGATGCATTTTACCTTAAGATCGATCATGGAAATGGAATCTGCATTTCGGAATTTATTCACCATGCAATTTTCCATTAAATATTTCAACTTCAGCATATAAAAACAAATTTCCATAAAATAAAACAAAACTATTAAAATGAAAAGAAATTACATTAAAAAAATTTCAAAAATCAGTACTTTACTGTTACTGTTGATAATGTTTTTTGCAAACAGTAATCTCAGAAGTACAACGCACACTGTTACGGTTGAAAATTTTATGTTTACACCCGCAAATTTAAATGTAAATGTTGGTGATACAATAAAATGGCAGTGGGTGAACGGGTCACACACAACAACCTGCAACGGAGTATTTCCCGGCACATCGCTTCCAAACGGCGCTGCTCCATGGGATTCCCCTATAAACAGCGGCAGTACGGTATTTACTTATCATGTAACTGTTGCCGGAACATATATCTATAAATGTCAGCCTCATGCACCTGATATGGGTGGAATGATTACAGCAGGATCAAACAGTATTTTATTTACTGAAAATTTTGATTATCCGTCAGGTGATTCCTTAGGAGCTCACGGCTGGGTTTCATTCAGCGGCGGATCTACTAACGTTCTTACTGTTACTTCCCCGGGACTTGTATATTCGGGTTATCCGCTTTCAAATATCGGAAACGCTGTCACAGCCGTGACCAGCGGTCAGGACGCATACAAGGACATGCTGGCAACCGATACAACAAACAGTCTTTACATTTCATTTATGGTAAATGTTACATCTGCGCAAAGCGCTGGTGATTATTTTACAGCTTTATTGCCGCCGACAAGTACAACATTATATACATCAAGATTTTATGCCAGAGATGCAGCAGGTTCTCTTCAGTTCGGAATCAGTAAATCATCCGCTACCTCAGGAGATATAATCTACGGAACTGAAAATTACAATTACGGAACGACTTATTTAATAGTAGTCAAATATATCAGAAATCCGGGAACAGCTGACGATCAGATGGTTGTGTACGTCTTCTCAAGCGGAATTCCTGCAACAGAACCTTCAACGCCTACTTTTGGTCCTGCAACAGGAACTACACCCGATAATCCAATAGGAAGAGTTGCCATAAGACAGGGATCATCAGCAAATGCTGCAGTTGAAAAGATAGACGGAATCAGAGTTTCCACTCAATGGAGTGATATCGCAACATCCGTTACGAATTATGAGAATATAGTTTCCGAAAGTTTTGAGCTTTATCAGAATTATCCTAATCCTTTCAATCCTTCAACTTCAATAAAATTCAATCTTGCAGAAAGAGGATATGTAAATCTTACAGTTTACAATTCCATGGGAAGAGAAGTAAGCACTCTTATCAACGGAAATAAAGAATCCGGATTATATACTGTTAAGTTCAACGGAAGCGACCTTACTTCAGGTATTTATTTTTATAAACTTACTTATTCCGGTGTTAACGGAAAAGCATTTTCAGAGACAAAAAAATTAATATTACTCAAGTAACCAATATTGAAATCAGGGTTTAAAATATTATTTGTTTTTATTTTTATTTCAGTTTTTAATCTGACGAATGATAATGTCAGATGTTCTGAAGTAACAGTAACAATAGAAAATAACGGAATTTCACCCGGTTCTGTTAATCTGATCGCGGGAGATATAGTGAACTGGGTCTTAAAAGACCCGGGTGAATTCCATATTGTTTGTGACGGAGTTAATTACGGGACTGTCCTGCCTTCCGGCGCTGAAAATATTGATGTGTTTTTAAATCAATATAAGCAGAGCTCATCTTATGCTATAAACCAGAAGGGAGTGTACGGATATAAAGTTTTCTCTCAGGATCATGAATTCACAGGTAAAATAACTGCGGGCTCTCCTCTTCCGGTAGAATTAACTGACTTTGTCGCCACAACAATAAAAAATGAAGTAATACTTGACTGGAGCACAGGCGGGGAGATAAATAATGACAGGTTTGAAGTTCAGAGGATAGATGTAAGTAATCTTACTGATTATAATCCGGAAAAGCTTACATTCAACACTGTTGGTATAATTAACGGCAACGGTACTTCTAATGAACATCATCACTACAGTTTTACGGACAGGAATCTGAAAAGCGGGAAATATCTTTACCGTCTAAAGCAGATAGATTATAACAGTAATTTTATATACCATTTTCTTTCCGATGAAATAGTCATAGGAATTCCGGCAAAATTTTATATTTCGCAGAATTATCCGAATCCGTTTAATCCGACTACAAGTATTGGATATGAGATTCCGGAAGACGGAAACGTTGTGATAGCTTTGTTTAATTCAATCGGAACTGAAGTAAAAGTACTTGAGAACAGCTCAATGAAAGCGGGTTATCATTACATTACGCTTAACGGAACTGATCTCCCGAGTGGTGCATATTTCTACAGAATAAATTATATATCTTCAGGATTTAATAAAAGTATTACCAGGAAGATGCTTCTGATAAAGTAAAAATTTCAATACCGTTTATTGAAAAAATCGATTTTTTTAAAAGAGAGTCAGTTTACCGGCTCTCTTTTTTTTTGCATTTCTGAAAAGATCTTTTAATTCTAACGGACAGCTCTTTCCTGAAAATCAGAAAAAATAATGATATTTCTTCTTTAAAAAAAAAGATTCCCGGACAAATAATCCGGGAACCTTGGCGGAAGGGGAGAGATTCGAACTCTCGGTACAGTTTGACCCGTACGACGGTTTAGCAAACCGTTGGTTTCAGCCACTCACCCACCCTTCCGGGTTTAAATAAGCTGAAAAGAATATCACAAATATATTGCTTTATTATTGTGAATTCAATGATAGAAATTATTTGATGGAAATGATATCGTTGTAAACAACAAATATCATAAAAGCAATTAATAATGCAAAACCCACATTCTGAAGTACAAGCTGTACTTTATATGGAACCGGTTTTCTTACAATTCCTTCATATACCAAAAGCATAAAGTGTCCGCCGTCGAGAGCAGGGAAAGGCATAATATTTATAACAGCAAGAGATATTGACAGAAGCGCAATAAAACCAAGAAATGTAAATATGCCGCCTTCTGCTGACTGAGCTGATACCTGTGCTATTTTTATCGGTCCGCCGATCGCCTTTTTAAACGGAACCTCGCCTTTAAAGATCTTGACAATCGTTTTAAAGAACAATTCAATTCCCAGATGATACATATCATAACCGGCCTTCGGAATTGCTGAGATTACATTATATCTGATTTCCTTTACAGGACCGGTATATTTTGCCGCAATCATTATTCCTATTGTTGAGTCAGATGAAGGAGTTATCCTGCAGTCCATTTCAGAATTGTCTCTTTTCCACTTTATGTCTGATTCGGTATTTGCATTTTTCTTGATCAGATCAGTCAACTGCTGTGGATTGTCTACTGAAACACCTCCGAATGATGTAATGATGTCTCCTTTTTTCAATCCGCATTTTTCAGCAGGCATTCCTGGAATTGTTTCATTTATTTCCGGTACAATACCTGAGGGATATATGCCAAAATTCTTTTCTATCAGATCTCCTGTTTTTTCTTTTGGGACTGAGACAAGTTTCTCAGTACCGTTTCTGTTTATGAGGAAATTCAGACTTTCACCAAGATTTTCAAAATAAAGTTTTGCCTGAACATCTTCCCATGAATCAACTCCGGCATTGTTTATTTTCAGTATTTTATCTCCGGTTTTCAGTTCTGTACTTACAGCAGGTGAATTTGCGGCTATATATCCGATGGATGTTGTATCTGTAAGTGACTTTCCTTTGATAAGAGTCAGAGCGTAAAAAATAATGAATGCCAGAAGAAAATTCATTATCACTCCGGCAGTTATCACGATCATTCTTTTCCAAACAGGCTTGGCTCTGTATTCCCAGGGCTGCGGTTCTTTGTCAATGAATTCCTTGTCCATGCTTTCATCTATCATCCCGGATACTTTGACATATCCCCCGATAGGGAAGGCGCATATTCTGTAATCTGTATTATCACCGAGGACAACTTCTTCATCGAGTTTGCCGAAAGTAAACCCGTTAATTTTATTGTATCCGAAAAGTCTGTAACCGATTCCCAGGGCAAATACCTCTGCTCTCATACCTGTTAATCTGGCTGCAATAAAATGTCCGAATTCATGTATGAAAACAAGAATCCCAATGACTATTAAAAAGTAAAATATTGTGTTTATTAATTCCATAAATATCCTAAACGTTAAAGATAAATTATATATTATTAAAATAAGAGTTAAAAAAGAATATTTTTAACTTTAACCCATGAAATGATTTTCATGAATAATTTTTCAATACAGATTCCCTGACTGTTTTATCAGTATATTTTATATTTGCAATGCTCATTTCGTTGGAGAAACCGGAATCGGAAAGAGCTTTATCAAGAATCTGTGAGATATCATTAAATTTTATTTTATTTTCCAGAAAAAGATTTACGGCTATTTCATTTGCAGCATTCAATACCGTAGGATATATTCCACCTTTTGCAAGCGATTCCAGCGCAAGTCTAAGGCATGAAAACTTTTTAAAATCCGGTGGTTCAAAAGTAAGATTCATACTGTCTGTGAAATCCATTCTGGGATAATCATTAAATATCCTTTCTGGATATGTTAACGCATACTGAATAGGAAGTTTCATATCAGGAATTCCCAGCTGAGCTTTTATGGAACCGTCATTAAATTCAACCATAGAGTGAACTATAGACTGAGGATGGACAACAATCGAGATCTGTTCCGGTTCAAGATCAAAAAGCCATTTTGCTTCAATTACTTCAAGACCTTTGTTCATCATTGTTGCTGAATCAATTGTGATCTTCTTTCCCATATTCCAGTTTGGATGGTTTAATGCATCCTCTAAAGTGGAATTTTTTATTTCTTCCTCATTTTTTTTAAGAAACGGTCCGCCTGATGCTGTGAGAATGATCCTGGAAATAGTGCTGTTCATTTCACCTGTAAGGCATTGGAATATTGCCGAATGCTCGCTGTCAATCGGGAGAAGAGTGCAGGATTTTTCCTTTAGCAGATCATTCACTATTGCGCCTGCAACAACAAGAGTCTCTTTGTTTGCAAGTGCAATTCTTCTTCCTTTCCTGATGGCATTTACAGTAGGTTCCATGCCTGATATACCTACAAGTGAAGATATCAGCAGTGTAAAATCATCTCTGGCGGATAATTCAAACAATCCTTCTCTGCCTTTTAGTACTTCAAGATTCCTGAATTCGTATTTTTCTTTAAATTTAGCGTACTGCCCTTCATCGGTAATAGCTACACCGGCAGGTGAAAATTTATTTATCTGATCGGCAAGAACGTCGATATTGGAATTTGCAGTCAGATACAAAACAGAAAAGTCCTTGCCGTTGTTATTAAGATTTTCAATTACGTTCAGTGAATTGCATCCGATTGAACCAGTTGAACCGAAAATACAGACTTTTTCTGACATGCTTAAATCTATGTTTGCTGATTAAATAAAAAACTCAAGAATATATATTCTTGAGTTTTTAAAAAAATATTATTTTAAAAATTATTAATTAAGATATTTATTAATAATTTTAACAAATGCTTCCTTATTTCTGGCGCCGACAATAGTTTCAGCTATCTTGCCCTTTTTGTCTATAATAAATGTAGTTGGAACCGCTTCAACATTCTCGCCAGTAGCTTCACCGAAAGCATCAACTACTTCCTGATTGCCGTCAAGAACTGTATATTTAACTGGACTTGATTTCAAAAAATCATCAACTTTCTTTGTTCCGTCCTGCTGAAATACGTTCATACCGATTAATCTGAAATCCTTGCCTTTCATTTCTTCTGATATTGTCGAAAGATCCGGCATTTCTCTTATGCATGGACCGCACCAGGTAGCCCAGAAATTCAATAATACCACTTTACCTTTAAGATCATTAAGGGAAACCTTTTTACCGTCTTCTGTCCAGATAACATTAGGTGAAGTATTCTTACTGCCGGATTTTTCGACGGCTTCTACTGTGAATAAATTTGGATTTGAAACTGAACCGGAATTCGTTTCATTGCCGGCTACTTGATTTTCGGCGGTCTTGTTAGTAGTTGTTTTAGTATCTTTGCTCTTGGTCACGTCCTTTTCGGAGGAAGTTTTTCCACACGATATGAGCATCAGTGAAAATAAAAAAATTACAGTGGATAAAAAAATATTCTTCATTATAAATTATTTAAATTATTTGAAATTTGTAAGAATGGTTTTTATTTCATTGGAATCCATAAACGCAAGGGATGAGCAGATAACATTATCTTTGATCCACATTACGGAAGATGTATTGTTAACAGTCATGCATGTTATCCAGTTTTCACCGTGTGAAAGAGCTTCCTTGAATTTTTCACATACGACAATGTTGTTACTATTCATAGCGTCATTCTTGCTGATCTGAAAAGTATATATAATAAGATTTCCTTTTTTATGAATAAAGTGGGCGACTTTTTCGCCGTTTACTTCATTGCATACTCCTCCTACGAGCTGAGCGTCTTTTACATCGGGGATAAATACTTTGAAATCAAGCTGCTTGTTCATTTCTTCGGTTAATACTTTGGCATCTGAAGTCTGGAACTGAACCTTGACTTTACCTGCTTCTACATCATCAAAAATTTTCTTTGAAACAGTCACGATATCATTCTGGGCAAATTTTGGATCGGTGCTGTTTTTTATGAAGTAATTATTAATTACAAATGCGGAAATAATAAGAAGAACAAACACCATGGATGCATAACCAAGATTTCTTCTCAGATTAGATCTCTGGATAGTTGATTGATGATCTATATAATTCTGAGGAATAATCTCAGGAGCAGATTTTGCATTTGCTTTGATATAATCATCAATTCCTTTACTGATATTTTTGTAGAGATAAACTGGAGGTTCAGACTGAGATCCGAGCCTTGATTTATAAAGCTCTTTAACAGACTTTTCAAATTCATATCTGTTTCTGTAATTCTGATCACTTTGAATTAAATTCTGAATTCTGTTTAATTCATCTTTGTCTGTGATCTGGTTATCAATATAAGAAGAGATCAACTCATATTCTGATCCTGGGTATTTTGGATTGGTAAAATCAGAAGGGTCCATATCCGGATCTGCCGGGTTATTTTGTATATCAGACATTTAAAAAAGGTATAAAGTTTATATATTGTAAATTTAATTTCCGGATCATTTAATAAGATTATTCTCAACATCGTATCCTTTATCTCTAGCATATTCCATTAACTTCTGCTGGAGAACTTTTCTTCCTCTGTGAAGTCTGCTTCTGACTGTTCCGATCGGACACTGAACAAACTCTGCAATTTCTTCATAACTTAAACCTTCAAGATCACACAAAATGACAACGGTTTTAAAATCATCCTGCAAAGAATTCAGAGCATTCAGAAGATCGTCATCCAATAAATTTGAAAAAACTTTTTCCTGCAGATTGTTCGAGTCAATTTTTGAAGATCTTATGTTGTCATAAAAATTTTCTATCTCGGCGTAATCAACTTTGCCCGGTTCTTTCTGTTTTTTTCTGTACTTATTAATGAACAAATTTTTCATAATTCTGAACAACCACGCTTTACAGTTAGTTCCTTTTTCAAATTTATCAAAAAATCTGAATGCTCTCAGGAATGTTTCCTGCAGAAGGTCGTCCGAATCAAGCTGATTACCGGTGATCTTATAGGCATAATTATGAAGCAGCTTCATATGAGGCATAGCTTCAGCCTCAAAATCCGCCTTCCTTCTTTTGAGCTCCTCTTCAGATAATTCACCGGAATTTTCTTCCGTATTATCATCAGTGTTCTCATCAGAATTTTCATCAGAATTTTCATCTTTTGACTCGTCCTGATTATCATTTTGTTCTTCAGTGTAATCGGTGTCAAGGTCCTCGTTCAGATCATCAGGTCCGTCAGATTCTGATTTCAGGTTTTTTGAATTATCGTTGAGTGTTGTCATTTTGCAAATTGAAATAATCTAATTATTAATACAATTTAATTCAATGACAGAATTATTTATAAGCATTCAGATGAACTGCTTAAAATGTTATTGAATTTGTTTGTGTCTGGTCAGGAAACGGAAAACGTATAGAAATGGTAATAAAGTATATGTTATTTTAAGTAAGCTGGGCGAACAACGGGGCTCGAACCCGTGACATTCAGAACCACAATCTGACGCTCTGCCAACTGAGCTATGCTCGCCGTGATTAAAACAAATTAATTTAATCGGATATATATTTCAATTCCTATTTTTCAGTGAAACTGAAAAAAAATCCCTCGGTAAAAGGGATTTTTTATAACTGATTATGCTCGACAGGCAGGACTTGAACCTGCAACCCTTCGGTTAACAGCCGAATGCTCCACCATTGAGCTACTGTCGAATGAATTACAAATATAATTACAACAGCATTTTTAATCAATGAGTAAATTCAGATTATTTTAATTGCCCGATATTCTGTACAATTTCCACCACGGAGTTTTCGGACTTGCATGATGCTCATAGTGATATCCGAAGAAGTAACAGCTTATCATTGCCCACAAATGATTTTTCCTCTGTGATCTGGCGAAATGAGGGGAGTCTAGTCCGTGATCAGGATTCCTGTGAGGCAGATATGTGCCGAAATAAAACAACTGAAGAGTGCTAAGAAATGAAGGCAGTATCCAGAAAATAATTACGTTTATTTTGCTGAAGAAAAGTATAAGTATATTGAACTGCAGAGCCATGATTATTATCTGGCTTACTGAAACATAATTCAGAAGGAATTTCATCCACCACAGGAAAAAATTCTGTGAATGAACATTGAAATCCGGATCCTCGCCTGAAGTCGGAGCTCTGTGATGAATAAAATGACTCTTTAAAAGTTTTTTGAAATTAAATCCTGCGAATAAAAAAGAAGTTACGTATCCTATAGAATTATTTATAAATTTATTCCTGCAAATGTTCCTGTGCATTGCATCATGAGAAGTAATAAAAATTCCGGTGCTGAGATACATCTGCAGTAATATATGCAGATAGATCATGGGACTTGAAAAACTGACTTCGCTGATTCCCAGAATGTAAAATAAATGGATTATCCAAAATGAAATTATTGTAACAGCAATCGCTATTCCCATATTATCAGAAAAATTATTTTATTATTTTACAATATCAAATTATTAATCTATTAAAAAAATTCAAATTTGAATTCCCCTGTAACAGTTTCAGAATTATCCCGCGAAATCAAAAATACTGTTGAAAGCAGATTTAGTTTTGTTTATGTCACAGGAGAGATATCAAATTTCAAGGATCATTCTTCTGGGCATTTGTATTTTTCACTCAAAGACAGTAAAGCCCAGATCAATGCCGTAATATGGAATTCAAGGGTAAGAGATCTGAATTTCAGTCCGGAAAACGGTCTGAAAGTAATTGTAAAAGGAAGACTGACGGTATATGAAACAAGAGGAACATATCAGATTGATGTATTTGAAATGATGCCTGCCGGAGCCGGTGAATTACAGAAAGCACTGGAAATTCTGAAAAAAAAATTATCTGATGAGGGAATATTCGATTCCCGATACAAAAAACCTCTTCCTGAATATCCGGAAAAGATCGCTCTTATAACTTCTGAAACAGGAGCTGCAATTCATGATTTTCTGAAGGTTACAGAAAAGAGATATCCGCTGGTTGAAATAATTTTGATCCCTTCTCTAATGCAGGGCGCAGGTTCTGCCGACAGTATCTGCAGCTCGGTGAAAAAGGCAAATTCACTTCCGGATAAACCGGAAATAATTGTTATTACAAGAGGTGGCGGATCCATTGAGGATCTGTGGACATTTAACGAAGAAAAAGTAGCCAGGGCTGTATTCGGATCGGGAATACCCGTTGTCTCCGCTATCGGTCATGAAGTGGATTATACCATCTGCGATCTTGCCGCGGACATGAGAGCTCCAACACCATCATCTGCAGCTGAATTGATATTCCCTGATGTCAGGGATCTTATGCTTAGAATCAAAGCTGCTGAAAGCAGTCTGAACAGACAGGTTTATAATAAATTCAGCAACCTCAGAAACGTACTTGCAAATATTGAGAGAAATTATTATTTCATGAGACCTGTTGACCTTATGAATGAATTCAGGGCGAATCTTGACAGTATCGGAAGTTCTATTCTAAATGAAACAAGAAGAAAACTGAATCAGATTAAAAACTCTCTTGAGACAAATCAAAAACTGCTTAACACTCTTAATCCTGATAACATTTTGAAAAGGGGATATACTATAATTAAAAGAGGCGATAAAATTATTACCGCAAGGAAAAACATTAACATCAAAGATAAAATCAGTATAAAATTCCATGACGGTTCAGCAAATGCTGTTGTGGAAAATTAAAAATCAATTCAAGACATGAAAAAGAAAAAAGACGACGAATCTTTCGGAAGCAGCTTTAAAAAGTTAGAGATCATCCTGGAAAAGCTTGAGAATGAAATTGAAGATCATTCTCTTGAGGAAATAATTAAAAATTATGAAGAAGCCCAGGCGCTGCTTAAATTCTGCAGAAAAAAACTTGAAGAGGCGGAATTAAAAATTGAAAAAATAGGTGCTGAAGAAGAAAATTAAAAACCGTATATTTATTTTAAACCATTTATATGACAGAATACAATATTAACAATACTAAGTTTCTGAAAGATATTGAATATCCGAAGGATCTTAAGAAACTTAATCTGATGAATCTGCGCGAACTTGCCGATGAAGTACGTGAATATCTAATTGATACAATTTCAAGGATAGGCGGACATCTCGGAGCATCTCTGGGAGTATGCGAACTCACGCTTGCCCTCCATTACGTTTTTGATACCCCCGATGATAAAATTATATGGGATGTCGGCCACCAGGCATACATCCATAAAATCCTTACAGGCAGGAAGGAGCAGCTTAAGACGATCAGACAGAAAAACGGTATCAGCGGATTCCTGAAAAGAAGCGAAAGTGAATATGATGTTTTCGGCGCCGGACATGCTACTACATCCATTTCCGCGGCACTTGGAATTGCAACAGCAAGGGATTTCTCAAAGAAAAATTTCAAGGTTATTTCCGTTATCGGAGACGGATCTATGACTGGCGGTATGGCTTATGAAGCAATGAATAATATAGGTCTTCTCAAAAAAGATATAATTGTCATACTCAATGACAATAAGATGTCAATAGCTCCGAATGTATGGTCGCTACAGAATTATTTCAATGATTTGATGACCAACGATACTTATAATAAATTCAGAAGCAAAGTCTGGGAACTGACTGAAGTATTTGATAAAAAAAACAGTGACCGCTTAAGAAAGGTCGGAGCAAAGATCGAGGGAAGTATAAAAAGTGTTGTCACTCCGGGAATGCTCTTTGAAGCTCTCGGATTCAGATATTTCGGACCTGCTAACGGACATAATGTGGTGAACCTTGTTAAAATGCTTGAAGAACTCAAAAGAATGCCGGGTCCTATTCTCCTTCATATTATCACTGAAAAAGGTAAAGGTCCTTCATACGCAACAGATCATCCTCAGAAAATACACGCTTTAAATCCGTTTGACAAATCAACCGGTATTGAACATAAAAAATCAACTGTTTCCACTTATACAAAAGAATTCGGAACTGCTCTTGTCGAACTTGCAAAGAATGACCCAAAGATAATTGCAGTAAATGCAGCAATGCCTGACGGTACGGGTCTTAACTTAATTCAAAAGGAAATTCCGGACCGATATTTTGATGTTGGGATTGCAGAACAGCATGCAGTTACTTTCTGCGCAGGACTTGCAACAGAAGGTTATACACCCGTTGCTGCCATTTATTCAACTTTCCTGCAAAGAGCTTTTGATCAGATAGTTCATGATGTTGCTATACAGAAACTTCCTGTAATATTCGTAATGGACAGAGCCGGTCTGGTGGGAGCAGACGGTCCAACTCATCATGGTGCATTTGATCTGACTTACATGAGATTAATCCCGGGAATGGTGCTGATGGCTCCTAAAGATGAAAATGAACTGAGACATATGCTCTTTACCGCGACAAGATACAAACGAGGTCCGATCGCAATAAGATATCCTAGAGGGAACGCTCTTGGCGTGAAAAAAGAAGATTTCAATCTCCTGGAGATCGGCAAAGCCGAGACAGTAAAGAAAGGCAGTGATCTTGCAGTTCTTGCAATTGGGAATATGGTGCAGAATTCTTTGGATTCTGAAAAGTATCTTGAAGAGTCGGGAATCAGTGCGGAAATTATAAACGCAAGATTCATTAAGCCGCTCGACAGGGAACTGCTGTATGACGTTTTCAGCAGGTTCAGTAAAATCATTACTGTTGAAGATAATACTGTTGTCGGAGGTTTCGGCAGCGCAGTGGCTGAATTTGCCGCGGAGAATAATTTGAAAAGTGATCTCCTTATTCACGGGATACCTGACAGATTCATAGAACACGGTAAGCCTGAAGAGCTTCACGAAGAGCTAAGACTCGATCCGAAAGGTATTGCCGGCGTCATCAAAGAATTTTTAACAAAAGAAAAAGTTGCCGAAAAAAATTAAACATACAGGAATTTTCTTCATTATAGCTTTCTGTGTTTTTAGCATTCAGAGCTGCAGTGATAATGCTGTTCAGAATACCGAAAGCAGAGAACTCCTGTATAACATTGACGGGATCATTGAAGAGCTGGGAGGGGACTGTTCCGCCGTTCAGGTCAGAACGAGAAGCCTGGGTCAATTCAGTTTTAATGATTATTCAAAAATAAGATTTGAATTTACCGGTTCTTCCGATGCAGATCTTTCGAGTATATCCATATTTTATATTGAAAACGGTGAAACCGTAAATCTTGTCAATCTGCAGAACAGGGATGAAATAAACAGCACGGATTTTGCTGAAGTTAATTCGCCCGGATCGGCAAGGGAAATATTCACAAGAGTCACGCTTAAGTCATCTATCTGCACAGGTCAGATTTATTTTTTACAATTCAGGGATCTTAAGGTATATGCATACAGAAAGTAAATCCTCCTCATGGATATAACAAATCTGATTCTCAATAACGACGTTTCAGCCGGATCAATAAAAAATTTCAATAAGCTTTCGAATTCAAAGAAAGTATATGTTGAGACTTATGGCTGTCAGATGAATTTTTCCGATACGGAAATAGTCCTGAGTGTACTTAGCAGTAAAGGTTATAATGAAACTACAGATATCAACGATTCGGATGTGATTCTGCTGAATACCTGCAGTATCAGAGAAAACGCTGAGAACAGGATATACAGCAGGCTAGGCGATCTGATAAAATACAAAAAAAAGAATCCTGAACTTGTAATAGGAATTCTCGGCTGTATGGCCGAAAGACTGAGAAATGATCTTCTGACAAAAAAAAAGATTGTCGATATAATTGTCGGTCCGGATGAATACAGGAAAGTACCGGAACTGATAGAAAATTCAATTGAAAAAGGTGAAAAGGGAATTGCGGTTAAGTTATCGAGAACAGAAACTTATGATGACATAACACCGCTGAGAAGGGAAGGCATTACAGCTTGGCTTTCAATTATGAGGGGATGTGATAAATTCTGCTCGTTCTGCGTTGTCCCTTACACCCGGGGAAGGGAAAGAAGCAGAAATATTGGTAATATTGTTGAAGAGTCTAAAAGATTGTTTGATGAAGGAGTCCGGGATATATGGCTGCTCGGACAGAACGTAAATTCATACAGATATCAGGAACATGATTTTGCAGATCTTCTAAGATCAGTAGCGATTGCTGTTCCAGATATGAGAGTTCGTTACACCACTTCCCATCCATATGATCTTTCGGAAAAACTTCTTGAAACAATGGCGGAACACGATAATATCTGTAATTATATTCATCTTCCGATACAGTCAGGATCTGACAGAATCCTGAAACTTATGAACAGATTATATTCGGTCAAAGAATATATGCGTGTCATGCTTAAAGCCAGAGAAATGATGCCCGGTATTGGTCTTTCAACCGATATAATTTCCTGCTTTCCGGGTGAAACAGAAGTAGAGCACAGGATGACTCTGGACGTTTTAAAGGAAATTGAATATGACAGCGCTTATACTTTCGTTTATTCTCCGAGAGAGAATACAAAAGCATTTGATATGCCTGATAAACTTGATGACGAAACCAAAAAAAGAAGGCTTGATGAAATAATCACATTGCAGCGTGAAATTTCATATAAAATAAATTCTCAGCTTACAGGGAAAGTAATGAAAGTGCTTGTTGAGACCGTAAGCAGAAAATCTGAAGATGAATACATGGCGAGAACTGACTGCAATAAGTCAGTAATAATTCCCAGAACATTTAATGCAGTGGATAATTCCGGCAGATTAACCGAAGCAAAAGTTATCAACACCGGTGAACTGATGAATGTTAGAATAACCGGTGCTAATTCAGCTACATTATTCGGTTGTCCGGTTTCAGCGCAGTAAAAATTTATTAATTAAAAAAAATATTTTTGCTGAATATTTTTTCAATATTTGTTTTCAATACATTTGGTGTTTTAATAAGGTTTTTACCTTTAAAATTAGTTCAGCGCGCAGGAAAATACCTTGGGCTGTTTTTTTTTATCTGATTCCCATCAGAAAGCAAACAGCAGTAAATAATTTAAAGCTTTGTTTCCCTTCAGAAAATGAGAGATCTGTCAGAAAAATTATAAAAGAATGTTATATTAATCTTGGTATTGATCTCCTCGAGTTTTTTTATTTTCCATATTTAAATTCAGAAAAAATCAGCCGGTTTGTTTTTTTTCATAATTATGAAACAGTAGATGAAGCTTTGAAAATAAACAGAGGCGTTCTTTTTCTTAGCGGTCATTATTCCAACTGGGAATTAACGGCATTTTCCTATTCCCGGATATATAACAGAAGCTTAAAGATTATTGCAAAACCTCAGGGAGGCGGCGCGCTGAACGAAAAAATAAATTCTTACAGAACAGCTGCAGGGAATGAAATTATTCAGACAGGTTATTCTCTGAGGACAGTTTTTGAAAAGTTAAGCAATAATGACATTCTCTGTTTTCTTATTGATCAGTCGGCAAATCCTGATTATTCAGTTTATATTGACTTTCTCGGACAGCATACTTCGGCCTTCTCCGGTCCGGCAAAAATCGCCCTGAAAAAAAGACCTGAGCTGATTCTCGCATACGGCAGAAGAAATAAGAATTACAGTTATGACATTCATTTTGAAAAAATAAACTACGAAGATATTACAGACAATAATAATGAGAGCATAAAAATTCTAACGCAGAGAATTCAGACGGCTTTTGAGAAAATCATTCTGGAAGATCCGGGGCAGTGGCTCTGGCTTCATAAAAGGTTTAAACATGTCAGAAAAGAAAACTGAAAAAATAAAAATCTTAATCATTCAGACAGCATTTCTCGGGGATGTGGTTCTGACGCTTCCTCTGATACAGGAGATCAAAAAAAATATTCCCGCATCTGAAATAGATTTTCTGTGCATACCCGCAACTTCTGATATTTTAAAGAACAATCCATACATAAATGAACTTATTCCATATGATAAAAAGAATTCGGGAATAAGAGGATTATTCGATCTTGTTAGTAAGATCAGATCCGGTTCTTATGATGTTATTATTTCTCCGCACAGATCATTCAGGTCATCCCTGATAAGCTTTCTGTCAGGTGCTGAGAAGAAAATTTCATTCAATAAATCTTCCCTGAGTTTTCTCTACAGCGATACGGTAAAATACGAATCCGGAATTCATGAAATTCAGAGAAACCTGAAACTGCTCTCTTCGCTTGGAATATTTTCAAATAAAATTATAAAGCCGGAATTATTTGTCAGCGTTCAGGAGAAAAGAAAAATAGACAGTATATTTTATGAACACAGAATAAGGGAAGGGGAGAATTTCCTGACGATTGCGCCGGGAACGGTATGGTTCACAAAAAGATTTCCCGAAGAGAAATTTATCAGACTCTGCGATCTCCTTTCGGGAACTGAAAAAAAAATATTTCTCATAGGGGGAAAAGATGATAAAAAGGTATCTGATTTTATTGCTAATAATTCAAAGTTCAGAAGATTTATTAATCTTTCCGGTACACTTTCGGTAATGGAGTCAGCCGAACTAATCAGAAGATCTGCTTTAATAATTACAAATGATTCAGCCCCAATGCATATAGCCAATGCTCTTGGTACTGATGTCTGCGCAATATTCGGAGCGACAGTTCCTGAATTCGGATTCTTTCCTTACGGAGAGAATGATATCATCTTCCAGACTGAAGGTCTGAGTTGCAGACCCTGCAGTATTCACGGCGGCAAAAAATGTCCGGTAAAGACATTCGAATGCATGTACCGGATAAATGAAAAGGAAATTGCTGAATATGTTGTACGGAAGTTAAGCTAAAAATTCAGTTAATCTTTTTCTGATCTCCTCTGCATCAATAGGTTCCCCGTTTGAATTCATCTCTTCAAGAATTTTCATGATAGCAGTCTTTCCGTTTTCTTTCACATTATCTCTGATAAAGCCGTCGAATACAGTTTCTCCGTTCAGAGCGCTGTTTATCTCGAATTCCTTGTTGTGTTCGGTAAGCTCAGTGTAAAAAACAACTTTGAATTTTCGGTTGAATTCTTTTTCCCTGTAAATCTCAAACATTGTTTTGTCTGATTCAAAAGCCATTTTTATTTTATGCTGTTTTCAAAAATTCTTTTAATATATTTTCCCATCATATCAAATTCAATATTAACTCTGTCACCTTTTTTCAGGTATTTAAAATTTGTCATTTGATATGTATAAGGAATTATAGCTGTCTTTATAGTGATTCTTCCTTTGCTTTCATCAGTAATGTCAGCTATCGTTAAGCTCACGCCGTTAATGCTTATCGATCCGATCTTAATTATAAAATCCCGGAATTCATCTTCAAACGAAATAAAAAACTCATGGGAATCCATATTTTCTCTTATATCCTCCATTATTCCTGTTGTATCAACATGACCCTGAACCATATGACCGTCAAGTTTTGAATTAACGGACATTGCCTGTTCGAGATTTACAAATTCCTCAGGTATGAGATCACCCAGATTCGTTTTGCTCAATGTTTCCTTGACGGCTGTAAAGCTGAGCGAATTGTCCTTGATGCCTGTAACCGTAAGACAGACACCGTTAACAGCAATACTGTCTCCGTTTTTCAGGCTGCTGCTGAAATCCTTGTTTTCGGATTTCAGGACAAATACTTTACTGTCTCCCTCTTTACTGATTGAAATTATTTTTCCTGTATCCTGTATTATGCCTGTGAACATTTTTTATATTTAATTAAAATATCATTATCAGCGCGGATTACTTTTTCAGTCTCAAGCATAACTGAATCATTAAGCGTATTTATTTCCATCCCATCAAAGGCGGACAATCCTCTGCCTATTACTTTAGGAGCAATGAATAAATATATATCATCAAAGAGATTCTCCGATAAAAACTGTGAAAAAAGATCTGAACCGCCTTCGACCAGGATACTGTTCAGATTGAATTTATAAAGTAATTTTAAAATGTCTTTGATCCTGAATCTATTGTTTTCACTTTTCAGTTGCAGCAGATTCTTTGGGCTTTTTTTCAGTCCGGATGATTTGTCAGCGATCACAAAACTCCTGTCATTCGTATTGTCAGAAAATATTTTTAATGCTTCGGGAAGATTGTTTCTTCGGTCAATAACGATTCTTAATGGATTTCTTCCTTTCACATTGCGGACGTCCAGAGACGGATCGTCTCTGAGTGCCGTATTTCTGCCGATCAAAACTGCATCGTACTCGCTTCTTAACCTGTGAACTATTTTTCCGGATGCTCCGCCTGTAATATATTTTGACTCAAAATTATTCAAAGCAATTTTACCGTCAATGCTCTGAGCTATTTTTAAAGTAACATACGGGAGTTTCCGTGTGACAAATTTCACAAAGAATCTGTTCAGCTCTCTGCATTCATTTTCCAGTACACCTGTTTTAATTTTGATTCCTGCATTTTTTAAAATTTCAATACCCCTTCCGTTTACCTCCCTGTAAGGATCCTGCATTCCAATAACAGCTTCCCTGAATTTATTTACAGCGATTAATTCTGCACAGGAAGGAGTTTTGCCGTGATGAGCGCAGGGCTCAAGATTGACATATATCGAAGCGCCTTTTACACTGTATCCGTTTTTTTCAGCATCGATGACGGCATTTACTTCAGCATGCGCTTCTCCGTATTTTTTGTGAAATCCCTTTCCGATTATTTTATTGTCTTTTATGATAACACTTCCCACGAGCGGATTCGGTGATACAAATCCTCTACCCTTTGCAGCCAGACGGATACATTCTTTCATTATTGTTTCATCGTTCGTCATCTTTTTCACAGAATATTAAAACATTATAATTATTTATCGTGAATGGATTTCTTTAATTTAGCAAGAACACTTTCAGGATTATTTCTGTAATAAACATATGTGTCTGATTCCAGAAATGCTGTCCTGAATATTTCCTCGGCTCTTTTAAAAAAATCAGAGTCGTGTGAATATATATCCCTGAATCCTTTAAGATCAAGGAAAACTTCCCGTTTCCCGAAAAGCGTGCCGAGCATTATACAGTCTTTAATGTGAATGAGGCGGTTAAGGTCATTTGCATCAGGAACATACATATCCTCTTCTTTTCCGATAATATCTGCGCCTGTTGAGATCAGATCAATGTATATATTTTCATTGAAATAATTTATCCTTTGCTGAATGTGTTCCGGTTTATATTCATCATCCGAATCAAGAAATGTAATGAATTTTCCGGAGGAGATAAGTATTCCGGAATTCAGTGATAAAGCGTGTTTACGGTTTGAGTGTCTGAGATATTTTACATTTTCAAGATGCCGGATTCCCGGCAGCAGATCTGATTCGGTTCCGTCCGTACTTCCGTCATCCACTATGATAATTTCAATGTCCCTGAAACTCTGGTTCAGAATCGAATCAAGAGCTCTGCGGTAAAATTCCCTGCTGTTAAATAAGGTCAGAATGACAGACACTATGTAATTTCTATTACCTGTCTTCATTGCCAGCTGATTTGTTTTGCGCTCTTCGGGATTTTTATTCTGTAGTTTAATTTTCCGTTGTTGAATTCTTCATTGTTGTATGTGAGCCATATAGATTGTCTTTCCTCCGGACGTATGACTGATATCTTTTTAGGGAAATATATTCCCTTGCTCTCATAGAAATTCTCATAGGTGATCTCAAGTTTCGTTTTACCGTCCGCAGAATATTTGCCGGTTTTTCTTACGAAAAAATTATCCTTATCAATCCAGAATTTTCTGATTTCATTTTCACTCTTATTGTTAATTGTAACAAGATATTCGTTTTCAGTTTCATTTATCTCCGTTCCGGCATAATCGCCATCCGGAAAAAAATATTTCCCGGAAAATGAATTTACAATATCATCGAAATCAATTTTTATCCTCATAATGATGCTGAGATTTCTAGGTGTGGAAGGACCTTTGATAACTTTGTTATCCATTACATTATAGTAGATGAAATCATTTCTCGTGATGAGAATGTTTGCAATATCTATTCCGAAAGGACCTTCGAGTTTTGTAAATACGCTGTCCGGTTTTTTTATGCTTACAGTAATTGAGCCTGTATTGCTGATCTCAGGGGAATCAATGGAAATCTCACCGTATGCGTCCAGCCCGTTCAGTTTCCTTGAATTTTCATTCACTTTTTCCTTTATTAAATCGAATGAAACCGATGAATCAGACAGCTTCTCCGACGAAGTGCATGAAATAAAATAAACTGACAAAATTACCGGCAGAAAATATTTTATGTGTTTAAACATTTACGGCTTTGCATTCTGAAATAAACCTGTTAATTATATTAGATGAAACAATGTCCTCTCTGTTATCAAGTCTTTCGGGATGCCACTGAACAGCAAGCATGAAAGATTTGTCTTTCTTATCCGCATATTCCAATCCTTCAATTATTCCGTCATTGGATTTTGCATTTATCATCAGACCTTCTCCGAGTCTGTCAACCGCCTGATGATGAGATGAATTCACTGTTTCCTTTTCCGAACCGAGTATTTCATAAAGCATAGTATTCTTCAGTATGTTCACCTCGTGAAATCTCTGAACCGTTTTAGAAATTTTTTCGTGATTGACATTTCTGATCTCTTTCAGGTCGAATATCAGACTTCCTCTGAAATAAACATTGATCAGCTGCAATCCGCGGCAGATCCCCAGAATCGGCATCTTTCTGCTGATTGCCGATTCGAGTATCTTAAGTTCAAATCCGTCACGGTCAGGATGATATGTGCCTTTGGTTTCCTTTGTATCCCAGTCACAGAATAATTCAGGATAAATGTCAACGCCGCCGCTAAGCAGCAATCCGTCACATTCAGTGAACTTATCAAATCCTTTTTCAGATTCCCTGTAACTGAGCACTTCATAGCTGACTTTAAAATATTCAAGCCAGTCAAGGTAAAACCGGAAATTCGAATCACAGAAACTAATTCCTATTTTCATTTCTTTATCCTAATAAATTTTCAAAAAAAAGTTTTTCCTTATCTGAAATATCAATTTCAAGATTTAAATAATAGACAGGATAGGATTCAATAAAATCCTTGAACTTCCGAAGTTTAATAAAATCCTTACCTGTGGTTATAAAAATCAGATCGTTTTTGTATAGAGAGATCAGTTCACTTATATCCTTCTCTGAATATTCGTGGTGATCCCTGAATTTAATTTCCCCTGTTACTTCAATCCCGTTTTTTTCCACAGCTTTCCTGAAAGAAAAGGGTTCGGCAAGTCCGGAGAATATTACGGCTTTATTTTTCCTTTCATTTAAAATAGTATTTTTATGATCTATAAAATATTCAGTTTTGTACTTAATTTTTAAAGCAGGAGAAGAAAAATTAAAACCGGGATTTGTCTGTTGTGAATCTTTCATATTCATAATTATCAGGTCTGCCCTTTTAATACCTGATAGGTTTTCCCTGAGATTGCCGGAAGGTATTGTGAATTTATAAAGGAAACCGTTTAGCATCATATCATTTGCATCGATCATTACGATATCCAGGTCCCTGTATATGCTCCTGTGCTGGAACGCATCATCAAGCAGTATAATCTCAGCATTGAAATTTCCGGTCAGAAAAGCAGCTGACGTGCATCTGTCGTCTGAGGCGGCAACGAAAAAGTTACCGCTGAAATCCTTCAGCAGTTCAAAAGTGATGAGAGATAGTTCATCTCCGGTCTGATCAGTTTCTCGGTTAAATATTTTACCGTCATAAACGATAACCATTTCTTTTGTTTTCCTGCCGTAACCTCTGGATATGATCCCGACTTTTTTACCTTTTCCCAGAAAATATTTTGCGAGAAAAATGATCATGGGAGTTTTGCCCGTTCCTCCGGTTGTAATATTCCCAACGGAAATCACTTTAGCTTCAGACCTGCAAATGCTCAGAATTTCCATTTCATAAAGAAAATTCCTCAAGCTCATAAAAAAGGAATAAAACAGTGAGAAGGGGATCAGTATCAATCTCATTATGTTGATTTTCTTTTTCATTTCATTTCAGATGAAATTTCAGATTTGAGAGCTTCAAGTTCATTTTCCTCAAGGTATTCTTCATATAAATATTCACTTCCGAATTTCACAGTACAAACCGAAAACGGCACGGGAATTTCAAACTTATCCCAGCTTTTTGAAAGTACTTTTTTAATGCTGTAATCTATGCTGACCGGGATCACAGGCACACCGCATTTAAATGAGATAACAAGAGGACCGTTCTTTATTTTTAAAGCTGGACCTCTTGGTCCGTCGGGCGTAATGACAGCGCTGAACCCTTCGTTCACAAGATCACAAAGCATTTGCAGTGCTTCCTTAGCGCCGCTAGAACTAGATCCGCGAACGACTTTGTAATTCCATTTCATCAGAATATTATTAAGAATATCACCGTCTTTGCTCCTGGATACAAGCGCTGCCGGATTTTTGTCTTTTAACAGCCACCATCCGGCAAGCATTTTTGAATGCCAGAAAATGAAAATACAGTTTTTATTTTCCGGAGGCGGATTGATCAGCTTTATCCGAAGTGTTTTTATGTAAAGGTTTATAATTAACGGAAGTAATTTCAGACCCAGAAAATTTTTCATATTAAACATTTACTGTTTCATCAGTTCAGAGATCATTAGTGCGGCGTTTTCCGCAGAATCTTTGTCAGTAAGTACCCGCCTGAGCTCTTTGAAATCTTCCAAAAGTTTCAGCCTGTACTCCCTGTCGGCGAGTATTTTCCTGCCTTCTTCAAAAATTTTCACCGGTTCCATTTTTTCCTGCAGAAATTCCTTTACAGCTGATCTCTTAAGAAGAATATTTATCATGGCAATGTGATCGACTTTTATGAGTCTCTTTCCTATCGCATAATTTAAGGCTCCGGTTTTATAAACCACGCAGAAAGGAGTTCCGATAAGGGCGCATTCCATTGTTGAAGTTCCAGATTTTGTTATCACAAGATCTGAATTCAGAATGGTTTTGTAATTGATGTCATCATTTCCTTCGGAAATAACCAGATTGAATTTACGGTTTTTAATAAACGGCTTATAATATGATATATCAAAATTATCCGAACAGATGATATTGATATTACAGTCAATCTCATTCAGAAAAAGATCAGCGGTTTTCACCATTTCCGGCAATATAAGTCTGATCTCATCTTTACGGCTGCCGGGCATAAAGCTGATTGCAGCTTTATCGTTTTTCATCTTTTTATTTGCTGAAAGAAAAGAATCAATTCTTTTTATCAAAGGATGACCGGCAAATTCTGCTTTTACATTTTCATTCCTGTAGAAATCAACTTCGAATGGAAAAACAACTATCATCAGATCGATACATCTCTGTATGATTTTAACTCTGCTCTTATGCCATGCCCACAGCTGAGGAGAGATATAATATACAATTTTCCCTTTGAAATTTTTACGAATGCCGGAAGCAATTTTCAGATTGAAACCCGGAAAGTCAACAAGAATCAGAACGTCCGGTTCGTATTCGAGAATGAATTCCGATGTTCTGTTAATTATGCTTTTTAATTTTTTGATATTCCTGATTACAGCGGAAAAGCCGATATAATTTACAGTGCTTTTGTCAAAAAGAAGTTCAGTTCCGGCTGCTTTAAGAAATTGCCCGCCAATGCCTTTGACTGTTAAATGGGGAAAAAGAATCTGCAGCTGTCTGATAAGAGAAGAAGCGTGCATATCTCCTGAAGATTCACCTGCAATGATAAAGATTTTTTTTGATTTGGAAATCAAATCAGAAATTGATTGACTAATTAAAAATACTAAATTAAAATACTAATTATGAAATATTCCGTTAACTCATTATTCTTTCGGCAGCTTCTTCGCCTGAATTTACGGCCCCTTCCATAAATCCCTGCCAGTCAGCAATATGTTCTCCGGCAAAGTAAATATTCCCGGCATTCTCTCTTAAGACCGGCATAACTCCGAACCACTGTCCTTTACCGTAAAGAGCGTATGCGCCTTTTGAGAATTCATCATCGCCCCAGTAATAGTTTATATTATTCTCTGCAAATTTTGAAACGTCACCCATTGCAGGCTGAAGAGTACCAGTAATGATTTTTATTCTTTCAGGTTTATCCATTTTGGAAAGAATATCTGCTTTGTCACCGATTGCATAAGTTACAAGAACTCCTTTCGGTGATTTTTGATTTTTGGTTGCATGATAAAAATAATGAGTATAAGAATCTGTTAGAATGCTGAATGCTTCATCTTTCCAGAATCTTTCGCTGAATAATGTTGCAGATTTTATTATTCTGCAGTACTGCAGAGCGTTAATTGCTTCTTTCTTTTCCTTAGATAATGCAGGATACCAGTTTATTTTACTCATTGAAAAAGTAGGAATGGCGCAGATAAGTTTATCACAGGTAAATATTTTGCCGTTGCTGCATTTCAGAGTGATCCTGCCGGAATCGTTTACATCCGTAACCTTGTGATCAGTGAGAATGTTTTCATGACCTATTTTTTCCGCAAGCGAATCCGCAATAAGTTTATTTCCTCCTTTTACCTTAAAGTCCATTTCATTGTATTCATTTGATTCCGCATATTCTGCAAGGGCAGAGTATGCAGAAACAAATCGGATTGATTCGCCGAAATCCGTGCTGTCAGCATATTCCCGAATATCGAGGTCTTTGGCGGGAATGTCATTATTCATTAAAAATCTCCACCAGTCCATTTTATCAAGTTGTATTTTTTCCTCATCAGTCAGTAACTTGTATTCGGATAATATTTTTTCAAATTTTAAATTCCATTCCGGGGAAAAATCCCATTCCTCCGGTCTGTAGAATTTGCCTTTGTAAATAAGTCTGTCGTTGAATCTGTTGTTTTCAATTTCAAGACCGAATTCTTTACAGAGACTGATTATCCTTTGATGAGAACCGCCAATCCATTCTGCACCAAGTTCAACCACCAGATTTTCATTCTCATCAATTACATGAGAAAAAACCCTTCCTCCTGTCCGTTTGCGCGCTTCAAGTACCGTGACGTCAAACCCGTTCTCCTGAAGCTTATTGGCTGCTGCAAGACCGGAAAATCCCGCCCCGATAATTACCACAGACGGTTTTGATAAAAGATTCAATGAAAATTTATTTCCTGCTAACATTGAACCTGCTGCAATCAGCGAAGATTGTTTGATAAATTCTCTTCTTGAGGTCATAATAAGAATTAATTTTGATTTTAAAATACTTAATTGAAGTAAATTTAGAAACTCAAACGGACAATGTATTAAAAAAGACTTACGTTTAAAATTTTTGTTTATAACCCAGCCGAAAAAATAAATATAATTATTACATTCAATTTGAACTTAAAGAACATTAGATTTATTTACTTAATAAAAAAAACTTGCCTGAAATAATATCTGTTTCAAAATTAGATATGCCTTACAGGATCCCTCAGAAAGTCATGAGGGATTTTGCAGTGTCCACGTTTTCGGGAAATTTCCCGGACACTGAGAGACTTCTGCCTGTATTTGAGAATTCTGATATCAATGAAAGGAATCTATGTGTTCCCCTGGAATATTTTAATCAGAAAAAAAGCTTTGCGCAGAGAAATAATGATTATCTGAAACTGGCTGTTGACATGGCTTCCGAAGTCATACTGAAATGCATTTCTGATTCCGGATTTGACAAGAATGACATTACTGATTTCATATATATTTCTTCCACAGGCATTTCCACTCCCAGTCCGGATGCATACATTATCAACAGACTGAAACTTAATAACAATATTAACAGATATCCGCTCTGGGGGCTTGGATGCGCAGGAGGTGCAGCGGGAACCGCAAAAGCAGGGACGATTGCCAAAGCAGATCCTGACTCTCTTGTTCTTGTCGTGACCTGCGAACTGTGTTCTCTTACTTTTCTCAGCGGGGATTATACTAAAAGTAATTTTGTTGCGACAAGTTTATTTTCAGACGGTGTGGCGGCGGTCCTTGTAAAAGGCGACGGGCTGGATTCGGACCGCGTATCTGATAAAAGGATTCTGATAAAAGATTCAGCCAGTAATATATATTATGATTCGATCGACGTTATGGGATGGGATGTTACTGACGAAGGACTTAAAGTCATATTCTCCAAGGATATACCTTCGATCGTGGAAAATAATCTAAAACCGGAAATAGATAAATTTTTATTGAAAAGTAATCTTGCTGCCTCAGACATTAAAAATTACATAACGCATCCCGGTGGCGTAAAGGTGATAGATTCATACATAAGATGCCTTGAACTGGAAGAATGCAGTCTGAATATCACAAGGGAGACTCTCAGGAATTACGGAAACATGTCGAGCGCGACAGTTTTATATGTTCTCGATAATTTCGTCAGGAAAGGTCTCAGGGAAGGTCCCGGTTTAATGACTTCACTTGGTCCGGGATTTTCAAGTGAAATGGTACTTCTGGATATAGAAAAATCTGATCAAGACGGATAAATATATATTGCCTATACCATGACATTTTTTTTAATTATTGTTTCAGTTGTGATAATTCAGAGATTAACTGAACTTGTGATCTCCCGAAAAAATGCCGGATGGCTCATCAGTCAGGGAGCGGTTGAATACGGAAGAGAGCATTATATTTTTATTGTACTGCTGCATTCGCTTTTTTTTATTTCAATGACTGCGGAGTTCTTCATAAAAGACGGAGAGTATAATTTAAATATTATTAATTATTTGTTTTTGGTATTTTTCATCATTCTTCAGATCGCAAGGGTCTCGATACTCGTATCGCTCGGCAGATACTGGAACACGAGAATTTACAGGATACACGGCTCTGAACTGATTAGAACTGGACTTTACCGGTATTTCAGGCATCCTAATTATATAATAGTGGTCTGCGAGATATTTACACTGCCGATGATATTTGATCTTTATTTTACGGCTGTTGTATTTACGATACTGAATGCAGCTATGCTGTCTGTAAGGATCAGAACTGAGAATGAAGCTTTAAAAATTTAAATTATCCGAAAATGAAAATTCAATTAAAAGAAATCTGTCACGGCAGAAGCGGTGATAAAGGCGATGCGGCTAACATAGGTCTTATTGCTTACAAGAAAGAAGATTATGAACTCATAAGAAAAGAAGTCACTGCAGAGAAAGTGAAAAAATTCTTTGAAGGAATTTGCGAAGGCGAAGTAATAAGATATGAAATGCCGAATATCAGCGCTTTGAATTTCATACTGAACAATACTTTAGGCGGCGGCGGAACTGTATCGCTCAAGCTCGATGCTCAGGGCAAGACACTTGCATCTGCATTGCTTAAAATGGAAATTGATAAATAAACGATTAATAAATTAAACCAATAAAAAATGTTTGAACAGCAGAAGTACAGATTAAAGGATTCGAAAGATAAAATAGATTCATTACGGAGGTTTCTTTGAAATCGATAAAAAGATAACAAGAACTAAGGAACTGGAATCCGGCATAAACGATGAAAAATTCTGGGAAGACAATAAGTCCGCGCAAAAAATCCTTCAGGAAATATCCAATCTTAAAAAATGGGTTGAAGAATACAGCAAAGTAGAAAGAAAATTCAACGACATTAACTCTCTGATAGAAATGGCAGAGTCAGAAGAAGATGAATCTCTTACAGAAGAGATTGTCAGGGACATTGATGTATTCGAAAAGGAACTGTCGGAGATTGAATTCAAAAACATGCTCTCCGACAAGGATGATATCAGAGATGCAATCATTACTATAAATTCCGGAGCAGGTGGAACTGAATCCCAGGACTGGGCGGAGATGCTGTTAAGAATGTATCTCAGATACTGCGAGAAGAACGGATTCAAGGCAAGTCTGGTGGACAGACTGGACGGGGACGGGGCAGGAATAAAAAGCGCAACAGTGGAAGTAAGCGGAGAATACGCTTACGGATATCTCAAAGCTGAGAACGGAGTTCACCGACTGGTAAGGATTTCACCGTTTGATTCAAATAAAAAAAGGCACACTTCATTTGCTGCGGTTTATGTAAGTCCTGTAATTGATGATGAGATTGAAATAGAGATAAATCCCGCTGACATAAAAATAGACACATTCAGGGCAGGAGGAGCGGGCGGTCAGAATGTTAACAAAGTAGAAACAGCGATCCGTATCACTCATCATCCTTCGGGAATTGTGGTTCAGTGTCAGAACGAAAGATCACAGAACCAGAACAAGATGAATGCAATGAAAATGCTGAAATCAAAACTTTACATGATCGAAAAAGAAAAAGAACTTGCCAGAATTCAGTCAATTGAAAGCTCTAAGAAAAAGATCGAATGGGGAAGTCAGATCAGGTCTTATGTATTTCATCCTTACAACATGGTAAAAGACCACAGAACAGATTTTGAAACAAGCGATACGCAGGGAGTAATGGACGGGGAGATTGACGGATTCATAAAAGCATACTTGATGGAAAAATAAAGTATGAATTATAAACTGTTCATTGCCGGGAGATTTCTGTTTTCAAAAGGTGAATCAAAATTCATTTCTTTCATCACATATATTTCCATACTTGGGGTAACGCTCGGGGTTGCAGCGCTTATAATTACTGTATCGGTTCTCAACGGATTTGAAAAAGAGATCCGTGACAAGGTAGCCGGACTGGTTTCTCATATTCAGATATCTTCATTTCTATCAGAAGGACTTCCGGATCATGAAGCTGCAATTCAGAAAATGAAAAACGATATTAAAGGTCTGAAGGGAATCTCTCCCATAGTTCAGAAAGAGGCGGTGATAAGATATAAATCAGTTGTGGAAGGGATTATTTTAAAGGGGATCAATATAGAAACAGACCTTTCAACTGCGCGCAGCAAGGTTGTCAGAGGAACTTTTGACCTTACGCCACAGGACAGTATATTTTCAAAGCTGATCATCGGAGACAAGCTTGCCGGTAAACTCGGAATTGAACCGGGCAATAAGGTAATTGTTTTCGGTATAAACGGCATTCCGGGACCTTTCAATCAGCCCAAGATAAAACAATTCATAGTCAGCGGAATTTATGAAACGGGATTGAGAGACCTTGATGATATAATAATTTATACTGACATTAATACCGCGCAGAAACTTTTCAATTTTGGAGATAATGTAACGGGAATAGAGATAGAGCTTAATGATGTTAACAGAGCGGAAGAAGTGGTAAGACAGATAAAAGCAGATATCGGATATCCTTATTATCCCAAATCCCTTTTTAAGTTATATAAACCGCTTTTCACATGGGTGGAACTCCAGAAAGCCCCAATACCGATCGTGCTCGGACTGATAATTCTCGTTGCGACCTTCAATATTGTAGGAACTGTTCTGATGCTCGTCCTTGAGAAGACTCAGTCTATTGGAGTATTGAAAACTCTCGGAGTCAGCAAATCCGGAATAGTGCGTATTTTTCTTTTTGACGGAATGCTGATTGGAGTTATAGGAATTATACTTGGAAACATTGCAGGACTTGGAATTTGTTATCTTGAAATGAAATATAAATTCTTTTCACTGCCGGAGGAATATTACATGAAAAGCGTACCTATATTACTGAATCCGGATTACATAATTTTTATATCTGTTATAACTTTCATTCTAACTCTTTCGGCAACGCTTATACCTTCATTTCTTGCTTCGAGGCTGGATCCGGTTAAATCAATCAGATTCAGTTGAATATGCAGCCTGACAAATCAAGAGAAAAGATCGAGGAAATGTTTGACAGCATCGCCCCGACTTATGACAGACTAAATCATCTGTTTACAATGCGCAGTGATATTGTATGGAGAAGAAAGATCGTCAGAAATCTTGAAAAGAAAAATATGAAGTTTGTAAACATTGTTGATCTTGCGTCAGGCACAGGTGACCTAACGATGGAGCTGCTGAAGCTCAGCCCTGAAAAAATATATGCAGTCGATATTTCAAGCAAGATGCTTGAAATTCAGAGGACAAAAATTAACGATAACCGACTTGAACTTATTCAGTCGGAAGCTTCATCTATGAGTTTTGAAGATGAAAGCATTGATCTTGTGACTATTGGTTTTGGTGTCAGGAATTTTGAGGATCTCGGGGCATCTCTGAAAGAAATTAACAGAGTGCTCAGAAAAGGAGGCTATCTGGTTGTGATAGAGATGTTTAAAGCACAGAGGCTGAGTTCCAGGGTCTTCAATTATTACTTCAGCAGGATAATGCCTTTTCTCGGTAATAAATTATCAAAGAGTAAAAGCGCTTATAATTATCTTTCCGACTCCGTTCAGAACTTTCTGACCGTGCATGAATTTCAGGAAATCTGCATCGAAAATAATTTCACTCCGGAAGAAAGCGTGAATAATTTTATCGGCGTGGTGAATACGCTTTATTTCAGGAAAGTCTGAATAATAAAATTTCGTAAAAATAATACACGCTAACAGCAGTATTTATTTGGTTACGATCATTTTTTTGTTTACCAAATTACCTTTATATTCCAGCCTGTAGAAATAAATTCCGCTTGGAATGTTTGCCGCATTAAATCTTATTTTATAGTAACCTTCATTAAGTTCCTGTTCAATCAATTTCTCTACTAAATTTCCTTTTGCATCAAATATCCTGAGCTGAGTCAATCCGCTTTCGGGAATCTGGAAAGTAATCAGAGTGGACGGATTAAACGGATTTGGAAAATTCTGATACAGCTGAAATGTGAGCGGAGAACCGATAACAACTGTTTCATAAAGATCCAGATATTCAAAGTTTCCGTTAAAATCTATCTGCTTCAACCTGTATGAATATGTACCCGCGGGAAGATTAAGATCTTCATATGAATATTCATGGGTCTGGTTGGAATTATTATGTCCTTTTATGAATGAAAGCGCTGTCCAGTTATTGCCCGAATTTTTTTTTCTCTGTACTTCAAAACCCGAATTATTTATTTCCAGTGAGGTGACCCATTTCAACAATACATTATTCCCGTTTATTATATGCGTAAATGAAATTAATTCTACCGGCTGTGGTCTCTGATATTGAGCATACATGAATACTTTGTCGGAAAGATTGAAATAGTTATTTGTCAGACTGCCGGGTGAAGTGAAAGTCGTATCAAGAAAAAATCCTCCGAAAAGATCTACAAATCTCAGAGTTACACCGCTTGGAAACTGAGGCATATTAAACTGAATAATACTGCCTGAGCCTTTTTTAAACTGAACTTCGTGAGTTCTTGGACTTTCCGTAAGATTGCTTCCCTGGCGGTAATCTTTTGCAAGCCCCTGAACGGTTCCCTGCGCAAACATAATACTATCACGCAGCTGGGTATCTATAAATCTTGCATCAAAGACTCCGGTAGGAGGCTGAGGAGGCAGTTCCTGTTCACCGAATGCTGCATCAATTCCGTTTGTCGCTGCGGGATCTATTCCGAAAAATAAAGTATCAATTCCGTTTGAAGAGCCGTCTGAAACTATTAAAGGTATCTTGACAAACTGCGCATTAGAGATACAGTTAAGGAAGAAGATAAATAAAATAGAAAGAAAACTTTTTTTCATTTTGAAAATTTATTTTATTAAAATCATTGATTTTATATCACTGAAGTTACCTGTCTGAAGCTTGTAGTAATAAATCCCTGATGAGAGATCCGCCGCGTTAAATTCAATACTGTAATTTCCAGCCTGTCTGAAATCGTTAAGCAGTGTCTTCACTTCCTGTCCAAGTATATTAAACACAGAAAGTTTTACCGTGCCGTTCAATGGCAGCTGAAAATTAATTACAGTAACCGGATTAAAAGGATTGGGAAAATTCTGAGAAAGCTGATAAGACAGAGGCAAAACTGATTCATCCGAAATAAGAAAATTATCCAGTGCGCTGCTGATGGTTATCACTTCACCTTCTTTTAATTGTACATTTAAAATTTCTCCGTTAAAGTTATCACTCAGCCGGATTTTTTTGTTTTTAACATTAAGAGCTTTTATATACAAAGGTCTTTCAGAAGAATTTATTTTTATGTTATGGTTTTTCCCTAAAGCTTCAACATATTTGCCGGATTCAAACCTTGAATCGAAAATACCCGCAGGCGGAACCGGCGGTAATTCGTAATTCAAATGAATTTTATCTGCGTCGGTAAGATAAAGTCTCGACACATTTCCTTTATGATCCGATATTTCGATTTCCATCATGTCATTTTTATCCTGGTCGGAATACAGTTCTCCCGAAGGTCTGAACATTGCGGCAGTATCTTTCCGGAACTTACCGTTGCCGTTTGCCTTTACCCAGTAACCCTTGCCTGGTCTTAAAGTGTCATCGGAATAGTATCCGTTCTGATAAGCGAAAAACGGTGAAATCAGAAGTCCGTCCGGATCTGAGACAATTTTATTTACCGGGATGTTCTCTTCAAACGGACCTATCATATTCCATTCGCTGACAACATTTATTTCTTTATTCTGCTGCAAAACACCTGCTATGTTATAATTTTTTGCAGCCGGAAATTTGATCCAGTAACCTATACTATTTGCAAGTGAATCAACTATTGTATAACCATTGCTGTAAGCGTATGCGTTTGCTGCGTCAGATTCGAATAAAGAAGATACGGACATATCGGACGCAAGCAGAGGGACTGATACAATATTCCAGTCTTCGCTTACTGCGACAGGTGCAGTTGTAAAGTATTCGTAATCAATTCTTAGATACCTAACACCGGAATTATTCAGAACAAAAGTATTACGGGTTTTCATGTTTATATTTGTTCCGAGAATATCATCTCTGAGAAAAATCTGAGCATTAGACGGAAAAGAAGACGGTTCCCATCTGAAAGTAATAGGTCCTTCGACAGATCCCTGAAAATTGAGCCAGTATTTTACATTAAGAGCTGTATCTTTTCTGAAATCCGATCTGACTGCATCCAGATTGTAAGAGGGCTGAATAATAATTCTGAAATCAAAAATTCCCTGCGGAGGAGCGGGGGGAATGAGATATTCTCCGAGACAGGTGTCAATTCCGTAGGTGCCGTTGTGTGACATTCCGATCACAACCGAATCCTTAATGTTCGCAGCATCAGTTGCGGTAATTTTTGCCTGCCATGAAATTGGACAGGAAAAATCAACTGAATTTGAATTATTGTAATCCGGATTATTGCCATTATCCCGGTTAAAATTATCGGAATTGACCATTTGATAATAATTTATATCCCTGCCGGTATAAAGTTTCCCGTCAGGATCCTGAGCAAAATTATTGTTCAGAGAAACCATAAATACTAAATATAAGATAAAACCAAATTTAAACATAAATATCTAATTACTGAAATTTTATAACAATAAATTATTTCAGCAGAATCATTCTCTTAAGGTCAGTAAAATCTCCTGATTCGAATCTGTAAAAATATATACCTGAAGAGAGATTCACAGCATTAAAATTGATCTCATATCTGCCTGCCTGCTGAAATTTATCCACAAGTGTCAGTATTTCCTTTCCAAGAACGTTATAAATAATTAATTTTACCTTTCCGTCTTTTGGAATCTGATACTTAATATGAGTTGACGGATTAAAAGGATTCGGATAATTCTGACTGAGTTCATATGAATCCGGAATAGTCGTTTCGCTTATTACCGTAAAATTATCAAGTGACGGATTGATGGTTATTTCCTCGTTCTCGCTTAATTCCATGTTCATGATACTGCCGTCAATATTATCTCTCAGCTTAAGCTTTGTGCCGTTAAGATTCGTTACTCTCAGTTTTAACGGTCTGTCAGTTGAACTCATATTAATAATATGATCTCTTCCTATCAGTTCAATAAAATTATCAGAGGAATATCTGACGTCAAATATTCCGCTCGGAGGAACCGGCGGAAGCCCGGCGTTGGTGATCATTCCTGATTCTCTGCTTAGATATAATTCTGCAGTTTTACCTGACATATCAGTAAAACTTAAAGTTACCAGTTTATTAAAGACATTTTCAGTTTTCGGGGAAGTATTATCGGCAGATCCGTTTTTAAGATATCCTATACTGTTGGACCTTATCCAGTAACCTCTGCCTGATCTGAGAGTATCTTCAATTATATAACCGTGGTTGAATCCGAAGAAATAAGAAGATATCAATCCTGACGGGACGGAAATAATACTGCTGACAGGAATGTCACTGTCAAACGGACCGATCAGATTCCATAAATAATTTACATGGATATTTTGCGTATCAACCGGCAAACCGTCTATGGAATAACTGCGGGCAGTATCAAATTTCAGCCAGTATCCTTTTCCGTTCTCGAGTGTGGTTGAATTCACATATCCGTTATTATAAGAATATGCAGGCGATACTGCTCCCGGGAAAATAGTGCTGACAGACATATCAGGAGCGTCAAGTGGCACGCTGACAATATTCCATCCGTTTAGGACAGAAATACTTTTAGTAGAGTAATAAGAGTATTCAATATATAGTTTGCTTATTCCGGAAGAATTCAAAACATAACTGTTCTGATCTTTCATGTTAACATTAACAATCAATCCCAGGCTGTCCTTGAGATGGAAATTACCTGTAGACGGAAACTGAGAATTATTCCATGTAAAAGTTATGGGATATCCTGAAGACGAAGGCTGAAAATTCATTTTCCATTTAATGTTAATATTAGTATCATTCCTTATATCTTTATTAACGCCTTCGTCATTTGCAAGAACGAATCTGAGATCGAATATTCCTGTAGGCGGAGGAGGAGGAATGTAAAATTCTCCGAGACAGGTATCCAAAAGATCTGTAGCAAAAGGTGATGTACCGAATTCAATACTGTCTTTTTCATTCCCGGAATCCTCAGCCTTGATCTTGGCAATCCAGGTCTGAGTGCAGATCGAATTAACGGTAATATAAGATGATTTTGTTATCGTGTCTGACCCGAATGCATTGGAAGCTATCAGGGTTACATCGTAATTTCCCGGAGCTGCGTAAGTAATTCCAGCTGGATTCTGAACTGATGAGGTTGAAGGAGTTCCTCCCGGGAATAACCACTGCCACGCGGTCGGATTGAATGTTGAAGTATCCGTAAAGCTAATGCTCTGACCTTCATATATACTCTGATAAGTGGTTTTGAAATATGCCACCGGAGGATTTGTTAAAGCTGTGTTAACAGAGTGACCGGCGCATACCGTTACTTCCCTGACGAGAGAATCAGCCGGATTATAAACAGTAAGTTTTGTCCTTGTTACTGAGAGAGGTGTTTCACAGCTGTCTCTGATAGTAAAATCAAGTGCGCTTAAATTCAGCGGGCTGGAACTTGTTAATTTCATTCTGCCGATAAGAGTAGGTATTCCCTGGGGAATGATCAAACCGTTGCTGAATCCCGGCAGAGTATTGGATGCAAGTCTCAGCTCATGATATCCCGGCAGATTGCCGTCAGGCAGAGCAACCGGATTTCTTGGTCTGAAAGCAGGCGGCAGATCAGAAACAGCATCTCCTCCTGTCGAATCAAACTGGTAAGAAACTGTTCCCCCTGAAAAGAAATCACTGTTCAAAAGAAAAAAATACTGCCATCCTGCAGTTTTCCATTCATTGGCATCTGTATGCGTAAATACCATGTCAAAAGTGATGGCATTTGAATTTACCAGATAGAAA
This sequence comes from Bacteroidota bacterium, assembly GCA_018266875.1. Lineage (GTDB taxonomy): Bacteria > Bacteroidota > Ignavibacteria > Tepidaquicellales > Tepidaquicellaceae > UBA2330. Next base: position 37,887 of record JAFDZR010000052.1, read on the forward strand.
TTTTTTATTTCCAGTGTATATGCGGGATTCTGAGCAAAACCCGGTTTCAGATTAAAACACATCAGGAAAAATAACACTAAGTAAATTTTTTTCATAAAAAAAATAGTTTTAAGTGATTTGTTTTTTTAAATTTTATTTCAATAATATCATTTTTTTCAGATCTTTAAAATCTCCGGATTCAAATTTGTAGAAATAAATTCCTGAAGAAAGATTAAATGCATTAAAACTAATTTCGTATCTGCCTGCCTGCTGCTGTTCATCAACTAGCTTTAGTATCTCTCTGCCAAGTATATCATAAACAATTATCCTTACTTTATCATCCTGAGGGATCCGATAATTTATTTTTGTTGAAGGATTAAAAGGATTTGGATAATTCTGATCAATCCCGTATGAAACAGGAACGGATGTTTCATCAACAAGCATAAGGTTATCAACAGATGAAGTTAATAAAATCTCTTCATTTTCTTTCAGGAGTTTATTTATAACCGAACCGCCGAGATTATCCTTCAATCTGATTTTTTTGTTGAAAAGATTATGAGCAATAATTTTCAAAGGTCTATCAGCAGAATTAATCTTTATCGAGTTGGTTTTTCCAAACGATTCAACAAACTTATCATTAATAAATCTTACATCAAAAATACCAACTGGAGGGACAGGAGGCAATTCAAATTGAGATGTTAATTCATTTTTATTTACAAGGTATAGATTGAAAACATTTTGATTTAAATCACTAAATTCAATTGTGAATTTTTCATTTAAGTTATTTTTCTGTTCAGTAACCGGTAAAGAAACAAAACTGTCATTTGTATCTTTCATGATAATTCCCGGTCCGGATGTCTTGATCCAATATCCCTTGCCGGGCTTTAATGTGTCCTCAGAAAAATATCCGTTATTATATCCGAAAAAATCCGAAATTAAAATACTATTTGGAATAGTGATGATTTTATTCACGGGTATTTCTTCCTCATAAGGACCGATCATATTCCAACCTTCTGTTGCGTTAATGATTTTATTATATCTGATTATACCTGAAATATCATAACTTCTAGCGTTTGGAAAATTTATCCAATATCCCGTTCCGTTAAATAGAGTAGGTACATTTATATAACCGTTATTATAACTGAATGCTGTTGTAACGTCAAATTCAAATAATGAACTGACTGACATATCAAATGCTTGAAGAGGAACAGAGATAAGATTCCAACCATTGTTTATTGAAATTGGATAAGTTGCTCTGAATTCATAATCTATTCTCAGGAATCGAATTCCCGGATTATTCAGGACAAAACTGTTCTGACTTTTCATATTAATATTCGTTCCCATTATATCTTCCCTGAGAAAAAACTGTCCTGTAGTTGGAAAAGAAGATGGATTCCAACTGAAAACAATAGGACCGGAGACTGATGTTTGAAAATTCATCCAATATACAGAACTTGATAACGTATCTTTTCTGAAATCAAATTTTGTAGCATCTAAAGTATATGTAGGAGGAAGAATTAATCTAAAATCAAAAGCTCCGGCAGGAGGTGGAGGAGGTAACAGATATTCTCCCAGGCAAGTATCAATCCCATATGAACCAAATGGGGACATTCCAATCATTACAGTGTCTTTTTTATTTGCTGCGTCAGTTGCAATAATTTTAGATTTCCATGTAATTGGACAGGAATTCAAAATCGATTGAACTGAAATATAATTTACTTTCGTCAGAGTATCAAAACCAAATGAATTAGATGCACGAAGGAAAACATTGTAAACTCCGGGAGTATTGTAAACTATACCGGAAGGATTTTTCAATGTTGATGAACTCGGGCTTCCTCCGGGGAACGTCCATTGCCATGATGTAGGTGTATTTGAAGAAGCATCAAAAAAATCAATACTCTGACCTGATTCAATTAACTGAAAATTCGAGTTAAAATCAGCTACCGGCGGTAATGTAATTGGAAAGTTTAAATTAACAGTGTGATTTGCACATCTGGTTACTTCTTTGTTTAACAGATCACTTTGATCATAGATGTTGATCTTTGTTCTTGTAACTGAGATCGGTGATTCACAACTGTCTCTGATGATGAAGTTAAATGAAGCAAATACCAGAGGATTGGTGCTTGTAAGTTTCATTCTACCTATTAAGGTAGGAACTCCCTGAGGAACAATTAAACCGTTTCCTGTTCCGGGAAGTGAGTTGGCTGCTAATCTTAATTCTCTGTAAGTAGTTTGAACTACTGACTGAGGATTTCTTGGTCTGAAAGCAACCGGAAGATCAGAGATTGCATCTCCGCCGGAAGAATCGTACGCGTATGTTACAGTACCGCCTCCAAAGAAAGCATTATCAACTCTAAAGAAATACTGCCATCCGGCAGTCTCCCAGACATTCGCATCAGTATGTGTAAATACTATATCAAAAGTGAATGTATTAGCATTAACTTGTATTCCGTTTCTAATATCTAAATTATATTCCGGGATCTGAGCAAATGAAAATCCTGAATAAAAGACTCCGGTAAATATTATAGTGTAAATAAATTTTGTCATATAATTGTTTTTAAAATTGAAAATTACTTAAGTAATACCATTCTTTTCAGATCAGAAAAATCTCCTGATATCAATCTGTAGAAATAAATACCGGATGATAGATCTCCCGCATTGAATTCCATTTCATATTTCCCTGCATTCTGGACCTTATCAACAAGAGTCATTAATTCACGTCCAAGCACATCAAAAATAACGATATTGACTTTTCCATCCTCAGGGATCTGATATTTTATAGTTGTGGAAGGGTTAAAAGGATTCGGAAAATTCTGACTTAATCCGTAGCTCTCGGGAATTTGGGATTCGTTTATAACAGTGAAGTTATCCAAAGGAGAGTTTATAATTATCTCATCATTATCTGTTAATTCTTTATTTAGTAAATTTCCGGTTACATTATCTTTCACTCTGATCTTTGCCCCGTTTAGATTTGTAACTTTTAATTTAAAGGGCATTTCTGCGGAATTTATTCTAACGATCTGATTTTGATTTACAGATTCAATAAACTTATCAGATGAAAATCTTACGTCAAAAACTCCTGCCGGCGGTACAGGCGGGAGATCTGAATTCTGAATATTACCTGACTCTCCTGTAAGAAAAAGCTTAGCTGATCTTCCGTTAGCATCAGAAAAATCAAAAGTGATCAGTGTGTTATAATCTATATGAGTATTCATAACTACATTATCACCGGTACCATTCTTTATATAACCGTTGGCGTTTGATTTGATCCAGTATCCTTTACCGGCTTTTAATGTGTCTTCAATATAGTAAGCGTCATTGTATTCAAAGAAATTAGATGATAACAAACCGGATGGAACTGTAACAATATTATTTACAGGAATATTTTCATCAAACGGACCAATTATATTCCATGAAGAAACAACATTAATATTTTTTGGACTTAAAGGAATTCCGGTTACAAAATAACTTCCCGGGTTATTGAACTTAACCCAGTATCCTTTCGAGATCTGCAATACATTTGTACTTACATATCCGTTATTATAATAATATGCAGGTGAAGCGGCACCCGGAAATATTACTGACGGATTCATGTCAGACAGACTTATTGGAATGCTTATCATATTCCATCCGCTGTTGACGGAAATTTCTTTTGTTGTATTATATTCATATTCTATGTTCAGAGAATTGATTGCAGAATTTGTCAATACATAACTGTTCTGATTTCTCATATTAATATTTACAATGATTCCTGAAGGATCTTTCAGAAAAAAGGAACCGTCTGTCGGAAAGTCTGAGTTTTTCCATGTAAATGTAAACGGATAACCTGAAGTCGACGGCTGAAAATTCATTTTCCATTTTCTCATCATCACTGTATCATTCCTGAAATCAGTTCTTACTCCGTCATTTGTGGAAAGTACAAACCTCTGATCAAAAGCTCCTGCAGGAGGAGGTGGTGGAATTATAGATTCGCCAAGACAAGTATCAAGAAGATCTGTAGCAAAAGGTGACATACCGAATTTTATACTGTCTTTATTATTCCCGGCATCGGATGCTTTTATAAAAGACTGCCATGTGAATGGACAGTAAGGGTTAACTGTAATATAACCTGATTTTGTGATTGTGTCTGATCCCGCAGAGTTCGAAGCAATTAAAGTTACACCAAAAATTCCCGGTGTATTATAAAATATTCCGGCTGGATTTTTTTGCGTCGATACTGAAGGTGTTCCTCCCTGGAATGTCCAAGACCAGTTAGTTGGAGAATTTAAAGAAGAATCTGAAAAATTAACACTTTGCCCTGAATTGATTATCTGAATATTTGAATAAAAATTTGCAATAGGAATAATGGGAGGTGGAAAATTCAGATTTACACTGTGATTTGCACATCTGGTTACTTCTTTGTTTAACAGATCACTTTGATCATAGATGTTGATCTTTGTTCTATTAATTGAGATCGGTGATTCGCAGCTGTCCCTTATTATAAAGCTGAGAGATGCAAAAACCAATGGGTTGGTACTTGTTACTTTCATTCTACCTATTAAGGTAGGAACTCCCTGAGGAACAATTAAACCGTTTCCTGTTCCGGGAAGTGAATTAGCTGGTAATCTTAATTCTCTGTAAGTAGTTTGAACTACTGACTGAGGATTTCTTGGTCTGAAAGCAACCGGAAGATCAGAGATTGCATCTCCACCGGAAGAATCGTACGCGTATGTTACAGTACCGCCTCCAAAGAAAGCATTATCAACTCTGAAGAAATACTGCCAACTAGCAGTCTCCCAGACATTCGCATCAGTATGTGTGAATACTATGTCAAAAGTGAAGGTATTTGCATTAACAAAATTACCATTCTTAACTTCTAAAGTATATGATGGAATTTGTGAAAAAGATACTGCTGAAATGAATATTGATAAAAAAAAGATAGTGTAGATTAATTTTTTCATATTATTTCCTTTATTTAAAATTTCAAGAAGTTAAGTAAAACAGTAAGAGAAAAAAATGACATATGTTAGTTATAATATATTTTTTAAATCAGTCAGCTTTTCTCAATTGAATCACACATATAAAAACATTAAATTGCAATTTCTAAAATCAAATTTATTTCAGATGAATTTTCCTGCTGCATTAAAGTATACCAAAGATCACGAGTGGGTTAAGCTTGACGGCGATGTCTGTGTAATCGGAATTTCCGATTATGCTCAGGGCGAGCTCGGTGATATCATTTATCTTGATATTACTTCTGACACCGGGAGTGATGTAAAAATGGGTGATGTTATCGGTTCAATTGAAGCTGTAAAAACAGTTTCAGAGGTCTATTCCCCGGTATCCGGAAATATTATTGAAGTAAATACTGGAATAAATGATAATCCTTCCATTGTTAATACCGATCCTTACAATGACGGATGGATAATTAAGATCAGACCTTCGAATATGGATGAGATCAATAATCTCATGGATTCTGAAGCTTACAAAGCTCTGATCGGAGTCTGAGTTTTAATTCAACTTTTACAATTAACAGCTTTATAGGTAAATTACAGCTGTAATAATTTTATTGTTCTTTATAATTATTGATGATATATGAAAATTAACATTCATAACCTCAGAGAAAGTGAAACAGATCTTCTGTTTGAAGTTTCTGCCAAAGATCTGGAAGTGGAGAACATAAATTTCATATCCGATATCAGAGTAAACGTAAAGGTGCTGAAAACCGGATCCCAGATAGATCTTAAAATTAAAATTTCCGGTGAATATCAGAACGAATGTGACAGATGTCTGGAGATGAGAACTTTCCGGCTTAACAATGATTTTGAAATAGTTTATAAATTTGATCTGAGAAATTCCGAATCGGGTTTTGAAACAGATGATGACATTAAATTCATACCGCCGAATACGCAGGTGATAAATATCAGAAATGATGTCAGGGATTTTGTCCTGCTTTCAGTTCCGATGCGAAACGTTCCGGACGAAGTAAACGGAGCGTGTGTCAGCTGCGGAAAAAAAACAGATGAACTCATCCCAAAAAAGGACGATATTGAAATTAATCCTGTATGGGAAAAATTATTAAAAAATAAATAAATAAAAATAATATAAAATGCCAAATCCTAAAAGAAGACATTCCAAAGCAAGAGGACGAAAAAGAAGGACTCATTACAAAGCGACTGCGCCGACATTAATGTCATGCCCAAACTGTAATGAAATGAAACCTTCGCACAGAGTCTGTCCGTCATGCGGATTTTATGACGGTAAAAGCATAATGCAGCCAAAGAAATAATTCTTTTCCCTCCTTTGCTGCATTTCTGAATTTCATAAATTGAAGTTAATTTTTATAACGGGATCTGATGAGTAAAATAAAAATTGCTGTGGATGCTATGGGAGGAGATTTTGCTCCTTTGAATGATGTATCCGGCGCAATTATTGCTGCCGAGGAAAAGCAGAATGAACTCGAAATATTTCTTGTCGGAAAAGAAAATCTGATAAATGAGGAAATTCTCAAGCACAAAGTCTCTCTGAAAAATATCACTGTCATAAATGCAGATGAGACGGTTACCATGAAAGATTCTCCGACAGAATCCCTGAGATCAAAACCCAATTCATCTATCAGCGTAGGTCTGGATCTTGTCAAACAGAGAAAAGCTGATGCTTTTATCAGCGCGGGAAATACAGGAGCGGTAATGACCGCTTCAATACTTAAACTTGGAAGGATCAAAGGCGTTGGAAGACCGACCATTGGTTCTCTTTTCCCCACGGATCAGGGCAGGACAATGGTTTTCGATGTTGGAGCTTCCGTGGACTGTAAAGCTGTACATCTGCTTGAATTTGCAATAATGGGAAGTATTTACATGAAGTATGTGCACGGAATTGAAAAGCCCAGCATTGGTTTGCTGAGCGTCGGGGAAGAAAAATCAAAAGGCGATATTCTGACCATTGAAGCTCATGAACTGCTTGAGAAATCAGGTTTGAATTTCATAGGTAACGTGGAAGGCAGAGACGTTTTAAGAGGGAAAGCCGATATAATTGTTTGTGACGGATTCACAGGGAATGTAATTCTGAAATTTGCTGAAAGCGTTCTGGATGTAATGAAAAGCAAATTCAAAGCTTATTCGGAAAAAGGTTTTTTTCATAAGCTGTGGGTAGGTGTCATGTATGGAACTTTGAAGAATGTAGTGTTAAAGGATTTTGATTATCAGGAATACGGTGGAGTTCCGCTGCTCGGTGTTGACGGTGTTTCAATTATCGGACACGGAAAATCATCACCGATCGCAATAAAGAACATGATATATAAAGCCGAGGACATGGTAAGGAGCGGCGTTAATGAAAAGATCCGTCAGGAATTGAATAAGGACGGAAATTAATTGTAACTGCAGTAATCACCAAAAGAAACACAATGGACTTTATTTTTAAAGACCATAAATTTATATTTGTAAATTAAAATTTTGAAATAAAACAAAATGGCCAAACAACAAACATTTGCCGATAAAGCTAACAAGCTCGGAAAGAAGCACGACGTCATGGTTAAGTGTCCGGACACCGGCGTTGATACAAAACTCATAAATGTCAGAATTGTGGATACTATAAAGACTGACAGGGGAACATTCAAATTTCTTGACAGGAATATGAAAGTTTACGAATCCACTTATAAACCTTATAAACCGTAATTAAGAATAATAATATGTCAAAAATCTGTAAAGTTACAGGAAAAAAACCTTTGGTTGGAAATAACGTTTCGCACGCCAACAATAAGACGAAGAGAAGACAGCTCCCGAATCTCCAGAAGAAGAGGATCTGGCTCGAAGAGGAAAAGAGATGGGTTACAATAAAAGTCTCTGCCAAAGGAATCAAAACACTTAATAAAAAAGGAACTCAGATTTTATTGAATGCCTGATAACGGTTTATCCAGAAAAAAGATAAGCATAGTTATACCGGCTCTTAATGAAGAGAAATTAATTAGAAGAACATTATCGCAGTTCGAAGATAATTTTAAAAAAGATCACGATCTGGAAATCATTGTCAGTGACGGAGGCAGTACGGATAAGACTCCTGAGATCTCTGAGGAATTGGCTGACAGGGTTATCTTAAAAAATAAAAATATTCCGCAGAACATCTCCCGGGGAAGGAATGAAGGCGCAAAAAATTCTTCGGGAGATGTTCTCGTTTTTTTAAATGCTGATACCTATATAAAAGATATCGGCTATTTTATGAGAGTGATCGAAACTGAATTCAGCGGCGGGAATATATCCGCCCTTGCATGCAGGATTAAGGTTTTCCCGGATGAAGAGATTCTGTCTGACAGAATGTTTCACGGATTTTATAATAATTATGTAAGGTTTTTGAATAAATTCCTGATGGGAATGGGCAGAGGAGAATGTCATATTGTACTTAGGGAAAAATTTTTTGAAGTGAAAGGTTACGATGAAAAAATGATTGCCGGAGAAGATTTTGATCTTTACAGAAGGTTAAGAAAAACCGGTAAGATAAAATTCATAGATGATCTGATAATTTATGAATCTCCGAGAAGATACAGAAAATACGGTTATACAAAAGTATTCTGGAACTGGACTATAAATTCAATTTCAGTTTTTTTATTCAACAGGTCAGTTTCAAAAAGCTGGGATCCGGTAAGATAATAAACATGAAAATTTTGATACGATCTGAAATATTTCAACCGGACAGCGACTGACATGAATAATGATTTTTTTAAAGTTCTTTATAACAGCAGTGAAGCAGGCGTCAAATGCAGGACGGGCTTGATAAAAACCGCCGGTTCGGAATTTGAAACTCCGGTATTCATGCCTGTGGGTACGCTTGGAAATGTGAAAGCTCTTGAGCAAAGAGAGCTTCTTGAATTTGACACGGGAATTATCCTTGCAAATACTTATCATCTTTTTCTCAGACCCGGAACGGAAGTTCTGGAAAATGCAGGCGGACTTCATAAATTCATGAACTGGGACAGAAGTCTTCTTACAGACAGCGGAGGATTTCAGGTCTTCAGTCTTGCAAAGCTGCGAAAAATTTCAGAAGAAGGAGTGGAGTTTTCATCCCATTTGAACGGAGATAAATGTTTCTTCACACCTGATAAAGTAATTGACATTCAGAGATCAATTGGATCAGATATTATGATGCCGCTGGATGAATGTCTGCCTTATCCATGCGATTATGAAAGAGTTAAAAAATCCATTGGTCTTACTTTCAGATGGGAAAAGAAATGTTTTGAGCATTTTTCGGTAACAGAAAGCAGATACGGCAGGAAACAGTTTTTATTTTCAATTAATCAGGGAAGTACTTTCAGGGATCTCAGGAAAGAGAGCATTGAAATGCTTTCGGAAATTGATTTCGACGGAAATGCGATCGGCGGACTTGCAGTTGGCGAAGAGAATTCAATAATGTACGATACGGCAGATCACTGCACCGAACTGATGAGCAAAGATAAGCCGCGTTATCTCATGGGAGTCGGAACTCCCGTTGATCTTTTAGAATGCGTTGAAAGAGGAGTTGATATGTTTGACTGCGTAATGCCGACAAGGAATGCAAGACACGGAAGACTGTTCACTACAAACGGAGAAATAAATCTGAAAAGCGCCAGGCTTAAGTTTGACAATAATTCCCCTGATGAGGGATTCCTGTCATATACTTCAAAGAATTTTTCACTGGCATATCTCAGGCATTTATTCATTTCAAATGAGATGCTGGGATTTCAGCTTGCGACAATTCATAACGTTGGATTTTATATCAATCTGATGAAGAATATCAGGGAGGCAATAAGAAATGACAGTTTTAAAAGTTTTAAAAAAGATTTTCTTGAGAAATATCTCAGAAACGGTGACAAATAAAAAAATATTTTACAATAATTAAAAACTAAATTCAGAAATGGACATAATAAAACCAATATTAATGCAGCAGGCACCAGGCGGAATGGAATCAATATTATCATCAATAGTTCCTTTTCTCCTGATAATTCTTATTTTTTATTTTCTGATCCTGAGACCACAGCAGAAGAGACAGAAGGAAAGAGCGAAACTCCTAGAGTCCATTAAAAAAGGCGACAAAATAATTACAGCAGGAGGGATGCACGGATTAGTGGAAGGTCTTGACGATAAAACCTTACTCGTAAAAATTTCCGACAACGTTAAAGTGAAAATGGAAAGATCAGCAGTTACAACGATCATAGGAGTTACGGATATTGAAACGGAAAAGAAATCATTACTCGGTTAATAAAAATTGAACAGTAAACGAAAATACAGTTTAAGTTCCATAGAATCCGCAATCGCCGATTTTAAAAAAGGCAAAGTCGTGATTGTCGTGGATGATGAAGACAGGGAAAATGAAGGCGACATGATATTTTCCGCGGAAAAGACTACGCCCGAGCTTGTCAATTTCCTTACCAAACACGCAAGAGGACTGATCTGCGTTCCCATGGAAGACGAGAGACTGAAGAAACTTGAGCTGAACATGATGACAAATAATAATACTTCTCTTCATGATACAGCTTTTACAGTCAGCATAGATTATCTGTTCGGAACTACAACAGGGATCTCTGCCTCAGACAGGAGTAAAACAATTCTTTCGCTCATAGATGAAAATACAAAACCTTCAGACCTGGGAAGACCCGGACATATTTTTCCTCTGAGATCAGCTCCTGGAGGAGTGCTGAGAAGAGCCGGTCATACAGAAGCCACTGTGGATCTTGCCAAACTTTCCGGACATTATCCCGCAGGAGTTCTGTGCGAAGTAATGAAAGAAAACGGAGAGATGGCCAGACTGCCTGATCTGTTTATTATAGCTGAGAAATTCAAATTAAAGATCATTTCCATTAAGGATCTGATTGAATTCAGACTTCAGAAGGAAAAACTTGTAAAGAAACTGGTTGAGTCAAAACTTCCGAGCGAATTCGGGGAATTTAACATAGTTCTCTACGGAAGCAAAGTTGACAACAAGGAACACGTAGCAATTATAAAGGGAAAAATTAACACCAAAGCGCCGGTACTTGTGAGAGTTCATTCTGAATGTCTGACAGGTGATGTCTTTGGTTCAATGCGCTGTGACTGCGGCGCTCAGCTTCATCAGTCTTTAAGAATGATAGAAGAGAACGGTTCGGGAATAGTTCTTTACATGAGACAGGAAGGTCGCGGTATCGGACTTCATAACAAACTTAAAGCGTATAACCTTCAGGAAGAGGGGAAGGACACAGTAGAAGCAAATCTTGCATTAGGATTCCTTCCTGATCTCCGAAATTACGGAATAGGAGCTCAGATACTCAGGGACCTGGGTGTAAGAAAAATGAGACTTCTCACAAACAATCCCAAAAAGATCGTTGGATTGAATGCATACGGACTTGAGATCGTCGAACGTGTGCCGATAGAGATAGAAGCAAACAATACAAACAGAAACTATCTTGAAACCAAGAAAAATAAACTCGGACATTTGCTGCTGATAAATACTGAAGAACTGAAAAAAAATAATTCCAAAAAAATTAAAAAATAAATTTAATTAAATATTAATTAATGATGAAAAATTCGGAAATTGTATATCTCACAAGATCGAGATTGGTAGAAATTGAAAATGAACTAATGGAACTGAAGACAAACGGAAGGAAACTAATGGCGGAAAAAATTGCCGAAGCCCGTTCCCATGGCGACCTCAGTGAAAATGCTGAATATGATGCAGCCAAGGAAGCGCAGAGTCATCTGGAATTTAAGATAGGAAAACTTGAGACAATGCTTTCAAGAGTAAAGATAATCTCTCCGGATGAAATGCCTTCTGATGAGGTTTACATTCTGTCTGTTGTCAAAGTCAGGGATCTGTCTATGAAAGAGGATTTCACTTATACGCTTGTTTCTCCGGAGGAAGCGGATTTTGAACTAGATAAGATATCCGTTACTTCGCCGATCGGTAACGCTCTGCTTGGAAAGAAAATAAATGAAACAGTTGAGATCACTGTCCCTGCAGGTGTAATAAAATATAAAATTATTGATATATCTAAATTAGATTAATAATGCAAAAGAATAAATCTTCAGAGTTTAAAGTCGGACTTTTTGTTTTTGTTGCCGCTCTGGTGGTGATATTTGCAATATTCTGGGCAAAGGGATTTTCTGTTAATCTTTCACTTGACGAATACACTGCATTTTTTCCGAAAATAAGCGGACTGAATGATGGTGATCCTGTCAGTGTAAACGGCGTGAAAAAAGGATCCATCGATAAAATAGAGCTTGAAGGCGATTCAGTAAAAATTACTTTCAGTCTGGATAAGAATATAAGACTGAAAAAAGACTATGATATTTATGTAGCCGCCACAGAGCTTACAGGAGGAAAAGTCCTTTACATCGAACCTGGTAAAAGCACTGCTGAAGTTACCAAAGGCACACCTCTCAGAGGAAATCCGGGAGCTGATTTCACTTCTCTTATGAATTCCTTTGAAGATATTACGACAGATGTCAAATCTCTTTTAGGTGAATTCAGAAAATCAACTGAAAAGCTAAATGATGTCATTGCTAATGTAAATGATATTGTTGGGAACGAAAGCATGAAAAGCTCCATAAAAACAACTGTCAGTAATCTTTCAGCCACCACACAGAATCTGAATCAGCTCGTAAATGAAAGCAGAACCGGAATAAACGGACTTACAAGCAAAGCCGGCAATACGCTGGAATCAATTGATGCGGCTGTCGGAGATAACGGAAGAGAACTTAAAAATACTTTAACTGAAATACAGCTTCTCACTAATACAATTGACACTCTGACATCAAATTTAAATCTGGTGGTTAAAGGGATCAACAATAAGGAAAAAGGGATCGGAAAATTCATCAATGATGACGAGTTCTTTAATAACATTAATGCAACTCTGTCTGAAATTGAAAAGCTTTCCAGGAATATCCGGAAGAATGGTGTAAAACTTAATATATTTTAAAAGTTTTAAAGAGATTTAATAGAAAAAGCCGGGCAGTTTTATTGTCCGGCTCTTTTTTTTTATGAACTTTGTAAAATTATTTTAAAGTAAATCCAATGTCAATTTTATGTGTGGATCCGATATTACCGAGAGAATTGAATCCGTAATCAAATGTATAATTCTCAAGGAATTTAATTCCGATGCCGGTTGAAAATCCGGCTATACCGAGTGAACTCCCGGTCTTGAGATCCTGTCTCTGCGCATTATTATAACCTACTCTGAAATTTATATATTCGTTGAAATCAAATTCGCCTCCGACTGAAAGATTCTTGAATTTCTTAAGAAAATCATCCGACTTTGCGGTAAGATCATTGAACTCAAAATGTATCCTTACCGGAAGGTGTTCAAGACGCTTGCTGACGCCGACTCTAACATCAAGAGGCAGATCTTCCTTTTCGGAATTATATTTGCTGATCTGTGTGCCTGCATTTAATACGCTTACTCCGAAATTCCACATTGTGGATGGTATTACATACAGCAGACCGAAATCAACTGCAACTGCAGAAGAGTTGTAATCATCTATCTGGGAATAAATATATTTAAGATTTGCGCCGTAATAAAAATTCGGTCTTATCATGTTTGAATAACCTACGGACAAAGCGAGGTCGTTTGCTGAGAATGTTCCCAATGGATTAGACTGCTCATCGAATTTTTCAAAACTGCCGTAATTAAAGTATCTTACAGAACCACCGAAATAGCCGGCATCCTTGTATCTTTGACCGTAAGCTATGTTTCCTGAATTAATGTCCAGAAGATATTTGTAAAATCCGACAGATGCCTGCGTGTTCTTAATCGTTGACAAAGCGGCAGGATTATAGAATATTGAATTTATGTCACCGGTATTGGAAACAAAACTCCCGCCCAGCGACGATGCCCTTGCTCCTACATCGAGTCTGAGAAAATTATATGCGTCATTTTGTGAGAAAGTGTAACCTGAAAATATGATAAGTATGAAAAGTGCTGTAGCTGATATTTTGAATTTCGGCATTTTTCCTGGTTATTTAAAGAATAAGTAGCGTTTTGTTGTCATAGACACGTATAAAATTTTAACAATAATATTATTTTATACTTTTATAGTCAATTGCAAATTTGAACTGATTATAAGGTAGAACAGATATCCTGAAAAAAAGTTTATCTTATGGAATATTTATAATTACAGGTTAAAATCTGTATCCCGTGCTTTACAAAATCTCAGGAGATTTATTGAAATTTTTACGGAATCTAAAAATTATCATTCTATTCTGAATTCCGTTTCATTTTGAACCATAGGAATTTCTTCAACAAAAACTGATGTAATTGAAGAGCCGCGTGGACCTATTTTAAGCTCTGATACAAAATCATTAAGCAAACCCGGTGTTGACTGCGCTTCAGCCTCGACATCGCCGTTGTATAAATTTTTCACAAATCCTTTGATCCCGAATTCATTTGCCATGCTGAGTGTAAAAAATCTGAAACCTATTCCCTGTACAAAACCCCTTATAGTAATTTTAATTCTTTTTTCCAACTGATGTATTTAATTTTAACAATCCGGAAAATTCCGAAATGAGTAAACCAGAGATCATTATTACCGCTCCGATTATCTGGTTGAAATTCATGATCTCAGTTAATATAATATATGCAAAGAATACTGCAAATATTGATTCCATGTTATAAATAATTCCCGCCCTCAAAGGTGTTGTCATTCTCTGATATTTTGTCATGAGTACAATTCCGATAAATGTTGAGAATACGGAAGTGTAAATTATGGCAGTGATAAGAGTTGCATCAGGAGTGAATCTGAATTCATTCATGAATAAATACTCGTAAAAGTAACTGAACAGTAAACTCAGAACCGCAGATACAAGAAACTGTCCGAAAATCAAAATATTTATGTCGGATTTCCTGGAAAATTTATCAAGGAAAACTATATGAACTGCAAAAAATACAGCGCAGAAAAGAGTTAATATGTCACCTGTGTTTATGTTAAGATCATAGGATTCAGATAATATGAAAAGTCCGGTGATAACTATCAGAGCTCCGATCATATTAAATAATTTCGGTCTGGTTTTCAGGACTGCAAACTGAATAAATGGTATGAAGATCAGGTTAGTACCTGTAATGAAAGCTGACTTGGATGCAGTTGTATAATAAAGTCCTGCCGCCTGAAGCGCAAATCCCAGAAATAAGAATGTCCCGAGAAGAAGACCGTTTTTTAAATCCTGTAATCTGAATCCTTTTAGTTTGTTACGGTAAAAAATCAAAAACAATATAAGTGTAAGAGTGAATCTCAGGAAATTGAAAAGAACAGGGGATACCGAACCGAGAGCAATTTTGATCAGCGGAAATGAAAGCCCCCAGGTCAGAGTGACGAAAAGCAGTATAAGCTCGGCTTTGTAAACAATGATAAGGTTCCTGTCGGAATTCAGATAGTTTCTTATGGAATTCAATTAATGCTTAATGATAGAATTTTTCCTTATAAATAATAAGAGCGCATGAAATGAGCCAGAACAGAGAATTAATAATGATAGGAATATCTCTTGTTACGATCTGAGTCGGACTTTCCCCGAGATTTTTTTTATGAAGTAAATACAGATATCTGAAAATCCCGTAAATTACAAAAGGCGTTGTATAGATGAGCATTTCAGAATGAAACGCCTGAATTGCTTTTTCGGAAACAGTGTAAAGCGCATAGGAAATGATCGTTCCCGTTGCAGCGATCGTATTCATCTGATCCACGAATGTAACGTCATAGTCGCTTAATACTTTACGCTGCTTCTCGAGATTTTCCTGATTGGGTCCTGAAAGCTCAGCACGTCTTTTTGAAATTCCCAGGAATAAAGAAATGAATATGGTGGTTATGATCATCCAGCTCGAAACGCTGACGTTGATCGCAAAAGCTCCGGCGATCACTCTGAGAATGAAACCCGCCGAAATGGAAAAGACATCAAGCAGCACTACATTCTTTATCTTGAATGTATATAATAGATTATTCAGCAGGTAAAGAGTTATTGCCAGAATAAAAAGATTCGGCAGCTTAATGCATATAAGCACTGTAAAAAGTATAAGGAACACAAAAAGGACTTTTGCCTGAGCAATTGTTACGTCTCCCGAGGCAAGCGGTCTGAATCTTTTCTTTTTATGGACTCTGTCAGACTCCACATCGACAATGTCATTCAGAACATAGACACTGCTGGAGATACCGCAGAAAGCAATGAACGCCAGAATGTTTGTAAGCAGCATCGGAAGATCCATCAGCTTGCCGGCAAAAAGTATTGGAGCGAAAACAAACAGATTCTTTATCCATTGCTTCGGCCGAATAAGTTCTAAGAGTTTAAGTATTTTCAAATTTATTTTTTACTGAAATTAGTTTTATATACTTTCATTTCTATTCCCCCGCAGATCGTATTCTCCTCGAGTACTGCGCTCGTTACGAATGTAAGTTCGTATCCGTATTTTTCCAGATATTCTTTGAACCAGTTATCGTAGATGATAATATAATGAACATCATTTTTTTTTAATAGAGAATTCAGCGAATCAAGATTATCTTCCCATGTGTATGTCCTGTATCTTAATATCTCCGGAGTCACAAGTCCGGCCATGTCTATGATCCTGTTTTTATTCAGGAATGTGATCGCTCCGATGTCATTCAGGGCTATTGTCTCATTCCTTCCTACATTCTGATGAACCCATTCAGCAAGTTTTACCTGCTGGGAGTTTATATTGTCAACGTTTTTCCCAAGCGCAACTGCATAAACAAAATAGTAAATAAATGATACAGCCACAATCAAAGATAAAGCGTATTTCCCGGTATATAAAAAGTTTCTAAGTTTCAGCAGATAATTTTTTCTCACTAAAATTATCAGATAATAAACGGAAATAATATTGACAAAAGGTATCAGCGGCATTGTGTATCTGACATGATGTCTCCAGTTCGGGATCAGCACCGAAGATATCAGCGGTAAAAAAATTGTCCATAAAGCAATCAGGTTCAGATATTTTAAATCATCGAAGTATTTCTTCAAATTCCTGAAGTAAAAAAAGATAAATGCAAAGAATAAAATACCTGTAATCAGATTGTCCCTCAGAAAGAATATTGCTACAATCCTGAGATAAGTAAAATTAGGCAGAATACTGAATCCGCCTCCCTGACCTCTGAATGTATTTGGAAAGAAATGTCCGCTTATTGTGTATGAAAAAATAAAATAGGGAAGCGCTATAAGCAGGAATATCAAAGCAGATAATAAAAACTTTACAAATAATTGTTTAAATGTCTTATCTTTAATAAAGTTAAGCAGTATATCGAAAGAATAAACTGAGAAGATAAGCATTCCTTCGGGTCTTAATACCGACGACAAAGCAAACATCAGTGAAGGAATTAAGGAGAATCTGTTGTATTTTAAATCCTTTAAATGAAAATAAACACCTGCGAGTGTAAAAAAAGTAAACAGGGTGGTTTCCATTCCTGACATGGAAGACCAGGCGAATCTTCCGGCAAAAACCGTAAGCAGAGAAGCAGCAAGTGAAAGCCGTTCCGGCGTTAAAAATGAATTATTATCTGCTGATGGCGAATAACCGCTTTGAAATAGAAACAAAGAAATTTTGTAAACAAAAATACACGAAAGAATATAGAACAGACCTGAGAGAATTAAAGAGTTTACTATAAAATCCGGTATCAGAAAACTTGTTAGACCAAGTATGATAACATATAAAGGAGAGGTGGTTCCCGCAGTAGGCTCGCCTGCATTATATTCGAAAAAATTTCCATGAGCGAAATTATCTGCGAACTGAAAATGGATCCAGGTATCATCAAGAGGCACACCCATTTTCCCGTGTGTGAAATAAAATTCAAACAGCAGAAATACAAAGATGGAAATCAGGCATGCAGCCGTTATGTATAAATAATTTTTGTCTTTAAAAAGCTTCACAAATAAAATGAGCGGGGAGATTCCCGCTCAGATAATTAATTAAAAAATTTCAACTCAGGATTTTTTAGAAAACCGCCTGTTCCTCATACACTCCGAACACTTCTTTCAGCTCTGCACACATCTCTCCCAGAGTTACATATTTCCTTGCGCAGTCGAGAACAGCAGGCATCAGATTTGTTCCGTCCGCTGCTGTTTTCTTAAGATGCTTGAGAGCGTTTTTCACTTCTTCCTGATTTCTTGAAGCTTTCAATTCCTTCAGTCTCTTTATCTGTTTCTCTTCAACTTCCTTTGAGATCTGAAGTATCGGAATATCGATCTTCTCATCCTCTTCAATAAAATCATTTATTCCGACTACGATCTTTTCTTTTTTATCGAGTTCAAGCTGGTATCTGTATGCTGCATCTGCGATTTCTCTCTGGAAGAATCCGTTCTCAATGCAGGCAATAACACCGCCCTGCGAATCAATAAGGTCGAAATATTTTTCAGCTTCAGCTTCAATATCATCAGTCAGTTTTTCAACATAATAACTTCCGCCCAGCGGATCTGCTACATTTATCACACCGTGTTCATAAGCAATGATCTGCTGTGTTCTGAGCGCGATCTTAACAGCTTTATCAGATGGCAGCGCAAGTGTTTCGTCCATTGAATTTGTATGAAGACTCTGCGTACCGCCGAGAACTCCGGCTAATGCTTCGATCGCAGTCCTTACAATATTATTTTCCGGCTGCTGAGCAGTGAGAGAACATCCTGCGGTCTGCGTATGGAATCTCAAAGTCCATGACTTCGGATTTTTTGCGCCGTATTTATTCTTCATTCTCTTTGCATAGATCCTTCGCGCAGCTCTGAACTTAGCAATCTCTTCAAAAAAATCAAGATGCGAATTAAAGAAGTGCGAGATCCTGGGAGCGAAATCATCTACATCCATTCCTCTTTCCATGCAGGCTTCAATATAAGCAAAGCCGTCAGCGAGAGTGAATGCAAGTTCCTGCGCGGCTGTCGATCCGGCCTCCCTGATATGATAACCGCTGACACTGACCGGATTGAACTTCGGAACTTCCTTTGTAGAATATTCGATCATGTCAGTAATTATCCTCATGGATTCTTTCGGAGGATAGATATATTCTTTCTGCGCGATGTATTCTTTTAAAATATCGTTCTGAAGAGTACCTGTCAGTTTGGAAAAAGGAACGCCTTGTTTCTCAGCTACGGCTAAGTAGAAAGCATAAACCATAATGGCAGGGGAGTTGATGGTCATGGAAGTCGAGACTTTATCCAGCGGAATTCCGTCAAAGAGAATTTCCATATCCTGAAGCGAAGATATAGCAACGCCGCAGATACCGACTTCGCCTTCGGAGATCTCATCATCCGCATCATATCCCATAAGTGTAGGCATATCAAAAGCTGTGGAAAGACCTGTCTGACCGTGAGCGAGTAAATATTTAAAACGCTGATTGGTATCTTCGGGAGTACCGAATCCTGCGAACTGTCTCATAGTCCAGATCTTGCCTCTGTACATATTGTGATGAATGCCGCGTGTGTAGGGATATTCGCCCGGATAGCCAATCTCATTATAATAATTCGTTTCTTTTATGTCTTCAGGAGTATAGCAGATATCAAGTTCGCGTCCGCTGAGTGAAGTGAATTTCATACCGTTCGTTTTTGCCTTCAGCGCTTCTTCCTTCCATTCTGATTTGGATGTGCTTTTTTTTGGCTCGGATTTGTTTTTCATAAAGATTGTTAAGTATTAATAAAATATAGTTGCAAATATATGGTTTTTATGGTGGAAATGTAATTCAGAAATTAATTGAAATGTTTAGTGATGAACAGTGCTGTCCAAAACATTTTTGAATAGGTCAAAAAGATTCGAAACAATTCTGTTTTGGACAGATTATTTTCCATTTTCAAAACCACCCCTGTCAATATTATTTGGCAAATAGCATTTCTTGCCTTCCA
>JAFDZR010000053.1 GCA_018266875.1 Bacteroidota bacterium
ATGGAGTGGATATTTGGATAGCTCCGGGGGTGACTATAAGTAATTCAACTGGAGATACTGTAACTGATGATGGTAGCACTGTGAATTGTAATATATTTGGTTATGGATATTTAACTCAGACAAGTACAGATACTTATGCTGTATGTAATTTTACAGATCCAAATTCTAAAATTTCAGTAAAATGCGATATCATTGAAAATGAAAGTGCAGGTCAGGCTTGTGTAAATTCAGCAGCAAAAAAATTTCATCTTGAATGTAATTTAGTTTATGGAAAATCTCATGGCGGAATATATTTAAATAGTAATAATTCAGACGATATTAATATCAATGCGGAAAAAGTTATAACTGGACAAATTGGTGAACCAAACACCGGCACTACAGCAATAATTTCAAGAGGAAAAGGATTTATTAACATTCATGAAATCCTGTGCAGGAATCTTGGACATTGTCTGACTCATAGAGCCGGAGAAATTACAGCAATTGTCAGAAAATCAACTTCCATCATGAATACTAATGCTCCAATCTCAACAGTTCATTTACATCAGGGAGAAGGATATCAAAAATTAATAATGTACTTTGATGAAATTGCTAATTTTAAGGGAGCAGGTATAACTTCTCTTGTTGGAATAGAAGTTCATCAGGGAACAGGTATTTTTATTGGAAGGAAAGTGGTATCTGAAAATAAAGCAGCAGCATTAATTGGTCCGGGAACATTACCAACGAGCACACCTAATTATTTAGATTTAAAATGTAATGAATTAATAAGTTTAAATACAGAAGCACTTACTGTAAATGAAAGTACAAATAAAACTTTTATAAATGTAAACTACATTCAGAGTAATTATATAGTAGTAGTTTTCACTGATTCAAATGGATTATTCGAAATTAAAAATGCTAAAATTAGAAATTTAAGTTCATCTAACGATGCCATAGGTATAGGCTTAAATAATAATCAGAATGATATAACTTTGAACAATATAAAAGTTATAGCGGGAGATTCAGAAAACGGCAGACCAATTAATACCGGAAATACTTCATTGATCGAAATTATCAATTTTGGATTGTTTGTAAATTCACCTTTGAATTCTTCAATCGTTGAACTTAAAGTAGGCAATGCAATCAATTATTATTACATTCAAGATGAAGACTTAACTTAATTTTTGGAAAATGAAACTATTTGCCGTAGTAATTATCGTATTTTTTTATTTAACAGGAACTGTAAGTTACTCACAATGGCCAATAATTCCCGAAGGTTGGTATCAATTAAGTAATTCCGTAAACACACAACTTTTTTCAGTTTATTTTTGGGATCATCAAAACGGATGGACAGTTGGATTAAACGGGAATATATTAAATTCAACTAATGGTGGTACTAATTGGCAAACTCAGGTTACATCTACAACTTCAAATCTTGTAGATGTTCAATTCACTTCTGCAGAAACAGGATATGCTGTTGGCTCAGACGGCATAATACTTAAAACAACAAATTCCGGAAATAACTGGAATATTATTCCAAGTGGAAACAATAATGATCTGACTTCATTTATGTTTGGAGATACTGATACCGGATATATTTCAGGGATGAATGAAACACTTTTAAAAACTACTAATGCAGGTCTTAACTGGCAGAACATAAGTTTTCTTGATTCAGTCAATTATTATACAATATTTTTTATTAATTCATTGACCGGTTGGGTTTCGTCAGAAAAAAATAATAAAATTATTATTTCGAATGATACATCCCATCTAAGGCTTCACAAAACTACCGATGGCGGTAATACATGGATTCATCAATTTAACAACAGAAAATCAAGATCACCTCTCTTAACATTACAGTTTATTGATTCATTGACAGGCTGGTTTACATTTGGAAATGATATAATTACAGGGTCATCATTATATAAAACAAATAATGGCGGATCAAATTGGTTTTATCAAACAGGAATTGGCGGTGACATAAATTTAGATATTTTTTTTATTAATGAAAGAAGAGGTTGGGCAGTTGGTTATGATAATATGATATTTAATACAACAAATGGAGGAAATCTATGGAATACTTCACATGTATTTAATATAAGTACTGCATATTATTCCGTTTTTTTTAAGGATTCATTAACCGGATGGACAGTCGGAGGTAAAATAACTGATTCAACTTCCGGAATCATCCTCAAAACCACCACCGGCGGTATTCTCACAGACTTCACAAATATCTCCTCAGAAATTCCCAAAGATTTTTCACTTTCACAAAACTATCCAAACCCCTTCAACCCAAGAACAGTTATAAGTTACGAGTTACGAATTACGAATGTAGCTGAGCTTAAAGTGTTTGATGTTCTGGGGAATGAAGTCGCAGAGCTTGTCAATGAGAAGCAAAATGCGGGGAGTTATTCTGTGGAGTTTGACGGAAGTGGATTTGCGAGCGGGATTTATTTTTACTCCTTATATATAGATGGAAGTTTGTTTGAAACGAAACGGATGGTTTTGCTGAAGTGATTTTTTCAATTAATAAGTTTTAAAGTCCTATAAGCATCTTATCAGATTAAAAATCATAAAGTGTTTGAATTTAAATTACAATAAAAGTAATTTATGTAAACTAATAGAAATATAATTTAAAGATTATGGATTACTTAAATATCATTTCAATTGATCCAAATATACGATTTGGCAAACCTTGTATTTCAGGCACAAGAATATCAGTATTTGATATATTGGGAATGTTAGCATCAGGAATGTCAACAGAAGATATATTGAAAGACTTTCCTCAGTTAACAAAAGATCAAATCCTTGCCTGCCTCTCTTATTCAGCTGATAAAGAACGGAAATCTAAGATTGCAGTATGAAGTTATTGTTCGATGAGAATATCTCATACAGAATTCTTAAAAAACTAAATCCGGAATTTGATAAAAGCATTCATTGTAATAAAATTGATCCCCAACCTAAAAATGATTTTGATATCTGGAAATATGCAAAGGATAATAATTTTACGATTGTAACATTTGATGGAGATTTTTATGAATGGATGGTATTAAAAGGATTTCCTCCTAAAATTATCTGGCTAAGAATGGGTAATAAAACAACTGATAATATTATTAATGATAAATTTTCTGACATTTTAGATTTTCATAAAAATGAAGATTTAGGGATAATAGAAATATATTGATTTATGTTTTTGAAAAGACACTGAAGACTTTTCACTTTCACAAAATTTTCCAAACCACTTCAGCCCGAAGACAGTTGTAAATTACGAGTTACGAGCTACGAGTAATGCTGAGCTAAAAGTGTTTGATGTTCCGGGGAATGAAGTCGCAGAGCTTGTAAATGAAAAGCAGAATGCCGGTAGCTATTCAGCGGAGTTTGACGGCAGCGGATTTGCGGGCGGGATTTATTTTTACAGCCTGATTACAGACGGTGTTATCATTGATGCGAAGCGGATGATACTTTTGAAATAAATTTCAAATTTCAAATTACGAATGACAAATATTCATCGTGAGATAATTTTTAAAAACATTTGATCATTAAGTCTGTCTGCGGGCAATAAATAATAAGAGTATATCTTGCCTTTAGCTTACCTTGCGACAATTGTATCGGAAGTCAGTCTTGCTTTCTCCTCTCCGTGCAGTTCCTTAAGGAGCATTTCAACTTCTTCGGAAGTGAAATTAACAAACCATCTGTCAGCTCTTGACTCAATGCTGGGCAGCCCTTTACCTCTTATTGTCTCAGCTATGATCAGCGAAGGACCTTGACGGGAAAAAGGCAGTCCGGAAAAGGTTTTTTCCATGTCTTCGAAATCGTGACCGTTGCAGGATTTTGTTTTCCAGCCGAATGCTTCGAACTTATCAGCAATCGGATTCAGCGGAATAAGTTCTTCGGTTGCAATATTCGCCTGAAATTTATTCCTGTCCACTACCGCAATTAAATTATCAAGTTTCTTCGCACCGGCTACCAGCGCGGCTTCCCATACAGATCCTTCGTCAAGTTCGCCGTCTCCGAGAATTACTACTATGCGGTTCTTCTGTCCGCGCATTTTGCAGTCTATCGCAACACCGATCGCAACACTCAGCAGATGCCCGAGCGAACCGGAGTGAAATTCAATTCCGGGAATATTCGTGTTCGGATGCCAGTAAATGAAATCATTTGTCTTTAAATGATTTTTCAGTCTGTCTTTTTCAAAAAATCCGATTTCCGCGAATGTTCCGTAAAGCGCAGGGACGTCATGACCTTTTGATAAAAAAAGATAATCACGTTCAGGATCATTCAGATTGTCCTTTGTTACATTCAGGAATTCTTTGTAAAGATATACGATAAGATCTGCGCAGGATAATGAAGCTCCAATAAAACACCCTCCGTCAGTTGACATTCTGATGATATGTTCCCTTACATTGAATGCCGTATTTTCAAGTTCAGTCTTCTTTGCCTTGTCCAATTTTAAAATATTTTGAAGTTAATTAAAAAAACAGATCCGTAAATAATTTACTGATCCTCTGTTCGTGTTCTGCTTCTGTCTATGGTCTTTAACTGATCAATATAGTTTCTGTACCAGTTAATGCCCGCGCGGTTTGAATTTATTTCCATAATCTCAGGCTTTCTTTCAAGCAGCTTCATTATATCACATAGTTTAAAGCTACTGTCTTTTCCGTAAAGTTCATCGTATACTCTGCTGATAAATTCGTAATCCTCCCTGTAATCAATTACGAATCTGTGTGTCATTGAAAAATCAAGGCCTGTTTCCCATTTGACATTTCCAATCCTGTAACGTTCAGGTCTTTCCCATATAAACGGAGTCGTATGTTCCCTTTCAAAATCCCTGTCCGCTTCATTCCATGCTTCTCCGAGAACTCTCACCGGAATTACTTCCACGTCATTTCCGTCAGGATGAGTTGCCGGATGAAGATTGCTTACAAAATCAAAATTATCTCTGTTCTCAATATAATAATTCAGAACATTATCAATTACATCGGGACAGATCAGCGGGCAGTCAGACGGGATCTTCACGACAGTATCAGCTCCAGACTCAAGCGCAGCCTTATAATGTCTGTCAAGAAGATCTTGAGGATGTCCTCTGAAAAATTTTATGCTGTAATCTTTACAGATTTCAACTACAGCGTCATCTTCTTTCTCAGTTGTGGTTGCAATTACAATTTCCTTTTCTGTCTTTGAAGCCGCGACTCTTTCATACATTCTGTAAAGAAGTGGTTTGCCGGCAAGAGGCAGCAGTATCTTGCCCGGAAGTCTCCCTGATCCTGTCCTTGCCTGAATGATTATTAAAATTTCGGGAGCTGAATTCTTCATGCTGATTTCGCCGATGAATTCTGAATAAGCATTTCAGTATTCTCCTCTTTGCTTTTTCCGTTATCTGAATTTTCATTAAGCAGGAAAGTGCAGATCTCGGCGATCCTTGCTGCGGAAGTGTCGCCGTTCTGTATCGGAAGCAGTCTTTTAAGTTCTTCCAGATCAAAATCGGAATAGACTTCCTTTCCCAGAGCCAGCCCGACATAAACTACCGTAGAATATTTTGTAAGGAGTATATCACAGTTTGCGATCATTTCATTTGTGTTACCTTCTGAAAAAACCAGCGAACCCGGAGCCCATTTTTTTATCTCCCTCGTTGCGCGGGGAATGTATTCGTTTGGATGAAGTTTGAATATTATCTGTCTTCCCTGAGCCAGTTTAACAGCTTTAAGAATGAACTCTTTTCTGTTTTCATATTTATGTGTCTCGCGGGAATCTGACGAGCATGCAAGCAGATAATTCCTGTGAGGGAAATCATTTTCAAGAAATTTACTGCAGTTGTCAAAATTCGGTATACCGGTTACAATTATCTTTTCGGGTTTTACTCCTTTTCTGATGAACAGCTCCCTGTATCCTTCCGATGCCACGCAGAAATATCTGAATGCATTTGAAATTCCGGTTGCAGCCGTTCCGCCGAAATATCTTGGAATGCCGAATTTTTTTACCATGTGAAAAAATATGTTCTCGGGATCTGTCATTCCCTCCTGTACCATGATTATGTTCCTGTTCCTGATGTTTTTCGGAATGATCAGATCGCTGCAGATCACTACCAGGTCATAATCATTGTTTCTTCCTTCGTAATCATTTTTCAGACCGTTATCCCTCAGATACTCTTCGGTCTGAAGACGGAACCTTCCACCGAGCACCGTAAAATCAAGTACTCCGAATTTTGCAAAAAATCTTTCAATGCCCTCAGAATAATAAGCTGAAAAAAAATGCTGATGACCCGGAAGGTTTCGGGAGATCTGGTGGAGCATAGTCGTCTGATTTCTTGATCCGCAGATGTATAAGATTTTTTTATCTGTCATTTAAGTAAAATTAATCAATTCGGGAATTTAATTTCATTCAAAATTGAATTTTACAAATAAATAACATCCAGACTTTCAAATTTAAAATCCTTTAAGGAGATTAATTTATTTCAGATATGAAGGTGACGGTAGAAGCAACAGCTTATTTTTCTTTGGGGAAATAAATTATGAACTCAGTTCCTTCCTCAGGTCTGCTGATCAGTTCGTATTTAATATTCTGACCGGAAAGTATTTTCTTAACAAGACTCAATCCCAGTCCGTAACCTGCGATTTTTTTAAGATGCTGCTTCAGCCCTTTTAAAATATTTTATGGAGGTCTTATATTTTCCATATTTTCATTATTTTAAAACAATCATGGTTTTTTTATCTTTAATTACTCCATCTATTTTTAAAAGATAGAACAATATGCCGGATGATATTTCATTGTTATCAAATTTAATTTCATAATAACCTGGTATTTGAAATGCTTTTTTTAAGGTTTTTATTTTTTTTCCCAATAAATCATATACATCAATTTCTACTAAAGAAGATTTACTAATTTTGTATCTAATTATTGAAGAATGATTAAAAGGATTAGGATAATTTTGTTCTAATAAATAATCTATTGAGATTTCAGAATTAAAAGTAATATTTATTGAAGTTGGAGTTCCTCCATTTAAGGTTTTATAAACATTACCTATACCACCGCAATACCAACCAACTGAATCATTTACAAATCTTATTGATCCAATAAAAGCAGAATTGTTTGGAATAGATGTCTGAACTGACCATTTAAAACCTCCATCTATGGTTTTAAATATTTTATTCGAACCTCCTCCTATATAACCAGTGTCCTTATTAATGAAATCAAGAGCAATTATTCCTATTCCTTCATTTAGAGTATCAACGGCTTGCCATGTATCACAAAAATCTGTAGATCTGTAAATTATTGCATCTAATCCTGAAACCCAAACATCTCTATTATTTACAACGGCAAGTTTTCTGAACATTGGAAAACTTCCCGGATTAGTTACCTGAGTATCAAACCAATTTTCACCTCCGTTAGTTGATTTGAATACTCTGCCTGTTCCGCAAAATATCCCGGTATTTATATCCTTAAAATAAATATCAAAGTTTGTAAACCACGGTACATAAAAAGAATCAAGTGTATTTCCACCATCATAAGTTCGTAGAATTTTATAATTCCCGCTACCAAGAAACCATCCGGTATCACGATTTAAAAAGTATAATTCGTTATATCCGGAAATAGAGCCGTTTACTCCGCTTAGTACATTCCAATTTGCTCCTCCATTTGTACTTTTCATTATAAAATCATAACCTGCTGTTGCATAAACATATTCCGAATCAATCGGTTGAATACTCCACATTAATCCTCCGTATTGATTAGAGGGATTCGGAATATTTATCCAGTTAGTTCCGCCGTTAGTTGTTTTGATAACTACTCCTGCATCACCAACCGCCCAGCCTGTCTTTTCGTTTAAAAATTCTATATCATAAAGATTTACATTTGTTCCGGAGTTTTGCTGTATCCACTGAGCATCAGAATTTAAAACTGAGATTAAATATAAGAATAGAATTAAAATTGTTTTTTTCATATTTTCACCGTCATTAATTTAATATTTATTTTAGAAGTTCTCGTTTGGGGCGGGAATATCTTTTTTTGAACTTTGACATAATTATGAAAAAAAAAAAAATAAAACAAGTTATATTTTAATGCGGGAAATGATTTTTCCGTCACATCAGACTTATCCGCCGGCTTACTATAAAAATCCCGCAGAGAATTCATCTCCGCGGGAAAAATTTTATTTTCAAACTGCTTATTTGTAATTTGAAATTTGCAATTTGAAATTTGTAATTACTTCAGTAAGATCATCCGCTTCGTCTGCGTAAACCCGCCGGCGCGAATTGTGTAATAATAAATCCCGCTCGACATATCCGATCCGCTGAATCCGGTTATATATCTTCCGGCGTCTTTGTATTCATTAATTAAAGTATATACTTCTTTGCCGAGTATGTCATATATTTTTAAAGTAACTAATCCACCGAAAGGCAGTTCGTATTTTATGTTCGTGACGGGATTGAAAGGATTGGGATAATTCTGAGAAAGAGTATATTCCAAAGGCAGTTCCGATTCGCCTTCTTCTGTTTGATTAAATGCGTTTCTGTTGCCGGAGCCCGCTTCTATACTTCCTCCGCGGGTATTTACAAAATCCGAAAGTACTGAAACATCATCGTACTTATCCACCGCCTGAACTCTGTATCGAACCGGATATTCTATGCAGTAATTCGGAGGAGCGCATAATTCAGTATTGCAGATTGAAATTAACTCTTCATCAGTATATACTGCATCAGAGTTTTTATTTATATCAACCGTCGCTATCAGGTCATAATAGTTTTCAGAATAAGCCATAGCGTCATCCGGAACGGAGCCCATATCAGTTGCCGTACTTCTGTAAATTTTATATCTCTTGTACAAACCTTCTTCACCGATTAATGTTCTTTCCATATCCGGCTCCATGTTATGATTCCATTTGAGCTTAATTCTTTTGAAACCGTTTATGCTCGGCTGAGAATCGCAGGGCATTACAGTAAGTCCCATTGGGCGGGAGGGAGGAGTGATCTGAAGAATTGAAGAATCAGTATATCCGCCTTCGCCGGCTTTGTAGATTTTAAATGCTGCTGAACTTGTCGGACCTGAACCGGAATTTGAATAAAGCCAGATATAAATTCCTGTATTTTGATTTGCGCTGTCTTTTGTGTTTGGACTTGAGTAAGGCGAAAACATTTCATTGTATCCTACATTCCAAGGATCATATCGATCTCCGGCAACTTGATAAGAGTACCAAAAGTCCTTTTCATTAGCAAATAATCTGTCTGTACCGTAATTCAACGGACTATACGTATGACTCTTTCCTTCTGAATACCAAGGTCCTTGCGTATAAGGACTTCCATTTACTGTTCCCGTTACCCAGGCGCTCATACCATCTTTTCCAATATTATTAAAAACAGCCGGGTTATCCTGATCGTACCTTACATTTGTTTTTACAAAAACCGGATGAATTATAGATTGACTCCAAATCGGACTTGAAGTTCCCTGCTGTGTCCAGTCCCATAAGCCGTCAGCACATTCTAAATCAATTTCTTTATCATTTCCGGATGGTTCGGAATATCCTCCGGTAACATGATATATATAAACTCCCTTTCCATAATCTTCATTTATATCTTTTAAAAAATAACCGGCAACCGTATCACCTCCCATTTTTTTATCCCATTCTGATAAATTTCCTCTGTTTGCCAAAAGGAAAAATTGACTTCCGGATTCATTTATTGGTACTTGTAATATTTCTCCCTCTGTTCCGGAAGTCCCTTCTCTTGACATATAATCTGATAAATAATAATTCGAATTGGAGTAATTTACAGTTTGTTGTTCAATATAGTCAAGTTTTACTAATTCCCAGGCACTTAATCCAAACTCACCTCCAAATCCGGCTGCCATCTTACAATATTGATGATGTCCATGTCCCCATAAATAATGTCCCATTTCATGTGTTGTTACGGCAAGCCAAAATTCTCTGTCAGTAATATTTTCTTTGGGACATACTACACCGCCTGATCCAGTCCCTCCGGTGTTTCCATTAATTTTTACAGCTGTACTTCCGCTTTGATAAACTGTATATTCATTATTTCCGTCTGCGCCTTCACACTGACCTAACGGAATATATCCGCCAGCAGTAGCATGAAGTAACCTGTTCGGATCATGTCGATGGACTTTTAATAGCATATCAACTCTCCCGTCAGGATCAAATGTAAAATTTCCTTCACTGTTATAAGTCCATTTATCAAAATCCGGCCAAAACAAGTTAATTGCTGAATCATTTAAAGCATCATAAGTATCACGATTTATTTTTCCAAGTTTATCTCCTGAATAATTTACATACCACTGATAATCGTGGGGAAGAATTACCGAAACTGCTCTTCCAATAATATGAAATTTACCTCTCGAATATTCATGCCAGTAATCACTGAAATCATACCCGTTATATGAATCCCACCAGCTTGTTAATTCATTTCTCGTTGTTCTGATGGTTTGATTAGCAAAATTTGGTTCAAAACCCGGTCGCCAATAGTTAACATCCATATTAGTGGTATCCCCAGGTTCATTCTGGAATTGAACAAATACAACTAAAACCGGAAAGATATCTTCTCCTTGCGGAGCGCCGCCTATATCTGATCTATGAGGTTTATACTTTCCTCCTAAGAATGTAGGTCCAGTGAACGATTCGCTGCCCGGAATTTCTGTCCCGCAGCTGTAATCGTATGGTTGAGAATATATTTTTATATTAAAGGATAAAAACAATATTAAACAAAAAATTTTTAATTTTTTCATTTCGCTTATTTTTTAAATTAATAAAAGTTATTTTAAATGAAAAAGGGCGCAGCAATTCTATTAATTTAGAATTACTTTTAAATTAAAACGTTTTCCGCGTTTGATATGAAATGAGCTGACGCCCTTATTTTTTATTTATTTCCATGGTGGAGTATTCATCTCTGAAACCTTTTATTATTTTATTAAAAGCATTTTCATGTTTAATGATTTATTATCCGAACTCAATCTGTAAAAGTAAACTCCGGAGTTTAAATTCTCAAATTCAATTAATACTTCGTATGTTCCCGGTTGTTTTCTTTCATTAAGTAAAGTTGATACTTTTCTTCCCAGAGCGTCAAATATTTCTAACTTAACTTCACCACTTTTTAATAAATCGAATCTTATCTTTGTTTTTGAATTAAACGGATTGGGAAAATTTTGATATAGTTTAAACTCATCTGGAACACTTGAACTTAGCTGTTCTGTATTTGTTAATCCTCCGTTTTCTGTAAAAATAATTTTAGCGTTTCCCACAGCCCAGACAATTGAATCATTATAAGCATAAATGCTTCTGTAAAATCCCTGTCCGAATTCCGGACCTTGAAACTGCACCCAGGTCCCGCCTCCATTTGTTGTTTTAAATAATGTTCCAGCCGTTCCGCCGCTGTAACCTGTATGTTCGTCTGCAAATTCTATGCAGTATGACTGTTCAAAACCAAATGGAACTGAACCAACGCTATCCCAGGTTAATCCGAAGTTTGTTGTTTTAAAAACTATCTCTCCTCCTATAAATCCAACACTGTCATTTATAAATGATACTTTAAAAAAATCATATTGGCTTCCTTGTTGAATCAGTCTTTCTTTTATCCAGTTTGTTCCTCCGTTTGTTGTCCTAAATACTGAAGCGACAACTCCGCTCATAATTCCTTCATTCTCATTCTTGAAAAAAATATCCTTAGGTGAACCTTCAATTCTTCCGGAATCTATAAATGAATTTCCGCCGTCTGTTGTTTTGAGATACACAACTTGACCTGCAAGCCAACCTGTATTTTCATTAATAAAAAAAATTGCATCTAAAGCAGGCATACCCATACCCGGTTCACCGCTGAATATAGAAATCCAGTTATCCCCTCCGTTTGTTGTCTTCAGAAAATTCCACCAACCAGCTGCATAGACTACACTGTCATTTACCGGGTGAATTTGCATAATCAAATATGTTGAAGGATTTGGTTGGTTGATCCAGTTTTGCCCGCCGTTGGTTGTTTTATAAATAGCATTATTTCCACAAGCCCATCCGGTATTTCTGTTTATAAATTCAACATCAGTGATGAAATGTCCGGGTGATAACTGTCGTATCCACTGCGCTTCGGATATTGAAAATGAAAGAGAATATAAGAATAGAATTAAAATTATTTTTTTCATATTTGCATCATAGTTAAGTTATGATTTTTCAGACGTTCTCGTTTGGGCGGGATAGTCTTTCTTGTTTTTACTAAATAGAAAAAAAAAAAAAAAAAAAATGCAAGTTATATTTTTATGCGGGAAATTATTTTTTCCGTCACAGCATAGTCATCCCACCAGTTTGAACTGGAAAATCTGTCCGCAGATATCATGTTACCAATATAGTTTGGAGCATTTCTGGCAGGCCATGAATCGAAATTTGTTGTAGTACTGTCACCAAGCTCATTTTTGAACTGAACAAACACCATGAGTATAGGAAAATAGTTATCCGATGCAGAATTGTTATGGTCCGATCTGTTTGGTTTATACTTACCTCCGAAAAAAGTTGCCGGGTTTGATGAACTATATGTGGGCTTTGTAGCGCATCCGCAGCTGTCACAATCCTGAGGAAATACCGGAAATGAATTGATAAAAACCATTAGCAAAACTAAAGTAAAAATTGTTAACAGTTTCATTTTATACCTCCTTATTTTTTTTAACGTTTTTTTAAATTCTATTTTTTCAAGATCATTTTTTTAGTTTTAATTATCTTTCCGTTTACTTCTAATGAATAAAAATAAACTCCGCTTGAGATATTATATCCATTAAAGTCTGCTTCATAAACTCCTTCATTCAAATTTTCGTCAATTAAAATACTAATTGTTTTTCCGGTTAAGTCTGATAAAATAATCCGTACACGAGAAAAATTATTTATTGTAAATTTAATTTTTGTATCGGGATTAAAAGGATTAGGATAATTTTGATACAATATATTATTTTCAGGGATGCTTGTATTAAAACTTTTTATTTCCGTAAGCCCGCCATTTGTTGTATGAAGAATCTTACCTCTTCCAACTGCCCAAACGATATTATCATCATAGGCATATATGGATCTATATATAGGAATTCCATATACAGCAGTCGGATGCAATGTCCACGTTATTCCTCCATCAGTAGTTTTAAAAATATTACCTTGAGTACATCCGGAATATCCTATCAACATCGAACTAAACTCAACACAATGGGTTCGATTATTATTTTGGTTTGGCTGAATTATAGATATGCTGTCCCATTTAATTCCATAATTTAATGTTTTATAAATTTTGTTTGATAAAGTACCTGCCCATCCTGTATTTTCTATAAATGACATTCTATATACATCAGGTGATTTTGAAAAATGCGGTAATTCAACTTCATACCAGTCAGCACCTGAATTTGTAGTCCTTAATGTTGCGCCGAACCCTGCCATTACTCCTGTGGAATCATCTTTAAAATGAATATCATACATTGAACGATTTACAGCGATCGAATCTATAAATGTTTCGCCGCCATTAGTTGTTCTGATTGCAATCTGCAGTCCTCCAAACCAACCAGTATTTTCATCCTTAAACCATAAGTTTGTATAAAACTGTCCGCTGCACCCTTTAGAAGGACTTCCTATGCGTAAGCCAATCCAGTTCTTTCCTCCGTCTGTTGTTTTAAGTATTGTACAATAACCTGCAGCATATACAACATTTTCGTTCACCGGATGAATCTGCCATAAAAGAGCTTGTGCAGGATTTGATTGTTCGATCCAGTTCTCTCCGGCGTTTGTTGTTTTAAAAATTCTGTTATCTCCGCATACCCATCCTGTATTTTTGTTTATAAAGCGGACATCAAATAGATTTACAGCTGGATCAATTTGTTGTAAAAACCATTGAGACGGACAGTTCGCAGCAGAAAATAAGATCATTATGAAAGAGTAAAAGATATTTTTCATTTTAGTTTAATACTATTACTCATTAGAATTTATAATTAGATAAAAATTAAACCATTAAATTTTATTTTACAACTGAAAATTTACTTCTCTGCTATACCAATACAAAGTCTGTCAATGCGATTGTGGGTAGCGCGGCTGTGTGCGGAAGTGTACATTAAAATAAATCCCGCAAAGAGTTTTCTCTGCTGGATACAATATTTTAAAATTATTTATATATAATTTGTATTGCTTTTTTTATCATTTAACATTTGAAATTTAAAATTACTTCAGTAAGATCATCCGCTTCGTCTGCGTAAAACCTCCTGCTCGTATCGTATAATAATAAATCCCGCTCGACATATCCGATCCGTTGAATCCGGTTATGTATCTTCCGGCATCTTTGTATTCATTAATAAGAGTGTAAACTTCTTTGCCGAGTATGTCATATATTTTCAATGTAACCAAACCTCCGAAAGGCAGATCGTATTTTATGTTCGTCCCGGGATTGAAAGGATTCGGATAATTTTGAGATAGTGAATATTCCACAGGCAGTTCGGAATCGCCTTCATCAGTTTCGCTAAGATTAGTTGCGTTTCTGTTTCCGGAGCCGGCTTCAAGACTGCCTCCGCGCGTGTTTACAAAATCAGAAAGAACTGAAACGTCGTCATATTTATCCACCGCCTGAACTCTGTATCGAACCGGATATTCTAGCGTCTTCGCCGGCGCTGTAGTTACCTTCTGTTCCACAAAAACAATCAGTACATGACTGTGATCTGACATCACCGGATAAAATTAATAATGCCAGTAAACTAAAGAAATTTAATTTAAATATTTTCATTTTTAATACTCCTTAAAAAGGTTAATAAAAATATTGTTTTTAATAAGTGTTCATACCTGTCCAAAACGTTGAAA
>JAFDZR010000054.1 GCA_018266875.1 Bacteroidota bacterium
TAAATGAGGCAAGAAGTAACAGAACCAAAGTAAGGAGCTTAGCTTCATGATCTACCTAAATCAAATTTTGAAAATTCCATTTTCCGATGAACCAATACAATTACTCCAATTTAGTCCGGGAGTTTGATCTAACTTTCCATAAACTTCCGAATTAATTCTACTCACCCCCTGATTATTTTGATAATAATTTGCATTAGAATCTAATCGGATGTAATATGATTTTCCTACTACATGATTTTGACCTCTTGATGTCTCCAACCAATAGTCGCTCAGTGTTTCAGATTTATCGTCATACGAATCCCACCAATCGGAGCTGTTATTTCTAATCTCGGAAAGTAAACTATCTTTATAAACCGGTCCGTTGCCACCAACTACATTTGATGGCCAGCTTGGATTGTTCATATCTACACTATCATTCTTAAATTCAATGAAAAGAATCAATATCTGAAAGACAGAATTTTCAGTTGTATTGGGATAAAAATTAGTGCGTTCCGGTTTATATGCACCGCCTCCAGTGAAAGGTGATGTACCTGCAGTTGAAAGTTCTTCTTCGCAATGCATTCCAAAATACGGATCATATACTTGAGAATGAGTATTATGGTAAACTAAGAAACTCAGCGCAAAAAAAATTATTATATTTTTCATTTTATTTTTTTTAATGTTTTTAAAAAAATAACTACTTAATCAATTTGAAAATTATTATTTTGCACAAAAGCAGACAGGAAATTAACTATAACTTTAAAAGTTAAAGTTAATATTAATCTTATTATTTGGACGTAATAGATACCCTGATCTGCTTTTATTTATTATCTGGTGGAGTCATTGTAAAATGCCAATTATTTATTTTAATAAAATCATTTGTTTTGTTTTTGAAAAATTTCCGTTTGATAATGTATAAAAATATATCCCACTGCTATAATAATCTGATTTCCAGATAACAGAATACTCTCCAGGATTTAAGGATTGATTGACTAATGTTTCTAATTTTTTACCCCGGATATCATAAATTTCCAAAGTCACACTACTATTGTATTCAATTTCATATTTAATTAAAGTTTGCGAATTAAAAGGATTTGGATAATTTTGATTTAACTTAAAATTGGAGGATTCTAAGTTATTCTCACTTGCTACATTAGTTTTTCCTCCATTATCGGTATATAGAATCTTTGTAGCAGCTCCTATTGCCCAGCCGGTGTAATCATTGTAAAACCACAATGAATTTATGTATGCTTCATTGTACATTGATAAATTTACCTCAGACCAATTATATCCACCATTTATTGTTTTAAACATTTTTCCAAAAGTTCCGGCACACCAGCCCGTATTTAAACTCGAAAACTTTATACAATAAGAATCATCTATCCCTTGAACTACTGTTATACTATCCCATGTTGTTCCGAAATTAGTAGTTCTGTATACTGAATTATTCTGGCTTCCTTGTGTATATCCGGTATTTTCGTTTACAAATGTTAAGTTAAAAAAATCCGGTAGTCCCTGTCCATTCGGTACAATATTTATTCTATTCCAGTTAATTCCTGCATTGGAAGTTTTAAACATATATGCACCTTCCCCACAGAATAAACCTTCATTATAATTTTTGAAATATATATCAAATATATAACTTGGATCGACGAATGCAGAATCAAATGTATTGCCGCCATTTGTAGTTCGTAAGATATATTGATTTTTAGTCAGCCATCCGGTATCAGCATTCAAAAAAAATAACCCTTCGAAACTAGGAGATTGTTTGTCAGAATTTCTCAATATTATCCAGTTATCTCCACCATTTGTGGTCTTGAGGATACATTCAAAAAAACCAACACAATAAACAACCTGAGAATTAACTGCAAAAATATTATATAAATTTTTATAAACTCCGCTAGTTTGTCTAATCCACTCTTTTCCTGAATTTGTAGTCTTCATGATCGTTCCCTGATTACCGCATGTCCAGCCTGTCTTATCATTAATGAATGACACATCAAATAAATGATTTGTAGGAGTAACTTGAAATTGCTGTATCCACTGCGCTTCAGCAACCTGGTTTGAGATTTGAATAATTATAAAAATAAAAATTATTTTTTTCATATTTGCACCATATTAATGTTATGATTTTTTCAGTTGTTCTCGTTTGGGCGGGAATATCTTTGTTTGAACTTTGACATAATTATGAAAAAAAAAAAAATAAAACAAGTTATATTTTAATGCGGGAAATGATTTTTCCGTCACATCAGACTTATCCGCCGGCTTACTATAAAAATCCCGCAGAGAATTCATTAATCTCCGCGTGATAATATTATTTTAATTTACTTATTTGCAATTTGCAATTTATTATTGTCTGCTATGGAATGCTTTATAAAAAATACCCTGAAATGGGAAATGTATGATGATGATGAAGCTTTCCGGAAATCTGATCGGTTAGAAGAACTCATGCCGCCGGAAAGATGATAATAAATTCAGTTCCGCTTTCAGGATTGCTTATGATCTCATATTCAAGTTCATGCCCGTCCAGTATTTTCTTTACAAGGCTTAAGCCCAGACCGTATCCCTGTATTTTTTTGTTTCTGGATTTATCGATCCTGTAAAACGGTTCGAATATTTTTTCAATTTCGTCTTTGGAAACACCTTTGCCTTCATCTTTTACAGAGACTTTCACTTTATCGCTGATCTCTGATAATGTTACATATACATTTTTATCTTCGGAATATTTCAAAGCATTGTCAATAATATTTTTAAATACAGTTTCAATTCCTTTTTTATCTGCATTCACATAATATTCTTTATTATCACTTTGTAATTTTATTCTCCCACTGCTGAATTTTGAAATAATATTAACAAGAAGTTCTTTTAAATCTATTTTCTCTTTGTTTAAATAGACATAGGAGTTTTCATTTTTATAAGTGTCCAGTAATTCCTTTATCATAGTTTCAAGTTCATTAACATCTTCGTTTATCTTTTTTTTCAGGATTTCATCCTCTACAAATTCGCATGCAAGCTTGATCCTGGTAAGAGGACTCCGGAGTTCATGTGAAACATCAACTAGAAGGGATTCTTTGGAATTTATCATTGATGAAATTTTTTCTTTCATTGCATTTATTGAGTCCGCCAGTTTTCCGAGTTCATCGCTTCTGTTAAGAACTATCCTCGTATTTAAATTTCCTCTGGAGATCTCGTCAATATCTTTGGAAATTGTTTTTATCGGACCAAAGATCCATCTAAGTGAAAAATAAAGGGCTAAGGTTAAAACGGATATCACTGCAATTATCAGCAGAATGGCTTTATCCCTGTCCATTAAATCCATTGGTCTTACCGGAGATATTATCACATAACCGTTTCTTAGCTTTGTAATAAAAAGCGGACTTCCCCTGTATCTCATAGGAAACTGCGGCGCGCCTTCGCGGAAATCAGGATCACTTCGGAGTTCTTTCAGCGGAGGTATCCTGTCGGAATTAGACCATACAAAATCCGTAGTCTCATATCTGATGTCGAGATTTTTCTGAAAAGCAATCTCCTGTGCCTTTCTGATATCAGGCGGATATCCGATGTCTCTTAAAATATAGTCATTAAGTGAAAGCACATAATTGTTTATTATGATTGCAGGGTCGATGCCGAGAGTCAGCTTTGCGATGAAGCCGGCGGATAAATTCACAATCAGAATGAATACTATGAATAATATCAACAGCTTAAGAAATATTGGAAATTTAATTTTCTTCATACCCGGCATAAAAAATATAACCTACTGACTGGACGGTCTTAATGAATTTTAAATTTTTAACATGCAGTTTGCCTCTGAGTCTTGACACCATTACATCAATGCTTCTGTCGTTATAATTCCATGAAGTTCCCTTGACTTTCTGCATAAGAAAATCCCTTGAAAGCACTTTGCCGTTATTTTCTGCAAAGAGCACGAGAATATCGAATTCCATTGACGTAAGTTCAAGAGGTTTCTTGTTCAGTCTTACTTTTCTTGAAGCAGTATCAATAATAAGGTCTTTAAAATTAAAAACCGGGGAAACATTCCTCTTGCCGTCTGTTCTTCTGAATACAGACTGGATCCTTGCCAGCAGTTCACGCGGCTCAAACGGCTTGGATAAATAATCATCAGCTCCGAGTTCAAGTCCGACTATCCTGTCAGTTGTCTCACCGCGGGCAGTCAGCATAATGACGGGAATTTCGGTCGTCTTTCTTATCTCCTTCAGAGTTTCAAAGCCGTCCATTTCCGGAAGCATTATATCCAAAATTACAAAATCATATCTGTTTCTGCTGAGTTCTGAAAGAGCGTCAACCGGATTTTCAAATGAAACAGGTTCAAAGCTGTATTTGATAAAATAATCTTTCAGCAGATCAGTGAGTTTTGTATCATCGTCAATGAGCAGGATTTTTTTCATATAAAATAAAAGAAGGGGGTAATAAACCCCCTTCAGATCATTTAGTCATTCTTCTGATGAAAATTTCCGGGTCCCCTGGGTCCTCCGGGCGGCGGAGGCGGAAACATGTTTTTCATTTCCTTCATCTTTTCTATAACCTTCAGTCTCTGTTGAGGAGTCAGTATAGAATGAAATTCAACAAGCTTGTCGATCATGAATTCCTTCATTTCATTTCTTTTGGTCTCGTTCTTCTGAATATGTTCGAGGATCTTATTTTTATCAAGTCTGTCCTTTGTAAATTCCTCCGAAAATTCTTTCAGCATTGCTTCCCTGTCCGGTTTTTCAGACTCCATTTTATTTCTGATCTCTCCCTTGATCCTTTCCACCTGCGCCTTCTGGTCGGCGTTGAGATCAAGCTCGTCAGAGATCCTGTCTATAATGAATCCTTCCGGACCGTCATGATGGAACTTGTGAATGTTTTTTGCAAATGCTATTCCTTTTACCAAGACAATTCCGAAAAATACCGCAAAGACTGCAAGCGTTATTCTGACTCCTGTCCTGTTCAGAAAGGATTTCTTTGTAGATACATTTGCCTGGGTTTTGATCTGATCTGTCATTTCTTTCTCCTTCGTGTTTGATTATTGAATTCACTACAAAAATACAAAGTGAATTTTACAGAGATGTTTTTGAAATGTAACAAATTGTAACAGCAGGAAACGGCAGCGGATAAAATTACTTCATGAAGTTGATGCCGAATGCAAGCTGCAGCCCGCCGGCATTGTCA
This sequence comes from Bacteroidota bacterium, assembly GCA_018266875.1. GTDB lineage: Bacteria > Bacteroidota > Ignavibacteria > Tepidaquicellales > Tepidaquicellaceae > UBA2330. Next base: position 5,149 of record JAFDZR010000054.1, read on the forward strand.
ATTGTACTTCCCCTGATGCTCTGAACTTCTTTTCCGAGTACTTGAATATAATAATAACTCAGATTGAAATTGATTGACATATCCCTGCTTTGACGGAAGCTTACCCCTAGTCCTGCAAAACCTCCGAGACCGTAACTTGCCGTTGTGTATCCGATCGCTGAAAAGAAATTTTTGTCATACGGATTCATGAGAATAAGCGTCGGTGAAACCCCGAAGTTTATCAGCGGAGTGAAGTCTCCCTCAATATCACCTTTGAATAACTCTTTTCTTATTCCAATACTAAGAGGCATCATAAAAACCCTGTTGACCTTGTCAGCGACAAATGTGTTTCCGAAAATATCAGTTCTTTCAATTTCCCTGGAATCGGTAACATTGGAAATCCCGATATTAAAAAACAGATCAGTACTCTTTCCGGTCGGAATATAATAACTTGCCGAGGGACCGAATCCTCTTTCGGAATAGGAAAACCCTATGCTCCAGTTATTTCTCGGTTCTTTTTTTACGGTTTTTAACTGTGATCGTGCCGGCAGTGAAAAAGAGATTATTAAGACAAATGAGATGAATAAGGGAAACAAATATTTCTTCATAATAACAGGATTTGTTAATTGTTTAAAGAAAGTTAATTAATTAATTTTTGATTTAAAATTCCAAACACTGTTGACTCCTAAAAGATTTAATAAATTCAGTTACGTTACGGGGAAGAGACAGAAATATCTTACTCTTGTTCTTGAAAATATTCACGATCCCCATAATGTAAGCGCCATTTTCAGAAGCGCTGAGGCGGTCGGCGTTGACAGGATTTATCTGATTTACAATACATGCAGATTTCCAAAAATAGGGAAGACTTCATCTGCCAGCGCCAGGAAATGGATCACAACGGAAAAGTTTGACAATGTTAAGGATTGCTTTGCGGAACTGAAAAAAAACAGGTTCAGGATTTATTCGACTCATATGAGCGGAAGTAAAAAAGATAAAAGCTTATATGATCTTGATCTTACAAAAAGGACAGCGCTGGTCCTCGGAAATGAACATTCCGGTGTCTCGGATGATGTTAAGGAATTGTCCGATAAGAATTTTCTTATTCCGATGTATGGAATGATTCAGTCTCTGAATGTATCGGTCGCAGCGGCGGTCTGTCTTTATGAAGCGCTCAGACAAAGAACCGTAAAAGGAATGTATGAAAGATCCCGGTATACAAAAAAAGAACTGAAAGATAAACTTACTGATTATTTAAACAGATAAAAATGCTTCCGGTATATCTAAAAAAAGATCTTAAGCTTGATAACCTTGATAAATTTCTTCTAATATCAGGTCCATGTGTGATAGAGTCAAAGTCAGTTGTATTCAGGACGTGTGAAGTCCTGAAAAAACTCTCTTTAAAATATAAGCTTCCCTTCATATTCAAGTCATCATTCATAAAAGCAAACAGGACATCGTCTGAATCCTTCAGGTCCATTGGAGTAGATGAAGCGCTGAATATTCTTGCTCTTGTCAGAAAGGAATTCGATGTTCCCGTGCTGACGGATATTCATTCTGAACTTGATGCGGTACTGGCTGCCGAAGTGGCTGACGTCCTGCAGATACCTGCATTTCTCTGCAGGCAGACCGAACTTCTCGAAGCGGCGGGCGAGACCGGAAAGGTCATTAATATTAAAAAGGGGCAGTTCATGGCTCCTGATGACATGAAGTATCAGGCGAAAAAAATTGAAGCAACCGGAAATAAGAAAATTTTTCTGACTGAAAGAGGCACTACGTTCGGTTACAATAATCTGGTTGTGGATATGAGAAGTCTTGTTATCATGAAAAATTCCGGCTATCCTGTAATATTCGATGCAACACATTCTGTTCAGATGCCTTCAAAGGATAAAGGTGTGAGTTCAGGTAATCCGGAATTCATAGCTTCTCTGTCGAGAGCGGCAGCAGCGGCTGGAGCTGACGGATTTTTCATTGAGACTCATCCTGAACCGCGTAAAGCATTAAGTGATGCGGGAAGCATGCTGAAGCTTGATAAAATGGAAGACCTTTTAAAGGATCTTCTTTCCATTCATAAAATTAAATTCAATACTTAATATAGGATTTGGTAAAGACACTAAAAGTCACGGAAATAAATTACGGCGAAACTAAAAATTATTATTTTGCGGGAATATTCATAATCGCTCTGTCATCGCTTTTGTTAGAATTTACGCTGACACGGGTTTTGTCTGTTTCTCTCTGGTATCATTTTGCCTTTATGATCATTAGCGTTGCTCTGCTTGGATTCGGGATAAGCGGTGTGGTGCTTGCTCTGAACGGCAGGATCGAAAAGATCAAGACTGATAAACTTCTCGGAATTCTTTCGGTTTGTTACGGATCAAGCGTTCTGTTTTCATTTATAGTTATGAACAAAATCCCCTTTGACCCTTTTAGCCTGCTTACTGAACCGGTTCAGTTTCTGTATCTGCCTTTATATTATCTTCTTATCACGCTTCCGTTTTTCTTTGCCGGACTTGTTATCTCGGTTCTTCTTGTCAGATATAAAAAGGACGTTTCGAAATTATATTTTTTTGATCTGACCGGGGCGGGAATATCATGCATCCTGTTTATTTTTCTGATACCGGCTGTAGGCGGGAACGGTGCTATAGTATATATAGCAGGGCTGGGATTTCTTGCGGCAATTGTGTTTTCTTTTAAGGAACATAAAACCGTTTCAACGGTTTCCTTCGTGCTGCTCGCGCTTTCGCTTACCCTGCTTATTAATACGGATCAGAGGCTTCCGATTCACGTTACGGCTAATAAAATTTACGGCAACTACATCAATGACCGGCCTGATCTCAAGGTCAGGACTGACTGGAATATTTTTTCGAGAATTGATGTAATGAAGGATGAAGATTCAGCTCCTGACGGTTACAATATCTATCTTGCGGTTATTGATGCCGGAAATGCTACGACAAATATACCCAATGTAAAATCGCTTCCTCCAAAAACAAAACCGGCAGACGCATCTAACCTTGCATACGCGCTGAAGGATTCAGCGGAAAAAGTATTTATAATCGGATCAGCCGGAGGCGGTGAAATCCTCGCCGGTCTTTATCACGGCGCAAAGAATATTAAAGCCGTTGAGATAAACGGGATTCTGAATGATTATCTTGAGAATACGCTTTCTTACTGGACAGGTCCTCTTGTGAAAAACAATAAAAGCGTAAATCTTATCACGGATGATGCGAGAAATGTTCTCACGTCCAAAAGAATTGTTTATGATGTAATTGTTTCAGCACATACAATATCCGCTTCCGCAATGTCCAGCGGCGCTATGAGCATGGTTGAGAATTACATTCTCACAAAGGAAGCTGTAAAGGAATACCTCAATCATCTTGATAAGGAAGGAGTCCTGTACATCTCAAGACCTGAAACGCAGATCCCTAAGATCATCACCACTTTAAAGGAAGCTCGACTTGAAAACAGCAAAGGACTTGAAGACAGTAAAAAATGTTTTATTATTTTCAGAAGACCTCCGAATGATTTCGAAGGAGATAAAAGTTTTCTGGCAGGTGTGCTTTACAAAAAAAACGGTTTCTCATATGAAGATGTGATAAGGATCAGATCGGAATCAAGCTCTCTCGGACTTGAAATTCTCTATGATCCCCTTTCAGCTCAGGATTCATTTTATAAAAAACTCATTGAATCCGATAATTTCAGAAGTCTTGCCGGAACAGAAAAATCAGTTACTGATGCCGGACTTGAACCTGCAACTGACGATAAACCTTTCTTCGATCAGAATATTGGTTTCAGCAATCTTACATGGAGCGGCATAAAGGAAACTTTCTCACAGGATGATAAAGCAATTCTGGCTCTTAAGGATAAACCTGTTGCTGAAACTACTTTGCTGGTTATTCTGATTCAGACTCTGGTCACTGCGTTTGTTTTCCTTATACTTCCGCTGATGCTGTCAAAGAAAAGAATAGAAAGCAAAGCTACAGGAAAAACTTTCCTGATCTATTTTGCGGCTATTGGTCTGGGATATATCATGATGCAGATATCGCTTATACAGAAATTTACATTATTCCTCGGACAGCCGGTTTATACTATAGTAACGGTAATTTCCTCAATGCTGGTTTTCTCGGGAATCGGCAGCCGATTTTCCGGATCTTTCTTAAGGAATAACAAACACAGATTAAGCATAATATTTTTTCTAATAGCCCTGATATCAATATTGATAGGAGTTTTTAATTCATATCTGTTTACCGGTTTATCAAGGTTTGATCTGGCTTACAGAGTTCTGATCTCTGTTTTGCTTATTGCTCCGCTTGGATTTTTTATGGGAATGCCTTTTCCCTTGGGAATGGAAAAGATCGATAACTCTGAAAAAAGTCTTGCAGCTTTTTCATGGGCTGTTAACGGTTTTTTCTCAGTCATTGGTTCAGTGTTCGCAATTATTTTTGCAATGACGCTTGGGTTCAGATTCGTGTTTGTTTTCGTTTCCGTATGTTATCTGCTTGCTTTGTTTATGATAATATTAAGGAATAAAAATATGGAGCCGAAGACAATATAGTTAGTTGCTAGTTGATAGTTACTAGATGATAGTTACTAGTTGCTAGTTGGTAGTTACAAGTTATTAATTGATACTTAATAGATTTTTTATTATGTAAGATCTTAAAATTTTAATTCGTAATTCTTAATTTTTAATTGAAAAATGGATGACCATTACAGAAAAAAAACTTTAGCCATACTTGTAGGAGGCGGACCTGCACCGGGTATTAACGGTGTCATAAGATCAGTCACGATTGAAGCCATAAATTCAGGGCTTACCGTTTACGGCATACTTGAAGGATTTGAACATCTCAGCAGAGGTGATTCCACTCATTTCAGGGAACTCAAGATCGAAGATGTTTCCAGAATTCATTTTTCCGGAGGAAGCATTCTATATACCTCAAGGGTAAATCCCGCCAAGAGTAAGGAGATGCTTGATGCAACACTAAAATCGCTTACTCAGCTTTCAGTTGATTATTTAATAACTATTGGAGGTGATGACACAGCAACAAGCGCTTACAAGATCGATCAGCTTGCAAAAGGTCAGATACAGGTAGCTCACGTTCCGAAGACAATTGATAATGATCTTCCGCTGCCGGGAAATATGCCGACTTTCGGATATCAGACAGCAAGGGATTTCGGATTCCGTATCGTTCAGTCGCTGATGCTTGATGCTGCGACAACCCGAAGATGGTATTACGTTGTTTCCATGGGAAGAAAAGCCGGTCATCTTGCGCTTGGAATTGGTAAAGCGGCCGGAGCTACACTCACTATAATCGGGGAAGAATTCAGAAATACCACAATAAGTTTTGAAACAGTCTGCGATCTGCTGGAAGCTTCAATTATAAAAAGGATGTCTCAGGGAAATCCTTACGGAGTTGCTATTCTCGCCGAAGGAATAATTACAAGAATTGACCATAATGAGCTTAAGAATCATCCCTATGTAAATCTTGAAAAAGATCTTCACGGTAATATCAGACTGTCGGAAGTTGACATCGGAAGGATAACTAAAGATGAGGTCAGAAGAAGATTCAGGGAAAGAGGGATCAATGTTACTATTGTAAATAAAGATATAGGATATGAACTGAGATGCGCTGATCCTATTCCTTTTGACTGTGAGTATACTCAGGATCTCGGTTATGCGGCTGTAAGATATCTGCTCAATGATAATACAGGTGCAATAGTTACAGTGGACAAAGGAAGTCTTATTCCAATAAAGTTTGAGGACATTATTAATTCCGAAGGCAAGATCAGCACCCGTGAAGTGGATGTGGATTCGGACAGCTATCAGGTTGCCAGACAGTATATGATCAGACTGGAAAAGTCTGATTTTGAGGAAATCAAAAATGTCGCACGTCTTGCTCTTATCGGTAATATGAAGACTGAAGAATTTATTGAGAAGTTCAAATATCTTACAAGCGATCCGCCTGTCAGGGAAAAACGTGAAAAGAAAGAAAAAATTAAAAATCCTGAAAAGTGAAAATAGGAATTCTGACAAGCGGCGGTGACTGTCCCGGACTAAATGCGGTTATAAGGGCTATTGTAAGAAAATCAGAACATTTTGGATTTGAGACGATCGGAATAAAAAACGGATGGAAAGGTATTTTTGATGAAAGCTATATCAGAATGGACCTTAACAGCGTCGCAGGAATTATTAACAAAGGAGGTACCATTCTGGGTACCTCGAGGTTCAGTCCGTTTGAAAAACGAAACGGAAAAGATACGCTGCTGCATAAGATATCTCGTGAACGTTTTGATGCAATAATAGCAATCGGCGGTGAGGGATCAATGCATATTGCTCAGCTGGCTTTTGAATCCGGGATAAATATTGTCGGTGTTCCAAAGACAATTGATAATGACATAAACGGAACTGATTACACCTTCGGGTTTGACACGGCAGTCGGTATTGCAACAGAAGCTATAGACCGCCTGCACACAACGGCAGAATCTCACCACAGGATAATGATACTTGAAGTAATGGGAAGATATGCCGGATGGATCGCTCTCTACAGCGGTATTGCAGGAGGAGCAGACGTAGTTATCATTCCTGAAATAAAAACAAAAATTTCATCGGTCATCAAAGTACTTAAAAGCAGGTACAAAAGAGGAAAATTATTTTCAATAATTGTAATAGCCGAAGGAGCGAAGTTTGATGAGAAAAATATGGGAAAGAAAAAAGGGACAGAAAAACTTGATGACTTCGGCAGGGAAAGATTGGGCGGAATTAGCAATTATCTTGCTGATGAAATTGAGAGAAGAACCGGCTTTGAATGCAGAGCAACGATTCTCGGATATGTGCAGAGAGGAGGAGTTCCTTCAGCTTTTGACAGGGTACTCGGCACCAGACTCGGCATATATTCAGTGGAAATGATAAAGGAAGGAAAATTCGGAAGGATGGCTGCATTGCAGTCAAACAGTATGGTGGATATTCCAATTAGCGAAGCAATAGGAAAACTGAAGACAGTCGATAAAGATTTATATGAAGTTGCTCAGGTGTTTTTTAAATAAATTTTAAAATAATTTATATAAATCTTTTTATGAAAGATAACAAAGCTTCTGAAGTGCATTCAAGCGGACTGCTCACCAGACTGGGACTTCTTACAGCAATTCTGATAGTTGTCAGTTCTATGATCGGTTCCGGGATTTTTAAAAAAGCCGCACCGATGGCTGCCGATCTGCAGTCAGGAGGACTGCTGCTTGCCTGCTGGATAATTGCAGGTATTATCACTCTGATCGGCGCAGTTACAAATGCGGAGATCGCAGGTCTTATTGCCGCTCCCGGCGGGCAGTATGTTTACTTCAAGGAAATGTACGGAAAGGCATTTGCTTTTATATACGGCTGGTCATGCTTCTCTGTCATTCAGTCTGCTTCAATCGCCTCAATAGCTTATGTATTTGCAGAGTCTGTGAACGCAGTTCTTCCTCTGCCGCATCTCAGCGCTTCCGCTGAAAGTATAAATCTGCTCGGTATTTTCTATCCGTTTGCAAGCTTCGGAGTTAAATCGCTTACCATTGCCACAATAATTTTTCTGACCACTGCAAATTATCTCGGAGTGATCTTCGGCGGATACATAAATAATTTTTTTACTTCTCTTAAGATCCTCGGAATTATCCTGATAATTATTCTAGGACTTACTGTCAGCGGAGGTTCGGTTGATAATGTTGCACCGTTAGGTGTGAATCCTTCCGCTCAGTACGGAACTTCACTCGGACTGTTCGGAGCAATGTTTGCTGCAATGCTCGGCGCATTCTGGGCTTATGACGGATGGAATAATATTGGATATCTCGGTGGCGAAATAAAAAATCCTAAACGCAATATTCCGCTGGCTCTTTTTACAGGGGTCGGTCTTGTAATAACAATTTACCTTCTGACTAATTTTGTATTTCTTTATGTTATGCCCGTGAATGAAATTATTGAGATCGCAAATAAAGACAATACAATTATTGCAGTCGAAGTCATGAGAAAGTTTCTCGGGTACGGCGGAGCATTTTTTATATCCCTTCTGATCATGATCTCGACTTTCGGAACCACTAACGGGACCATTCTTGCATCATCAAGAATATATTTTGCAATGTCGCGGGATAAACTTTTCTTCAGGTCAGCGGGGAATGTTCACCCAACTTTTAAAACTCCCTATACTTCTCTGATAATTCAGGGAGTATGGGCAAGTATTCTGGTATTATCGGGAACATTCGATCAGCTCACAGATATGGTGATCTTTGCATCATTTATTTTTTACGGAGCGGGAGCTTTCGGAGTATTTGTGCTGAGAAGCAAAATGAAGGATCATCACAGACCTTTTAAGGCAATCGGTTATCCTGTGCTTCCGCTTATATTTGTTCTGTTCTGTATTACTCTTGTGGTTGTAACCATAATTCAGAATCCTCGAGATGCAGGATTCGGGCTGATACTGGTCCTTAGCGGAATACCGTTTTATCTTTACTGGAACAGGACGAAGAAGATCTGATTTTTAAATTAATTCTTTAAGAGGATTTTATTCGTCAAAGCTTTTCTTCTGAACTTTCAAATGAAGTTTGTTAAGTTCAATTAAGGCTGCAGAACCATACCAGGGATGCAGTTCCATTTCAAGTACACCAGCTCGAATTGCCGGATCAGTTTCGGTAAGTCTTTGAGCTTCTTCAATTGTCTTTACATCAAAGATATATATTCCCCGGATCTCACCGTCATCCATGAAAGGACCTGCCAGTACCAATACTCCGTCTTCCGCCATTTTTGTGATATTTCTCAGATGTTCCATCTGAAGCTCCTGCGCTTTTTCCTGAGATTCAGATCTGACTTTTCCCGATTTAAGAAATGCAAGCACATACTGTTTCATGCCGTATTCGTCTGCTCCAAGTTTTGAAGCATAAACAGAATCATACTGTGTTTCCTGGGCAAATCCGTTTTCTGAGAAAACAGCTAATATTAATAAACTAAAAATAATTTTTGACATGAAAATATTTTTTGTTTTAAAAAAATCCGTTAAAGTAAAAATAATTACCGGAGTTACTCAGAATTCTGTGAGTTCAAGCAGCTTCTTTCTGAATACTTCTTTCTGAAAGAAATTCTCTTCCAGTGCGGTTGAAAAAGGAACGGGAGTGTCAAGACTTCCGCTTCTCATTACAGGAGCATCCAGGTTTTTAAAGAAATGTTCGGAAATATATGCGGAAATTTCAGCTCCGATCCCGCCTGTTAATGTGTCTTCATGCAGAATAATTACTTTCCCTGTTTTCATAACGCTTTCCTCTACAGTATCCTTGTCCCAGGGGAGCAGAGTGCGGAGATCGATCAGGTCCGCAGATATTTGAGTGTTTTCGTTAAGGATTTTTTTAGCCCAGTGAACGCCCATGCCGTAAGTAATTATAGTCACATCATCTCCGGTAGTTACAAGTTTTGCTTTTCCGGTTTCTACAGTATAGTAATCATCAGGGATATCCTCTGCAATGCTTCTGTAAAGAGCTTTGTGTTCAAAGAATAAAACAGGATTCGGATCTTCAATTGCAGCGGCGATCATTCCTTTGGCGTCATACGGATTTGACGGATAAAATACTTTTAGTCCCGGTGTGTGAAAGAACCATGCTTCGTTGGACTGTGAATGAAACGGTCCGGCTCCCACTCCCGCTCCGCAGGGCATTCTTATCACCACATCGGCATTCTGTCCCCAGCGGTAATGTATCTTAGCGAGATTGTTAACTACGGGATTAAATCCGCTTGTGATAAAATCAGCGAACTGCATTTCCACTACAGACTTGATCCCTTTTATTGACAACCCAAGAGCCGCTCCGATTATCGCTGATTCACATATCGGCGTGTTGCGGATTCTTTCTTTGCCGAATTCTTTGTAAAAATTTTCAGTCATTTTGAAAACACCGCCGTATTCTGCAATGTCCTGTCCCATGATAATCATATCATGATATTTTCTGAGGGAAAGTTTTAGCCCGTCTGAGACTGCATCGACGAATCTTTTGGGTGAAGTGCTGTCTGATACCGGATGGATAACAGTTTGTTTGAAAGGAGCATAAACATCATAAAGTTCAGCGGCAGAATCCGCAGTTACTTCCGGTTCATTAAGAGCTTCATCAAGAGAACTGTTAATTTCCAGTTTCATTTCATTTCTTATATTTGCAATCTTTTCATCATCGAGTATTCCTTCTTCCTGGAGATAGCTTTCGTAGTTTAATACAGGATCTTTTTTTGCCCACTCTTCCAAAAGTTCTTTCGGGACATACTTTATACCTGAGGCTTCTTCATGCCCTCTCATTCTGAATGTTTTACATTCAAGAAGGACAGGACGCGGATCATTCTTCATGGATTCGGAATAAGTTTTTATCGTATCATAAACTGCAAGAATGTTATTGCCGTCTATCTGCAGGGCTTCCATTCCGTATCCCACGCCTTTATCGGAAAGATCGCCGCATTTATACTGCTCGTTCAGCGGAGTGGAAAGACCGTATCCGTTATTTTCGATAATAAACATTACAGGAAGATTCCACACTGCAGCTACGTTCATGGATTCGTGAAAATCTCCTTCGCTTGTTCCCCCGTCACCGGTAAAGACTGCCGTGACTTTCTTTTCGTTTTTAAGAAGAGTCGCAAGACCGATCCCGTCTGCTATAGCCATCTGCGGACCGAGGTGAGAGATCATCCCGATAATGTGATAATCATTTGTTCCGAAGTGAAAGGACCTTTCCCTGCCTTTTGAAAATCCGTCGTATTTTCCCTGAAGCTGTTTGAATAATTTACTAAGAGGTATTCCTTTGGTTGTAAATACTCCGAGATTTCTGTGCATGGGAAGAATGTATTCGTCCTTATCAAGCGCCATTGCGACACCGACCGATATAGCTTCCTGCCCTATACCGGAGAACCATTTGGAAATTTTTCCCTTTCTCAGCAGAAGAAGCATTTTTTCCTCTATCAGTCTGGGCAAAAGTATAGCTTTGTAAAGCGAAAGAAGCGTTTTATCGTCATATTCTTTTCTGTTAAAATTCATAACTCTTCTTTTCAGATCAGATGCGGTCTGGGTTTCCATTTAGTTTTTTACTTAAAATAATGTATCAAAATAACAAATGCTGCCGTGATTATAAATATAGAATTCAATATAGAATTAATTATAGAATTCAGTATAAAATATTCAGTTTAAATTTGTAAATTTCCGGGTTTTGAAATTCATATTTTGAGATAAAATAAAAAGCTGCAGGATTATTCATCCGACAGCTTTCTTTTAAGTTTCAAATATCAAAGAGTTTCTAATATTAACTGATAACAACTAACTATTTCACAAGAATCATTTTCATACTGGCAGTAAAATCCGCCGAACTTAATCTGTAAAAATAAATACCGCTTGATAAGCTGGATGCGTTGAAGTCAACAGAATAATATCCGGCATCCTTTATTTCGTTTACAAGAGTCATTACTTCTTTACCCGTAATGTCGAATACCAGTATTCAAAACAAAAAGGCAGATCATCTGACCTGCCTTTTTGATTATAAATTATAAATGGTTCTAAACTAATAACAAGTAACTACTTCACAAGCATCATTTTCTTTGTATCTGTATAGTCAGCTGCACTTAATCTGTAGAAATAAATTCCGCTTGATAAATTCGAGGCATTGAAATTAACGGAATGATACCCCGCTGTTTTCACTTCGTTTAAAAGCGTCATTACTTCTTTACCTGACATGTCGAATATTTTCATGGTTACAAGTCCGTCTGCAGGCAAAGAGAAGTCTATCTTGGTAGACGGATTGAACGGATTCGGATAATTTTGAGACAATTCAAACTTCTCCGGAATGCCGATTACAACTTCATTGCTAAGGTTGAAATATTCGAAGTTACCGTTGAAGTCAATCTGCTTCAGTCTGTAGCTGTAACTGCCGGTTAATAAATTATTATCCTTAAAAAAATAATTTTGCACAATTGAGGTTGTTCCATGACCTGACAGACTACCAATTTTTTTCCATGATACATTGGTTTTTTCTTTCTGATCTTTGCGCTCAATGTCAAAGCCTGCATTATTTAATTCGGAAAGAGAAGACCAATTCAGAATTACATCATTATCAATTAGATTAGAATTAAAGGAAATTAACTCAACCGGTAAAGTAACCGAATCAAATTCATAAGCTCCAATCGAAGGTGATAACGCTGATCTTGTTTCACCAAGAAAATCTTTTGTAACCCCGGAAACCGGTGTTCCGGCACCAAGTAAAGGTGAACCCGGAAGGGGGAAAAGATTTGTAATACTTGTATATAACGGATTACCGGAAAAAGACAACAGATCCTGTGTCGGTGTAAACAAAAATCTCCATGACGGGAGATCCGGATAGACAGTATACAGAGCGGAAGTCCCTGTTCCGCCTACTTTCATCTGAGTATTGACTGCAGGAAAATAATAATCGTTATAGTTGCATCCTCCGGTTCCCCATGAATATGAGGTGGACGGCAAGACTATACAGTGACTTCTTAAGATTGTCGAAGCTGAAGTGTAAGTATAGTTTATATAAATCGAATTATTTTTAATAACCAATGCAGTATCTTCAGCATAGAGAACACCAATTCCAACACCGCTTTTAGAAGAAGTACCAAGACCTCCGTATAAATTGATAGAATTAAAAACGATCTTATCCCCGTACCCTCCTGCATGAGCTATTCCGAATGGTGAATATACAAGTGATCTGACATTATATATTACGTTGTTGCTAATGAGATTTCCTGTCGAAATACCAGCAGCTGATGTTGAAACACCTATTCCCACTGCAGTATAATCCTTTTCGTTAATAATATCATGGATCAGATTTCCGTTTACAGTATAATTAGTACCAAGAGATCTTTCAGGAGCAATTGAATATGAAAATCCGCCGGCCTGTATTCCGATATTTTCACCTCCCGGACTGACAGCATCAGTACTTAATGCACCAAGAAATCTTACCTCATTACCTTCAATTAAGCAGTAGTTCTGATACTCAGCAGATATTCCGCTTCGGGTTATCCTGTCAGAATTAAATGCTTCAGAACCCACAATGTTTTTAGTGATCCTGTTACTGTCATTTAAATTTAATGAACTGCCTCCGAAGATTATTCCGTGCATGCATTTGTAAATATAATTTTCAGTGATCTCATTATTATCGTTGTCCTTTCCCTGGTAAGATGATAATGGAACAGCCATAGTTTCTCCTGAAAATATTATACCATATACTGATGTCACAAAAAGAGACTGGTCAACACCGCCTGATATATTACAATTGCGGATGATGTTGTTTTTAGCGCCTGTTGCCGAAGCAGTAACTCTGTCGCTGACCCAGATAACAGCGCTGTGAGTTGTTGTCAGAACAGAATTTTTAAATGTAAGATTTCTGCCTGCGCCTGATATTCTGCCGTCTATAGTTACATTGTCTGCAGCGGCAAGCTTTACAAGTGCACCGGTAAAACTTCCTGAAACTGTTACCGGAGTTTCAAATGGTGTAATAAGAACAGAAGAATAACTTGCAGCTCCGAAACCGCTCTCATTAAGTACGGCTGTAGAAGTCTCAACTGTATTGTCAACAATAATTACTGAAATAACTCCTGTGTGTGTACCATTGTTAATCTGATCAAAGGCTTCTTTAAGAGTTGCATAAGAGCTGTTGCCTATATTTACATTCTGCGTGAACGCTGATTGTATAAAACAAAACAACAGGAAACAAATATTAATAAACAGTATTATACTTTTCAATACCCCCCCCTTTTTTATATATTAGTTAATTTATAGATTACAATTTTAATACTTTAATTAAAAAAAGATTTTAACTTTCAGATTTAACATCAACAGAATATGGTTTAAAATATTTCTTTTAAAAAAGCGTTGTTGAAAAGTATTTTAAACTGCTAATTTCTTATTGTTTGAGTAAAATTCTAAAACCCGTTGCCTTAAAATTTTTATCTCTATCTGATAGAAAGTAATGTACTGATTAAGGGAAAAACTTTTAAAGGAATTTTTAAAGTTGGGCTTGGCGTGTGAAATCAGATTTTCGATCAGATCATCTAAAATATTCTTGAAATTCATTCCTTACTTTAAGCTTTAATCTGGTGACTTAAAATAGATAATAAATTCATTAGTAAAAATAGAATTTTATGGTTTGGGATCTGAAATTAATTTTAAAAATAACTAGAGAATTAAAAAAGCTGTGAGATTTTACTGTTCACAGTTTTTTATATTTTATTAACTGAATAACAGCCCTCAGTCCAGACTCCATTTACAGTGATATAAATTCTTTATCCGACATGTCAAATATATTTGCATACAGGTCCGTCAGTGGGAAGCGCATAGTTTATCTTCCCGAAAGATTGATTGTATTCTCATAATTCTTTGACAGTTCAAACTTCTACGGAATGTCTATACGTGTTTATTGCTCAGGCTGGGTTGTTCCAAGTTACCATTGAAGTCAATCTGATTCAGTCTGCTGCTGTAATTTTCTGAAGCTTATTTTTATCTTATTATTAGTAGTTATAATGAAAAAGATTTTCAGTTTCCAATTGCTCTGCATATCATACACCTCTAATAGAAGATCTCCCGGTATCAAAACAGATGTTAATTTCCCTTTCAGACGAAGTCGTGTTTTGTACGGACTCCGGTGAATGGATTATATGCAAAAATAAAATCAAAACACTTTAAATTTAATATTCAACATCAGTAAAAACTTTACTCTGAGGATGCATATATTTTCAAAATAAAAAGGCAGATCATCTGACCTGCCTTTTTGTTTTTTAAACACTGTTATTTTTTTTATTCCGCCGGAACGAATTTCCTTGTACTCAATTCATTATCAATCGTAAGCAGACCAAGTCCTTCGCCGTTAATTATCTTTAGTTTTGCAATAAGCTTTGACATAGTAGATTCTTCCTCCACCTGTTCGTCAACATACCACTCGAGAAAACTTTTTACCGAATGGTCATTCTCTTTTATAGCAACGTCCATCAGTTCGTTAATGCTTTTTGTGATATATCTTTCATGTTCAAGAGCTTCCTCTATAACATTCAGTACTGATTTGAAATTTGATTTCGGCTCCGCAAGGGATTTTAAAATTACCCTGCCGCCCTTGTCATGAACAAAGTTAAACATCTTCATTGCATGAAAATGTTCTTCCTGAGCCTGTACATTAAAATAATTTGCAAACCCTTCCATTTCTATAGATTCAAGATAAGCCGACATTGAAAGATACATATATTCGGAAAAGAATTCTTTATTGATCTGCAGATTAAGCGCATCCTGAATTTTCTTTGTTAACATTTATTACTCCTTATTTTTTATTTTAAATTAAATTAAGCTTCCACCATCGGTTTTTCTCCGGCGATAATTCCTTTGCTTCCCACTGTATCGTAATCATACCCGTGCAATTCCGGGATTGTTGAACACAGTTCCGTAAACACTTCTTCGGAATTTTCAAATCCAAATTCATGACCCAGGGCTTTTGCAATAAGCTTTATGATCTTCCAGCCCGGTCTGGCATTGAACTTTGTTCCGCGTGTCCATCTGTCATTATGCGCGCCGAATTTATCAAGCCGTGACATTGAAAACTCTCCGATTAGTCTTTCCTGTTCGAGTGTTGCTACAGCAGGTTTTAACCGCTGAATCCTGTTCTCAAAATTAACGAAGGTTCCGTTTATCTCTGCGTAAGTGGAAACAGGCAGAATAACATTTGCCGCTGCTGAATGTGAATTCTTATATGAGATCATATGGATTGTTGTTTCTATTTTTCTTGCGAACTCATCCGAGCCTCTGATCGCTTTTATATCTTCATTTAGGATAAAAAGCATTTTTATCTTTCCTGAGCTCAGCATATCCACCACCTTGTCTGTATATGCTTCTATCCCCAGTAGTTTCATTCCTGCGCCATTCGGAGTCTTGTCGGATTTTCTTAAAATCTCATCGCCGAAATTTTCATCTGTTTCCGGTATGTAATAAATATTGCTGCTGCTGAATATTTCGTTCGCAAACTTCTTTAAAGCATAATTATCCTCAAGAGTTGAATGAGCAGAAGCTATGAACATTATGTCTTCGCTTTTATAATTCTTGAGATGTGAAATGGATTTTGATATAGCTTCATCCCAGTTAACTTCAAGTATCTCTTCTCTTTCGGATGAACCTTCGTTCAGACGTATCGCAGGCGACTTGAAACGAATCTCCTCATCATTGATCTGTTTGATCGTATTGAGTCTTCCCCAGTCGCAGAGCCAGTAGTCATTGACTGTCATATTTTCCCTCGGTTCGATCCTGAGAATTTTATTGTTCCTTACTCCCATGATAGTGTTGCAGCCTCTGGAGCAGCCGGGACATACAGTATCTGTAAAAGACATTTCCCATACTCTGGATTTGAACCTGAAATCTTCTGAAGTAAGCGCGCCGACAGGGCAGATCTCAATCACGTTCATTGAGTAAGGATTATCAAGTTCCTCACCGGGAAATGTTTCAATTGTGACGTGATCACCTCTCTGAACAAAGGTAAGCTCAGGGTCTTTTGCGATCTCTTCGCAGAATCTTATACATCTTGAACAGCTTATACATCTTTCCTGATCGAACATGACCTGAGGTCCGAGTCTGACTCTTTTATCCTTCTGGTTTTTCTGTTCATCAAATCTCGAAATTCCCACACCGTACTGATAGGCGTAATCCTGAAGTTTGCATTCGCCAGCTTCATCGCATATCGGACAGTCAAGAGGATGATTGATCAATAGAAATTCCATAACGGCATTCTGCGCATGAACAACTTTCTCTGATTTTGTATGAACTTTCACTCCTTCTGTTGCGGGAGTGGAACAGGCTATTACAAGTTTCGGCATGCCCTCGATTTCTACAAGGCAGATCCTGCAGTTTCCTGATATGGAAAGCGAAGGGTGATAACAAAAATGAGCTATCTCAATTCCGGCATTGTGCGCTGCCTGGATAATTGTCTGTCCGGGCTTAAACTCAACTTCCTTATCGTCTATTATTATTATTGGCATATTAGATTTCTGTTGAATGGAAAATGTTTTTTAAATTAAATCTATTTTTATCTTTTTTCAATTCAGTTTATTTCGCAATTTGGAGTTCCTAAAATCAACAAAATTTTTTTAATCAGGTAAAAAAGACAGAATTCTCTCAGGAAAGCATTTTAATAAAGAAAAATTAAAATAAAAATCCGCAGTTTAAATTTAAAATATTATTGATCTTGCATTTTAAACCGTAACGCTGCTGACAGGATATGAATACTAAAAAAATACTTCTTGTGACTTCAGACATTGAACTCTCCGGGATAATCAGGATTTCCGCGCTTACGCTTACAAAACTCAATTGTCAGGTAGCCATAGACGAATCTTCAGATGAAAATGATATAATTAAAAGATCAGGAGAGGAAAATATTGACATGATAATTTTTGATTCAGGACATGAAACTCTTGATATTAAGGAAATCATTGGAAGGATCAGATCAGACAGCGGATCAACATCAAAAAAAATAATTACCGTTTACACCGGTGATATAAACAGGGAAGAATTCTTTAATGCCGGATGCGACAGTATTATGTCAAAAGACGAATTCAAAAAAGCGGTAAACAATATTCTTCAGCACTAGATCTGTCAATTCTCCTCAGCGGTTATTTTATTCTCTTGTAGACAATTTCAACAGCCCTTGCTTCATCGCCCTGAGGCGTAATGTTATATGCAGTTATCACGGCATTGTCTTTGTCAATAATATCAATTTCAGTTCTCCATCCCCATCTCTCTTCGAAATCAACTCCTCCGTAACTTCCAAGCACTGAAAATCCGTTTCCTTTTTCTGAACCGTCTGAAAACATGATACTGGTACCGTTATGAAAAGAATCGATCCATGCGGTCTGATATTTCTGTTCCGGAATGCTGAAACCCGTTATAGAAACAGCTTCATGAGGTTTTCCCTGGAGTTCATAATTATATTCATGCAATATAAATCTGTTTCCGAGAATGGGTCTGAATTCGCCGCTGATCTTCGATTCATCCGCTAGAATTCCCGGTTCAAACCATGTCCTGACAATTCCTTCCCATTTCCCGGCAAGCTGCATGAGTCTGAAATGTCTTCCGTCTTCCGATGATTTTGCAAAATTTTCCTTTTCCATTTTGTTTTTTTTTGTTAGTAAATCTGAATATAACCAAGCTGATTTTTTTTAAAAAGAGGAATTCGCTCCTTTCCAAAGCGGGAAACTCCCGAAACCTGAACGGCGGCAGGATTGGTCAGAGATTATAGAATTGCTTTCGCAGATAATATAGGTTATTTTAAACGACTTTTTTTAAAACCACTTAACAATACATGCCCGTAATTCATAAAGTCCACGCAAGGGAAATTTTAGATTCAAGAGGTAATCCTACATTAGAAGCTGAAGTAATACTCGAAGACGGTACAGCCGGAAGAGCAGCCGTACCATCAGGAGCTTCCACTGGTGAAAGAGAAGCTGTTGAACTCCGTGACGGGGATAAGAAAAGGTACAACGGAAAGGGAGTTACCAAAGCTGTAAGGAATATAAACACTGTTATCGCAAAGCAGATATCAGGTATGAACTGTCTCGATCAGATCCTTCTCGATGAAGTCCTTATAAAACTTGACGGTACAAAAAACAAATCCAAGCTCGGAGCAAATGCGCTTCTTGGTGTATCACTCGCCGCCGCACACGCTTCAGCCAATTATCTGAAAATACCGCTTTATAAATATATAGGCGGAGTAAATTCAAAGACTCTACCTGTCCCGATGATGAATATTATCAACGGCGGCAAACATGCCGATAATACGGTTGACTTCCAGGAATTCATGATCATTCCCGCCGGAGCTAAAAGTTTTTCCGAAGCGCTTCGATACGGAGCGGAGGTTTTTCATTCTCTGAAAAATGTTCTTCACGGCAAAAATTACAATACAAATGTAGGTGATGAAGGCGGATTCGCGCCTAATCTTAAATCCAATGAGGAAGCGATCGAAGTTATAATGGATGCAATAAGCAAAGCCGGCTATAAAGCAGGTAAAGATATATATATCGGACTTGATGTAGCATCCAGTGAAATGTGGAAAAACGGAAAATATAATTTTTATAAGTCCCATGTTCCGGATAAGACTTCAGAGCAGATGGTGAAACTTTATGAAAAACTTGTTAAGGATTATCCGATAATAAGCATCGAGGACGGGATGGCTGAAAATGACTGGGCGGGATGGAAGATTCTTACAGAAGCCCTCGGAAACAAAATCCAGCTTGTTGGCGATGATATATTTGTTACTAATACTGAAATTTTACAGAAAGGAATTGATAAGAATATCGGCAATTCAATTCTCGTTAAAGTCAATCAGATCGGTACTCTTACCGAAACCCTGAATGCAATTGAACTTGCAAAGACACATTCCTACACCTCAGTGATCAGTCACAGAAGCGGTGAAACAGAAGATACAACAATTGCAGACCTGGCTGTTGCAACCAATGCCGGTCAGATAAAAACCGGTTCGCTTTCCAGGACTGACAGAGTTGCAAAATACAACAGACTTCTAAGAATTGAAGACGAACTAGGATCTTCCGCAGTATATCCGGGATTAAAAGCTTTTTACAATATTAAAAAAAATTAAACAGAACAAAATTATTAAATGAAACTTTCACAATTTAAATACTCAATCCCTAAAAATCTTATTGCAAAAAATCCCAAAACACCGAGGGATACATGCAAACTTATGATTGTAAATAAAGAGACAGGTGAACTCGAAACGAAAAAATTCAAGGATATCATAGATTACATGAATGCAGGCGATGTACTTGTTCTAAATGATTCAAAAGTTTTTAATGCAAGACTTTACGGAACCAAAGAGAAGACAAGGGCAAAGATAGAAGTATTTCTTTTAAGACAGCTTTCGCAGGATGAAAACATCTGGGATGTTGTTGTTGATCCGGCAAGAAAGGTCAGGATCGGAAACAGAATATTTTTTACTAAGAATCTTTACTGTGAAGTTATAGATAATACGACATCAAGGGGAAGAATTGTAAGATTCAATTACGCCGGTGATTTTTCAAAATACATTGAAAAGCTCGGAAGGACGCCGCTTCCTCCTTACATTAAAAGAGAATCAACTGAAAAGGATAAGGACGATTATCAGACAGTCTATGCGAAGAATACAGGTTCAGTTGCTGCTCCGACTGCCGGTCTTCATTTTACAAAAGACCTTCTTAAAAAGATCGAAGCAAAAGGAGTAAAGATCGCTTACATCACACTGCATATCGGACTCGGTACATTCAGACTTGTGGAGGTTGAAGATCTCTCAAAACACAGGATGGATTCCGAATATTACGAACTGTCAAAGGAATCCGCCGATGTAATCAATGCAGCAATTCAGAAGAAGGGTAAAAAGGTTATAGCTGTCGGAACTTCAGTTGCAAGAGTTCTTGAAAGTAATGTGATCACAAGCAAACACGTCAGATACGGAAAAGGCTGGACAGATAAGTTCATACATCCGCCGCAGACTGTAAGGGTGATTGATAAATTCGTTACGAATTTTCACCTGCCGCAGAGTACGCTGCTTATGCTGACCTGCTCTATTGCCGACAGGGACCTGATCATGAAAGCTTATAAGAAAGCGATCAAGGAAAAATACAGGTTTTACAGTTACGGCGATGCAATGCTGATAATTTAATATTATAAAACAATTCAGATCCGATCCGGGCAGTTCTTACAAACTGTCCGGATTTTTTATTTCAAATTGAATTTATGTTTAATTCGATTTTTGTTAAATTGTATACAATATAAAAAGAATATCATG
Organism: Bacteroidota bacterium; assembly: GCA_018266875.1. GTDB lineage: Bacteria > Bacteroidota > Ignavibacteria > Tepidaquicellales > Tepidaquicellaceae > UBA2330. The sequence goes on from JAFDZR010000054.1 coordinate 25,924, forward strand.
GAAAAAATTATTACAAAAGAGTTAACGGAAAACGCCTTTACATATGACGAATACAAGGACCTTGTAAATAAGCTTGTCGCTGAAAACAAAACTTCCGGGAATAACCAGTCTGAGAAATACATTTATTTTACAAAGCTGAATATTGAAAGAGTAAAGAGAATAGAAAAAACAACCATACTAAGTGATGAGCTCAAAGAGCAGCTGGATAAAATCAGTGAACCGCTTATATTTCTTGTTATTGCCGAAGCATGGTGCGGCGATGTATCGCAGAACATTCCGCCGTTAAAACTGATCAGTGAATATAATCCAAACTTAGAAGTAAGGATTATTTTCAGGGATGAAAATCCTGAAATCATGGATCAGTTTCTTACAAACGGTTCGAGGTCAATTCCTGTCTTTATACTATTAAAAAAGGATAACTATGATGTACTTGGAGTATGGGGACCGAGACCGGAACCTGCGCAGCAGATAATGATTGATTCAAAAAAAGAACCGGATTATTCGCATGACGAGGCAACAAAAAAGATTCAGCTATGGTATGCAAAAGACAGAACAAAAACTTTTCAAAAAGAACTTGCGGATTTTCTTAAAATAATTTCCGCCGACTAAATAAAAAAAGGTAAGATAAATTATTTATCTTACCTTTAAACGATCGGGATCCTGTTTTATTATTACCAGATCACAACTCTTGTATCCTTTGGATTTACCATCGGCTCTCCCTCTTTTCCTTTAAATGCCTTCATAAATTCCGGGACATTTGAGATTGTTCCGTTCACACGGAATCTCGGCGGAGAATGTGAATCAGTTTTTACCAGGAGAGTCAGCAGTTCAGGTCTGTATTTACTCCTCCACATCTGTGCAAATCCAAGGAAAAATCTCTGGGAAGGCGTGAATCCGTCCATAACCGGTTCATCCTTATAATCTATGGTTTTCATATAAGCATGATAAGCTGTGATAAGTCCTCCGAGATCCGCGATATTCTCGCCGAGTGTCAGGTTACCGTCAACATACAATGAATCCACAGCTCTGTAACCACTGTATTGTTTTGCAAGCATATCTGCGCGTACTTTGAATTTTGCAGCGTCTTCTGCAGTCCACCAGTCTTTAAGATTGCCTTCCCCGTCATACTTCCTTCCCTGATCATCAAATCCGTGAGAGATCTCATGGCCTATAACAGCGCCGATACCGCCGTAATTAACAGCATCTTCGACTTCGGGATCATAAAAAGGCGGCTGCATAATTCCGGCCGGAAAAACTATTTCATTTTTTGATGAACTGTAATATGCGTTAACTGTCTGCGGATACATAAACCATTCATTTTTATTTACCGGTTTTCCTATCTTGTCAAGATTCAGTTTCATATTGTATTGAGAAGCCCTCATCATATTATCAACAAAAGAATTCCTGTCAATTTCCAGACCGGAATAATCTTTCCACTCGTCTGTGTATCCGATCTTTACTCCGAAGGTACTTAATTTTTTCAAAGCTTCAGATTTTGTTTTTTCGCTCATCCATTCATTCTGCTGAATTCTTTCTTTAAAGGATTCAATAATATTCTTAACCATCTGAAGAGCTTTTGCTTTTGTTTCGGGTTTGAATCTTCTTTCCACGAACAGCTTTCCAAGCGGTTCTCCCAGATCATTCTCAACAAAATTAATACTCTTTTTCCATCTGGGTTTCTGCTCCTCATTTCCTCTGAGAGTCCTGCTGTAAAATTCGAATGAAGCGTTTTCAAAATCTGAACTAAGTCTGTTTGAGTTGTTTCTTACAAGATTCCATTTAAGATAATTTTTCCAGTCATCAAGACTTACGTCAGAGAGCATTCTGTTCAATTCCTTAAAAAATTCCGGTTGCCCGACATTTATTCCTTTGTCAAATCTGCTGTTGTCACCAAGACCGATCTCATTAAAAAGAACATCAAAATTAAAATCAGGCATCAGCGATTTTACTTCCTGTAAATTCATAAGATGATATGTCGCTTCGGCTTCTCTCATTTCCAGTCTTGTCATGGAAGCGTTTGCCATTCTCTTTTCGATGTCCATTATTCTGTCAGTGATCTTGGCTGAAGAAGAAACATCGTATCCCATCATCACAAATATATTCCTCATGAATTCCATATATTTCATCCGGGTCTTCTTTGAATTTTCATCATCTTTGGTATAGTATTCCTTCCCGGGTAAACCAAGTCCGCTCTGAAAAAGCTGAAGAATTACGTTACTGCTGTTCTTATCATCCTGACCTGCCCAGAATGAAAAAAGACCTCCGGTTCCGTTTGTTTTAAGGAAGGAGAATACTTTCTGAAAATCCTCCATTGAACCGATCCTGTCGATCATATCCAGATATTTCTTTAGCGGCTCAATGCCGGATTTCTCGATAGTAACCGTATCCATAGCTGTAAAGTAAAGATCTCCGAGTTTCTGTTCAATACTGCCTTTGGGAGCTGAAGTATTCTTTGCAGACTCTTCAAGTATTTCCCTCAGCACATTATTGTTTCTTTCGATTACTACGTCCCATGTTCCCCATCTGCTTTCCTGTGCGGGAACAGGATTTTTTGCAAACCACTTGCTGCTGTAAAAATCATAAAAATCAGAATTCGGATCTATTGAATTATCAATATAACCCGCATCAATTCCTGATCTCAGATCATGCGAAGACTGAATCTGGGCATTGATACCTGAAATTATTGTGAAAGCTGATACTAAAAAAAGAAAAAATATTAATTGTTTCATGCCGGTTTAATTTTTATATTTTTTAAGTTAATAAACCTGAAAAATTTTATCTATGCTTTAATGAAAAAAATTTTAAAACGAATCAATTGTGTCCAAAACGTTTAGCTTAAGAAATCAAAATTTACTGGAGTAAACATACTTTCTTTTGTACGACCAAAAGAAAGTACCAAAGAAAAGTCGTCCCGAGAACTCGGGATGAATGATTGCCTGAATTCGTGAAAAATTGCGATAAAATTTCCAACTCAAAATTTGCTGCG
>JAFDZR010000055.1 GCA_018266875.1 Bacteroidota bacterium
TGATGAGCAAATTTTTAGTTGGTAATTTTATCGCAATATTTCACGAATTCAGGCAATTATTCATCCCGAGTTCTCGGGACGACTTTTCTTTGGTACTTTCTTTTGGTCGTACAAAAGAAAGTGCGTTTACTCCAGTAAATTTTGATTTTTTAAACTAAACGTGTTGGACACAATTGAAAAAAGATATTGATTCCGACCGTCTTTTTTTTAAATCCAAAATGTTTTCCGGTTTGAGAAAAATTTGTATGCTTTTTTCGCTTCGCATTGCCATATTATTTTTGAGTGTTTATGCTTGAAGTTCTCAGAATCATAAACTATTAATAAATATTATTTCTAAATTCCGGTAAATTATGACAGAAATTCTTTTAAAGGTTATAGGTTTATCAGCGGTTATTGCAATACCAACTCAGTCTGTATTACTCGGTTTGAATGCAGGGAGACCTTATTTGAATGAATTGCTTTCCGGCTGGAAAATCCTGATAAAGTATGCAGTAACAATGTTTATCATTATTCCGCTGGTTGCAGTAATATTTAATTTCGTCTTTCAGGATTACAGAAGTTTATGGATAGCTGTATTGATTATTTCTATTGCTCCGGCTTCCCCCGGTATGGTCAAAAACATCTTAAAACTCAGCGGTAACTATAATATCAGTATTGCCTGGATGATATTTACTATCATTTTTTCCATAATACTGATTCCTTTTATTCTGTTAATCCTGGAAAATTTATTTAACATTAATATTGACCTTGGAATCGATGATGTAGTTTTAAGAATGGCAATACTTTTTTTAATTCCAATGGGACTTGGATTTCTAATCTCAAAATATCTGAATAAGAATAAAAGCATTCTTAAGGAGATAATTTCCGTTGTCTCAAAAACTGCAATGCTGGTTCTTGTTATTTGTATGTTAATAATTGCTGTTCCGTTAATTATTAAGAATGGAATTGTACCTATCTTGCTTATAACTGCATTCATTTTGACAGCTCTGGTTATTTCCCATTTTATAAGTTTGCCTGAAAGATCATGGGGACCAATACTTCCATATTCAATTGTCCTGAGACTTCCGGCTCCGGCAATTGTACTTTCACAGATTAACAATACAATGGGAAAACATTTGGTGGTAATTATAACCTATACGATCATGGGAATACTGCTTATGGCTATATACAACAAAATATTCTGCGGAAAGATTATTACAAATCAGACATAAATTTTTTCCGGTATCTGTAACCGGAGTTAAATATTATCTTTTAACATTGAACATTGAACATTGTCATCCATTTCCTTTCGCAAACTTCCCGATTGTCATTCCCTGAACCAGAATTGAAAAGCATACTATTATATAAGTTATTGTAACCAGCACTTCTCTTCCGAATTCAGGCTGAATGGAAAGTGCAAGAGCAATTGATATTCCTCCTCTCAGCCCGCCCCAGGTAAGTATAAGTAAAGTTTTCTGTGACATTTTTTCTTTGAACCTAATGAACAGAGAAGGGATCAGGACAGAAATATATCTTGTGATTAATGTAACAAAAATCAGAATTACCGAAACTATGAAAATTGTATAGTTTGATTCTATCACAAGCAGTTCAAGTCCTATCAGCACAAATAAAATGGCATTCAGTATTTCGTCAATAAGCTCCCAGAATTTATCAATATATTCTGCCGTAACGACCGACATTCCGAATTCCTTTCCGTGATTACCGGTGATAATCCCGGCGGCGACCATCGCAAGCGGACCTGATACGTGAATATAATGCGCAAGAGAATATCCTCCCATTACAACGGCAAGTGTCAGAAGAACCTCAACCTGATAATTATCTATTCTTGCTATAAGTTTGTAACCTATTGTTCCGACAACTATGCCAAGAATTATCCCTCCGATTGCTTCCTGTCCGAAAAGGGAAATTACGCTTAAGAATTCTATTTCAGCTCCGGGCTGCGCGAGTTTGAGTATTGTAATAAAAACAACTACTGCCACACCGTCATTGAAAAGAGATTCGCCTGAGATTTTTGTCTGAAGTGATTTTGATATTCCTGCGCTTTTTAAGATACTCATAACTGCTATGGGGTCAGTCGGTGAGATCAGTGCTCCGAATAAAAGTGCATGTATGAATTTTATTTCCAGCCCGAATAAATTCAGAAGGTAAAACGAAACAGTTCCTATGATAAAAGTACTTATGATAACGCTGATTGTGGAAAAAAGTATTATTGTCAGCTTTTCACTTTTCAGGTCACTATATTTAATATGAATTGCGCCGGCGAAAAGCATAAAACTCAGCATACCCTCAAGAAGAAGTTCGCTGAAATTTAATCCTCTCATCTGACCGGATATGGCATCTTTTAAACCCGGATAAATCTGACCGGAAAGTAATATTATGAGAGAAAAGATAATTGACACCAGCATCAGACCGATAGAGTTCGGTAGTTTCAGAAACCGGAAATTGATGTAAGCGAATCCCGCGGAAAGAACTATCAGGAATGAAAGTAAAGGAAACAGTCCCAATTTAAGATTTTGATTTAATGTTTACGTTGAACTCCGGCGCTTCTACCAGCTGGAATGTAGCGGATGCAAATTTAACTTCATCCTTCACTGCATCGACTTCTTTCAGAATTCTTGTGAACAATTCTGTCCTTGTCGCTCTTCTTTTTTTATAACCGACTACATATCTCAGAGTATACTCCACCCAGTTATCATTGGCTATGAGTGAGATCATCGGTTCAGTCTGAGCATCCTCCAGACGGTATTTCTGCTGCAGTGCTTTCCATTTTTCCATTGAAGCTTTTGTAAGACCTTCAGCGGTTTCTGTTCCTACTCTGAGAAGGATCTCGTTTACTTTATCATAATTACTACCGTACTGAATCGGGATCTTTATTTCATCCCAGAGAAAAGGGAAATCACCTGAATAATTAAACACGGGTTCTTTGAAAACAAAACTGTTGGCTATCAGCACTATCCTGCCGTTATAAAGGTCACCGTCCACCCACTGACCTGTTTCCATTAAAGTCGTTCTTAAAACCCCTATATCGATAACATCACCTTTAATTCCACCGAGCTGAACACGGTCGCCGGTTTTATAAAATCCTCCGAACATTATCGCCAGCCAGCCGGCAAATGAGGCTATTACTTCCTGCAGCGCAAATGCTATCCCGGCGCCGGCAACTCCGAATGCAACAGTCAGTCCGCCGAGTTTGTCGCTGAATACAACTGTTATCAGAAGTAATGTCAGTAAAAAACCAATGACATTGCTGAATTTTTTTGCCCGGTAACGGCTTTCACTTTCCTTTATTTTTGATAAAAATTTCTTTCTTATAAATTTTATAAGCAGCCAGATCAAAGCTATCCCTATCAGAATTGAGACAATTTTGCCTACCAGCGGATCAAATAGAAAATTCTTAATTTCTGTTTCCATGATTAATATTTATTTAAGATCTTAACCTTTGAAGATTATAGAGATCTTTCCTTCTGTCTTTTAGATTTTTTACACTTCCCATATTATGCAGCTCCGTAAGCAGATCAATATTCACATCCGATACAAGTATCATTTCCGTATTCGGTGTGGCTTCGGTCTTTACTCCGTTTATCGGGAACGGAAAATCACACGGTGTAAACACCGCAGACTGAGCGTATTGTATATCCATATTTTCAACCTTTGGAAGGTTACCGACGCTTCCGGCTATAGCTACAAAGCATTCATTCTCAACTGCCCTGGCCTGAGCGCAAACCCGCACCCTTGAATAAGCATTCTGAGTGTCGGTAAGAAACGGGACAAACAGAATGTTCATGCCATCGTCGGCGAGAAGCCGGCTGAGTTCGGGAAATTCAACATCATAGCAGATTAAAATACCTATCTTTCCGCAGTCCGTATCATAAGTCCTTACATTATTACCGCCAACCAGTCCCCATACTTTAGCTTCGTCAGGAGTTACATGGATTTTTTCAAATCGTTCTACCGTTCCGTCCCTTTTGCATAAGTAACCTGCATTGTGAAGCACATCTCCTATTAGCTCAGGCATACTGCCGGCAATGATATTTATATTATATGAAATGGAAAGTTTAGAAAATTCCGCAACTATTTTTGGTGTATATCCAGCTAGATTCCTGATCGCTTCCGCTTCACCCAGGTCATTGAATTTTGCCATAAGCGGAGCATTGAAAAATTCAGGGAAAAGACAAAAGTCGCTTTTATATCCGCTCACCGCATCTACAAAAAATTCTACCTGCATCATAAGTTCATCCACGCTCTGATAAGATCTCATCTGCCATTGTATAAGACCGATTCTGATATCTTTTTTAATTTCCTCCGCTTTAATCTCTTGTTTTTCATAATAAATATTTTCCCATTCAAGCAATACAGCATATTCGTCGGATGCCTTATCTCCTTCAAGATATCCTTTCAAAACCAGCACAGGATGAAAATCATTTGACAGCTGAAAATTCAGGACGGGATCGTGTATCTCTTTGGATTTAACTTTCTCGATGTATTCCCTTGGTGTCATTTCATCTTTGTATTTATGGTAATTCGGTATTCTTCCTCCGAACATAATTTCTTTCAAATTCAGTTTTTCACATAATGATTTTCTGTAATCATACAATCTTCTGCCAAGTCTAAGACCCCGGAATTCCGGCTTTATGAATATATCAATGCCGTAAAGCACATCACCGTCATCATTGTGAGTATCAAAAGTATAATTTCCGGTAACGTCTCTGTACGTATGCTTTTTATCAAATTCATCATAATCTACAATTATGGAAAGCGCACAGCCGGCGATTTTTCCTCCGATCTTTATAACAACCTGTCCCTCTGGAAATTTATTCACAAGCGACTGTATGTGATCCTCTGACCAGATTGAAGAGGGCATAGTGACATAAGAGTCTATCATCGCCTTTTTTAATTCGGAGTAATCTTCTGTTTTTAAAAATGAAAGTTCAATGTTTTCAGGCTGTGAGGTCATAGATGGTTTATTAAATTTTATTGGAATTATTATATTGCTGTTACTTAAAGATAAGCAATAACATAGTATTAAAGCAAATTTAATTCACTGCAATTCATTTTGCACGGGATTCTCTTAGGAATCTTTTTTGAATCTTTTTCTAAAATATTTTGATACTGTTTTTTTGTCAGCGTAAAAAGTAAGAGGAATGAATTTTTTTTTTATGGAAATTATATCTTACATCTGAATAATAAAATGCAGGTTGTTTGTATGTTCAGACTTATGTGGAAATCTGCTGAAAAAAAATTATCTGTCAGATTTCTTTTCATTTTCACTGATCTGCGATTCTGTTTTAAGTATTTCATTCAGATACCTGTCCCGCAGCTGGTCATAGAAGGAATGTCTGCTTATAATGTTGGATACAAGATTGGCAATGAGCGCTGTCAGCATCAAATTAAAAATTATATTGTGATTATTTGTCATTTCAATTACCAGAATTGATGAAGTAAACGGACTTCTGGTGATTCCCGTCAGGAACCCGACCATTCCGCAGAGTATGATGAGATTTGTTTCTGATCCTGAAAGATGCAGCCATCCTGAAATTACGGCTCCGATACTCGCTCCGGCGCTGAGTGAAGGTGCGAAAATACCACCCGCTGCTCCGGTCGAAAAGGAAATTATGGGACCGATTATTCTCAAAAGGGGAATGTACCATTCAAGATGTTTTTCCTTTGTAAAAAGAGTTGTCAGCATTATTTCTTTTCCTGAACCGAAAGTTCTGCTGTCAATAAACACAGCAAGCGCAGCGATTGCAAGTCCGCATACAATAGTATATATCAGTTTTTTCTTATTGGAATTGAGCTTCTGTTTCCTGTTGAAAATAAACAGTATCATTTTTCCCATTCCGCTTCCTGATATACCTGTTATTAAAGCGACAGGAATTATTATCAGAATAAGCCAGTAGGAAACTCCGCTGATCTCAGGATAGCCGAGATACAGATAAGGACCGAGTAAATTCAAAGCCGTGAGACCTGCAATAATAACGCCGGTAAGCAGAGCCGATTTAAAAAAATTGAAATGTGTTCTCGTCAGCTCTTCGATCGCAAATACGATCCCGCCGAGCGGGGTATTAAAAGCTGATGCAAGACCGGCTGCTGCTCCTGTCACTATCATATTTCTCTTTGAAATCTTAGGGAACCAGTCCGGCAGGAAATCATTTATTGCTTTGAATATGGAAGCTGAGATCTGAATGGTTGGACCTTCTCTGCCGATCACTCCGCCTCCGAATATCATTATCAGGCTGGATATCAGTTTTACAAAAATTACCTTTATCCCAAGCAGTTTGTTTACTTTGTAATTGTGAGCGGGATTTGTAAGTTCAATTGCCGCTGTCACCTGCGGAATTCCGCTTCCGCGGGCATAAGGTGAATATTTAACAACTATCCACCATGCAAGGACAAAAGTAACAGGAGTGATAATGAAAAACAGCCAGCTGGCTTTATGGAAAATATACATCGCTCCGTTTTCTGCCAGAAGGAAAAGTTTTGCATAAAGAACTGAAAATAAACCGGTAATTATTGCGCCTATCCAGAAGGGTAATGCGTTCAGAAAATTCCTCTGAAATTTCTTGTTATCAAAAACGGATTTAAATCTGTTTATGATTTTTACAATTAATTCCATTTTCCGGGATGATTTCTGTCTGAATGTCCTGATGTAAAATGAGTCATAAAACTTTTCATCTGCAGACCGGAATGATTTTCATGGTTTGAATAATGAAATAAAAAATGACAGCAGATTTTCTCCTGATAATACATTTATTAAAATAACAATTTCATTTGAAAAAAATCAGAGGGATTTGAATTATTTATTCAGCTCGAACGGGTAAATAACTTTCCAGTCATTCTTCATATCTATGACTGTCCAGTTTCTTTCCGCTGCTTCGGAGAGTCCTTTGTCCAGTTTTCCCACAGGAGAATCCTTATCATAAGCCCATTCTCTTTCGCCGTCAGTATGATGAAGATATACCATTAATCTTTTCCCGTGTCCCGAATCTGTCCACTGCATCATCTGCAGATCGCCGTCCGAATTACCTACTGCCATTACCGGTTTTTTTCCTATGAACTGATTTATTCCGACCGGCTTTCCGTCTTTATCGTCAATAAAATTTACCTCTGGTAATCTGATTAATACCGGTCCCTTCTCACTCATTTCAAAATTAACCTTAATACTGCTGCCAATGATTCTCTCTGGCGGTATTCCGTAAACTTCTTCTGACCATGATCTCATGAATTCAATTCCTCCGCCGGAAACAATGTAAACTAAAAAATCATTTTCATGAAGATAACTTATTAATTCTAACATTGGCTGAAAAATTAATTCCTTATATAACCTTCCTTTCTCAGGATGCCTGGCTGAATTAATCCATTTCTTAACTGTTTTATCAAATTCATCAGTGGTAATTCCGGCATGGGAAACCATTACGAGCTTTAATATTCCCTTCATTCCGAAACCCAGAAGTGCTTTCAGATCCTGATCCAGTGCGGCTCTGAACAGCGGGTCATCTTTCCATTCGGGATGAGCCGGCGACATTTCTTTGATTCTGTCTACGGCAAACTGAAACTGGAAATAAAAGGGTTTTTCCGACCAGAGTGTTCCGTCATTATCAAATGTAACTATCCTGTGATTGGGTTTAACATAATGCGGACTGTCTTTATCTGTGACGGAATTCACAAAATCAATAATGTTTTCTTTTGCTGCGGATTCATTCCAGGATTTTAGTATGTCTCTTTTCATTTCTGATTTAATATTTGTTAAATAATTTCAGTATGTTTAATCTTAAATAAAGACCTGCAGAAACGGTTATAAGAATTCAGTCTGACTAAACAACATCAAATAAACTTTCCTTTTCAAAGTCCTTGTCTTCTTCCTTGGTGTATATCGGTTCAGAGGCTGTCTCCCTGCTGAACATAAGTCCGAACATCATAATTATCGCGCAGATAATAATTACCTGAATCAGCAATGCATTGTTAACTATCAGTATCTTCTGATTTACAGGGATGGAAAGAAACAAAAGGATCGTAATAAGTCCTCTCGGAGCTATATAAAGCAGAGGGGAAATTCTCAATTTAAGTAATTTCAAAAATACTGCTCGTATCAGAAAAATTGCTATTACAATTCCGCCTGCCCATGGTAATGTCTCCAGGTTAATTATATCTTCAAACTGTATAAGATATCCGAAAAGTATAAAGAAAAGAGCTCTTATCAGAAAAGAAAACTCAGTAGTGATCTCAGAAAATTTATGAACTTCCTTATCAAGAATATCCGGATTTAATCTCTGTATGAATTTAAATCCCTTCATCTCATCCAGGTTCTGTACTATCAAACCGAAAAGAAGAATGAATATGAGCGCAGGTAAATTAAAAAGTTTGGAAATTGTGTATATCAGGACGACAAGTATTATAATAGGTACGAATTTAAAATGATGCTTGATCTTGGCTATGAGAAATGCAAGAGCTATAGTTGCAAAGAATGATACTATGAACATAATAATTAGCTCAACTAAAAATATTCCGAAAGATATTGTCCTTATATATTCATTAAGTGTAATGAAGTTGAAAAAAATCACGCCTATGATATCAGACAGGCTGCTTTCATAAGTGACGAATTCCTTGTCAGAGGATTTAAGGAAACGTGAACTTGGAATTGCAATGGCGCTGCTTATAATGCAAAGAGGTATTGCATTGGTTAGTGCGTATTTAAGTGAAAAATCAAAAGCATAAAGAAGACTGTAGGCAAGCGCAAATGACAGAATGATCATTGGCACAAGCGCCAGAACCAGCGTTGTCCCTATAAGCTTCAGTTTGGATCTGTTTATATCAAGCTCCAGCGTTCCTTCAAGCACGATCAGAATCAGACCGATCGTTCCGAGAATCGGAAGAATCGGATTTAAATTCGGTAGCTGAAAACCGGCCAGGAAGGTGATCTGCTTCAACGCAAATCCGAGAATAAGCAGCAGAATAATGGAAGGTATCTTTGTTCTGGATGCAGTTATATCAAATATATATGCAAGAAGTATAAGTACGCAGATCGTAATGATAACAGCTACTGTCATATTTTAAAATTTTCTGAGCTTCTTTTAGATTGACCACTATGGTGCTGATAGTGAAGATATAGATTTTTTTAACATTCTTAAATTTTAAAAAAACTGCATTGTTAATGAAGTCAGAATATTCCCGAATCTGTGCTCCAAAGAATTTTAAGAAACAGTTCTGTCGGTATTATGAATTTCCGGGAAGATTTTTTCTGAATCCTTTTAACTATTTATTTACACTGTATTTATTAAAATAATTAGTATATATTAAAATAAGTCAATAATTTATTTATACATTTCCTCTTATAATTATAGTTTTTAAAATCAGGAATCTGAATCCTGAAAATAAAACGCTCTCAATGTACTCCTACAGTACAGTAATTTAAAGTTTTGTTGTGTAATTATCCTTCCCGGATAATATAAATTCTGACCTTGAAAATAATTCAGTAGATTTCATTCGAACACAGAGATCCTCATTTCAGATCGATTTTTTAAATACTGAAAAATAAAATCAACCAATTTTTAAATTTTAATTATCAGATTATGATTATCATAATTTTTTTCATAGCAAACTGGTATTTGTCCCTTTTTGCTCAGTCTTTTTTACAGCACAGATATGCGGCGCATGCTGCTTTCACCATGAACAAGTTCTGGGAGCGTTTCTTTTATATTTTCGCTTATTTCGTTCAGGGATCTTCTTATCTGAGCGCAAGAGCTTACGGAACTCTTCACAGAATGCATCATGCATATGCGGACACTCCGAAAGATCCGCATTCTCCCAAGTATTTTAAAAACCTTTTCGCAATGATGTGGCATACCAAAAAAGTATACGCCGACATTATGGATTACAGAGTAGAAGTGGAAGAGAGATTTACAAAAAATCTTCCCGACTGGGCATGGCTTGACAAATGGGGACAGTCTTATACAAACAGACTTCTGTTCGTATGTTTTTATATTGGGTTTTATATTTATTTTGACGCATCATGGTGGATGTACGGTCTGATTCCCATTCAGGTATTAAGCAGTCCAATACACGGATCTATCATAAACTGGTTCGCGCACAAATACGGGAAAACTGAATTCGAGATCAATAATACTTCGAGAAATTTTCTGCCAGTTGATTTTCTGATGATGGGTGAGGATTATCACAATAATCATCACAAATTCCCTTCAAGCGCTAATTTCGGATATAAGTGGTATCAGATTGATCCTACTTATATTATAATGCTGGTTCTCGATAAGGTCGGTATAATCAGGATCAAGAATAAAGGCAAGCGTTTAGTGACAGAGTACTGATGATGTTAACTTAATTTAAGCTCTGATCTTTAATACCCGTACGGTAGTAAAATACTGTGCGGGTATTTTTTGTTGAAATCCGAAAGTTCAGTAGATTTTAAGTTCAGAACTGAAGATTTTTTCCGCCGCCGTAAAAATCCCGCTCCGATTTGAATTGTCTTCAAAATGAATATATGGTAAATTTGTAAAGACAAATTTACAAAAAATTAAAAGAAGGAGGCTAAAAACAACTAATCATTTTTGCTAAAAATTTATTTATGAATTTAAATTATGATTATTATGAAAACGAAATTTACCGTTTGGATTTTTTTAGCTTTTATATTTACATTCTCGCTCTTCTCCGGATGCAGTGAGGAAAATTCAGTAAACACCCCGCCACCCGGTCAGAATGATCTCATAGTAGGAACATTGGTTTCAACTCCGAATGTAATCACTGTCAGTAACAATGATACAGTTATTTTCAGATTCACCGTAAATCCGGGAGTCACTTTCACGGATTCAGTTTCACGTCTTGTAAAAACCGATGCAGGAAATAATGAAACATTAATAGGTCTTCTCGAAGATAACGGTAATCTTGACAACGGAGATGAAATTGCAAAGGACAACGTCTACAGCGGAAAGTTTATAATAAATGAATCTTCCGCAGGAGATATAAATTATAAAGCTAAGGGAACCATTTCTTCAACTTCCACCGGTTATTCTCCCGCAGTAACCGTAACTGTTTACAGTCAGCTTTCACCTCAGGAAGTAAGCACTTTAATGGCAACTCAGGAAAACGCGAAAAACCAGCTCATTACATTCCTTGGAGGTAATCCAAACAATATAGACAACGCCTCAGCTCAGCTTGCTGCATGGCTTCAGTCACAGCCCGGTGTCCAGAGCGTTGAGCGGGGAGGCAATACGGGAATTCTCATCAATTATACAAGCGGAATCTCGGGCGGACTTGTTTTCTCAATTGCTGATGCAAACGGAAAAATAAGTACACTGGGAGGAACTGATATCGCAGATACTTCAAGAAGGAATACGAGACAGATTCCGGTCAATCAGCAAACCAAAGGAGTTAATGATTATTACAAAGATGACTTCACAAACGGATTTGATAATCCCCCGCTTGACCCGAATACCATCGGGAACAGGAATGTGCTGATATATGAACCTTTCCATGCCGCATTCCCTGATTATAATGTCGGACAGAAAGTAAAGAACAGGCTCGGGCAGTCTTACTGTAAGGATTTTACTGTTACGACCTATCTGGATCAGGCTGCAAACATTTCAGTATTGTCGGGAATAACAAATTACGGATTCGTTGTTATTACAACGCACGGTCTGCTCGGTAAGAAATTGTTTACCGGTGAACCTGTTGATACGAATGCCCAGATCTATAAGACCAAATACAAAGCGATGATAAAATCTGGTAAGCTTGATATCTGGAAGGACATCGTGATCAGTAATACGGGAGGAGTATCTGTCTCAGGTGATGTTTATGTTGCAACAAACAAATTCTTCTCAGGTCTTACAGGGACTTTTCCGAATTCTGTTATCCTGAACAATTCATGTGAAAGTACCATGAATCCGGATATTGCAAATGCAATACTCGGCAAGGGAGCAAAAACATATTTCGGATACAGCAAGGTAGTCCATATTAAATTTGTTGAAACTATTAGTGATTCAATTGCAAAAAGACTTGGTGTTGAAAGCAAAACATCAGGAAATTCATACTTTAATGCTTCAGATCCATTCGATCCTTTTGCTGCATTCGAGAAAAAAGTAGGTAATGATATGGTAAGTTTTTCTTCAACTCTGATAAATAAGGATTACGAACTCGGCACTATAGAAGGCTGGACAAAGTCAGGTGACGGGAGAGTTATCAGCAGACTCGGATCTGTAAATCCGACGCAGGGTAGTTTCATGGGGATCATATCCACAGGTCTGGGATATACGACTTCCAGCGGTTTGATTTCACAGTGCTTTACGGTTCAGAATAACCAGTCGACCATAAAGCTCAGATGGAATTTCCTATCGGAGGAATTTCTTGAATATATTAATTCTCAGTACCAGGATTATTTCAGAATAAAGATAATCAAACAGGATGGATCGGAGGTTACTCTTTTAAATAAGACCATAGATAATATTGCGGCGGACTTCGGAGCTACGCAGCAGAATCCCGGTCAGCTTATCCACGTTTCTCCTGAGATCGTCTTTGACAGGGGAGATGTATACATGACAGGATGGCAGGAATCGTCATTTGACATTACTCCTTACAGAGGACAGATAGTTACGATAATATTTTCCGCGGGTGATGTGGGCGACAGCATATTTGATACCGCTATACTGCTTGATGATGTCATTGTCCAGTGACACTAAATTAAAAAGACCGGGCAAACAAATTGTCCGGTCTTTTTTTTATTTAAATCGGTTTTACATTAAAATATAATACTGTTGAATTTTCTGAATTATTTTTCCCCGGCTTTATTGTCAGATAAAATCAGCATAATCTGAAATTTTTTTCTCCAGTCTTTCAGAAAGATAGATATTCCCGTCCTTTAACGAATTCAGGATCAGTTTTGCTTCTTCCATATATTCTGCTCTTTTATCTTTTGTCCAGGTGTCAGGCGGTTTCTGAAGATTGGTAATTCTGTCCGCAAGCTTAACGCTCCATATCTCCCTGCTTTGCAGCAGTATCCTTTCCAGACTGTCTTTCATCTGAATTTTTCCCGGAAGAGACCTGTCCTTTGTAAGCGCCAGTACTCCGTCTGCAGTTACCTTTCCGAATAGATCCGAAATCTCCGAATATTCTGTATCCGTATCTTCGATTGTGTCGTGAAGCAATGCAACTTCAACAGCAAGATCCAGGTCAAAATTTTCAGTTATCTTTTCTGCGATAATTATTTCCATAGCTACACTGCTCAGATGAACAACATAAGGAAGGTTTGTCCCGGTTATTTTCTGACCAGCTCTGCTGTGTTTTTCCGCAGCAAACAAAATGGCTTTCAGGTAAATTTCCTGTGTGCTGCTTTGATTAGTGTATTTGATCTGTAGGTTGGTTTATTGAAAAAATATTTTTGTATCCGTAAGAATTTTAATAATTGATAAAAAGAGTATGAAGACAGAATAATATTTAATCAGTCAAATTCCGAACTGTGACAAATGATGATCAAGGTGTTTGTAAAACAAATTATTCCATTCCGTTTTTGTAAGGGGACCGAATGAATTAGATACTTTACCGTCAAAACCGCTTTCCCCGAGTTCCTGTGTCCTGTTGATGTAATCAATCAGTCTCTTTTTTTCCTTGTCAAAATCTTTCGAGTCCCTGATAATAAACTCCGGAGCCGTTTTACTGTTGTGAGGAAATGGTTTTTCGCCTACTACTTTATTTTTGACCAACGCTTTCAAAATAAATTTTAAGACTGCATTCGGCTCACGATGGATATTATCATAAACCATCTCATAAGCCACATTGCAGTGCGCCATCATCTGCGCGGGACCCATTTTTCCCCAAAGCGGTTTGGAATCCGGGGTCAGCTTGTTTAGTCTGTCTATAATAGCTTCAGATACTTCTTTAGTGAAAATATTCGGTAATGGCATGTCAGATATTTTAATTTATAATTTGTTAAATTTAAATCCTGCAAAGAAAAAATACAATGTTATTTAATGAAACGGCAGAATTTTTATTTCAACGCAGAGTAATCAATTTTTTAAATTTAAACTAATATGGTGTAATGATGCCGGAAAACTATTACCGTAAAAGACCATTTAATTTTTTCTCAAAGCATAAACTGTTTGTGATATTCTTATATTGTCCGTAATTTGCAATGATCCTGTAATTGTTCTTAGTGTAGAGTCTTATCGCTTCAGGCTGCTTCTCTCCCGTCTCAAGAATACATCTTTTGAAATTCAATTCAGCAGACCACTTTTCAAGTTCGTTTAAAATAATTGAAGCGATCCCCGCACCGCGTCTTTTCAGCGGAACAAACATTCTCTTGATCTCCATTGTGTCACTGTCAAATTCTTTGACAGCACCGCATCCGACAGCTTCATTGCTGTCGTAAGCTATTACTGCATATTTCAGATTTTCAATTTTATTGAACTGTGCATAAAAGGCATGATCTTCTCCGTCCCTGATCTTTAGTTCAGAATCCAGATGCCTTACCAGTTCAATGAAATCCGGATCAGCGGAATCAGTCCTTTTGATTTTGATCATATAAAAATTACGGGAAAAATTAATTTAGGAAATAACTGATTCAGCATACTTTTTGAAATTATCAAGAATTGCCTGCCAGCCGTTTCTCTGCATCTCAGCTGAATTAATATCTTCAGTTTCAAACGATTCCACTATTTCGGTATTATCGCCTTTGTTAATAAAGACAATTTTAACTTTTCTTTCATCACCCATTGTGAATTCAATAAGTTCATGCTCAACAACCTCATCATAAACCCCTTCAAGATCAAATCCCGTACTGCCGTCCTTTGCTTCCATTCTTGAAAGGAACTTTCCGCCTTTCCTGAGATCATTGACAGCGGAAGGCGTATGCCAGTCTTCGGAGGCATAGTTCCATTTTACAATATGTTCAGGCTCTGTCCAGTATTGCCATACTCTTTCCGTGTTCGACTTTACGGTTGTGCTGACTGTAATTATAATTTTTTTCCCCTGTTCCATAATCAGGTATCTCCTGTTAAATTTACAAATGAAAATTAATATTTAACGAAACTGAATTCATGACGGTTTATCCATTCTGTCTGTCCGTCAAAGAGAATATCTTTTCTTATTTTTAAAACATTTTCACCGATTGTATAAGTGTGCCTTATCAGCGCTGATTTGTCCTCATTTCCGTCTTCTCCTTTTTCCCCGGATACAATAACGATCTCACCGTCAGTGCTCATAGTTCTTGAAATTACAGTTTCATTGTTAAGTTGTTTTCCGTCTGTGGAAACTGTAATTGTATCGGTTGAATTAGCATTCGGTTCGTCAGGATAAAAAAATGAAAATAAAAACTTATCCTTTTTTCCAATTTGATTTATAACAAGTTCTGCTGGCAATGAAACAGCTTTGTCAGAGGAATAATCAAGATAGATAAGGAAACCTTTCCATGTGCCAACAGCCATTTCAAGATCATTATTTAATTTGTAAGCGCCGGTCTGAGCTGAACCGCTGTAAGGAATGAATATCATTATTGACAGTAGGAACATGATAATAATATTTTTCATATTATTTGTTTAATTATAATTAATGCTGAAATAAGATTGCACACTTTAAAAGTTCTGCCGTAAATTATGAATTTAAAATCTTTAAATAAATACATAGGTAAGATTAATTTCATGCGGGTGAAGGGGGAGAATTTATCTGTTGACTATATGAATAAATGTTCATATATTTGTATATTAAAATTTATTACATGTCAAAGACAAAAGCACATATAGAGGCGGAACATCTTGCAAGGGTAGCCGAGATTCTTAAAACGATCGGACATCCTGTAAGACTTCAGATACTTGAAGCGCTTGAAGGAAAGGAGCCGCTTTCTGTTTCGGAGATACAGGACAGTATAGAATCGGAAACTGAACAGTCGCTGCTTTCTCATCACTTAATTAAAATGAAGGACAGGGGCATACTCAGATGCGAAAAAAACGGAATGAATGTGATGTACCGTCTTGAAGACAGAAATATTCTCAAAATATTTGAATGTATGGAATCCTGCAGCCTGTTCAACAATAAAGATTACAACTGATGAATGAGATAATAGGTTATGCGCTTTCGGTGCTTGTGGGAATTTCGCTAGGACTCATTGGCGGCGGAGGATCAATTCTGACAGTCCCTATTCTGGTGTATGTTTTCGGGTACGGTGCGGAAATTTCTACTTCCTATTCGCTTTTCATAGTTGGTATTACTGCAATGGCGGGAGCTGTGAAATATTACAGTGACGATCTGGTCAATGTAAAAGCGGCTTTGTTGTTCTCGCTTCCGTCGCTGACAGCAGTATTTGTTACGAGAAAATACCTTATGCCGGCAGTTCCTGAAGAAATATTTTCCATTGGTAACATTCACTATCTGAAACCAATGTTCATAATGACAATATTTGCAGCGCTTATGATAGCAGCATCCGTCTCAATGATAAGAAAGAAAAAGTCGCGTGGAAACTCAACCGAGAAAAAAAATAGTTATAATTATATTCTTATATTCATACAGGGAGCGGTGACGGGTATATTAACCGGATTTTTAGGAGCGGGAGGCGGATTCCTGATAATCCCTGCTCTGGTTCTTCTTGCCGGACTTCCGATGAAGGAAGCCGTCGGAACATCACTCCTTATTATAGCTATAAATTCTCTGCTCGGATTTACAGGCGACCTGAGCGCGGGCGTTCATTTTAACTGGATCATGCTCGGAATTTTTTCTCTGTTCACTGTTTCGGGAATCTTTGCCGGAAGCTCGCTTGCAAAAAAGATAAACGGTGATAAACTTAAACCTGCATTCGGATGGTTTATTTTAATAATGGGAATATTTATTTTACTTAAAGAAACAGTTTTAAAAACATGACTTTACCAAAGACTGAAAATAATTCTGAAAAACTAAACGCAGAATTCTGGAGTAACAGATATTTATCCGGAAATACCGGCTGGGATATGGGGAAAGTATCTCCGCCAATAAAAGAATATTCTGACCAGCTTAAAGATATGAATGCGAGAATTCTGATTCCCGGCTGCGGTAATGCTTATGAAGCTGAGTATCTTTCTAATAAAGGTTTTAAATATATAACGCTTCTGGATATTTCCGAAGTGCTGATAAAAAGTCTGAGCAATAAATTTTCTGGAAATGAAAATGTAACTTTACTGACACAGGATTTTTTTGATCATTCAGGGAAATATGATCTGATAATAGAACAGACTTTTTTCTGCTCGCTTGATCCTGAAATGAGAACTGCATATGTTCTCAAAATGTCTGAACTGTTAAACCCGGGAGGAAAGATCGCTGGAGTCTTGTTCAACAGGGAATTTGATAAAGAAGGACCTCCGTTCGGTGGAACCGAAGATGAATACAAAAAATTATTTTCAGGACATTTTGAGATCAGGGTTCTTGAAAATTGTTACAACTCTGCCGTTCCAAGAAACGGCAGTGAGGTTTTTATAAATTTAATGCGAAAAAAATAATTATGACATATTTGGGAATCGTAGTCGGAGGTGTAGCAGGATTTCTTTACTGGAAATTCATCGGATGCGCATCTGGTACATGTCCTATCACTTCAAACAAATTCATTTCAATAGCTTACGGAGCGCTGCTGGGTTCTCTGCTTTTTTCATCAATAGCCGGATCAGCAACCAGGAAAAGTTTTTTCGGAAATTTATTCTCAAAAGATTCAGCGTCAAGCTATCTGAACATAAGTCCGGAAGAAATGATGAATTTAACATCTGATACAAACTACATTGTAATTGACGTGAGAACTCCTGAGGAATGGAGAAGCGGATATATTCCGGAAACTAAATATTTTATTGATTACAATTCGCAGGATTTCAATGATAAAGTTCTGAAACTGGATACAGCCGGGAAATATATAATCTACTGCAGAAGCGGAAACCGAAGCGCAAGAGCCTGTAAAACCATGCATAATTTGGGATTCAGACATCTGTATAATCTGTCAGGGGGAATTATTAAGTGGAACGGTGATCTTAAAAAAGACAAATAAAAAATTAATAAATAATTAAAATATAAAAAAATGAATATTGAACAGATTTATACGGGCTGTCTTGCACAGGGAGCTTATTATATTACAAGTAAAGGAGAGGCGGCGATAATTGATCCTTTAAGGGAAATTAAGCCATACATTGAAAGAGCAGAAAAAGACGGTGTAAAAATAAAATATATTTTTGAAACGCATTTCCACGCCGATTTTGTGAGCGGACACGTTGATCTTGCAAAAGCCACCGGCGCGAAGATAATCTACGGACCGACTGCAGAACCTGAATTTGACTGTATCATAGCTGAAGACGGACAAGAATTCAAAGTCGGGGATGTTACTTTTAAAGTGCTGCACACACCCGGTCATACTATGGAAAGTTCTTCATATCTTTTGAAGGACGAAAACGGAAAGGATACAGCTTTGTTTTCCGGAGATACACTTTTTATAGGTGATGTGGGAAGACCGGATCTGGCTCAGAAGGCGGCTCACTTGACGCAGGAACAGCTTGCAGCAACGCTTTTCCATTCTCTCCGTGACAAAGTAATGACGCTTGCTGATGATGTGCTTGTTTACCCGGCGCATGGAGCAGGAAGCGCATGCGGAAAGAACATGAGCAAAGAAACTGTTTCAACTATCGGAGCGCAGAAGATGACAAATTATGCTCTTAGAGCCGACATGTCGGAATCGGAATTTGTGAAAGAAGTCACGGACGGACTATTGCCTCCTCCGAATTATTTCCCTATGAATGTTGCTCTAAATAAAAAAGGTTATGAAAATATTGACGATGTAATGGAACGCGGACTTAAGGAAATGAATGCGGAGGAATTTGAAGCGGCGGCAAACGAAACGGATGCAGTTATGCTTGATACAAGGAATGATATGTATTTCTGGAAAGGTTTTATACCGAACAGCATTAACATTTCCCTCGACGGGCAGTTCGCCCCGTGGGTCGGAACTCTTATTCCGGATGTAAAACAGCAGCTGCTTCTTATCACCGAACCCGGGAAAGAAGAGGAATCAGTAATGCGGCTTGCAAGAGTTGGATATGATAATGTGATCGGATATCTCAAAGGCGGATTTGAAACATGGAAAAATGCTGGAAAGGAATCAGACACCATTAACAGGATCACCGTAAATGAATTTGAAAAAGGATTTGACAAAGATAATTCAGTTGTTATTGATGTCAGAAAACCCGGAGAATATTCTTCTGAGCATGTGGACGGAGCCTTAAACGTTCCGCTTGATTATATTAATGAAAGACTTGCAGAATTCCCCAAAGATAAGGAATTCATCATTCACTGCGGCGGCGGTTACAGAAGTATGACTGCGGCTTC
Organism: Bacteroidota bacterium; assembly: GCA_018266875.1. Classification (GTDB taxonomy): domain Bacteria; phylum Bacteroidota; class Ignavibacteria; order Tepidaquicellales; family Tepidaquicellaceae; genus UBA2330. The sequence continues at coordinate 19,321 of JAFDZR010000055.1, forward strand.
AATATTGAAGGCAAGAGGATGGGAAAATTTCAGCGAAGTGGAAGGCGGATATGATTCCATTAAAGGCACTGAAGTTCCGAAAACTGATTTCGCATGCGCTTCAAAATCACAGAACGCTGAAAAAGAATAGTTGAAATCGATGCCGCAAAAACTCTGAGTCTCAAATAAATTATTGTTAAGGCAAAAAATAAATGTTGTGAAAAGAAAACTTTTCATTTTCAGCCGCTTTACTGTGTTCAGGATATAAATTGTTACAACGAAAAATACAAAATAAATATTCTCAGGATCCTTGAGACGTTAAATTAATTTTAAAATTATTATAAAATAAATGCTTGAACTTATAAAACAGCCCTGGCACTGGGCAGTCAGCGGAACAATTATTGGTCTTATAGTCCCGCTGCTTTTGGTGCTTGGCAATAAAAAATTCGGAATATCCTCATCTTTCCGTCATATATGCGCAGCCTGTTTTTCCGCGGACATAAAATTTTTCAAATACGACTGGAAAAAGGAGATATGGAATTTGTTTTTTGTAGGAGGGATTGTAATAGGGGCTTTCATTGCCTCGACGTTTCTTTCTAATCCGGCAGAGACGATTAACATTGCTCCCGGAACACTTGAGACATTAAAGGGATACGGGATAAAAGATTTCAGCAGTCTTATGCCTTCGGATCTTTTCAACTGGGGAAATCTTTTTTCAGCAAAGGGACTTATCTTTTTTGTTATTGGAGGATTCCTGGTCGGCTTCGGGACAAGATACGCAGGAGGATGTACTTCGGGTCATTCCATAATGGGACTTGCGAATCTCCAGAAAGCATCTCTAATAGCGACCGTATTTTTTATGGCCGGAGGATTCTTCTCCACAAATGTTCTTATTCCATTAATTTTTAAATTCATACAATAATGATAATTGACGAACATATAGAAACAAAAGAGGAAATCGAATTAAGGCATCTCGATACATTATGCACGAATGAATCAGAGCTTGTTCATCCATGGTGGTATAATTTTAAATATACCGTTGTAGGAATTATCTTCGGTATTGTGTTTGTGAAAGCTGAGATCATTAGCTGGTTCAGGATACAGGAGATGTTTCAGCTGACCTCATTTTTCATGTACGGAGTGATAGGAACTGCAGTAGTAGTCGGAGCATTATCAGTTTACATGATAAAAAAACTTAAGCTCAAGAGTATTTACGGCGAAAACATATCAATTGATGACAAGGAATTCAACAAAGGACAGATCTACGGAGCCGCTATATTCGGAATTGGGTGGGCTATAACAGGAGCATGTCCGGGTCCATTGTTTGCGCAGGCGGGAGCGGGATTTTCGGTTATAATTGTAACAATCATTTCTGCGGTAACCGGGACTTGGGTTTACGGGAAGTTCAGAGAGAAACTGCCGCATTAGGATTAATTTAAAATTACGAATTTCAAATGTCAAATAATTTGAGAAAATTAAGAGTTACGGGTTAAGAATTGTGTTTTGTATTATACTTGCAGCTTGTATCTTTTTAAATTCTTAATTCTTAATTGCTCTTTGATCTTATCCAACAGCCATTTTTTTTCGCTTACTTTATTATCATTTTCAATTTTATTCTTCAGGATTAACAAGTCATTTTTTGAATGGATATCCTTGAGCTTAGATAATGCAGCTGCGTATTTAATAAAGTTTTTTGTTTTGTTTTTTATTGCGGGTTCAATGGTAATATTCGAGGAAATAAAATGTCTGAAAGAGTCCGATTCACTGAAAAGCGAATCCGGATAATTGAGTTCATAAAAGATCTTTATCTTAAGAATTCTAAGATCCTTTTTAAAAACTGCATTGTCCAGTTCAAATTTTGAAATAAAAGAAAGCGATCTCTCGAATTTCTTCTCCTCAAAGCTTATTAATGATCGGCAGTAATAATTCAAATGCTTTTTGTATTCCTGACTGAAATATTCATTATACTCTCTTATAAATTTTTTTACGTTATTTAATTTCCGAAGGCTGATACATCTTATAATATAATTTCGGCAGAAACTAAGCTGGAGAAATGGAGAATACTCAAGGAATAGTTTCTCATTCAGGATTGTTGTGTAAATTTCAAAGCTTTCAACCGAAAATAAATTGTTGTATTTAAGGTTCTGATAACTGCAGAATCTCAGCATTACCGCAAAACAGCTGATCCTTTCATATCTTGAAAATCTTTTAGAATTTGTCCTAAGGAGTTTTTTTAAACTGTTAAAACTATCTGCGTCATTTTTATCTTCTATAATCAGGAGAATGTAATTTATCATCTTCAGATAAACGGAATATTTTTCACCAAAAGAATCAACCCCGTTAATAAATCCGGATTTATTGAAATGATTATAAAATTCAACTGCTATTTTAGAGATATATTTTTTTTCTGTATGAAAAGTTATGATATGACTTATATAAAAAAACAAGATCCTAAGATACAATACAGAGACTGCATCAATTGATTCAGTATAGCTTTTATTCATAAGATCATCCCGCAGATTCGTTCTTGAGTTTTTCATTTCTGTATGAATCAGAAACTGAAAGTGAAGACTGTTTGGATCTGAAACCGGATCTGATTCAATTTCCTTTGTAATGGCGTTATATTTCAACAATAATATCCGGTCAAGATCTCTTTTTGACAACTCATTTAAAAGACACACATCTTGGAAAGTTTTATTCTGTTTGAAATTACTGTATCGCATGAATTCTTCTGAAAGTCTTATTAGATCGGAAAACATTCTTCTCAATAGAAGTCCGTTAAATTTCCTTCCGCCGTAAAGCTTTTGAAACAGTTTTTCTCCCGAAATATTTTTTTCTTTAAATTCGGGATAATGTTTTTTAAGAATTAAAAATAATCTCAGTACAAACTTCGGACAATTAAAAAAGGGTGACCTTAAAAATTTTTCAAACGCCTTAATTTCTTCTCTTGAAAAACTTTTAAGTATTTTTATTAATCTGGAATTCTTCATAATCCGGTAACATAATTAATATTTAAAAAGCGGTTAACGCCCTGTAAATCATTAACTCAAACAAATGGGTAAAAAAAAGTCGATATAATACGGTAACTAATATGTTAAAATTTCTTTTGACTAAAAATTCATTAATGATATATTTGCTTTAAGTTTCTTCGGGAGAGATTCAGTATTAAAATTTCTGATTCGTAAGCGAAATATTTTCCTGTACAGATAATTCTCTCCCGAAGTATCACAGGAAAAGTTTCGCTTTTTTTTAATATATCTAAAGGGTTAAAGATGAAAACATTCATAACAATTTTACTGCTTTTAATGACAGTATCAGGTACACTTCAGGCGCAAACTAATACAAATAGGTCAAATGAATATGAAGCAGATGCAATAAATCTTCAGTCAATTAACGGACTGATAGCTTCACAGAGATTTGGAAATTCTGTATCTGACTGCGGTGATCTGAATGGTGACGGATATGATGATTTAATATCAGGAGCGCATCTGACGAATTCAAATACAGGCAGAGCATATATTTATTTTGGTGGAAATAGTATGAGCTCTTCGCCTTCCATAGTTTTGAATGGGGAAGCTGCAAATAATTATTTCGGAATATCAGTTGCAAAAGCAGGCGATGTTAACGGTGACGGATACAATGATGTAATTGTCGGGGCTTTCGGGTATTCTTCTAATACGGGAAGAGCTTATATTTATTACGGCGGTTATAATATGGATAATATTCCTGATGTTGTAATATCAGCTCCTGTCGCATCAAGTTTCGGATATTCGGTTTCAACTGCAGGTGATATCAACGGCGACGGATTTTCTGATGTCATAGTAAGCGCTCACACGTATTCCTCAAACAAAGGCAGAGCTTATATTTATTACGGTGGTCTGATAATGGATAATCTTCCGGATAAAACTCTCGAAGGAATTGCTTCAGGGGGATTCTTTGGATTCTCATTATCCGGAGCGGGTGATGTGAACGGTGACGGATATTCAGATGTAGTTGTCGGAGCTTACGCGATATCAGCATTTACGGGAAGCGCCTACCTTTATTATGGAGGAGCGGTCATGGATACAATATCAGATGTGACTTTCACCGGTGAAGCTGCCTCAAACTTTTTTGGTCAGTCTGTATCAGCCGCAGGTGATGTAAACGGAGACGGTTATTCAGATCTGCTGATCGGGGCTTCTTTGTATTCTGCATCAACTGGCAGGGCTTATATTTTTTACGGAAGCGGGGCGACGAATAATGTAGCAGATGTAACTTTTACAGGAGAATTATCGGGGAGCAATTTCGGCAGAGGGATATCCGGAGTTGGTGATGTAAACGGTGACGGTTATTCAGATATACTTATCGGAGCTCAGTCATATAACGGAAGCAGAGGAAGAGGTTATTTATATTATGGCGGAGTCATTATGAATAATGTCAGTGACATGATTTTGAAAGGAGAAGCAGCGAATAATTATTTTGGATTTTCTGTAACCGGCGGAGGCGACTTAAACGGTGACGGCTACAAAGATTTTATTGTCGGAGCTTACGGAGTAAATTCAAATAAAGGAAAAGTTTACATTTATAAAAATACACTGACAGGTTCAGATATCCCTGATGTTGCTGTATACGGGGAATGGATGAGTGAACTTGGTAACTCTATATCTGATGCGGGTGATCTGAATGGTGACGGATACGATGACTATATTGTTGGTGCTTGGACTTACGGAAATTTTTTTACCGGCAGAGTTTATATATTTTTCGGATCGGCTAATCCTGATACAATTCCGGATCTGATATTAAATGGATTTTCAAATAACAGCCGGTTTGGTACTTCGGTTTCAGGTGCAGGTGATGTTAACGCAGATGGTTACGATGATATAATAATAGGAGCTCCTGAATATAACAGCAGCCAGGGAAGAGTTTATATTTATTATGGAGGATCAAATATGGACACGATACATGATGTCCAGATGACAGGAGCAACAAGTCTTTATCGATTCGGACATTCGGTTTCCTCAGCCGGAGATATGAACGGAGACGGTTATTCGGATGTGATAGTTGGAATTCCAGGCACTTCATCAAACAGAGGTAGCATTAGAATTTATAATGGCGGAAATCCAATGGATTCAGCTTATGATCAGATTTACTCAGGTTCAGTTGCGGATGAACTGTTTGGTTATTCAGTGTCCGAAGCAGGCGATGTCAATAATGACGGATTTTCTGATGTAATTTTCGGAGCTCCAGGATATCAAGGGTATAAAGGACTGGCAGTAATTTTACTCGGGAACAATATTGGTGGATTCTCAATACGGGGTGATAATGCAGGAGATCAATTAGGTTATAGTGTATCAGGAGCCGGTGATATAAACGGAGACGGGTATTCTGATGTCGTGATTGGAGCTCCCAATGCAAATGGAAATTATGGAAAAGCCTATATAAATTTAGGTAGCAGCTTTCCGGATACTTCAAAAGATCTTGAATTTTCAGGAAATTATTTTATGTTTGGGAATTCAGTATCCGGCGCAGGTGATGTTAACAATGACGGATATGATGATTTCATAATTTGTGAAGAGCAATATTTATCCGGTGCAGGCAGAGCATTTATTTATTTCGGAGGATACCAGCCTGATAATATTCATGACATTTATCTGAATTCCAATAGTCCGTATGAAAGATTTGGAATTGCCGCAAGTTCCGGGGGTGATATCAACAGCGATGGACTTGATGACATCCTTATCGGTGCATTTGTAAACGAAACAAACGGCTCAGGTGCAGGCGCTGCATATGTTTATCTTTCTTCAGCGCCATCTGTAAAGCCAATGCTAATCAGCGTCAAAGACGTACCAAATGATCAGGGAGGAAAAATAAATCTGAAATGGACCAGAAGCGCTTATGATGTTATTGGAAATGACATGATTACTGATTATCTGATACAGAGAAGTCTGCCTCCCGGCGGCGGCGGATTTTACTGGGAGAATATTGCTGCAATCCCTGCTACAAAAGAATCTTACTATGCATATAATGACAATACACCATTTGATTCATTGCCCGGTAACAGCGGAACGCTTTATTACAGAATTACTGCGAGAACAAATTCACCCGGCAATTTCTGGAGATCAAATATTTTGTATGGAAGAAGTATGGACAACATTTCTCCGCCTATGGTATCACCTTTTAGCGCAATGTCATCCGGGTCAGATGTAAGACTGAACTGGATGCGAAGTTCAGCTCCGGACCTGAAAGATTATGTTCTATTCAGAAGCATAGATCCTGCGATCGATCCAAATACTGAAACTCCTCTGACATCAATTACTGACTCGACATATCTGGATACTTCTCCTCTCACAGGATTGTATTATTATTTCATAGTAGCTCAGGATATCCACGGTAATTACAGTCCTGTTGCAGTTACAGAAAGTCCGAATATTACAGTTGATTTGACAATGTTCATTGAAGGATTTTATAATGATGCAGGTAATTCACAGGTAAGTGATACTATCACAATCCAGCTCAGAAATTCTGCTTCGCCTTTTGCAACAGCAGATGAATTCAAAGGAGGAGCAGCAGCAGACGGATCCGTTCAGATTAAATTCGGAAATGCAGTAAGCGGAAATTACTTCTTAGCAGTTAAGCACAGGAACAGTATTGAAACATGGAGTGCCGCACCTGTTTTCTTATCAGTCGGAGTCATGAGCTCTTATGATTTTTCAGTAAACTCATCACAGGCTTACGGCGGCAATCAGATACAGATCGATGCATCACCGGTTAGATTCGGAATCTACAGCGGCGATGTAAATCAGGACGGGACGGTTGATCTTGCAGACGGAAGTCTGATAGACAATGATGCATTCAATTTTGTATCGGGATATGTACCGGCAGATGTGAACGGCGATGGTATTGTAGATGTGTCTGATGCTTTGTTTGCGGATAATAATGGATTTAATTTTGTGATTAAAATAATGCCATAGGAGCAATAACAAATTTCAAATTACGTATGTCAAATGTCAAATAATTTGAAGTAGTCACTATATTATAGTTACAAATTAAAAGTTACGTGTTACAGGTTGCAAGTTAGTTACGGCAAGAGGTTAGAGTAACTTTAATTAACACCTGCTGATAATTTCTGTTTACTATCCACTATTTCCTATTGATTATTCATTATTCTAAAAAACCGATTCTTATGTGAAGACTTTTTTCATATGTTATATTTAAGTATATTTTCAAACGTAATGAATTTTGTTCTGTTTAACTGAGTCAGTTTTAAAAATTATTTATATATCATTAAATAGTAAGCTGATAGTAATTTTTTTGCTGCTCTTAGACAGAATTAAAATTACAGTATGAATTTTTAAAAAACAGAATATATTATTTTTTGTATTTAGCATACAAAAAAATTTAAAGTATTTTTTTCTTAATTTAAATTCATGGAGGTTACAATGAAACTGATTTACTGTCTTTTTATTTTTACCGCATTCTGTGTGCTTTCTTTTTCTTTAGAAAAAAATGCGCAAGCCACAGAAACTGTCCCGCCGGCTTATAAAAATACAGCCGGAAACAGTACTTTTACATCCCCGCTTTCAACATCAGCCAGAACCTATCAGCTTCTCATTCATTCAAGTCAGCTCACTGGTTTTGTAGGAAAGAATCTTACGGGTATATCATGGAGAAATCCGGCTAATGCATCTTCGAACTGGCCGGCTGCAGACGTAAATATTTCCAATTACAGGATATTCCTCAGCGGTAGCGTTGACCCTGCAAACAGGAGCCTTGTCCGGTTTTCTGATAATGTAGTCGGACCTCAGATACAGGTAAGGTCTGGTTCGCTTTTCATTCCGGCCGGTTCATATACATTCGGAAGCTCGCCGAATGCATACGGTCCCGAAATAACATTTGATATTCCCTATGCTTACACCGGCGGTAATTTACTTATAGAGTTACGTCAGTCCGGATTTACCGGAACATCAAGGTCTCAGGATGGGCTTTCTTCTTCTTCAACTCCAAATTACGGAACTGATTTCAGCGCTTGCTGGAAAAGTACAGACACTGCCACAGTTGCTCCAACAAACGGAAACTTTGCTATTGTTCAGATCTCCACACAGCAGACTAATCTGAATTTAAATCTGACAGCGTTCATAGAGGGAAGGTATAATAATTCAACCAATTCAATGGTCAGTGACACGGCAAAAGTATTTCTGCATAATACGTTTTCTCCTTTTGCAGTAGTTGATTCCGCAGTTTCAGTACTGGGATCAAACGGAAACGGTAACTTTATATTCAATGAAGCGCTGAACGCAGTAAATTATTATATAGTATTGGTTCACCGAAATTCAATTGAGACATGGAGTTCCACAGGGCAGAGTTTTACAGCCGGAAATTTATCCTATGATTTTTCCGGATCAGCGGCTCAGGCGTACGGTTCGAACATGATACAGGTGGATCTCTCGCCGGTCAGATATGCTGTTTACAGTGCAGATGTTACAAGGGACGGAACAGTAGATCTTACAGACGCATCACTCATTGACAATGATGCTTTCAATTTTACTGCCGGTTATGTGCTGACTGACATTAACGGTGATCTGGTAGTTGACGTTTCGGATGCCGTATTTGCTGATAATAATGCTTTTAACTTTGTCGGGAAAGTTACTCCTTAAAGTAAATTCCAATTTTTGTATAATTTAACATTCAAAAAAGAGATTCCATCTTTAAAAAGGTGAAATCTCTTTTTTTACACCTGTTTTAAAGTTTACTATCAATAGTGTCCAAAACGTTTTATAAAATTTTAGAGTAAATTTCATTTATATTCAGATTTACTTTCTTTTTTTTAAACGATAAAAAAAAAAAAGCAAAAAAAAATCGCCC
>JAFDZR010000056.1 GCA_018266875.1 Bacteroidota bacterium
AAAATTAATTTGGACAGTATTGCTCTTTATTATGCAGATGAACTATTTTATGAATTACTTTATTTTATAATCTTAATTACATTAAAAAAAAATCAAATGATCCTCAGAATAATAATTGTTTCACTGAGTATACTATTCACATCACAGATAAGATCACAGGAATTATACATTGTCTCCAAAGCGGCAGCCAGTCTGTCGAAAGACAGAGTCGAGATCAGAAACAACGTAATGAGCTATGATAATTTCAAATATTACCATAACTCGTTCGAATTGAATTACGGGATCCTTGGTAATCTCACTCTTTACAACCACATTTATTACACTACTGAAACCGGTAATAAATTTTTCGGGAATTATGAAGCTGAACTGCGGTACAGGTTCCTGAATATTGACAGGAAAAACGCTCATTTCAGAATGGCTTTTCAGACAGCAGCTCTTATACCTGTTAATGCGCAGCCTATAGTAGGTGATCAGGTTGAATATGAACTTCATCCCGGACATATTGTGAAATTCTATAACTTTGTTCAGGATATTACCGTCCCGTCAATTGATTTTCATACAACTGATAATTATACATTCAGTAACAGTCTCATTGGAACATACCTTGTGAATAAATTTGCCGCAACCGTAGAGATGGGATATAATGTAAATGTTGCGAAAAAAGATTTCAAATTCGGGAATTACTACAACTGGAATCTAGCTCTCGGACTGCTTGTACTTCCAAGAGAATACAAAAGCTACAATGATGTGAACATCAATGTTTATTCAGAATCAAAAGCGTATTATTTTGAAAAGAATAAATTTCTCGGTTCTGCAATAGTAAATTCAGGCGGATTCAGACTGGATACGTATTTAGGAGTGCAGGCAATCTTTCTGTCTTCAATAATGGCAGAACTTTCCTATAAAATACCTGTTCATTCAAATGAATTTGCTGAGATAAATTACGGCACCAGGACCACAGGTCTTCTGTTCAGTCTGAGATATCTGTTCTTTCTGTGATAATTCATAAGGGCAATATTTCCGCCGGCTGTTTCAAATCTTTTACTTACAAATGAATTTTAAAAAATTAACTCTCCTGTCATTTCTGATTTTTCTGATTTTTTTTGCTGAGGATTCATTTGCCGTTTTCAGCAGTGATCCGGAAATCCCCGTCTGTGAAATTGAAAAAAAGAATTTCACATTCAGAAATCCGCTGATAAATTCTGATTACAAAAGTGATACAAGCATTAATGTGAATTATTACGGACTGGATCTGGTCATAAATTATCAGCCGGATCTCCTGACAGGAATTGTCAGCATTCAGTTTACAGGCGCAGTAAACGGAATCTCCGGAGTATTTTTTGATCTTAGCAATAATCTGACAGTCGACTCGGTGTTGCATGACAATTCTTCCCTTGTGTTTGATCATGTGATGGACAGAGTAAATATTTCCCTGCCTTCGCAGATAAATTCCGGCGATGTTTTTAAGGTAAAGATTTATTATCACGGCGTTCCTGTTCCGACAGGATTCGGGAGTTTTATTTTCGGAGCAAACGGCGACATTCCTTCCATCTGGACGCTGAGCGAACCTTTCGGCTCAAGCGACTGGTTTCCCTGTAAAAATACTGTCTCTGACAAAGCTGATTCCTCCGATGTTTCAGTAACGTGCAGAAGCGATCTTACGGCAGTTTCAAACGGAGTTCTGATCTCCGCCTCTGACAACGGGAACGGTACAAAGACTTATTCATGGCATAACTCCTATCCGATTGCCGTTTATCTTATATCTCTTGCAATTTCGGATTACTCGCAGTATAACGGTTATTTCAGATATTCGGAAAAAGATTCCATGCCGGTCTTTAATTTCATCTATCCTGAAAATCTTGATGGTTTGAAGACACAGCTTGACAAGACTTACGGAATGCTTGAATTCTTTTCCGGGAAATTCGGACTATATCCTTTTATCAGGGAAAAATACGGACATGCTGAGTTTGGAAGAATAGCAGGAATGGAACATCAGACAGTTTCGTCAATGGGAGTTTTTAACGATAATATTATGGCGCATGAACTAACGCATCAGTGGTTTGGCGATAAGATCTCCTGCGGTAGCTGGGAAAATATCTGGCTCAACGAAGGTTTTGCAACTTACGGAGAGGCGCTATACAATGAATATCTCTACGGGAAAAGCGGTTATGATGAATTTATAAAATACAGAATGGCTGATGCAAAAAGAGCAACAGGATCCGTTTATGTGCAGGATGTAAATTCAGTTTCACAGATCTTCAACGGAGACAGGAGTTATGCCAAGGGCTGCGCAGTGCTTCACATGCTGAGGGGAATTACGGGAGATTCTGTATTCTTTGCAATTCTGAAAAGTTATTCTTCGGATACTAATTATGCATACAAAACAGCTGTCACCGCTGATTTCATGAATACTGCAGAATCTGTTTCCGGACACGACCTTGATTATTTTTTTTCGGAATGGATTTACGGAGAGAATTTTCCAAAGTATAATGTTGACTGGACCACTGAAATGATCAGCTCATCCGTTTACAATGCAAAGATCAACATTCTTCAGGAGACAAATACTTCGCCGCCGTTTTTTACTATGCCGGTGAATATTAAGATTTTCCTTCAGAACGGAGATACGACTTTTACGGTATTCAACAATTCGCAGTATCAGTCATTTGATTTCACGGTAAAAGGCAAGCCCATAAACTTCAGGATCGATCCGGATAATCTGATATTAAAAGAGGTCAGAGGAGAAGATATAATTCCGGTTTCTTTTTCTCTCAGTCAGAATTTCCCAAATCCTTTCAATCCATCAACAACAATAACCTATCAACTGGGAAGACCATCATTTGTATCTTTAAAAATATATGACATTACAGGCAGAGAAGTCAGGGATCTGATAAACGGCAGTCAGAGAGAAGGAAATTACAGGATCGAATTCAATTCTTCCGGACTGGCTTCAGGAGTTTACTTTTATAAACTCGAAGCCGGAGCTTCAGATAAAATAAATTTTTATTTCAGGGAAACAAAAAAAATGATACTGCTAAGATAATTATTAATCTGTCAGCCGCGGATATTCCTGAAGCTTATCTGTTTTAAAAATTAAATTCCTGACTTTAAGCGGTAAAAATTTTTATAAAAAAAAACCCGGATAATTTCTTATCCGAGTTGTATAAATTAATTTTATTTAATTTAAGATTATTCTACTTTTGGTTCTGTACCTTCTTCCGGCTTTGGTGTATCTTCTGCCTTCTGTTCTGATGCAGGTTTTTCCGGAGCAGGTTTTTCTGCTTTAGGTTCAGATTTTGGTTCAGGTGTCTCCGCGGGTTTCTCTGCAGGGGGATGGTTTATTTCAGGTACATCTTCCCCGATTATATCTTCAATTTTAAAATCAATCTGTTCTGATTCAAAGCTTCTGGTCTTATCCTGAATGTCCGAAGTCGTAAACTTTTTCGGCAGTTTGAATCTCTTTATATATTCATCAATTTCAGACTGATCCTTATCTTTCAGATATTCAATAACCGACAGAACGATTTTTTTATTCGTCTTGTCAAATTCAATTATCTCTGCATTTAATTTATCTCCGACTCTGAAATGCTCGCTGAAATTCTTCACAGGCACAGTGGAAAGCTGGGAAGCGGGTATAAATGAATCCACATCCTCAGGCAGTTCAACTATAATTCCTTTTTCAATAGGTTTAATGATCCTGCATTCGGATTCCGAACCGACTTTGTATTTTTCCTCAAGCGTATCCCATGGATTTTCAAGCAGCTGTTTTCTTCCGAGAGATATTCTCTGATTTGCGACATCAACTCCGAGTATTACGACTTCTATTTCATCACCGACCTTAAAGAGATCGCCTATGTCAAAAATTTTCTTTGTCCATGAAAGATCGGAAATATGCACCAGTCCGTCCACTCCTTCTTCGAGCTCCACAAAAATTCCGAAGTTCGTGATGTTGCATACCTTACCTTTATGTTTGGTTCCGATCGGGAATTTATCAAGAAGACTCTGCCATGGATTTGGTGTAAGCTGTTTCATTCCGAGGGAAAGTTTTTTGTTCTCGGAATCAATTGTAAGAATCTGCGCTTCCACAACCTGACCCATAGAAACCATCTGTGTAGGATTCGTGATATGCTGAGTCCAGGACATTTCACTTACGTGAATTAATCCTTCAATTCCTTTTTCAATTTCAATGAATGCGCCGTACTCTGTGAGAGATACTACTTTTCCGGAGACTTTATCGCCAATATTGAACCTGGTCTGGATCTCATCCCATGGATGTTTCTGAAGCTGTTTCAGTCCGAGATATACTCTCTGCTTTTCAGGATCGAATTCGAGAACCGATACTTCAATATCCTGATCGAGCTTTACGATATCGCTCGGATGGTTTATCCTTCCCCATGAAAGGTCTGTAATATGTATTAAACCGTCAAGACCTCCGAGATCAACAAAGACGCCGAAATCCGTAATGGCTTTTACAACGGCTTTCATTGTCATTCCCTTCTCGATTGTATTGAGAAGTTCCTCACGCTGACCTGCCATTGATTCTTCAATAATCAGTTTATGTGATACAATTATATTTTCATTGACGTTGTTTACTTTCAGAACTTTAAAGTCCATTGTTTTTCCAACATATTCATCATAGTCTCTTATCGGTTTGGTATCGATCTGGGAACCCGGAAGGAATGCCGAAAGACCGGCAATATCAACGACAAATCCGCCTTTGATCCTTCTGATGCATTTCCCTTTGACGATTGTACCGTCTTCCTGGGCAGAAACAATTCTGTCCCACATTTTCATTGAATCAGCTTTTTTCTTTGAAAGTACAAGCTGACCTTCTTTGTCTTCTATTTTTTCAAGAAAAACCTCAACTTCTTTTCCTATTGCAATTTCATCCGGATCAGAAAAATCATTTACGGAAACCCTGCCGTCTGATTTTGAACCGATGTCAATTAACACATCCTCACCGTTTATAGCTACTATTTTACCTTTTACAAGTTCATTTTCCTTTATGACATTAAAGGTCTTTTCATAAAGGTCAAGCATCTGTTTGTATTCAGTCTCATCATAATCGCTTACAATGATTTTGATCTTATCTTTTTCAGCCTTGATCTTTTTTGTAAGTGAAGCAGACATTTCCTTTGGAGCTTCAGTTTCTTTTACTTCTGTATCTACCATTATAGGTTTTATTCCTTCCGATGCAAAGTTCCGTGCATCATTTTTTACTTCGGCGGCATCTGATTTTTACCGCTTCGGTTAATTTAATTAATTAATCCCCTTTCGGGCTTTGTTATAAAATTATCCGGTCCGGATATTAATCCAGTCCGTTTACAATTCTTAATAAATAATTCACCTGTTCTTCTATGATCATATTGGTCGTATTCAGCTCAACAGCATCCTTTGCTTTCTTTAAGGGACTCTCTTTTCTTTTGCTGTCAATGTCATCCCTTTTTTTCAGCTCCGCCATTATTTTCTCTATCGGCAGTTTCATTCCGTGTTCTATAAAATCCTGCCTTCTTCTTGCAGCCCTGGTCTTAAGATCGCACACCAGGAAAAATTTGAATTTGGCATTCGGGAATACAACCGTACCGATATCTCTTCCGTCCATTACGATATTATTCTCCTTTGCATAAGCTCTCTGCTTATCAACAAGGATTTTTCTTACTTCCTTTATTGCGCTTACACTGCTGACCTTGCTTGTGACATCAAAAGATCTGATCTCTTTGGTAACATTTTTCCCATTGAGAAAAACCTCTTCACCTTCGAACTTTATATCTGACTTTGAGGTCAGATCAACAATTCTTTTAATGTCATTCGGCTTTATATTATTCTTCAGCAACTCTAGTGTAATCGCCCTGTACATTGCACCGCTGTCAATATATACGTAATTCAGTTTTTCCGCGAGGATCCTGGCTGAAGTGCTTTTTCCGGTTCCAGACGGACCATCGATTGCAACCACCACTTTTTCCATTAATTGAATGTGTCCGTTATCGTTTTATTAAATTATGTTTTAAAAAAAATAATTTACTGCCAGTAGGACATAATACAGAATAAATAAATGAAAATTCAGCAATGGTAAAGAATATCACGAATAACCTTGAGGCTTAATTCAGGGGTTAGGTTCGGAAATTGCTTTCAGTTATTCCATTTATCAAGATTGAAAACGTCTCAATCTGACAGACTTGTAAATTCGCTAATTTATTGCAGATTTTCAATATAAATTTCTATGGTATCCTCATGTCTGCAATTCTTTTCAAAAAATACTTATTCAGTTCAGTTCTCTGATCTTAGATTCGATCCAGTTTCCGAATACAGGTCCGAATGAGTTTCCACCGTTTTTCCCGTATCCGGATAAAAGATTATCATCTCTTTTCCTGTCATCTTTTAAAATTTCTGATATCATTGAAATAAAATTTATATATCCGGATTTCTTTATTTCGGGGACAGACCTGTCTTTTTTTAGTAACTGTCTGAATGAGCCTGTCAGGGAATAAAGCTGTTCTGTTGCTCCCGTTTCAAAATAGATCATGATATAAAGCACTCTTATCTCATACTTTAGATATGTATCCCCCGATAAAATACTTGACAGTTCGGAAAGGGATCTATCATAATCCTTTTTGTAAAAATTTATCAGGGCTTTTGAATAAAGATAATTTGAATTTCTTTCTTCCTGCTTCAATTTTTGCCTGAATTCCTCTGTGAATTCCTCAGTGAATTTCAGCTCATTGAGTAATAATCCCTGCTGCACTACTTTTCTGAAAAACACCGGATTGATCCCTTTAGAAAATAATCCTCTTTCTATTTCCTCCCTGTAAAGTTTAAAAAGTTCTTTATTGTATTTGCCCTCTCCCTTTAAGATCATATAACTGCAGAAGTCATAAAATCTTCCGTAAATATTTCTGCAGACTGTATCATTGAAAATATTTTCATTCTTTTTGAAAAAAGTTCTCAGCGTTCTGTAGTTTTCAACAGAAGGCCGGGAGATCAATGAAAGCATATAATAATGGGCGGTGATGAAAGGATCATCATTTTTAAAATTAACCGATGTTGAATCAATTATCTCTTTAATAAAACTAAAATCCTGTTCCATAAATATAATCTTGTCTGT
This sequence comes from Bacteroidota bacterium, assembly GCA_018266875.1. Taxonomy (GTDB): domain Bacteria; phylum Bacteroidota; class Ignavibacteria; order Tepidaquicellales; family Tepidaquicellaceae; genus UBA2330. The sequence goes on from JAFDZR010000056.1 coordinate 7,100, forward strand.
TGTATAATACAGATTATAATTCTGAATCAGTACTATTAAAAAATACCTGATCAATTCCGTAGTAGGATCCAGCGGATTTACGGAGGATATAAATTTATCAAGTTCTCCGTGCTCAAGATATTTTTTCCTGAAATAAAACAATCTGAGATTCTCGATCTGATACCGGTCATAATAATCCTGTCTCCCCTTTTTCTGAGTCCTTTGCTTAATATTTATTAGTTTACGGATATTATGAAATGCCATTTTATTTAAATTTCTGCTGTAAAGCTCGTTGACAAGAAATATTCCGGACTGGAACGGGGAATTCTCCAGCGCCCGGAAAGAAACAAATTTTTCGGCATGTTCAAAAAGATCCGAAAAAATATTTCTGAGCAATGCAGGATTGTATTTCTTGTCCGGATACAATTCAGAAAATATTTTCCTGTATGTCTTTTCGTCTATGTTAAAATCAGGATAATATTTTTTAATTGCTCTGAAAAGCCCTGATACTTTTTTTACTCTGTTAAAATAGGCTGAATTAATATACCTTCCGAATTCTTTTAATTCGTTTTTTGAAAAAGTATTTAACAGCCTGAATATTTTGGTTTTCCGCATATTTGGTTTCACAAATATACTACATTTATAATTTATTAATGCGCATAAAATTAAAATTATAGTACATAAATAGATATTTTAAACTTTGATATCTTCCTTTATATACTACAAACAGGGAAAAATAATATTGCCTGTTTTATCGTCAGGAATTATTTTTATCAGGAATTTTTTCCGGGTCAATAAGGAAATTAACCTTTATTAAAAATCAAATTTAAAAAATTTAAAAAATTATATTATGAAGACCGTGATTTTCATTGCTCTTATCTTTGTTACAGTATCAGCTCATTTCAATTTGTTATGTTCTCAAAACTGTTCAGCGACTCATACCGGTAAGCCGCCTCTTCTTGACCTTGGAACAAATTACTTCAGGGGTTTTCAGGGCGGACTCTATCCAAACGGTTCAAATTTAAGACCACCTTCCCATAACTCTGCCGGAATTGAGATTGCAAAACAAATAGTACCTCTGGATACTAACGGAAATTATGACCCCGTTAACGGAAAGATAGTCTTCGCATCTGTCGGAATGTCAAACTGTAATCTGGAATTTGCAAAGTTTATGCTGCTGCTGAGCGGTTCGCAGTTTATCAATCCGTATATTGTACTTGTAAATGCAGCTCAGGGAGGTTACGACATTAATCTGATGCTTGACACGGGTAATATTTACTGGGATCTCGTAAAACAAAAGCTCTCGTGGAAAGGCGTTACAGATAAACAGGTACAGGTGATCTGGTTCAAGAATGTTGAATTGGGTCCTACAGATACTACTTTCCCGGGTTATCCTCAAAGTCTTAAAAGCAAGCAGTCAGCGGTCATGAATATTTTAAATAATAAATTTCCAAACCTGAAGTCCTGTTATATCGCAAACAGGATTTATGCGGGATATGCAGTTTCCAACGGAAACAGGGAGCCATTTGCATACTATTCCGGATGGTCGGCAAAATGGATGATAGAGGATCAGATCAACGGGAGCAGCAATCTCATTTACAGAGGAGCTAATAAAAATTCTCCGTGGCTTTCCTGGGGTCCGTATCTCTGGGCAGACGGTACAAATCAAAATATTGAAGGGCTGAAATGGAACTGTCCTGTTGATTATCTGAGTGACGGTACGCATCCTTCCGATACGGGCAGTGTGAAGGTTGCGCAAAAACTCCTGAACTTTTTTACAACTGATGAAACAGCGAGGCCATGGTTCTATAAGAGTATTTCACTGGATCTTTCTCTCGCATTTGAAGGAATGCTGGATGTAATGTCAAATACCATGAGCATTAAGGATACTGTGATCGTCAATCTGAAAAATAATTATCCGCCGTATAATACAGTTGATTCTGATAAAGGAACTATTGACTCTGTCTCCCTGACAGGGAATTTTAAATTCTATAATGCGCCAAACGGTAATTATTATATACAGGTCATTCACAGAAACGGAATTGAAACATGGAGCAGATCCGGCGGAGAAGTCCTGAATCAGGGAAGCTTCAAAAATTATGATTTTACTTTTTCCGCCGTAAGGGCTTTTGGGAATAATCTATTGCTTAAAGGGAACAAGTACTGCATATTCAGCGGTGATACTGATCATGACGGTGTGATAGATATTTCCGATTTAGCATCCGTTGAAAATGATGCGGCAGTTTTCCTTTCAGGTTATGTAAATTCTGATTTAACCGGTGACGGTCTGGTGGATGTGAGCGACAGTCAGACAGCGGAAAATAACGCTTCAAATTTTATTGCAAAGATAACACCGTAATAATATTCCATATAATGATCCCGGCGTGAATTTTAAATTTACATTTATTATTAACTTAAGTTGAATTAGTTTTAATCTCATGGCCAGGTTTATTTATATTATATTTTTTACACTGTTTCTTTCCGGGGAATTATTCTCCCAGGCAAACGTGGGAAGTATAAACGTTTCCGGAAATGAATATCTCACCAGGACAGAGATTACAGACATGATGATAACACGCCGGAATTCCCCTCTGAATAAAGATCAGTTTATGCTCGATCTGAAAACTATAAGGGACAGATACAAAACTGCCGGATTCATCTATATGAAATTCAACGGTGAAGAGCTTAAGTTTTCTGAAGATTCTCTGAATGTAGATATTGATCTGAATATTTCCGAAGGCGAGAGAGTGAATATCGGAGAAATAAATATAACTGGAAATAAATCAATCCCGCCGGGAAAGATACTTGCGGGATTTGAAACAAAAACAGGCGGCAGTCTCAATGATGCCGAGCTTAATCAGGACCTGAAACTGCTTTTGAGATCCTATGAAAAGATCGGACTCCCGTTTGCCAAGATAATTGTAAAGGATATATCCGTTTATAAAGACGGCGATAAGGATAAACTCAGACTTGATCTGGAAATTGATGAAAACACGCTGGTTAAGATAGATCAGGTAAGGATCAAAGGAAATGAAACAACCAAGGATTATGTAATTATCAGGGAACTGAATCTTGACAAAAACAAAACAATCGATTCGGAATCTCTACAGAATATAAAGGAAAAGCTGGACAGACTTAATATTTTTGAATATGTCGCTGATCCGAAAGTCTATTCTCTTAAAAACAAAAATGAATCCGGACTGCTCATAGAAGTACGCGAAGGAAATACAAATACTTTTGACGGCATTCTCGGATATGTTCCGCCTGTCGAAGGAGTCTCCTCCGGTTATCTGACGGGTCTGGTGAATGTATCTTTCAGAAATCTGTTCGGAACAGCAAGAAAGGTCGAAGCTAAATATCTACAGGAAGTAAAGGAGACACAGGAGCTTGCTTTCAAATATTTTGAACCGTATTTTTTTAATCTTCCGCTGAATGTTAATCTCGGATTTCTCCAGAGAATTCAGGACACTACTTACACAAAGAGAAATCTCGACCTGAAAGCTGATTTTCTTTTTTCAGACAAGTTTACAATATCAGCTATAGCAGGCTATGAAAGAGTCATACCTTCGGATTCTCTCAGCGGTTCAGTAGTTATTGCCGATTCAAGGATATTACTGTCAGGCATTGAATTAAGATATGACAACAGGGACAATATTTTCATCCCGACAAAGGGATTTTTATACAGATCGAGTTACTCGTACGGCAGCAAAAAAATATTCAATATATCAGAACTTCAGAATTTAGGTTATTCAGAATTTTATTCCGTTCAGAAATATTCGCTTGATCTTGAATTTTACTATTCATTTTTCAAAAGGCAGACAGCACTGCTGAGACTCTTCGGGGGCGAAGTTCTCTCCGGCAAACTTGAGGATTCCGATTTTTTCAGGATCGGCGGAACGAATTACATACGCGGATACAGGAATGAGCAGTTTCTCGCGTCACGGCTTGCCGCTCAGAATTTTGAGCTGAGATATGCAGTTTCAAGACGCGGATTTCTGTTTGGTTTTTTTGACGCAGGATATTACTTCAGACCTTTTGATCAGACAAATAATTTTCCGGAACAGAGCGGATTCCTTTATGGTTACGGTCTCGGAATCCGACTTGAAACCGGATTAGGTCTAATCGGCGTCAGCTATGCGCTTGGAAAAGGAGACGGTTTTCAGGACGGAAAGATCAACTTCGGATTAATAAATGATTTTTGATCTCCTCCGCCGGGCAGTTTTTAATATATAATGATCTTCAGCGGTTCATGCACTCCCTCTTCCCCGAAAACAATTCTTCCTATACTGCAGCTGCTGCATTTTCCTTTTACACAAAAGAATTTGTGAAGATGAATAAGTCCCTGTTCAACAGCGGGATTAACCGAGCTTATCCCGAGCTGTTCCTGCATCACCTTCGAGACTTCATTTACCGGCGCTTTCTGTCTGTTGTTTCTGTAAAAATATTCCACTTTATTCATTAGGTTCCCGTTACCTGTATCAGACGCCGTGAAATACATCATCGGGAATATCACATTTGAAATAATATCCTTAATTCTGTCCTCACCGATTCCCTTGTTTTCCCTCTGTGATCTTTTTCCAAAGCTGTAATGGTCTTTCCAGTAGCGGGATATTTTTACTTCATGAAAAAGTCCTGTCATGCTTTTCAGAATATCCTTACTTTCTTCAAATTCATTTCTCATCCTGCCGTAAAAATCATTCATCACCAGTTCATGCAGAACAGCAGATGCATACGCAATTCTCAGAGTTGGAAAATTCGGAGGTCTCAGTCTGAAGAAATTCCATTCGGACCTGAACATTTCCTCTTTTTTAAGTAACCTTCTGATCCTTGTCCATCTTTCAAAAAGATCATCAGAATATTCATCTTCAGATGTTCGGTCGGACAGAAATCCTGACAGACCAAACATAAGAGCTTCCGTATCCGCAGCGCTGAGATCAAGTTCTTTTACTCTTTCAATTTCAATTTTCCTGGACAATGCAATAAACTGCTGTTTGTTTTTGGAATATCCGAGCGCTTCGCACAGATATTCGAAGAACGCCTGTTCAGGATTAGATTCGTCCTTCCGGAATTTTTTCAGTTCGTAAATCCTTTCCCTGAATTTTTCAGATTTGAGCTTGAGCCTTTCAAGTCCGAGCCGTTTCACAAAACCCGCCTTATCTTCAAAATGAATTTCCATATTTGCAGGAAAGCAGGGAAGTTTAAAAGATTCAGACGGTTTATTGATAATGTCCTTCCAGATTTCGTGAATGGATCTGGTCAGGAAATCAGACAATACTACAGTCGGAACGACTCTTTCGCTGCTGACAACTGCTCTTTTATTTTCAGAATAAAGATCATTATAAAGAACGACGTGAAGAATCAGGTCATTATATTTCCTGTCACTGCCGTGATTGTGCATGAACCAGTCATCCATTGTCCTGTGAATTTCAACAGAACCTGTCATGATCTGACCGCCGATTTTTATTTTTGATCCGATGTAATCCGGACCGGCGTCATTATTTCTTTTGCCGAGATCTATGATCCCGACTTTCAGTCCTTCATTTGTCTTAAGACCGGAATAATTCGAACTGTCTTCCCATATCCTGCAAATGAAGTTTTCATTTAGGCTTAGTTTTTTCATTAATTTTTAAATTGGTTTTAACTACATTAGTAAAATATTTTTAAAAAATTAAATAATTTCATAAATAACATATGCGCAACTTAAATATTAAATTTTTAATCGTTTTATTTTCAGCATTTCTAATAAGCGGATGCACAGGAAATAAAAAAACGGAAGAACAGTATCTGACTGATGCTAAGGCAAAGCTTGAAGAAAAAAAATATGATGAAGCGATTAATGAATACAGGGAATTCCTGAAGAGTTATCCTCAATCCGACAAAGCGATATTCGCTTATAACGAGATCGCCGGGATCCAGATAAGCAATTTAAATAATCCTTTGGAAGGAATAAAGACCTATAAAGAGCTCGCTGAAAAACATCCGAATACTAAAGAAGCCAAGCAGTCATTGTTCATGGTTGCATTTATTTATGATGAAACTCTGAAGGACAAGCAGAATGCAATTGCAGCTTATCAGGCATTTCTCGACAAATATCCCAAAGACGAGGATCAGAATGACAAGATGAGCGAATCCGCCAAAACCATGCTGGAAGTATTGAAATCAGGTAAATCCATTGAGGAGATAATCGAGCAGAACATTGACAAAATGGGCAGCAGCAGTTCTGATTCCACCGGCACAAAAGAAAAGAATGAATCAATGGATAAGGATAAGGCAAAAGATAAAGCAATGGAAAAAAGTAAAGAAATGGAAAAGAAAGTCGAGAAGAAAGAAGAGAAATAATAATCAGGCTTTAATTTTTTAAAAAGATTTTTGACGGATACAACCGACTATAAAAAATATCTGAACCCTTCCGTTATTGCGCGGCTTTCAAATATGGAACTGAAAGCACGCATGGTAGTGGAAGGGTTTATTGCTGGTCTTCATAAATCGCCGTATCACGGATTCAGCGTTGAGTTTGCAGAACACAGGCAGTATATGCCGGGAGATGATCTGAAATTCATTGACTGGAAACTGCTCGGCAAGACAGAAAGATATTATGTCAAAAGATTTGAGGAAGAAACAAATCTCAAAACATACCTTATATTGGACATCAGCAGGTCCATGGATTTCAGATCAGAAGATGGTACATCTCTGAATACCCTCAGAAAAGGTTTTTTCAGGAAATATTTTTCTCAGGAAAAAAAAGAAGAATCAGGCGGAATTGTTACAATGACCAAACTGGAGTATGCATCTCATCTTGCAGCTTCTCTTGCTTATCTTATGCTGCTTCAGAGGGATGCAATTTCCCTTACCACATATGATACGAAAATCAGATCATACATACCTCCCCATTCCACTAAGGCGAATCTAAGACTTATACTCCGTGATCTTTCCAAAGTCGAATCACTTCACCGGACAGGGACTGCAAAATGCCTGAATGAAATCGCCGACAAAGTAAAAAAACGCGGGCTTGTTATTGTGTTCAGCGATCTTTTTGATGAGCAGAAGGAAGTAATAAAAGCACTGAAACATTTCCGCTATAACAAGAATGAGCTAATCATATTTCAGATACTTGATCCGATGGAAATTAATTTTCTTGAGGGAAGTCCAGTCACTTTAAAGGACATGGAAACCAGCGAGGAGATGTATTCACAGCCGGCTGCCATGCAGAAGATCTACAGGGAATCAGTTCAGGAATTCATACAGAACTACAGGAAAGAATGCATAAGCAATGACATAGAATATATTACGCTTTCTACCAATACACCGTTTGATTCAGCTCTGCTCGGCTATCTGAACAAAAGAAAAAAACTGATCTGAAAACAAGATCCTTTTAATATCTGATCCTTGTGTTATCTGTATCCCATATTGGCGTTGTAAGCTTGTAATCCCCGAACCCGGTTTCATCAATAAAAACGAACTGCCTGTTCTCATTATAAAAATCCCAGATCTCATAAGGTTTAGTACCTTCGGTGAACGGATGTCTTTCGATGTTATTCGGTTCTCCGAAAATAATAAAAACCATTCCCATATCAGTTTTCCAGCCGTCTATATAATGAGTATATCTTTCATTTGCAATATTTATTCTTTTGTAATACTCAACCATCAGTTCATTCTTTGATGTATTAGGAGAAGGATCCTTGTCTCTCCAGAATTCAACAAAATATTTTTCCCTCAGCTCCGGAGTGGACGCGCTTCTTATCTTATCCATTTCTTCACTGCTTGCAATATAGATCATCTGATCTATAAGAAGGTTAAGATCTTTGGCATTCACGGGTATTCCGCTGAGTTTATTTTCAAACAATTTGCCAGCGACGATTTCACCTGTAGTATTATTTTTCAGTTCCAGCTTGTATTCTCCGAAGACAAGATTACTGGTGGAGATCTTTTCGAAGTATTTGTTGATGCCCGGATTTAATGTATAAACAAGATTGTCCTTTTCGAGCACATTGTCCTTATTATCTTTGATAGTATAAGTAAAATCATTCACGACATCTGCATTGCCGGAATTATATATCTCAAAGAAAAGATACATTGTTTTAAGATTTCCGATGTTCTTTTCTATAAGAGGAGTTATTATCTTCTTTCCGTTTTCCTCCTTAATGTTGCTAACAAGCATAATGTTGCTGACGGAAATGTCTTTCTGAGCAAAGTCTTCAATCAGAATGTTATCCGATTTTGTCTTTTCCTTTTTAGTATTCAGATCAGAGATCGTGATCTCCACTCTGTAGTTTCCGGGATTCAGATAAAATTCCTTTACAATATATTTTGCTGAAGCCTCAAGATTCTTCTGTTCCGCTTTTGAAGTTGAGACATAATCCGAAATTGTCTCATTACTTACAATTTCATCGAAAGAATTAGTGATCTTTATGTTGTAGGAAATGCTTGCGTCATAATTTTTTGAAGAGTAATTCTTTTTGAACTGAAGATTTTCCAGCGGGATTTCAAGGTATACATCGAGTCTCGCTTTTCCCTGTTCCCTGCTGTAAAAAACAAGCGGATCAAAATAGAAAAAATCCCTTGATTCGAGATCTATATTTTTATCTTTCAGCTGCGGATAAACTTTGTTTACATGAAACAATGAAGTAAGAGCAATAAGTACGACTAATATTACTTTCTTAAACTCCGACCTGTTGTTTCTTCCGTTTCGTACCGAGTTATTCATTTCAAACCCCTTTTTTTATAATTTAAATTCTGTTGTTTTTTCGATTTTTTCACCGAAAAGATCAAATTCTTCCGAGTCAAATATTTTAATATCATAAAATTCTCCAATATTCAGATCATCACTGCTGATATAAATTTCCTGATCTATTTCCGGCGCATCTCTGTAACTTCTTCCAATATAGTAACCGTTTTCATTTCTGTCAATAAGCACTTTTAGTATTTCACCTGCCGAAGAGCGGTTCTTTTTCAGCGATATTTCCCTCTGCAGATCCAGAATATGCTTCTGTCTTCTTAACTTTTCCTTCATGGGAATTCTGTCCGGAAGTTCAGAGGCTGTAGTGCCTTTTTCATTCGAATAGGTAAAAACACCGAGTCTGTCAAATTCAAATTCATTTACAAAATCTGATAATTCTATAAAATCCTTTTCAGTTTCATCGGGATAGCCGACTATAAAGGTTGTTCTTACCGCTGCACCCGGAATTCCTGTCCGGATATTTTCAAGAACGTTTAAGAGACTTTTTTTAGTGATCCCGCGTCTCATTGATTTCAATACATTATCCGAGACATGCTGAACCGGTATATCAATATAATTACAGATATTGGGAGTTTCCCTGATCACATCGATCACATCTTCCGGAAATCTCGAAGGATATGCGTACATTAATCTTATCCACTCAATGCCTTTTATCTCAGACAGTTCCTTTAATACTTTCGCAAGTTCCCTTTTTCTGTTCAGATCAAAACCCCAGTAAGTCGTATCCTGACCGATCACTATAAGCTCTTTGACTCCTTTGGAAGCAAGTATCTGCGCTTCCATTATGATCTGATCGAGCGGCTTTGATCTGTGTCCGCCGCGCATGATCGGTATTGCGCAGAATGAACATGGATTATCGCAGCCTTCGCTGATCTTTAGGTACGCAAAATGTGATGGTGTTGTTAAGCTTCGCTCACCTATCAGCTCGTCTTTGTAATTTCCGCCAAGCTCTTTCAGTATTCCTATAATTGTATGCGGCTTATCAGTCGCTCCGAAGTATTTATCTACTTCCGGGATCTCTTTTTCCAGATCAGATTTATATCTGTCCGAAAGACAGCCTGCGACATATACATTTTTCAAAAGTCCTCTGGATTTCCTGTCAACTGCTCTTATGATCGTGTCTATGGATTCCTTCTTTGCATTTTCAATAAATCCGCATGTATTAATGATCACATTCTCGGCTTTATCCTCATCTTCAACAATTTCTATGTCATTTGATTTCAGCTGTGACATGATGAATTCCGAATCGACAAGATTCTTTGAGCATCCGAGGGTAATCAGCTTAACTTTATCTTTCTTTACTTTCATTAAATGTCAGACTTTCAGTAAGTTTACTTTATTTATAAGAAAAATAAAGTCCTTAAATAAATTAACCCTCCAATCATTCTGTTTATTAAGAAGGATATGAGAGGGTCGGTTTTTCTGAAACTAATGCTTTTCTGTTCAATAAAAAATGATAAAAACTTAATTCTTTTAAAAAGATTTTGCGGGATGTTATATGGAAACGGATTAAAGGAATTTCTGAATTTTTAATTAGAAGCTTATACAGCAAATTCATAAAGCTCACAGCTCAATTGTGAGTTTCCGTTTCGCCTGTTTCATTTCAAAGATCTTTTTTTATCCTTTCCGGAAGATTCTCCCGCTTTACGGACTGTGATCAACGGTTAATGTAAATATAATGGAAATGGAGTATAAATTCCCAGGCCGGGCAGCGCAGATCGTGGGAATGGGAATAATTTTAAAATATAAGGATATTGACATTCCGGGGAAAACTTATTTCACAGAGATTTTTAAGTAAGTAATTGAAAAAATCAATTTTATAATGATTCCTGAAATTATTTGCAGTCCTGAAAGGTTGTTTGACTTTAAATTGGAAATCTATTTGAGTAATTTTATAAAAATTAATTGTATTTGCATAATACCAGAAAAGAATCCGAGAAAACAGTATTAGTCTGTTATTCCAACAAAAATATCAAGAACGCTTTTCATTCCGAAGAATCACTTACCGAACTGAAGTTCCTGGCGGAAACCGCCGGAGCTGAGGTCGTAAACACATTCTTTCAGGAAAATGATAATTTTGATCCGAGATACATGATCGGCAAAGGAAAGGTTCAGGAGATCGCGGACTATGTCGCTGACAATAATATTTACCTTGTCATTTTTGAAAATGAACTCGCTTATACACAGCTCAGGAATCTTGAGCAGAAAATAAAATGCAAGATAATTGACAAGTCGAATCTTATACTTGATATTTTCGCATCAAATGCGAGAACCGCTCAGGCAAAGCTGCAGGTTGAACTTGCTCAGCTCGAATATTCTCTTCCGAGACTTACAAGACAATGGACTCACTTATCAAAACAGTTCGGCGGTATCGGAACAAAAGGTCCCGGTGAAACTCAGATCGAAACTGACAGAAGACTTATCAAGACAAGGATAATTGTATTGAAGGAAAAACTTGATAAAGTAGCAGAACAGAGAAGAACACAGTCTTATTCCAGAAGGAATTTTTTCAGGATCTCTCTGGTGGGTTATACAAACGTCGGGAAATCAACTCTGCTTAATTCTCTGACCAATTCTGACGTATATGTCGAGAACAAACTTTTTGCAACACTTGACACTTCCACCAAACTCCTTGACCTGACTGACACTGAAGACGAAAAGGGAAAGACAAAGTATCCAAAGAAAGTTCTTATATCAGATACAGTTGGATTCATAAAAAACCTGCCGCACAATCTGATAGAATCATTCAAATCTACTTTGTCGGAAGTCATTGAGTCGGATCTGCTTCTCCATGTAATTGATATTTCCGGTGAGAATTTTACAGAACAGATGGAAGTAGTAAACGATACTCTTAATGAGATCGGAGCGACCGGAAAGACGGTCATAAACGTATTCAACAAAGTCGACAGTCTTCCTGACAAAAGTATCATACAGTTAATGAAGAGACTTCACAAGGATTCCGTATTTATCTCGGCAGAAAAAGGACTTAATCTGAATAAGCTGATGACAAAAATCAAAGCGGAACTGAATAAGGAAAATTCAGAGAGAACAGTAAAACTCAAACCCGGAGATCATAAAAAAGTAAGCATGATCTATGATATGGCTGAAGTCAGCAATATAAAATATCTGAAGAACAGTATTAAAGTAACATTCAGGACCAATGATAAGAATTTTTCTTATCTGGAAAAAGTAATACAATAATTTAAAAATCAAAAAAATAAATATACACAATGCAGTCAAACAGTACATACAAGAGTCTGAACTACTACGGCATAGATGAAATGCTGACAGACGAGGAAAAATCCATCAGAGATACAGTGAGGGATTTTGTAAATGAAGAAGTATTACCAATTATAGAAGAATATAATCAGAAAATGGAATTCCCGAAACAGCTTATCCCAAAGATGGCTGAACTGGGAATATTCGGTCCCACTCTTCCCGTCGAATACGGAGGAATGGGAATCAATAACGTTGCCTACGGACTTATCATGCAGGAGCTCGAAAGAGGAGACAGCGGCGTGAGAAGTTTTGCTTCAGTGCAGTCTGCTCTTGTAATGTATCCGATCTATACATTCGGAAACGAAGAACAGAGAAAGAAGTATTTACCGAAACTTGCAAGCGCCGAGATGATAGGATGTTTCGGTCTGACAGAGCCGGATTTCGGAAGCAATCCCGGCGGCATGATCACTAAAGCAGAGAAAGTTGACGGCGGTTATATTCTCAACGGCGCAAAGATGTGGATCACCAACGGAACAGTCGCTGATGTAGCAGTCGTCTGGGCAAAACTCGACGGAAAAGTAAGAGGATTCATTGTTGAAAAAGGCACAAAAGGATTTACAGCTCCTGAAATGAAAGGTAAACTTTCTTTAAGAGCTTCAATTACGTCAGAACTTGTATTCGAAGACTGTTTCATTCCAGACGGCAATCTGCTGGAAGGAAGCGGAGGTTTGAAATCGCCTTTAATGTGTCTGACACAGGCCAGATACGGAATCGCCTGGGGAGTCATCGGACTTGCGAATGAGTGTTACAGTACAGTTTTAAATTATTCACTTTCGAGAATTCAGTTCGATAAGCCGATCGCTTCATTTCAGATCACTCAGGAAAAACTCGCATACATGGTTACTGAAATTACAAAAGCACAGCTGCTTTGTTATCAGCTTGCCAAGTTAAAAGACGCGGGAACAATGAGACCACAGCAGGTTTCACTTGCTAAAAGAAACAACTGCGAGATCGCAAAGACAATTGCATCAATGGCCAGAGAAATGCTCGGAGCAAACGGTATTCTCGATGAATATCCTGTAATGAGACATCAGAATAATATTGAATCTGTGAAAACCTATGAAGGTACGCATGAAATGCATACGCTTATAATTGGTGAGGATGTGACCGGGATTGCTGCTTATAAATAAATTTTATTTTTAACTTAACATCATCGGCGGAAAGTTATATTTATTCTTAGACAGAATATTTTTCTATAGAAATTTCACATTCATGAAAACATTCGACATACCAATATTTTACAGAAGTCCCGTAATTTCCCGGATCAAGAATTCGAGAAAGGTAAGCGATCCGAGAAAAAAGGATTACTCCCCTACAGAGCTTGATTTCGGACCTGTCATATTCTACATTGCGAGACATTTTGGATTCTGTTACGGTGTGGAGAATGCAATAGAAATTTCATATAAGGCTCTCGAAGAAAATCCGGATAAAAGAATATTTCTACTGAGTGAAATGATCCATAACTCTGATGTGAACAATGATCTGATCAACAGAGGCGTAAGGTTCATAATGAATACATCGGGCAGGCATCAGATAGAATGGAGCGAACTGAATTCAGATGACATAGTCATTATTCCTGCATTCGGGACTACACTTGAGATAGAAAAAAAACTCAATGAGATCGGTATTGATCCTTTAAAATACAACACAACCTGTCCTTTTGTAGAGAAAGTCTGGAACCGGGCCGACTCTCTTGGAAAGACGGGATTCACAATTATTGTTCACGGGAAATACAGACATGAAGAAACGAGAGCTACATTTTCACACAGCAAAGAATCAGCTCCGACTCTTATCATCAGGGACATCAGCGAAGCGGTTATCTTAGGTGAGTTCATTCTCGGGAAAAGGAAAACTGAAGAATTCTTCAAAGTCTTTGAGAATAAATATTCAAAAGGATTCGATCCGCTTAAGGACCTTGATAATATTGGAGTGGTAAACCAGACCACAATGCTGGCAACGGAAACACAGGCAATCGCAGATCATCTTAACAAAGTAATCTCCGCGAAATTCGGGAAGGAAAATATTCAGAAGCATTTTTCAGATACAAGAGATACACTGTGTTACGCCACACATGACAATCAGAAAGCCACAAGCGGCTTACTCGAAAAGAACGCCGACCTGGCAATAGTTGTAGGCGGATACAACAGTTCCAATACATCACACATATATGAGCTCTGCGAAGAAAAGCTCCCTTCGTATTTCATTTCTTCAGCGGACAAGATATTGACAAGAGATTTAATTTCACATTTCGATTTTCATAATCAGAAGGAAAAGACGACACAGAATTTCATACCGGAGAAATTACCGGTAAAAATAATTCTTACAAGCGGCGCTTCATGTCCAGATTCAATTGTAGATGAAGTCCTCAGAAAGATACTGACATTCTTTGATAACGTCAGGGATCTGAAAGAAGTATTAAAAGATTTTTAATAAAATTACTTTTAAAAAATGCTTCAGAATCTGCTTGATCCGGTAATTCTGCTTTTTGTACTCGGACTGATCGCCGGTCTGCTTAAGACCGAGCTGAAACTTCCGGAGGCAATTTATGACGCTTTAAGTATTTACCTTCTGCTTGCTATAGGATTCAAAGGCGGCATTGAACTTTCAAAGATACATATTACGGATATTCTTCTGCCGGTAGCCGGGACTCTCGTACTTGGTATAGTAATTCCCCTGATTGCTTTTTTAATACTTCGGAAACTCGGTAAACTCAATGTACCGAATTCAGCAGCAATCGCCGCTCATTACGGATCAGTCAGCGCAGTTACTTTTGCCGTTGCAATTGATTTCCTTATAAATTCCGGAGTTAAATACGATGAATACATGACCGTTCTTCTTGTAATGCTCGAGATACCTGCGATCTCAATCGGCATAATGCTTGCAAGATACAACAGCAAGGAAAGCGACATGGATTTTAAAACAATTTTCAGGGAAGTATTTCTGGGCAAGAGCATATACTTATTGATCGGCGGATTAATAATCGGATACTTTGCTGGAATTTACAACAAGCTGGAAGTATCAAAATTATTCATAGATCTTTTCAAGGGTTTTCTTGCATTCTTTCTTCTTGAGATGGGAATCATCGCTTCAAAGAGATTCAAGGATTTTAGGAGAACAGGAGTTTTTATTATTAGTTTTGCTGTAGTAATGCCTGTGATCTCGGCTATGCTTGGTATCTTTGCGGGACTTGTAACGGGATTGTCTTTAGGCGGAACTTTTATTCTCGCCTGTCTTGCTGCAAGCGCTTCATATATTGCAGCGCCTACGGCAATGAGGATAGCCGTTCCCGAAGCAAATCCGACATTATACATTACGGCATCTCTGGGAATAACCTTCCCATTCAACATAATCTTCGGTATTCAGTTGTATTACATAATTACCGAATTTATTTTTAAAACATTCAAATGATATGGAAATTAAAAAAGACAAAGCTGTTACGATAATTACCGAATCACTTATCGAAAAGAAATTACTCGGCGAATTAAAGAAACTCGGCATTACCGGATATACGATCGAGGATGTAAGAGGTGAAGGAAAGAAAGGTTACAGGGATAATGACTGGGACCAGTCGGGAAATGTCAGGATACAGATAGTCTGTGACAATGAACTTGCGCAGAGGATAATAGCATTTCTGAGGAAGAATTATTATGAGAAATATGCAATGTTTGTTTTTACATTTGACGCAGAGATAATTTAATATATGGATCAGAAGTTAATTTAAAGTTACATGGATTCAATTTACACGAATTTTAAAAAATAATTAATTAAGGATAAATTTTTATTAAAATAAAAAAAGCGGCAGAATGAGCCGCTTTTTTATTTTAATATTTTTTTCTTTTTAAGCTTCGGCTTTTTCCTTCATGAACATTTTCTGGAATTCCCTCTTCTCTCTGTTTTTCCAGTTTCCTTTGTGATAGGCGTAACCTGCTATAAGAGGCATTGCGATCGTTGCTTCGCAGTAGACCATCTGTTCGTATGTCATATCGACTTTTCCCCAGGAGCTTGCTTCTTTCAGAGTGGATCCGGAAAGCGCGCCGTCACGGTCGTCAGCTACAGTGATCTGTATTGCATATTTATGCATCGGCACTTCATTATCAAGTATCTCCGCCGCCACTACTGTATCCTGCGCAAAATTTTTCGGAACTCCGCCGCCGACCATGAAAAGACCGGACTCATGAGCTGCGAGTTTTATTTTCGTCAGTTCGAGAAAATCTTTTGCAGAGTCGAGCGATACATGTGAATCCGGATTTTTATGCTGATGATGAACAAATCCAAATCCCGCTGAGCAGTCTGAAAATGCAGGAACAAATATCGGCACATTATTTTCATAAGCTGCAAGCACAACGGAATCTTTATTCTTGCCGTTCTCCGCAAGATATTTTCCCATATGCCATATGAATTCCCTGGATGAGTAAGGCCGTCTTTCAAGCGTATCGCAGATCTGTGAGATAGTATAATCGCATACTCTCAGATCTTCCTCATCAATGTAAGTGTCGTATATTCTGTCGATCATTAGTTCACGCATTTCATTGTCATCAACGAACTGCGATCCTTTATAGTGTTTAAAACCCAGACCTTCAAAGAAATCCTGATCTGTCATAATTGCTCCGGTGGAAACTATTGCATCCACCATATTATTTCTCACCATATCCACAACGACATTTTTCAGACCTGCGGAAAAGAGCGATCCGGCAAGACAAAGCATTACCGAGCAGTTTTTATCAGCAAGCATCATATCATAATAATCAGCTGCAATAGCGAGTTCTCGTGAAGAGAAAGCCATGTTTCTCATATCATCTACCAGCGGAATTACATTATGCTTTTTTATGTCAATATGCTGGATTGTTTCTTTTAGATAATCTTTTTTGGTTTTCATCGGGATAAGTTTTGTTTAATAAATTTTTCAAATATAAATAATTCGAAGCGGTTATAAAATGAAAAAGACTCTGAAATTATATGGTATTGAAAACGCTGTCTAAATAGTATTCACAGAATGTAATAATAATCTGATCATAAAATAATTTCAAACAATAATTTTAACATAATAAAAAGGACTTTCAACCCTCAGGGACTTTCAACAAGATATCTTTAATTTTACCACATAGACAAATAGAGTTCTTTGAGTTCTTTGAGTTCTTTGAGTTCTTTGAGTTCTTTGAGTTCCTGGATTGTATTTATTTTTCAATATATGTTTTGATAATATATATGAATCCAATTGAGGAGAAATGATTTGAAAAGCTATAATTGATACTTGCTAAAATTTTAATAAATTGCTGGTTAATAATTCTTAAATTGAAAATTAACTATCAAATGAATGGATTTACTCATTGATGATTTTCAACTACGTGCAAATTATTTTAATTTAATTGAATTTTTATTAAAGTAACGAGAATACCATTGGTTATAGAAATGGTCTGTGTCTGATGTAATGTCATAAAGAAAAAAAGACTTTGGTACGTTTTTAATGCTGTCAACTTCACAATTCCCTGATTTATCTTTTAATATTTCTTCGTACCTTTGTTCAAATTTTTGATTGTATGAAAAAGCATATCCTTTCAACAAATCTGAATATGCATTTCTAATGTTATTTTTTTTGATCAGGAGTAAAGAAAACACTAAAACAGAAATTACGATTATATAACTTCTGAATTTTACCAAAAATGATTTTTTTATCTTTCCATTAAGTAATTGAAGAAGTAAGTAATAAATATAGAACCAGCCAAATATAAATAATATGAGAGCTGAATTAAGCGTTCTGCCATATGGGGATTCGCCTGTATTCCATAATGTGAAGAATATTATGAAAAAAGTCAGGGATAGAATAACAGTTGATTTTACTAAAATATTTTTTAGTAACTGTACTGATACGTTCTCTTCTCTTCTCTTCTCTTCTCTTCTCTTCTCTTCTCTTCTCTTCTCTTCTCTAATTAATTTATTTAAGAATGGAGTCAGAACAAATGTAAACAGAATTAGCGGTGAATAAAATATCCAAGAAGAAAGATTCTTTATTAAAAAGACATATGCCATTGAAAGTGAATATGCAGGGTTATGAGCATTTTCAAACTCTAAAGCTCTTAATAAATTACCAGGTGATAAAAATGAAATTAAAACAGAGGCAAGAGCTAAAACAGTAAGTATTATAGAAATTCTGATTAATTTGTTTTTCTTACTGATATTATAGAAAAGAATCAAAAAGTTTAAGCATAATATTAAAGCTGAATTTATTTCACTTGTTCCCGAGACTGCAAAAATCAGTAATGCAGACAATGTTAAATATAAATTCCTATTAATTAATATTTTTGTTTCTGTTAATTTCTTATATGTAACCACAAAAAACATTAAAAGAATTATTCCGAGAGGATAGATCATAACAGCTGTTAACCAATACAATCCTTCAGAGACATCAGGCATTGAATATAGGTATAAAAATAATATTGAAAAAAGAATTAACAATCTTTCATTCACATTAAGTTTGTTTTTTGTAAAAGCTGAAATAAAAATAAAAATGCTGTATGCAAATATAATGAAGAAAGATAACAGGTATATTTTAAAACCCGTTACAGACTTAAAAAGTAATGGATTTAAGCTTAATAAAATATAAGAGAAATATCTGCCGCTCCATGTATTATAAAATATTTTCTGAGCTTCTGAAAATCCATAATATTTTACTGTTTCACTCCAGAAAAAATCCTCCGGGACAGGGTGGTTATAAAAGAATAAAATCAAAAATGGTATAATGAATAAAAAAATTACAGCATTTAATAGCAATATTGTTTTTTGATTCATTATGGTAATAGATTGGGAATTATTTCATTTTAACTGCAAATAATGCTGTTCATTTTTTTCGATTTTCGATATCTGCTGAATTTAAAAATAAATTCTCGAATTATATTGATTAAAGGAAATTTTAAATTAAAATAAATGATCTAGTAATAATCTTTTATGAATATTTCTTATTTCACCAGCAGCATTTTCTTTACCTGAGTAAATCCGTTTATTTCCAGTTTGTAATAATATACACCGCTCGGGAATTCACCTCCGTTGAATTCAACAGAATAATATCCTGCGGGTTTGAATTCATTCACCAGAACAGCTGTTTCTTTTCCGTTTACGTTATAGATCTTCAGCTGAGCATATCCGGAGGAAGGAATATCAAAATCTATAATGGTGGATGGGTTAAAAGGATTAGGATAATTCTGCATCAGGGAATAGTTTTCCGGATAAGCGATTACGACATCGCCGTTCAGAATGAAATATTCAAAATTTCCGTTGAAATCGGTCTGCTTAAGTCTGTATGAATATCTTCCCGCGTTCATATTGTTTTCAGTGTAACTGTAATCATTTGAGGAGCTTGAATTTCCGTTTCCTTCTATAAATTTCATATTTTCCCAGTCGCTGTTCACGTCTGAAATTATTTTTCTTTCTACATAAAAACCCGCGTTATTAACTTCCGATGAAGTACTCCAGGACAGCTTTAAATTCCTTCCGCTGATCCTCGAAGTAAACGAAGAAAGTTCAACAGGTAACGGAAAATCAGGAGTGATAAAGACTTTAAGGATATAACTGCTCGGAGTGCTTGCTCCGTTATTCGGCAGTTCAGCTTTTATTCCCCCGAATATATAACCTGCAAATGTCCGCTGAGTGATCTGATCAAGTTTTATAACTTCATTATCAAAATGCGGGACTGATGTATTGAAAATGAATTTAGCATTTGTTCCGAGAAGAGCGGGCATTTTGGTTGGAGAGACAATTTCATTTGAAGTTCCGTCGGATTTTTTTGTCAGAGTAGTAATATCATTTATAAAAGGAACAAGAGGATCATATTCAAGCGCGCCGTTAGTATCATTAGCGGAATACAGGCTGGTTCCTCCGAAAAAAGTTGTATGCATGTTTCCCGTAACCGAATTAAAAGCGTTAAGATGAGCTGTTGTATACTGTGTCATCTTCTGTTCAAAGCTGTAATCAACGGTTATGGAATTTTCTTCAATATAAATCGGATTGAGATACGGAAGATCTGCGGAAGTTTTAAAAACTCCTCCGTAGAGAGTCAGGAACTGAGTAACGCCATCGGGTTTAACAGAAGGTACAAGATTCATATCGCGTCTGTGATATTCGGCTGTATCAGTAAAAGCTGTATAATCGGAAATGCTGACATTCACGCCGTCATCATTAATTCTGAATTTTTTTATCTGATTTGTATAGACCTGATTATTAACATTTATTCTGTAAGTTCCGGTAAATTTATGACCACCTGCAAGATAAAAGAAATCCCCGAGTTTGTGAAGTTCACCGCCGCAAACCTGAATGTTAGTATTTGTGTACTGTCTAATGTAAGGAGCAACAGACATTCCGTTCATAACGGCATTGATAGTTTCCTGAACATCAATAACCTTAAGCTGCGGGAAAGTAATAAGTCCGTTCGAAGTACTGTCATATCCGTAACCACCAATGAAAAACAGTTTATTGCCGTCCTGATAATATTCCATATTGGCTGATCTCAGCTGATCTGCGAATGCAAACGGAAGATCTGTGAAGATACTTCTCGAATAAGTTAATTCAGAAGCCGGATCAACGACATAAATATAAATATTCGAAAACTGTTTCGGGAAAGAAGTCAAAGCGTTGAAACCGTGAAGACCGTTTGTCCTTCCTCCGATAAAAAGCCATTTCCCTCCTGACTGGGCAAAAGCAAAGGAATGGATTGACGGAGCCTGTGGAATGCTTATCTGTTCAAGTTCTATAGTATACGGCTGATTATCAGAGAAACATTTGCTGTTGGTGAACAGCATTATAAATGCAAATAGGAGTAAACTTAATTTCATAATTAGATTAAGTACGGATTAGAATTATTTTAAAAATAGTTTGAATGATTTATTAAGCAGATTAAAATCTCCGGAAATTTCCAAAGAATAATATTATTAATTGATTATTTAAGCAGGAGCATTTTTTTTGTTTCGGAAAAATTTCCCGAAGTCAGTTTATAATAATAGACTCCGCTTGAAAGACCTTCGGCAGAAAATTCCGTCTGATAGACACCGGGATTCATTTTCTGATCAGCAATCACTGCGACTTCATTTCCGAGAGAATTATAGACAGCAAGCCGGACATTTCCGGAAGCAGGGACCTCGAATTTTATTTTAGTTACAGGATTGAAAGGATTCGGGAAATTCTGTCCGAGTCTGAATGATTCAGGCACGTTACCGGAAACCGGCTGAATCCCTATCGGTACTGGATTTATATATACTCTGAAAATATATTCACTTGGGAAGCTTGGAGTATTATTCGGAAGATAAGCTCTTATCCCGCCGAAAATATAACCGGCGAAAGTATTTCCGGAGATCTCATTCAGTTTAATTACTCCGTTTGAATAATGAGGAATTGAAGAGCTGAGAATGAATTTGGCATTTGTTCCAAGCAGAGCAGGCATGACAGTCGGCGAAATATTCTCAACTGAAGCGCCGTTTGAATTTTTAGTAAGAGTTGTGATATCATTAATGAACGGCACAAGAGAATCTCTTACCTGCTGATGAAGAGATTCATTATAATAGTAAAGACTTGTTCCGCCGAAAAAAGTAGTATGCATGCTTCCGTTTACTGAATTGAAAGCTGAAAGATTTGCGCATGTATACTGGCTCATTTTCTGTTCAAAACCATAATCAGTTACAGCGCCGTTGGCGTCAATATAGATCGGATTCTGAAAAGGCAGATCAGCATAGCTTCTGAACACACCGCCGTAAAGAATTATATACTGACTTACGCCGTCCGGTCTGATTGCGGGAACGAGATTCATATCTCTTCTGTGAAATTCGACAGTATCTGTATAAGAAGTATAATCAGAGATGCTGACATTCACGCCATTATCATTTATTTTAAATCTTCTGATTTCATTTGTATAAACCTGGTCATTACTGATATTGGAATATGCTCCGGTAAAAATATGACCTCCTGCCATATAAAAGTAATCATCAATTTTCTGTATCTCTGAGCCGCAGACTCTCATTCTTTCGTCGGTTATCTGTCTGATGTAAGGCGAAACAGAAGTTCCGTTTACTACGGCCTGGATTACCTGATTTACATCCACAACAGTTAGTTTCGGAAAAGTAACAAAATCGCTGAAGAGACTGTCGTAGCCGTAACCGCCGATAATGTAGAGTTTAGTTCCGTCGAAATAATACTGCATATTAGTTGATCTGAGCGGAGAAGCAACGGCTGAATTCAGGTCGGTAAATAAACTGCGCGAAAAAGTCTGCGAAGCAACCGGATCAACCACAAAAATATTTGTATTTGAATACTGTTCGGGAAAAGCCGTTGCAGCATCAAATCCGTGCATACCGTTTGTTCTTCCGCCGATAAAGAGCCATTTGCCGTTATATTCAGCAAATGCAAAAGAATGTATCTTTGGAGAACCTGGAATGGTCATCTGTTCAAGCTGAATTGAATACGGTTCATCTGCATTTATTATTCCTGCAGATAAAATGAAAATCAGAGTAAAAAAACATTTAATATATTTATTCATGATGAAGTAATATTATAAAAAATTAATCAAATATAATTAATTAAACAGTTGTTTCAGTCCAGTCATTATTTTCTTTTATGAGACTGATTAGTTCTTCTACGGCAATTTCAGTATCTATACTTTTCTTTACGACTTCTCTTCCTTTGTAGAGAGTGATCTTTCCCGGACCGCTGCCGACATAGCCGTAATCTGCATCCGCCATTTCACCGGGACCGTTTACAATACATCCCATTATCGCGATTTTCAGACCTTTCAGATGGTCAGTTCTTTTTCTGATCATTGCGGTAGTTTCCTGAAGATCGAACAAAGTCCTTCCGCAGGAAGGGCAGGATATATATTCAGTTCTGGAAATTCGGGTACGTGTTGCCTGCAGAATGCCGAAGCTTATGCTGTTGATCTTTGATGCTTCGGTATTTTCAGATTCGATCCAGATACCGTCACCCAAACCGTCTACTAGCAATCCTCCTATATCAGTTGAGCTGAAAATCATAAGTTCATCCATTCCGGCATTACCGTAATTTCTTTTAATTATCACAGGAAGATTTATTCCGTTATTTAAAAATTCGATGAACATCCTTCTGAGTTCAGCCATCGCATTTACGTTATCCGTCTTTATGACGGGAATGCAATTCCCGTCTACAGAAAACCTCTTCACCAATTCCCCGTCAAGACCCCCGAGCGAAACCTCAACAAAATTCACTTTTCCCGATCTCAGTCCTGACTGCATATATTCCGCTGCATTCATTAAAGGATAAGAATCTTCTTTAACATCCGACTTGACCCAGTAATCATAATCAAATACTTTTTTCAGCGTACCGGGAAGTTTATAAGTAATGTCCTTTTTACCCAGATATAAAAAATCGAATGCAGCATCGCCGATATTCCATTTATCAAGTGACTCACTGTAATAATATCCAAGCTCTATTAAAGCGGAATGATCGTTTCTTATTTCCTCTGTTGCGCTTATGAAAACAACCGGCACATTATTTCCGCCGGTTTTGAAAACCTCAGTTGTCTCTCTTCTTTTAAAATCAAACGGATCAAGCGGATTGTCAATAACAGCGGGAATTTCCTTCTGCTCAGATGATCTATTGGAATATCTTCTGACAAGAGCTGCTGCAACGGGAATCTCGAACTCAGGTTCTTCCGTAAGCGAAACCCTGACCGTATCACCAATTCCGTCCTCGAGTAATGTTCCTATTCCTACTGAAGACTTGATTCTGCCGTCTTCACCGTCTCCTGCTTCAGTTACACCGAGATGGATCGGATAATTCATTGATTCCATTTCCATTCTGCTTATGAGAAGTCTGTAAGCTTCCACCATTACTTTCGGATTGCTTGCTTTCATGGACAGAACTATCTCATGGTAATTATTTTCTGCGCAGATCCTCACAAACTCAAGCGCTGATTCGACCATACCGAGAGGAGTATCCCCGAAACGGCTCATTATCCTGTCGGAAAGCGAACCGTGGTTGGTGCCGATCCTCATTGCCGTCCCGTATTCTTTGCAGATCAGAACGAGCGGCGTGAATTTCTTTCTGATCCTTTCAAGCTCCGCTTCATATGAATCATCGGAATAATCAATTGTTTCAAATTTTTTTCTGTCGGCGTAATTTCCAGGATTAACTCTTACTTTCTCTACTATTCTGGCGGCTGTTTCCGCGGCATTCGGAGTGAAATGTATATCGGCAATAAGAGGTGTTTTGTATCCTCTTTTTCTCAGTTCATTTTTAATATTCTCAAGATTCTTTGCTTCGTTAATGCTCGGCGCTGTTATGCGGACATAATCCCCGCCGGCTTCAATGATCCTAATGGACTGCTCGACAGTTGCAATGGTGTCCATTGTATCCGTAGTGGTCATGGACTGAATACGGATGGGATTATTCCCCCCGAGTGGAATATCGCCAATCCTGACCTCACGCGTAACATACCTTGAATAGGATGTTAAACTGTTACAGTATTTTATTGACTGAATATCTGTCTGCAATTTTTCTTCTGAAGTATTTATTATCTTAATTTCTTGCTTTCCTGAAAAAGGATTTTCTTTTCGTCATCAGTAAGGCTCTGATATCCGCCTTCGCTCAGTTTATCAAGTATTGCATCAATTTTCTCCTGCGCAAGTTTCTCCTGGTTATCCATTTCTTTTTTATAATCGGTTAGTTTGAGTTCTTCATACCTTGCTTCCTGAGCTTCACTTTTTTTATCGCCTGAACCGTTTTTAAAGACACTTGATGTATAGTTTTTTTTAGGAGTAGTTACTGATCTGAATTTGTCTTTCAGGGACGAAGTGTCAAATAAATTTCCTGACTTTTTGAATACTACCATCATATAAATCAAACCTACAATTCCGCCTCCGAGATGAGCAATATGAGCAATACCGCTGTCCTGACCGCCTGCAACTGCAAATACTTCTATTACCATATAAAAGATAACAAGATATTTTGCTCTGACTGGAATGATCCCGTAAATGTAAATATTTCTGTTAGGGAACAGATATCCGAATGCAACAAGAATTCCGTAAATAGCTCCGGATGCTCCTACCGTCGGACCTACGGAAGTAAACAAAGGCGCGATCAGCAGATTACATAATCCCGCACCCAGACCGCAGAGCATGTAATAGTAAAGGAATCGTTTCTGTCCCCACATATTTTCAAGCTCCACTCCGAACATCCACAGTGCAAACATATTCAGGAGAAGATGAAAAAAACCGCCGTGCATGAACATATAAGTAAACAGCTGCCACGGATAAAAACCAAGCTCAATTATCTGTCCCAGACTGTTCCTGAACATTACAGGAGTCAGCGGGTTCAGGGCAAAATATTTAGTGATGAGAAGATCGACTGAAGTTCCGCCGATCTGCATTCCTGAGAGAATAAGATTGAATATGATATAGATCGCAATATTTGAAACCAGTAAAATTTTTATTACCGGTGGAAAAAGCGAAAATCCCCCGAACATTCCGGGTCTTTTGTAATAGTTGTTCATTAATTGATTATTATACTTTGGGCTTTCTCGTAGTCGCCGACCGTGTCTATCTCCATGCAACTGAACTCTGAAACATCCACTGCAAAGATACTGTTCCCTGAGTTCTTATTATTTATCACTTCCTGAAACGAAGCTTCATAAAACTCATTAACAATATTTTCTTTTGAAATTTTTCTATCCAATATAATGAATAGCTCTTTCATAAAATATGAAGAAAACTTTTCAATTCCGATTGACTCCCCTGCTGATTTTTCAACAGGTATTTCCTTGCCGATTTCAAGGACTTTATCATTTTCACCGAGAATGACCTTGATCTGCTCTTCGTCCAGATCATCAGTAAAATTAACAGCCAGACAATTTTCATGACCGCTGCTTATGAGTTTTCCGATTATTTTTTTATCAAATAAAATATCACTGTCCAGGAGAATTATATCATCTTTAATGAGATCCCGAGTCATCCAGAGAGAATAGGAATTATTGTTTGTGTCATAACCTGAATTTGTAATGAAGGTCATTTCAAGATCCGGGAAATTTTCATTCATATAATCCCTTATCATATTTTCCCTGTAGCCGGTCACAAAAATAAATTCATTAATTCCGTAAGCACTTACATTTTCGATTGTCCTGTGCAGAAGATTTTTTCCTCTGACATCCAGCAGACATTTAGGTGTATTATCCGTCAAAGGTCTGAGTCTTTTCGAAGCTCCCGCCGCTAATATTACAGCCTGCATTATTTTTTTATGAATGAATTAATGATATTTTTCTGTACAAGAAAAAGGATTATAAAGATTATATTTCCGACAGTTATTGTAAAGATCAGGTAAAGGTCTATTCTGTTGAAAACCGAGAAAACAATAAGAGCCATCATATGTGTAGTAGAGCCGATCCAGCTCCAAGCTCTCAGCAGTAATTTATTCTTTCTTTTATATTCCTCAGGAGTAGTGTTCAGTTCTATATGTTTCGTGGACTTCTTCTGGAATCTGGAATAAGAAAGGTAAATGGAAATCAGAAATTTTTCAAACAAATGACCGCCGGTATTTTCAAGTCTCTTCTGCTCTTCAGTATATTCCCTGATCTCATCTTCAAGACCTGAAGCTTTTGAATAGACATATTCGAGATACATATTACGGTAATTATCAAAGAACATATTCTGCAGCGCTTTTGAAGCTCCCGCAGCAACCGTAAGAAGCCAGCTGTATAAAGGATTTCCCGTTATAACAGTCATTGCGATCCCGAGTCCAAGGAATACAGAAATGGAGGTAATGTAATCTATAAAACCGTCTATTACTCTTCCGATCTTTGTTCCGTTCTTTTTCAGTCTTGCGAGCTGACCGTCCATACAGTCAAGCGTATTGCATATAAAAAAACTCAGTGAACCGATCAGTAAAAATTCATATGTGCCGAAACCGTAAAAAACGCCTGACAGAACGCCGAATATCAGCGCAACAATTGAGATCTGATTCGGTGTAATACCGGTATTATATATCAGTTTTACAAAAGCGAAAGAGATTGGTCTGAAAATGTAAAGGTCTAGGATCTCTTCCGAATCAACTGTTTTAAGAGATTGTTTAAATTCAGAAACTAAAGACATTCTTTTAATAAAAAAATAAATAAATTATCAGAGTTCAACCTGTGTGCCTACTTCGAAAACCCTTTGCGGAGGGATATTGAAAAACACCGTGGCTCTTTGCGCGTTATTAGACAGTATTATAAACAATTTATTCCTTAATTTTTTCAGACCTTTTTGATTTCCCGGGAGAAGTGTTTCCCTTCCGAGGAAGAAAGTTGTTTTATTCAGATCAAGTTCAATTTTGTTTCTCTTTAACAGATCAATAATAGTCTGAATGTTTGTAATATCCATATATCCGTAATTTGCAATCACTCTGTAAAAACCTACAGTCGGCTGTTCGATCTGAAGCCTGTTCTCAGGTTTGATATGCGGGACTTTCTGAATAACAATAGTCAGAATAATGATCTGTTTATGCAGCAGTCTGTTATGCTTAATATTCTGGATCAGCGGAGGCGGTGTCCCGTTCTTATTACTTGACATATAAATGGCAGTTCCGGGAATTGCAATTAATCTTATGCTTAGGATCTCTGTCACAAAGTTTTCCAGCGAAGTGGTCTGCTGTTTTATTTTTTCCAGCAGTTTTTTCCTTCCTTTATTCCAGGTAGTCATCAGGAAATATATCATCAAGCCGATAATAAGAGGTACCCATCCGCCCTGGAATATCTTGAGCATATTCGCTCCCCAGAATGCAAGATCAAGGATAATGAAGAAGAATACAATAAATACTGCCAGAAACTTATTCCATTTCCATAACTTTATTGTAGTTATAAGCAGAAGTATTGTAGTCATCAGCATTGTAGTTGTAACGGCAATACCGTAAGCTGCAGCAAGATTACTCGAATTTTTAAATCCAAGTACAAGCGCTATTGTGGCAAAGAACATCAGTATATTCAGCTGCGGTATATAGATCTGCCCGCGTTCTTCTTCAGATGTATGCTGAATTCTCATTCTCGGCAGGTAACCGAGCTGAAGCGCCTGGAAAGTCAGGGAGAATGCGCCTGAAATAACCGCCTGTGATGCTATTACAGCCGCTAGTGTTGCGATTACAACAAGCGGATACAAAGCCCATTCGGGAGCAAGAAGATAAAAGGGATTTGAAGCTGCTTCCGGACTTCTTAAAAGAAGAGCCCCCTGACCGAAATAATTCAGCATAAGACTCGGAAGGACCATTGCAAACCAGGTGATCTTAATTGGTTTTCTCCCGAAATGTCCCATATCGGCATACAATGCTTCACCTCCCGTAACAACGAGAAAAACCGAGCCTAAAATTATGAAACCGTGAAATCCGTTATTAAAGAAAAATATTACAGCGTGGTATGGATTTACGGACTCAAGAACCTCCGGATTATCAATTACGGAATCTATTCCTAAAAGCGCAATAATAAAAAACCATAAAAATGTGACCGGTCCGAAAATTTTTCCAATACCGCCGGTTCCTCTTTTCTGAACTGAAAAAAGGAGTATCAGGATAATAATAGTTAAAGGTATAATAAAAGGCTCAAAAAAAGGCGTAGCTACTTTCAGACCTTCAACGGCAGACAGAACTGAAATTGCCGGTGTAATAATACTGTCTCCGTATAAAAGAGAAGAGCCGAACAATCCGAATGCAAGTATCATAGGACTTATCCAGCTTTTTTTGAATTTTGTTCTTCTTATCAGGGACATAAGTGCAAGTATTCCGCCTTCACCATCATTGTCAGCTCTCATTATTATGGAAATATATTCAACGGAAATTATGAGGACCAGAGACCAGAATATTAGAGATAGCACTCCCATAATATTTTCCTTCAAAGGTTCTATGGCATGAGCACCGTAGAAACACTCCCTTAAAGCGTATAACGGGCTTGTACCAATATCTCCAAACACCACGCCTAATGCGCTGAGGCAAAGCATTGCGAGATACTTCCCGTTTTTTGTGTTGCCCTGCATATAAGTGGAATCAGGTAGATTTCTGTCTATTGGATTATTCAGAATAATTCCTTTTTAATTTCATCCTGACCACATATCAGGTCCGGGTTTAAAAGGCGGGCATTCAGATATTCAACAGAATTATGAAAAGAGTAAATAAATTTTATAGTGTCCAAACGATGTTTTAGAATTGATAAAAATAATTTATATAAACTTAAATTACAATTAAGATAGATATAGCAGAAACAGCCTTTTTTTACGATTTTTGATATATATTCATTAAATCAGTTTCAGGAGCTGTGCTTATAATTTATCGGGGAATCTTATCAGAAGATAAATATTCTTTTCTTAAAGTTTTAATAATGAATATTTTTAATTTCAAGTTCATATTCTGCAGATAAATTTATTTTTTTCCCGGGAATATTTCCAATAAATTAATAAATTTTAATAAATTGTAAATATTAGGTGAAATATTTAATTTAACCAAACAAAAATAAGGAGCTCTCATAAGTTGGAAAGCGAAATCAAAACTCAAAGTCCGCAACAGAAGATCAAGACCTTTGATCAGAAAAACTGGATTTCAGAAAATTTAAATTATAAAAAGGATTCGGGAAGCTGGGCATGGATATTTCACAGAATTTCGGGTATAGCACTTATCGGATATCTTTTTCTGCATATTTATTCCTTAAGCCCTTTAACAAAAGGGGAAATTGCATTCAACAATAAAATGGCAACCTTTTCTTCACCTGTATTCATGGTAATAGAATGGCTGCTTTTTGCATTTGTTCTTTTCCACGCGCTAAACGGAATAAGAATTGTGATCGTTGACTGGGCAGACGGCGCACGTTATCACAAACAGCTTTACACTTTGTCCTGGGTGGTGGGAATAATATTATTCATTTCTATGGGTGTAATAATGTTTTCACATGAAGTAAAAAATTTATTCTAAATTATAAGCGGAATTTAAAATGTTCAAATACAGAGTTTCAAAGAATTCGGGTTCAGGCAGCTGGGTGGTCCAGAGGATAACAGGACTGGCGCTGGTCGTTCTTATGATCGGACATTATATTTTAATGCATTATCAGCCGGAATCAGGTCACACATATCAGGCAGTTCTGGCAAGGATGCAGTTTTCATGGTACAGGATAATAGATCTTTCATTTCTGACTTTAGGTATGTATCACGGTCTTAACGGAATATGGAATATATTCAGGGATTACAAAATGAGCCAGTGGGCAAAGCTTTCAATGCTGTCAGGATTGATAATATTCGGACTTGCTTTTTTGGCATGGGGCTTCACTATCATATTTTCAATACCCTATTTGTCATAATACGCTTAAAACAGTTAAAAATTTAATTTTATTAAATATTCTCAATTAAAAAATTTAACTTACAAAATTTAAATATTTTTAATACCTTATTCAAAATAATCTAACCAAATTAAAAAGGAGACCCGGAAATGGAAAAAATTAACGAACTACACAAGTACCTTGAAGACATGAAACCTGACATCGAGAAATTTTACGAAAAAGGTCAGAATGCTGCAGGTACAAGATTAAGAAAGCAGCTCAATGAACTCAGAAAAAAAGCCGCTGAGATCAGAAAAGACATTCAGGAAGAAAGAGTAAGAAGAAAGGCTGAAGGAAAATAAAGATTTTTTTTAATTTTTTTATTTTTATTCTTATTTTTATTTAAGTGGAATCTAATTAAGTTATAATACATTTTATAACTTACAATTTAGAATCCACTTTTATTTTATTATTAATCAGTGACAAAATCTTATATAAGAAATTTCTGTATCATAGCTCATATCGATCACGGCAAATCCACTCTTGCAGACAGACTTCTTGAAAAAACAGGCACGATCGAGAAAAGGAATATGATCAAACAGGTCCTTGACGATATGGACCTGGAACAGGAGAGAGGCATTACGATCAAGCTTCATGCAATTCAGATGAAGTATCATTCACCTGATAAGAATACATATACCCTGAATCTTATCGATACGCCGGGACATGTTGATTTTTCATATGAAGTTTCAAGGTCTCTTGCCGCATGCGAAGGCGCGCTTCTGGTTGTCGACGCTACACAGGGAGTGGAAGCGCAGACTATCAGCAATCTGTATCTTGCCATTGATAACGGACTTGAGATTATTCCCGTCATAAACAAAATAGACCTGCAGAATTCAATGGTCGATGAAGTTACGAATCAGATCATAGAACTGATCGGCTGTAAAAAAGAAGATATTATACTCGCAAGCGCCAAAACCGACATTGGAACTGAAGATATTCTCGAAGCCATTGTCAGCAGAATTCCTCCGGCAAAGATTGAATCTGAAAAACCATTAAGAGCGCTTATATTCGATTCAAAGTTTGACATATACAGAGGAGTAATTGTTTATATAAGGGTATTTGAAGGAAGTTTAAAACCCGGTGACAAGATAAAATCGTTTTTTACGGGAAAAATATTCGAAGCCGAAGAAGTTGGTCACCTGAGAATGGGACGGGAAAAATCAAAATTTCTCAATTCCGGTGACGTAGGATATTTAATTGCAGGAATAAAGGACGTAAATGATTCCAAAGTCGGTGATACGCTTTTCAAGACCGATCAGCCGATTGTGGATCCCCTTCCCGGATACAAGGAAGTAAAACCGATGGTCTTCAGCGGAATTTATCCTTCATCCACTGAAGATTACGAGGATCTTCGGGATTCGCTATCTAAGCTCAAGCTAAATGATGCGGCGCTTACTTATGAACCTGAAACTTCGGCAGCGCTTGGATTTGGTTTCAGATGCGGATTTCTCGGAATGCTTCATCTTGAGATTATTCAGGAGAGACTGGACAGGGAATACGACCTTAACATTATCAGCACGGTTCCCAACGTTGAATTTAAAGTATACACCACAAAAGGAGAGGTGATTGTCGTTGACAATCCTTCCTTAATGCCCGATCCGGCAAAGATAGATTATATTGAAGAGCCCTATATAAGCGCAAATATTATTACGCCTACGGAGTTCATAGGAAATCTGATGAAACTCGCAAACGAAAGAAGAGGCGTGTTTCTTGCAACCAATTATGTAGACGCTAAAAGAGTTGATCTTCAGATCGACTTCCCACTGAGTGAAATTGTATTTGATTTTTATGACAAACTTAAATCCTATTCAAGGGGTTATGCATCTTTTGATTATGATTTCAAGGATTTCCGCGAATCAAAACTTGTAAAGCTTGATATACTTCTGAACGGAGATCCGGTGGATGCTCTCTCTACAATTGTACACAGGGACAAAGCATTTGACTGGGGAAAAAAATTATGCACAAAACTAAGACAGCTGATACCAAAACAAATGTATGAGGTCGCAATTCAGGCGGCGATCGGTTCAAAGATCGTAGCAAGAGAGACTATCAGCGCCATGAGAAAAAATGTAACTGCAAAATGTTATGGAGGGGATATTTCAAGAAAAAGAAAACTTCTCGAAAAACAAAAAGAAGGAAAAAAGCGTATGAAGCAGATAGGTTCAGTCGAGATTCCGCAGGAAGCTTTTCATGCAGTCCTTTCTCTTGACAGTTAATACCGCAAACTATTGAAAATATTTTAAAATCATTTTTAAGTGAATACATCCAACAGTAAAAACAAAACCGAAAACTTCAATCCCAGAACGGCGGGAATAAGCACTTCAAAAAAAAACAACGATGACAAACCGAAGAAATCCAAATCACGCGAATTTTTTGACGCTCTGATTTATGCCGGTATTGTCGCTTTTATAATAAAGATACTTCTGTTTGAAGCATTCCGTATTCCCACCGGTTCAATGGAAAAGACTTTATGGGTCGGTGATTTTCTTCTTGTTACAAAATTCACATACGGTGCTACAACTCCGAGGAATATTCCGTTTACGGACATAAGGATCCCCTATTTAAAACTTCCGGGTTTCAAAGAACCGAAAAAAGGAGATATAATTGTATTTGACTTCCCAGGCGACAGAGATGAACTTGAATCTCCTGAAGTTGTGAATTATATCAAAAGATGCGTTGCAACACCCGGAGATACTGTCTTAATAAAGGACAAAAAATTATATATTAACGGAGAACTAGTACCGAATCCTCCGAATGCTGTATTTGATAAAGTAAACCGTCCGGAGAATTTTTTCAATCCCAGACTGTTCCCGAAAGGCGAACAATGGAATGAGGACTGGTACGGACCTATCCGCGTTCCCAAAGCCGGAGACAAGTTAAAGATTGACTCTTCAAATTATGAAGGCTGGAAGATGTTCATAATGAAAGAAGGACATTCAGTCAGAATGTCCGGTGACGGGATAGTTTACGTGGACGATAAGGAATTAACCGGAGGCGAATATACTGTCAAAAGGGATTATCTTTTTATGATGGGTGATAACAGGAACAATTCTCTTGACAGCAGATTCTGGGGATTTATGCCGACGGAAAATATTGTAGGTGAAGCGCTGATAATTTACTGGTCATGGGATCCGAGCATTTCATTCCTGAATTTCTTTGATCTTCTCGGCACTACAAGATGGGAAAGGATCGGGAATATTATCAGATAATTCATTCCTGAATGTTAATATAATTTTCAGCAATAAAATCTTGCAATCCATTTCCCATATTATCAAAATTGAGTTGTGGCAGGAATTTACATACATATACCCTTCTGCAGAAAGCGCTGCAGTTACTGTGACTTTTTTTTCATTATCAACACAAAACTTAAAAGAGAATTTCTCTCAGCTCTAAAAAAAGAAATTTCTCTTCACTCTGATAACTACCGCGGAGAAATATTTGACACTGTATTTTTCGGCGGAGGGACTCCATCAATTCTTACTGCAGATGAGATAAGCGGAATTCTCACAAGCCTTAAGGAAAATTTCCGTATAGAAAGATCTTCTGAAATATCCGTTGAGGCAAATCCCGAAGATTTTTCCCGTAAGAAAACCGAAGAATATATAAACGCAGGAGTTAACAGATTCAGTTTCGGTGTACAGTCATTCATAGACGCTGAACTGAAATTCCTCACCAGACAGCATACATCTGATTCAGCACAGGAAGTCATTAAATTTACATCATCCCTGATAAAGAATGTAAGCGCTGATATTATTTATTCACTTCCTTCCCAGACTTCAGAAGATATAAGTTATTCAATTGACAGGGCAGTCGAATGCGGAGTCAGCCACATTTCAGCATATTCACTCACTTACGAAAAGGGAACATCACTTTACAAATCATTTGAAAAAGAACCCGCAATGAAAAACGATCCTTCGCTGGAAGCGGAACTGTATCTTTCAGTTTCGGAGAAAATTATTTCCGAAGGTTTTGATCATTATGAGGTTTCAAATTTTGCGAAAAAAGGTTTTGAGAGCAGACACAATCTGAAATACTGGACATATGAAAATTATCTCGGACTGGGACCTTCATCGCATTCATTTTTCCATAAAAAAAGATGGAATAATCCGCTCTCTTTTTCCTCATATGTCAATTCACTCGTCAATAATATCCTCCCTGCTGAAAATATATACGAACCGGATAAAAACCAGTCTGAGCTTGAATATATCATGCTGGGTCTGAGAAGTATAGGAATAGAATTCGGAAAGTATGAAAAACTATTCGGAGCGGATTTCCTTAAAAAATACGAAAGATCCGTAAATGATATAACTTCAAAGGAATTTGCTGTCCTGACAAAAGATAATCTGAGACTTAGTGAGTCCGGTTACTGCCTTGCTGATGAGATCATTGCCCGGTATTTCTGAGCGGCTTATTCCCGAAATTGATCTTTCCCTTATAAATACGGTTAGCGGTAAATATTGTAATCAGCACAAACGGTATCCCCCCTATCAGATCTATTACATAATGATATCTCAGGTAAACGGTTGAGAATATCATCAGCGCCGAAAAAGGCAGATAAAAATAAAATGAGTTTGATCTTATCTTGTGAGAAAGATAAGTGATGAGTATTATTATAATGGTATGACCCGAAGGGAAAGCATCTCTCTGCGCGAACATTTCCGGATTGCTTACTCCTTTGGGAATTGACTCCCCGAAATTTATAATATTTCTGATAATATCAGCAAAGTAAATTCCCGGCATTTCATTGCTGATATTCAGAAAATTATGAATTGTGAATCTAGGACCGATCGCCGGAAAAAGAACATAACCTAGGAAAGAAAGATAGAATCCGAAAAAGACAACAAAGATTGCATATTTAAGCTCTTCGTATCTGTGCCAGAGATAAAGTTCCATGGCATAAATAACAGGCATCAGATAAAACAGACCGTAAGCTATCTGAAGTATCTCGACAAGAAACGGATTATTGAACCTGTATAAAAATTCAGTCGGGTTTGTTCCGAATATCCATTTGTCAATACTTATCAATTCGGGATCATAAAGTCCGGTATCAAAACCAACCATAACAATGTATATCTCCTTGAAACAAAACAGGATCATAAAGGAAGGATACCAGAATCTCAGAAATCTGGTCCAGGATCTTTTCTTTTTTTCAATTTCATTTTTCTTTTCGTAATGGGAAACAAAGTAGATAATCAGAACGCAAAGCGATAAATTAAGAAGCGGCACAACTATCTTTAGAAATAGACTATCTGAGGAAAAAATAAAAATAACCGAAAGCAGCAAAAGGAAGATCTGATTTGTCACGTCCGGTATTTCGAGATATCTGATATTGTCCCTGAAGGATTTCAGCAATAAAAATTATGTATGTGTAAGTAAAAAAGTTGATATAGTCATGAAAATGAAAATTCCAATCACATCCTGAAAGGCAGTCTCAAAAGGTCCGGATGTAAGAGCAGGATCAAATCCGAGCTTCTTGGAGATCATTGGAGATAATGTCCCGATAATTCCTGCAATGTTGATTGATATGAACATTGAAATTGCCACTGAGGCTCCGAATCTGAGATGGTTGGCATCGCTCATTAGAAAACCAAGGATCCCGACTACCGTTCCGACAGCTGAGCCAATAAGCAGATTAGTTTTGAACTGTCTGAACAGAGGTATCCACCATTTTTTGAGATTAATATTTCCCGTATCGATCCCGCGGACTACAATTGCAGCCGACTGAAGTCCGGTATTTCCGGATATTGCTGATATTATCGGCATAAAGGCAGCGATCAGGATTATCTTTTCCAGAATCTCATTGTGAAGCTGAACGATGAAGACTGCAATGAATTCAATGAACAGAGTTACGAGAAGCCATGGCAGCCTTAATTTTGCGATCTGAAACGGTGATTTCTTTTCAAGTTCTTCAGCATCAGTTCCCGCCATTTTTGCAACGTTCTCAGAAAATTCCTCTTCCATAACGTCCATAACATCATCAATGGTGATCTTGCCGATTACTTTATTATGTGCGTCAACAACAGGCGCCGATACCAGATCATAACTCTGAAAGATCTTTGCAACTTCTTCCTGATCCGTATTTGCTTCAATGCATATCACATCCTTATTCATTACATCCCTTATCAGAGATTCGGGATTTTTAAGGGCAATGATAAGCCGCTTCAGAGAGATAATACCTTTTATAACATTATTGTCATCAACGACCCATACGTTATAGAACTGATCCACCTGATCGGCTTCATCCTGTATTTCCTTTATCGCTTCAGTAACAGTGCAGTTTTCATGAACGGATATAAACTCCTTCGCCATGATACCCGCAGCAGTGTTTTCATCATAACTGAGCAGTTCCTTTACTTCATCGGAATCTTCTTTATCTATCCTGTCGAGATTATCAAGCACCTCCCCTTTCTTTTCCTCATCAAGGTCTGATACAAAATCCGTGGCATCATCGGAATACATCTCGCTTACGATTCCGGAGATCTTCTCGCCGCTTAATTTTTCGGTAATATAGTCTTTTCTGTCATCATTGATCTCAAGAATTACCTCACTGGCCGTATCATCTTTCAGAAGTGAAAACAGATATACCGCATCATCATCATTCCGGAGATTGTCAATGATCACTGCAATATCAAAGTCATACAGGTCTGCCATGATATTCTGCAGAGCAGCATCCGATCTGTCGTGGATCAGTTCAGTAATGTCACTGAGAAGCTCCTCATCGACTTCAAGTACCGATAAATTTTTCTTTTCTGAAGACAAGATATTATTAAACGGGATTTTAAAATGAGTTTCAAATTAGTTATTAAGATGTGATTAATCAATTGAAAATAATATTGGCAAATTAAATGAATGGAATCTTTTTATATCTATCCGGGATTTGATAAAATTTACAAATCTTTTTTTACGGCTTGCAGAATTTTCATTAATACATTAAAAATCAGAAAATAAATCTGTAAATTTTAAAATTAAGGTTCATTACCATAGGAATGGGAATGAATTTAATCTTATATTTTCATTGCTACGGATGTTTAAAAAAATGCCGGACTTAATGATAGTCCGAATAAATCTCTAAACTAATATTATCAATTTGAAAAATCTAATGATCTGCTGTCTGTTAATGTCCGCAGTATTATTTTCATGCACCGCTTCCGAAAAACACAGCGGCAATAATTCTTCATTTTCCGGAACAAAGTGGAACCTGAGATCTTTTAACAACAGAAAAGTATTTACACCGGAAGGAATGAAATTTCCTTACATGATTTTCAGCAAAACCGGGAACATGATAAACGGGAACGGCGGCTGCAATAATTTTTCAGGCGCCTTTGAAAAAAAGGGCAGTGATCTTAAATTCGGGAATATTCTTATGACGGAAATGTTCTGTGAGGGAGTAATGGAAACAGAAAAAAGATTTATGGAAGTCCTTCAGGAAACCGATTCAGTAAAAATAAAAGGAAATCAGTTATATCTGTATGGCAAAGGTAAACTGCTTGCAAGATTTGAAGATACAGGCACTGAATAAATGTCAGATATTATCGGTTTGATTTAATTTCATAAAATAATCATATTGAAACGTCTGATTTTAATCAGTCGCGGAATAAAGCAGGAACAAAATTTTCAAAACTCACCCATTTAATACAGTAATTTGAAAAAATTTACTGAAAAGTAAATGACGGGATGTAGATCAGTTGGTTAGATCGCACGTCTGGGGGGCGTGAGGCCGGCAGTTCGAGTCTGCCCATCCCGACACTTACCGCAAAACCCAAACTAATAACAGGATAATCATGAACGATGCAAAAGGACTAAACGATGAGAAGGATTATGTTATTTCAGTAAATGACCTTCCCCTTTCAGAAAGACCAAGAGAAAGACTCAGAGAACTCGGAGCGGATAAACTTTCCTCAGCCGAATTAATTGCTCTACTCCTGAATACGGGCACCAGAGGTGAATCCGTAATCACTCTTGCTCAGAAGATCCTCGTCCGGTTCGGATCATTATCAATGATTATGGAAGCTTCACTGGAAGATCTCAAAAATTTCAGAGGACTGGGAGAGGCAAAAGCCTCAAAGCTTATGGCAAGCTTTGGGATCGCAAGAAAAATTATCCGGGAAATACAGGAGAATGAGAATGAATCCAGACTGAACAGAAAGAAGTACAATCCCATTACAAATCCTGAAGAGCTGCACAGGATCTTGATTTCAAAGATCACAAACTATTCCAAAGAACACTTTTATGTAATTTCACTTGATTCACGGAATAATTTTACCGGACTGGATGAAATTTCTGTCGGTACTCTTACAGCCAGCCTTGTTCATCCAAGGGAAACCTTTGAATCTGCGATAAGACGTCATGCAGCGCATATCATTATTGCGCACAACCATCCCTCAGGAGAGACTGATCCCTCCGAGGATGATCTTAAAATTACAAGAAGACTCGTTGAAGCCGGCAAGATAATGGGAATAGATGTACTTGATCATTTAATATTCACAAAACATTCCTATATGAGCTTTAAGGAAAGTTCCCTGATATAAAAAATAAATCAATATATTTGCGGAGGAGAGATTATAATTCTTCGCCTGAAGCAAACTCATCGGAAATATCATCAAACAAAATCATTGCCTGATGAAATTTGCCGTCGCTTGAAATTGCAACGCCGCCTTCAGTTTCCCATCCCTGGTTAAACATTTCATTTACTTTTTTTACCAATTCATCATTGGTATCTGCTGTCAGAATTGTGTATTCCATTTTTTATTTAATATTAGTTTAAAGAGAAGTTTATTAATTGTATCCGTAGTGCATTTGCTCTCAAATTATATATAATTTGAGATAATTAAAACTCTTAATTTGATTTATTTAAAATATTTGAAAGAGGCATTTCAGAAACCAAAAGGAAGAATTTTATTTTTCTTTTCATATTGCTTACTATAGTTTTCATTGATAAATAAATCTATTAAATCTATTTTGATTTTAAAAAACATGACAGCTGAAGAGACGCAGACGGAATTTGACAGACTGGTTAACAGAGGAATAATCCTCGGCATTGTATGGATGGTCGGAATCGGATCCGTAATTGCGCTGATTTCAGGATATCAGGCATCGAAGCTGTTTGAATTATCCGGAGGACATTTGGAAGGGAAAGGCAGAATTTACAAATGTTATTTTATCGGAATAACGGGATTATTGGTAGTAGCCGCTGCAGCAATGATATTAATATTATTCAGGAAAAAATAATTTACTCACAATAGATGGACTATAAAGATTATTATAAAATATTAGGCGTAAATAAAAATGCAACACAGGATGAGATAAAAAAAGCTTACAGAAAACTTGCCGTTAAATATCATCCTGACAAGAACAAAGGTAAAAAAGAAGCTGAAGAGAAATTCAAGGAGATCAATGAAGCAAATGAAGTTCTGGGAGATAAAGATAAAAGGAAAAAATATGATGAACTCGGGGAGAACTGGAAATATTACCAACAGTCAGGCGGACAGCAGGATTTCGACTGGTCACAGTATGCAAATCAGGGAAGCGGTTATACACAATATACTTACGGAAATGATTTCGGGGATTCATTCAGCGGAACTGGATTTTCGGATTTCTTCGAAACATTATTTGGCGGAGGTGGATTCGGCTCTTCAAGGCAGAGCGAAAGAGGAAGCGCCAGAAAAGCAAATCTGAGAGGCGAGGATCTCAGCGCTGAAATGAGCATTACTCTTGAGGATGCATTTAAAGGATCGGAAAAATTATTCGACCTGAACGGTCAGTCAATTAAATTAAGGATAAAACCTGGAATTGCTAGCGGGCAGACGCTAAGATTAAGCGGAAAAGGCGGAGCCGGGATCAGAGGAGGAAATCCCGGTGATCTTCTGTTAAAGATTCATGTACTTCAGGATCCTCTTTACGAGAGAAAAGGTGATGATCTTTATACGGATATAAGAGTTGATCTTTATACTGCTGTGCTCGGAGGAAAAGCTTCGCTTAAGACTTTCAAAGGAACAATTAATATAAACATTCCAAAGGAAGCGCAGAGCGGAAAAGTACTGAGACTGCAGGGACTCGGAATGCCTAAATACGGAAAGACTAATGAAAGCGGTGATCTTTATGCAAAAATAATAGTTGAAACTCCGGTTAATCTGTCGGAAAAAGAACTGAAACTATTCAGGGAACTTGCGGAATTGAGAAAATAAATTTCTTTAAGTGATCAAAGGAAATCTAAAATAACTGTTGGGATTATTCGCGGAAAATTCCTGCCAATACAAATATACTATGGCGATATTTCATTTACTATTCGGGAAACATTCTTATCTACAATTGAAAGATCCTCAATGTCTGTGATCAAGTCACAATTGAGATCTGTAATTGACTCGCCTTTCACAAAATTAAAGACACCGTTATCCACCATCCCTGCATCAGATATATCTATTATTCCGTCATTGTTCAGATCACCGCTGAAAATACAGTAACTGCCGGAAATCAGGATTTGATTACTGCCGTACGCCTGGGAAGCGCCGGAGCTGAAATCGTAAAAATTGGAAGATGAAGAGGATAGGAATACACCACCGGCCTTGCTCCATGTTTCAATGTAATTGTTGTTGTCAAGTACTATATAATAATTTCCTTCGGATGCATTCATAAAATAAAGCTGCGCCCGGAAATTTGTGTCCTTCAAATAACCAACCGTGGAGTCCACTATCTGATATGGACTTTTGGAATTTCTGAGATAAACATTCAATCTGTATGGATAAAAATTAATCTCTCTTTTTAAACCCTCCGGTATGACTTTAAGGTCAAGTGTCAGACTTGGATATCCGGTTCTGAATTTCCA
Organism: Bacteroidota bacterium; assembly: GCA_018266875.1. Lineage (GTDB taxonomy): Bacteria > Bacteroidota > Ignavibacteria > Tepidaquicellales > Tepidaquicellaceae > UBA2330. The sequence goes on from JAFDZR010000056.1 coordinate 48,248, forward strand.
CGGTTCATTGAATGCACCCTGAGGAGGTATACCGCCCTGTTTTACCCTCCAGTAGTAGTTGGTCCCGAATTCAAGTTCTGAGGTAAAATAATCTACAGTATCATACCCGTCAGGTCTTTCAATGTTATCATTGACAATTATATTTGAAAACAGAGAATCAGCCGCGATCTCAATTTCAGCATTGTAAGAAACAGGGAAACCCTTTATCCAGCTTAATTTCACGGGCCAATAATTATTTAAAGAATTATTGAGCGGAAATATTCTTTTCGGCGGAGTAAGAGGAACGCTGAGGCAGCAGAACTGATCCTCACATAACTCATCAGTGCTGAAAATATTTTCACTGTTGGAAAGCTGAATAATGTTCCCTGATAGTACAGCCCTGATATTTGTGAAAATACCGTTACCGTTTGTTTTCCAGGAGAACTGTTCTCCGAAGATACATGAGTTTAGATAAAGATCCGGATTAAAAAACCTTAAGCGGGTTATAAGTGTGCCGGTTGTATGAGATATAACCGGTTCGCTGCCGAATGGGACAGGAATTCCCTGTTCGATTTTCAGAGTGTCTTGGATTCTGCTGAAATTCCCGATATACTGCGGAGGAATTCTTTCAGTTCCGTATGTTGCAGTGTCAATAGAGTATATATAGTTCAGATGTTCGTCAGAATATGAATAATCTAGAATAATAGTAAACTTCCCTGAGGAATATTTCAATTCAGTCTGGGGATAATTTTTATGGACAAGAACTATATCAAAATATCCGAGATTTGAGGAGATGTAATTTCTGTTTGTAAGTTTAAGTTCAAACTCTGGATCAACAGAATATGCAGCTGACGAAAATATACTTAGCAGTAAAACAGAAAAAATAAATTTTCTTATTTTCATAATTTTTCAGGAAAATTTAAAAAATTGCATACAGCATAAACTATTGAGTATCAGATAAAAAGAATGATACATTCAATTGCTGAAGCAATCCTGCTGCAAATAGAGTTTAAAATTTCTATATAAGAGATCAATTTTTGGGGTTGATATCTTTGGCCTTATAACAAAATAGTAAATTTAATATAAACAAAAAACAAAGTTTCCTGCGGATGGGTGAAATTTTTTACCTGATTTTTTTAAAAAATAAAAAAAGCCGTAATTTTCATTACGGCTTTTTAGAATATATTTAAAGATTCTGTTTAAAATCCCGGAAGTATATTTTTTAAATACCCGGAATCATTAATTATTGTCTGCTTACCTGTCTTTTCTCTGACAACAGTTTTTTTATTATTCGGCGCAGCTCCGGGAGGAGCCTGCCTGGTTACGAAATTAAACGCATTGTTTTCAGTGATCGAAAGATCGGAAATATCAACCACACCATCACCGGTAACATCAGTTGAAATATAACCTGCTGAAAAATTGAATGCATCGTTGTCAATATTCTGCAGATCGGAAAGATCCACAACTCCGTCCTGATTCACATCACCACTGTGTATGCAGTATTTCGAATTTACAAGGATCTCATTTGCTGAGTATGCCTGAGAAGCTGAAGTTGTAAAATCATATACAAAAGGACTTCCGAATGTATAAGTCTCTCCGCCCGCTTTGCTCCATGTCTCAATACAGTTTCTGCTCTTTACCTGCAGATAATATATTCCCGTAGGTGCGTTTGCAAACAGAAAAGAGCCGGTGAAATTCAGAGAGTCAATTACACTTTTTGCGGAGTCAATGATTGCATAAGGAGCTGAAATGTTTCTGAGATAAATTCTGACAGTATCCTTAATGTTTAGTCTGCCGGAAAGATTCAGATATCCCTGATTTATGAGCGTAATTTGCGAAGGAGCTGCCAGTCCGACATTGAGCTTAACATTTACATTTTTAACCGGTGTTGAAGGATCATTAGAATTTACTTTCAGTACGCCTGTATACATTCCAGTAGCCAGTCCTGTGCTGTTGAAAGTAACATTTACATTCTGATCAGAGAATGCATTCAGAGAACCCGAAGTTGGAGATTCATCCACCCATGGAATTCCTTTTTCAAGTCTGACAGCCAGACTATTGTGAACATAAGTATTGTTATACACAAGCTGAGTCGCTATTGTGCCTGTTGAATTTTCTATGCCGACAGTAGCGGAATTGTTCGGAGTATTTATTGTCTGGTACTGGAAAAATATCCTGCCGTCTGAGTATATTATCACTTCAAATGTGTAAGGACCACCTGTACTGTAATGCGGAGCATCCTTATACTCAATAATGTATCTGTTATTTGCAACATCATTATAGTATAAAACCTGTCCGGATGTTCTAAAGTCAAGATCATCCCAGAAGGGACATATATCATTATTCGGTTCCGTTGCTGAAGGAATTGAAGCGTTGGAATAAGCTACGTTTGTGGAAACCACATCAAAACTCATCCATCCGTTGGTACAAACTTTAAGACTTGAATAATTATTCCCGTAATAACTGAAACTGAACGGCAGCGGCAGCACAACTGATCCGTCATCCGCTGTACCGTTTGTCCATGTTGCAATGGGAGTGCCGACTCCGGAAATATCAACCCAGTTGTAAGCCGGACCGCCTGGTTCATCGCTGTCAATCCAGCTGTAACCGCCCGCGTCAGGTCCGCCCATACCGTCCGTTACTTCAGGACCTGAATAAATATCTGCAGCGCCTTTGGGCTGGTTCTCAATTCTTCTTATTATATCTTCACTGAAAATATTCCGGGTTCCTGCATTATCAAGGACAGTTGAAGATTCAGTTATTACCCAGTTCAGAGTAAACTGACCGACATTTCCAATATTCAGATTCTTGATTACGCTGTTGGATCCGAATGGTAAATACGCTTCAATGGAAGTTGCAGAAGTTGTAACTGTTGGGGGAATGCCTCTTCTGAGCGTTAGGTTATAAGTCTGTGAAGAAGCCAGCGAATCATTTCCGCTGTATGCATAAGCTCTCCACTGACCGATACTTGAATCACCCTGGGCTAATCCGATCCCTGCCAGCAAAGAATCAAGTTTCGAATTTGTTATTGTTGTAATTGAATCATAACCTGAAGATGATGAACCCACAACAAACTTTACATTTGCCTGGCTTGAAAAATCCGGTCCTGCATAAATCCATTTATAGGTCACACCCGCTCCTGATCTTGTCCAGTTAAAATTCTGCGGAGTTGAATTTGTTGAGAGCGTTAGAATACCTGTATTATTTGCCGGTGAAGAAAGATTAAATGCAGTAAGAACCGGTTTCTTCCTTTTCAGAGTAATCGCTCTTGGTCCGTTGTTTGCCTTGAGCGAATCATTTGTTGCATTGTTTCTGAATGCCCATACATCCCATTGGCCTACCAGAGAGTCACCCTGCACTACACCGAGTCCTGCAAGTAGTGCGTCAAGCTGTCCGCTTGATACTGCAAGACTGTTTCCGGTGGGAATGAGTGTAATTTTTCTTGATGTGGCAAGAGGATTTCCGAATATCCATTTATATGATGCAGTGGAAGAAGAAGTATCCCATGTAAAAGTGCTGTTTGTATTATCGTTAGGGAATGTTTCAATTCTTGAGCCCGGAGCGGGTGAATTCAGATTAAATGAATTCAAAGGATAAGTTGAGATCTGAACACCAGCGGTCCATGCATTGTAAATTCCCGCATAATCATCCATCCACAAAGGCCATAACTTCCCGTTACCTGAAGTCACTCCAATGTAATCTCCCTGATAACCTGCTGCAATTCCTGATACTCCGATTGACTTTGGTTTGAATCTGTGATCACTTACAAGCATATCTGTCCAGGTGTTTCCGCCGTCAAGGGATCTTGACAAATAAATTTCAGATGAGTCTGAAGCTGTGTTTCTGTCATCATAATAAACAACATTAACTCCTCCTGCTTCATCAACTCTGATTGCAGGAAACCACTGATACTTTCCGTTATTTAAAGGATCCTGATTAACTCTTATGCCCGCTGACCATGAAGATCCTCCGTCAGTTGATCTGTGGAGAACTACATCAGGATCTGAACCTGCCGGAGCGAGATTTGATTCTGAGGAAACGGTGTAAATCCATCCGTTCCTCGGTCCGCCGCTTTTGTCTACATCAAGTCTTGTAAATCCGTTTACTCTTATTCCCGATTTTGAAGCAAATGTACCTCTTATGCCGTTCATGTCATATGCATTTTCAGTCACAGTCCAGCTGGTTCCGCCGTTTGTGGATTTTGCAAATCCTGCAAAATCTTCAGTAAAAGGAGAACTTGTCATTGGAGCAGCCCATATAACATAAACTTCTCCGTTTGGTCCTGTCCTTATATCGCATCCCTGTGAATAGTGTCCTGAAGGTGGATTATTTATCTGCTGAGGAGTTGACCAGGAAACTCCGCCGTTTGTAGTATAGGAAATGTCAATCGGTGGAGCCGCGGCTGTGAATAATGACCATACGCAGTAAGATCTGCCGTAATAAGGACTTGAAGGATTATCATCTGTTCCGGCCATGTTTTTATCCTGTGAACCGGAAATTATTGTATAATTACTTGACCAGGAAATTCCGTTATCTGTTGAATAATTTGCAAAAATCCCCGATGTCGTATAACCAAGATGAGTCTGCAATAAAACCCCGTTTTTGTCAAGCGTTATACCGGGATCTCCTCCCTGATTCGGAACCGGTGTCCCGCCTGATAATTTCATAGTATCAGAACCGAACCAGGATGCTCCGCCGTTTGTGGTTACATAAATACCCTCGCTTATAAAAAGCGTTCCGGTATTATTGAAAGCGTTTGAAGAACCGAACATTATCAGCGGATTAAGTGGATGTCTGACAATGTTTACTTCAGACTGGTAACTGTTGGATCTCGGGAGCACCCGCACATTTGGAGCTACTGCGACTACTTCATTTGGATTATTGTAATATCTTGTCTGTGTATTCGGATTAACAAAATCGAATACCTGTGGCAATGGAGCTGTTATCCTTATGCTCGGATCATATATGTTAGTAGACAGGCGGTCGTCCCATTTCTGAGCGACCTGATTACTTTGTCCTGTGAAGAAAACATAACTGACCAGGATTAAGGGAAGCACATTGAATAATTTTCTCATAGGAAAATTCCCTTTCTTTAGGTTTAAGATGTTTAAAAAAAATTAAAAATAAATTAGGAAAATTTTTTATTTGGGGGGGTGAAAAAATTGAAAAATTGAAATACAATTTTCGTAATTAGATTCGGCAATTATTTTTTGAATGAATAAATGTATACGATTTACATTAAACAATCAATTTATTTTATCTGAAAAATTAAAAAACCGCGGATAGAGATTATCCGCGGTTTAAATTTAAATCTTTAAATAAAGATCAATATTTTATCTTTCGCCAACCCTTAATCCGTTGGAAGAATTTTCTTCAGGAGTCTTTACCTGAATTTTTTCTTCACGTCTGATGGGAGCTTTATTGATTTTTGATCTTTCCAGTCTTTGTTTCAATACTTCATTTAATACAGGTGATTCTTTTTCCTGCGTTTGCTGCTGATTTAATTGCTCGCTTATTACTTTCTTATGCAGTTCATACTTTATCCTGTCCTGTTCTGTTTTGAGTTCAGGTACATTATCGTTTGTATTCACAGGAACCGGTTCAGCTCCGGGAGGTGCTACCAGTCCTACAAAGTTGAATGCATTATTATCTGCAATTGCATAGTCTGAAATGTCGGCAAAGAAGTCACCGTTCAGATCGCCTATGACATAACCTGAAGCAAAGTTAAAAGCCTGATTATCTATGATAGTTAGATCTGATACATCAATAAAATCATCCTGATTGCAGTCGCCGCTGTACTGACCTTTATAGAAAGGAGAAGTACTTACAGTAGCCATGTTATTACCGTATGACGCATTGTTCGGGACGAAGTTATAATTAGTATTTGCACCTCTGGTATAAGTAGGCGCAACAGCGCTCCAGGTTTCCAGCGCATTTCTGTGTCTTACCACTTTATAATAATCTCCGGTTAATGCTTTTTGGAAATCCAGACCCACCGTCACAGCGTTTGGACCCATGACTGAACTTGCGGAATCAACAGCTATATTCGGGAAATCCTGTCTGTATAAAAATACAGTGACTGTATCTTCATAATTCCAATATGGGTTAGTTGGAATAAACATTCCCTGATTAAGCAGTCCGATCGTATTGGATACCGGAGTTGCCAGCGTCTGAACGCATACATTATCAACCCAGATATCATTTCCAAATCCGCTTCTTGCTCTTAGTCTTACTTTATTTGTAAAGTATGGAAGTTTGTATATTTTTGATCTCCATTCGCGGGTAGAAGGCGTAAACTGTCCGCCCCCAGTGAATACAGTATTCAGAGGACCTGCCTGTGCGCCGAGTCCGCCCCATAATTTTGCAAATACATTCCATGTAGCTCCGCTGTTTGCGGAAGTTTCTACTATTAATGAATCAACATTTCCGCCTGACCATGGCCGGTAAGCTTCATCAAAAGTCAAGTAAGTTGTAGTAGATAAAAATGTAGATGGAAAATCATATGAAGTCAGAGACTGAACAGTACCGGTGCTGGCTGACCATGAATTGAATCTTGCAGCCCCTGTTCCGCCTATTCCGTAAGCGCTGGGAATTGATTTTCTGCCCCAGTAATTTGTACCGGAATATTGTTCAAAAAGCTGTGTCGAAACAAATGGAGTTGTTGAAGTACCGCTGTCAATTGCACATGAGAAATCCTCACAAGGTCTCGGACTTGTAATATCCACAAGTGATGTATATGCCTGGTATCTTCCGCCGGTAGAAGTATTCTGTTCACACCAGTAAGGAAGAATTTTTCCTTCTCCACCGTTTGTTATACCTATGTAATCTCCCTGATATCCTGCTGCTGTTCCAGAGATCGGAATTGGTTTGAATTTATGATCAGAGACTTTGATATCAACAAATGTAACTCCTCCGTCAGTTGAGCGGGAAAGATATATTTCAGCTGAATCATTCGTAGGTACGTTCCTTGTGCTGTAGTAACATACATTAATTCCGCCCGTTGCATCAACATCTACAGCAGGACACCATTCATATGAGCCGGCGGGATTCTGATTGACTCTTGTTCTGGTCCATGTCGCTCCGCCGTCAGGTGTTTTCATTAATACAATATCTCCATTGTCCAGCGCAGGTGCAAAATTCTTTTCTGCCATTACAACATAATCATCGTCCCTTGATGGAAGACAGGATCTGTCAGTGGCAATTCTTGGAAAACCGTTAGCTCTTATTATTGAACTGGAAGGTGTAAGAAAATCTGCAGATCTGATACCGTTAGTATTGACCTTTGTATCAGACATGTCAGACCATGAAGTTCCTCCGGTTCCAGATTCAGCCCAGCCCAGATAATCCTCAGTGGAATTCTGTCCGTTGGTAGTGCAGTTTGCATATACTACTCTTACCCAACCGTATATGTCAACAGTCAGATCACAGCCCTGATGATGATGACCTGCTGAAGGCACAGGACTTACGGGAACTATGTTAGACCAGCTTACTCCGCCGTCTGTAGAGTAAGTAGCAACTATTCTGTTTGCATAAGCTCCGCTGAATTCAGTATAAACTGTGTAAAGCCTGTCCTTATAAGCGCTGTAAGGATTGACGTCGACTGCAGAAAGATTCTTATCTACACCTGTTCCGGCTCCTCCCGGAATATAAGTTATTCCTGACCACGTCGAACCGAAATTATCGGAATACGAAGATCCAAGCGGTCCTGCTGATGTAAGAAAAGTAATTACAAGTCTGTTTGTGCTCATTATCATAGGTGCCGGGTCGCCGTAATTAAATACTGTCGTATCATCTCCAAACCAAGTTACGCCTCCGTCAGTGGTTACATAATGTCCTGTGCTGAATGTTGTTGTACCGCCTACATTGTAAGTGTTGGCTGAACCGAACATAATGTTTGGATTAGTAGGATGACGTGTAATTGGTGTTTCACTTTGTGTTCTGGCTGTGGTTGGATGAACTCTGAAGTTCGGTCCGACAGCAAACACACCTTGAGGAGTGGAAAAATATCTTGTTTCATTACTAAAATTCCTGTTGTCTCCTTCAGGTAATGCAGTATAACTGCCAATTGGATTGATATCAATTCTTGTACTTGGATTATTCCATCTCGGATCATCATCATTTGGTGAAAATCCGGAATTTAAAATCCAAAAAGCCGAAATGATAATCGAAATTAAAAGTAATTTTACTTTCATTTGGGTTTCCTTTCAGATTAGGTTTTTAAAGAAAATATTGCAGTTGAATATATTTATCCGTTTTAATTTTAATTTTCAAGTCTATTTTTTCGTAATTTATGAATAAAAAGCAATACTGTCCAAATTAAATTTTAATCATAAGAAATACTTTAATATTTAAAATCTTTTAAACTTTTTAATATATTTTTTCAAACTATCCGTCTGTGAATTATTGCCGTTAAGAATTCGTGCTAAATTGCGTCAATAAAATTTCCCTGTCCGGGAAATTTGTGCAGCAAATTTTGAGTTGGAAATTTTATCGCAATTTTTCACGAATTTAGGCAATT
>JAFDZR010000057.1 GCA_018266875.1 Bacteroidota bacterium
AATATTAAAGTATTTCTTATGATTAAAATTTAATTTGGACAGTATTGGTATACAGAAAGCATTTCGGAGACATAACATTGAAATCCAATTCTTTTAAACTTTCAATTTACAGAGACAATAAATTCATTTTTTACATAGCATTCATATTCATTTCATTTTTAAAACACCTGTAACATCATTATATTTATACGGCCCTGTCTTAAAATAAAAAATTCTTTTTACGTTTGATTTAATCATAAAAATTAAAATATTATGAATTGAAAAAAAATCAAAAAAATTGATATTTAATACTGACAGAGAAAATTTCAATTATTCAGGAAAATATTCGCAGGATAAATTCGAAGTATGGTACTTCGATGCTCTGGATAACGACGGTGAATATTATTTTACCGCCAGGATCTTTGCCGGTAATCCTGTAGTTGAATCTCACCGCAAAGATCAGGAGGAAGACGTATCCCTGAGTTACTGCGGGATCAGATTCTTTCTTTATTTCAGAAGCAGACTGATATATGATGCGGTTTATGACTACCGGAAAGGTTTTTTTATTACTGAAGATCTCGGGAATTTTTCCGGTATGAAGATAGACAGGAATGTATTTTATTACGATCCTGAAAATAATAAATATATCCTTATTATTAATTATTCAACCTCTGACCTTGATAACAAATTCAAAGCGGAATTTGAATTCAAACCCCTTATTAACAAATTATCTTTTCAGGAAATCACAGCAGGTGAAGATAAATTAATTGAATACTGGCTTCCTCTATCTCCTGTAAATGAAGTTACGGGAAAATTTAAATTCTATAAAGATTTTAAGAGAGTAAAATCAATTTTTACGGGAACAGGATATATTGAAAAGACATGGGGACCGATCTCTTCAAAGGAAAATCTTACCGCATCTTACTGGGGAAAATTTACAGACAAGGAATATTCGTTTATTTTTTTTGTAGCTGAATATAAAGAAGGAAAAGAATTCAGAAAACTCATTATTTATAAAAACAATCTGCTTTTCCTTGAAAAGGAAGATTTTGAATTTGAACTGAAAAGAACTTTTTTTTCGAAAAAGATTAAATCTGTTTACATTAAAAGTTCGGAGCTGGAAATAAAACTTAACAATGAAATTAATATTGAATCAGGGGAATTCGGGGATAAATATCTTTCTGTTTTTGAAATGATTATTAACGGTAAAAGTATTATAAGCAACGTAAACGGTTTTTTCAAAAATATGAATAACAGCTGAATGGTTCAATTATTTTAATCCTGAAATGATCTGGTGATCTTCCTTTCGTTTATTGATTTTTTCCCCTGCAGTAAAATTTCGTAATCTTTCAGTTCATTTTCCGCATAACGTTCCGCAAAATCAACTGCCTTTTCTGAGAAAAGTTCTTCAAGAAAAGAAGTTAATTCTTTTCTTGAATATTTTCTGAGATCCGATCTGTGAAACGATCTGAAAAACTCAACGAAGATCTCCGGTCTCTGTTCTGAAGTAAATCTGTATTCAAAAAACACGCAAAGCATATCAAATTCATCCAGTTTTTCCGTAAGAAAGGAAATACCGTTGAAGAATCTGAATGGTATTTTTTCATTTGGAAGGATCTCGCCCTGGGGGAAAATCCACAGGTACCGGTTTTTATTTTTAAGAAGCTCTGTGCAGTATTTTAAGGATCTGTATGAATTGAATTTATTATTCCTCTCGAGCGGCAGTGCGCCGATCCTGTTGAAGTATCTGTGCTTTCTGAGATCAACTGTATCCATCAGGCAGTATGAATCTTTTTTGAACAGGTAATTTGATATCCAGTTCAGAAGTACTCCGTCCCACCAGTTTGAATGATTTACGCAGACGATTACAGGTATGTTTTTTTCTGAGCAGTTATCCTTCAGCTCTCTTAAAATATCAAGTCCTTTTACATTAACCCTGTAAAAATTTCTTTTAAGTGAAACCTTAAAGTAAACTGCGAAAAATTTTTTAAGAAATGAATTCTTATTTTCAGTGAGTTCAAGCAATTACAATCCCTTTGTTAAAAGCCAACGGCGCCGCCGTATCCTCTTCTGTCCGAATGTCCTTCCATAGTGCCGTCTTCATTTATTAAAACTGCATTTACCGCTCCGTAATCGCTAACATCTTTGATAGTGTATCCGAGATCAACAAGGAGCTGTTTTGTATCACTGCTTGCAACACCGTTTTCAAGCTGGAGTTCTTCAGGATACCATTGATCATGGAATCTTGGAGAGTCAATTGCATCTTTCAGGGACATATTATGATCTATAATATTTACTATGGTTTCCATTACAGTTGAAATGATCCTGCCGCCTCCGGGTGAGCCCAGTACCAGAAATGGTCTGTCATTCTTGAGAACAATTGTTGGCGTCATTGAGCTGAGCATTCTTTTTTCAGGTTCAATTGAATTTGCATCTCCTCCAATAAGACCGTAAATATTCGGAGCTCCGGGCTTTGAGACAAAATCATCCATTTCATTATTCAGAAAAAAACCTGCCCCTTCCACTACTTCCTTGTTGCCGAATACATCATTTATTGTAGTTGTGACAGCAACAAGATTGCCGAATTTATCCGCAATACTGTAATGAGTTGTCTGTTTACTTTCATTTCCAAACGGATCACCCGGGGTCACATTTTCGCTTTTAGTAGCTTTATATTTCTGAAAGTCCTTTATCCTTTCTTTTGCATACTGTTTGGAAGTCATGACATCTACGGGAACATTCACAAAATCTGCATCTCCCATATATTTACTTCTGTCAGCATATACTCTTCTCATTGCCTCGGCAAGTATGTGAATATTATCAGGACTTTTATATTTTGTATCTGTCATTTTAAAATTCTCAAGAATATTCAGCATATATATCAGGCAGATGCCTCCGCTGCTCGGAGGTCCCATAGAGATTATATCATAACCTCTGTAAGTACCTTTAATGACATTCCTTTCTTTGGGTTCATACCTTTCCAGATCTTCATATGAAATAATCCCGTTTGTGTTTTTCATCTGCTGAATGATCTTATCGGCGACCGGTCCCCGGTAAAATCCATCCCTTCCGTTATCACTAATAAGTCTTAAAGTATTTGCAAGATCTTTCTGAACCAGTCTGTCTCCGGCTTTGAATTTTTTGCCGAATATATTCATGGTTCCGGGAAATTGAGAGAAATCCTGCTGATAATTGTTAAGACTGTTTGCTAATCCCTCTTCAATAAAAAAACCAGTATCAGCAAGATCGATTGCATATTTTAAAATTTCCTTTCTGTCCATACTCCCGTATCTTTCAAGCGCAAAAAGCATTCCGGCAACAGAACCCGGTGTACCGGAAGCCAGACTGCCCGTAGTGCTGAGGTCATTTATAATTTTACCGTCTTTGTCAAGATACATGTCTTTGGAAGCTGCGATCGGCGCTTTTTCACGGTAATCTATAGAAGTGTTAAAAGGATTTCCCGAATTATTCAAATGCATAACCATAAATCCGCCTCCGCCGATGTTTCCCGCCTGAGGATAAACAACTGCAAGAGCAAAGCCGACTCCGACAGCTGCATCTACGGCATTCCCGCCTTTTTTCAATATATCAAGACCAACCTGAGATGCAATTGTACTGGCTGAACTGACCATTCCGTTCCTGTCACTATGGGTTATTGAATTACAGGAATTAAAAAATACGGACAATAAAAAAATTACAAATAGCTTTTTTTTATTCATTATGTGTTCCAATCTCTGTTATATCTGAAATCAATATTAACAGTTCTGTTTGAAATTTTAGCAATTAAAGGAGGAAGTCTTTTGAACTGACTCCTTATGACCAGTGAATTAATTTTTTTTATAAATTTGTCTGAATAACCTTCTTTTTTAAAATACTCATCGGATTTTCTTTCGTCAATTTTACTGAATAAATATTTATCAACTTCTTCGTATGAAAATCCAAGTTCTCCTTCATCTGTCTGTCCTTTCCAGAGATCAGCAGATGGTTTTTTGTTGATAATATTTCCCGGAACATTCAGATAAGCTGCAAGACCTCTTAACTGTGTCTTATAAAGATCGCCGATCGGATTAATTGCAGAAGCTGAATCCCCGAAGATTGTTGAGTAACCCAGAAGGATTTCGGTTTTGTTGCTTGTTCCGATTACAAGAGCGTTGTTTTTGGCGGACTCATCATAAAGAAGGATCATTCTTATCCTCGCCATAATGTTTCCTTTTCTTACATTGGAAATTTTTTTATCTCCGAGACTCTCAATGACGGAATCAACAGATCTGCTTATGTCAATGATTCTTGTTTTTACCTTAAGGATCTCAGCAGCGTTCAGCGCGTCCGATAAACTGTCTTCGCTGCTAGTTCTGTACGGCATTAAAAGACATGTTACATTCTTATTCCCGAGAGCTTTTACAGCGAGAAAAGCCGAAACGGCAGAATCAATCCCGCCGGATAATCCGATCACGGCTTTATTGATCCCGATCCTGTTCATCTCATTTTTAATAAAACCGCAGAGAATCTTTTCTGTATGTTTATAATTTAAATGCATATTCAAAAAATCATAAAAAAAGCCGACCTTTAATTAAAGGCCGGCTTTTTCAAAAAAATAAACTAGAATTTACTTGGATACTTGATAAACAATTTTTCTTATTGTGTCAAATTGTAAATAAGGGAATAATTCCTGAATCTTGTCAATTGCTTCACCTGCGCTCATTTCTCTTCTCATTTCTTTGTACATCTGTCTTATCTTGTAATCTCTTATAGCCTTCTCGTCAAGGAGTTTATACTTTTTCAAAGTATTGTATACATTATCATCTATAAGCTCACTTAAAGGGTTGTCACTTTTTGATTTTACTGCTGGTTTCAAATTGTATTTCTCCTTATTTAAGTTTAATTTTATTTAATATTCTGAAAAAGTTGATTTTTTTGATAAAACCGCGTTTTTCAGAGTTTTTTCCTATACAAATATACATTATATTTCATAGTAAAGTCAATATTGCATTAAAAAAACATTAAAGACCGATAAATTTTATATCTTGTTTTTATTTTTTATGGTATATTGTACATGTATACAAACTTTTAAACAATCAAAATAAGTTCCGTTCTTAATGCAATTAAAAAAAGTTTTATTCTTCCTTTGTTTTCTTTCTGTCATAATTTCAGATCACAATGCTTTTTCACAGAAATCTGATTATCTTGAATTTTCAGCATTTCCGGACAGGGAAATTTATTCCGTAAATGATACTGTAAAAATTGCGTTAAATGTTTCTATTAACAAACCTTATCATATAAACTCTTATGTTGTTGAGGATCCGACTTTAATAAAAACTTCCGTTTCCGTTCCTGAAAATAAATTTAAAATAATAAGTTCTTTTTTCCCTGAATCCGAAAAACTTAAATTCGAATTCTCTGATAATGAAATTAATGTATATGAAGGGAAAATTGCGGTCGGAATATATCTGACAGTTACAGATAAAAATTTATCCGGGATTTTAATTGTCCCTGTAAAGCTATCTTTTCAGGCATGTGATGAGAAAGCGTGTTATCCTCCGAAATCTGTTACCGATACGGTTCGAATTAACATAGACAGCGATAAAAGATCTGCGGAAACAATTAACAAGGATGTATTCAGCAAAATTGATTTTTCCAGACCCGTTTTACTGAATTCAGCTGAGAAAAAAGAACAGGGCAAATTAACGGAAAATGTCAGAACAGAATCCCCGCAGTCTCAGGAAGATCAGGTATCAAACTGGATGCAGGAAAAAGGTCTATTAGTTTCGCTGTTTCTTATCTTTCTCGGCGGTTTGGCACTGAATCTGACTCCCTGTGTCTATCCGCTGATACCCATTACCGTCAGTTTCTTCGGCGCACAGACAAGCGGCAGTAAATCTCAGAGTATTCTGATGGGAATATTCTATGCACTGGGAATGTCGATTACGTATTCTGCGCTGGGTGTTTTTGCCGCGCTTACAGGAAGTCTTCTCGGAACCGCACTTCAGAATCCTGTGGTGATAATCGTTATAGCTTTGATAATGCTCGCGCTGGGTCTGAGCATGTTCGGTTTATTCGAAATTAAGGTCCCTCAGAGCCTTGCCCTGATGGGCAATAAAAACCGTTCAGGTTACATTGGTTCGGTTTTAATGGGTCTTACAGTCGGTTTTATAGCAGCTCCATGTATCGGACCATTTGTTCTGAGTCTGCTTGTATTTGTCGGAAAAACCGGGAATCCTTTAACCGGATTTCTGCTGTTCTTTATTCTGTCAATGGGACTCGGACTTCCTTATATATTTCTTGCCGCTTCATCCAGCTCCATCAGCAAACTTCCGCGCTCTGGAGAATGGATGGAAGGAATAAAGATTATATTCGGATTTATACTTTTCGGAATGGCGCTGAATACGCTTGAGCCGCTTATCCCCAAAGAAATTTTTAAAATAGTATTCCCGTTGTATATAATCCTTGCGGGAGTGTATCTCATACTAGTGGATAAAAAAGGAAAGAATGCTCAGTTTTATACACATGTAAAATATTTTATTGCGATACTTGCTGTTGTTTACGGAACGTGGAATATAAAACCCGATGCATCATCCGCCTCTGTAAACTGGCAGATGCATTCCTCAGTTGAATCAATTGAGAACAGCATAAGGTCAGCCGATAAACCGGTCATTATTGATTTCTACGCTGACTGGTGCGCTCAGTGCAAAGAGCTTGACGAATACACATATACAGATCCTGAAATAATTGAGCTTTCAAAATCATTCAATAATATTAAAGTAGACCTGACTCAGGAAAATTCAAGCATCTCGGATAAGTACAATATTAAAGGATTACCTGTTGTATTGTTCATGGACTCTAAAGGCAATGAAATCAAGGAACTCAGAGTTACGGGTTTTGAAAAGCCTGAAGAATTCAAAAAGAAAATTAATTCAATTTTAAAATAATATATTAATGTTAAAAAGTATTTTATCACTGCTCATTGTAATCTGTTTAACGGGATTTGTTTATTCACAGAATAAAATTCATAATTCATCGGATTCAAAAGAGTTTTCCAGGACGGATCTTAAGGAAAGGATCCTTTCTTCAGGAAATAGTATAGACAGTCACGAAAAGATAATACTGAACACATCTCCTGTAAAATCAAAAAAATCACCTGCGTTAGCCCTTGCATTATCTGTGGTTCTTCCGGGTGCAGGTCATTATTATCTGGACAGAATGGATGTAGGAAAATTTTTTCTCGGAACTGATCTTGCATCATGGCTGGGTCTTGTGACTTTGAATATTTACGGCGATGCAGTAAGGGACGATTCGAGATCATATTCAAATGTTCACGCGGAGATAAATAATTCGGGCAATAAAGATGATGATTTCTACAGAAACATAGGAAGCTACAACAGTGTTTATGATTACAACAATGATAAACTTATTAGAGGGGAATATAATCTTCTGTATTCCACTACTCAGAATTACTGGAACTGGGACAATACGGATAACAGGAATTTTTACGAATCAAACAGAAAAAAAAGCGAGCGGATCTACAACAACAGGATAATTTTCAGCAGTATCCTTATTGCAAACAGAATAGTCAGCGGTATCAGCGCTTTGCTTTTAGCCAATAAATATAACAGCGGTTCAAATTCTGTCAGCATTAATCCGGAGCTGCTTTACGATAAAAATCTATCACTTGACGGTTTTAAATTAAATTTCAACAGGAATTTTTAATTTATCAACTGGAGTTTGCCGAATTACAAACTGATAATTGAATATGACGGAAGAAATTTCAACGGCTGGCAGAAGCAAAGGCATACAAAGGAAACTATACAGGAATATCTTGAATCAGCGATTGAAATTCTTGTTCGTGAAAAGATAACATTATATGCGGCGGGAAGAACTGATGCCGGAGTAAGCGCTTTTAATCAGTCGGCAAACTTTAAAGCGGAAACCAAAATCCCGGATAAAACAAAGTTTCTTTATTCTTTAAACTCAATTCTGCCGGATAGTATTACCGTCAAAAGTATTAAAAATGTATCCCCGGATTTTCACGCAAGATATTCTGCAAGGAAAAGGGAGTATCTTTATTTTGTAACAAGGGAAAAAAGATCCATCGGAGGTGATTTTTTTTACAATTATAATTATGATCTTGATTTCAGTAAGATAGATGATTTTATCGGCTTCATAAAACAGCTTGAATATTTCAAGACTTTATGCAAGAATAAAGAGGACAGTCATAATTTCGGAAGTATTATTTATGACTTTGATTATAAAATAAAGAGAGCAGGGAAGGAAATAATCTTCAGGATATCGGCAAACAGATTCCTCCATTCAATGGTAAGATCGATACTGGGATGCACTCTGGAGATAGGATCTTCAAAAAAAAATACTGATGAAACCAAAAAATCAATTTTAAAAGGAGATAAAATAAGGATTTATTATTTACCGTCTAATGCATTATTTTTAAACAAAATCCTTTATTAAAATTTAAATGGAAAAAATCAAAGTAACATTAATATTCCTTTTTATTCTGATGTGTTCTAACTTTTGTTTTTCTCAGAATGAAAATAATTTCAGAAAATCAGAACTTACGAACAGATTGCTTGAACAGGATTCAAAGAACAGTGTTGAGAGCAGTTCGTTCGAAAGAAACATGAATTCGGTAAACAAATCAAAAGCCGGAGAAAAATCTCCTTATCTCGGAGCTTTGTTTTCCGGAGTGATACCCGGGACCGGTGAATTTTATGCAAAGAGTTACGTCAAAGCCGCTATCTTCTTTGCAGTCGAAGTTGGTTTATGGTCTGCATACGCTCATTATGAAAATAAAGGAAACAACCAGACTGACGCATTTCAGAATTTTGCCGATAAGAACTGGAGTTTAAACAAATACGCGCAGTGGCTTGTGGATCAGCAGTTTTCAGGTTATGGTGCAATAACAGATCCTCAGTCAACGGATCTCAATACTCTCAGAAGAGAAGTGAATGTTGTTGAAGCACAGAATTTTTCTCACCAGCTTCCTCCGTTCGGTGAGCAGCAGTATTATGAACTGATTGGAAAATATCAGAACTTTGTAGTAGGCTGGGCTGATGCGGATCCTACGATCAGCAAGAATTCTGCAAGTCCGAATTATTACGGAAATTACAGGACTCCGATGTTCGAGAGTTATTCATACGACAGGCAGAAAGCGAATGATTATTATAACAATGCAAACACATCTGTTTCGCTTGTAATACTAAACCACCTTTTAAGCGCTGCTGATGCTGCATGGAGTGTAAGTATGTTCAATAAGGATCTGAAAGTAAAGACCAGTATGAATCTCAGGAATATATATTCATATAACGGTGAGAGAAAGCTTATACCTTTCGCAAATCTGAATGTAACTTTCTGAACGGAATTGTCAGGGTTTTGAAATAAAAGTCAGGTAATTCTTCTTTAAAAACTCTTCGCGGCATTTTAATAAAATGCCGTTTTTATTTTCATCGAACAGACCGAATATTGTTGCTCCGCTGCCGCTCATTGAGGAGTAAACAGCACCGTTTTCAAGCATGTAATTCTTCAGATCCCTGAGAACGGGGAACTTTCCAAATACAATTTTTTCAAAATCATTTTCAATGTTCCTGAATACTTCAGGATCGAACCCGCTTATATTTCTGAGAATCGAGTCTTTCTTAAAATCCGGCGGGTAATTAAGATTTTCAAATGCCCATCGGGTTGAGATATGTATGTTCGGATTAACGATCAGTATGTTCTGATTTACCCTGAAATCCCGGAGGATTTTTAATTTTTCTCCTCTACCTTCTGCATAACAGGGTTTCATGATCAGGAAAAACGGTACGTCGCTGCCGACTGACAGGGCTAGTTCAAGTATCTTTTCTCTGTTCTCCTCTATATTAATGCTGAAATAGTTTACGAGAAATTTTATAATTGTTGCTGCGTTTGAACTCCCACCGCCAAGTCCTCCGCCAACAGGAATATTCTTGACCAGATCAATTTCGATCCTGTACGGGTCAGCTATTCTGAAAGCTTTAAAGAAATTCCAGACAGCTTTATAACACAGATTATCCTTATTCAGCGGTATATATGATTTGTTGCTTTTTAATATTACTGAATTCAGATCTGTTTCTGAACCATCTATTTTTAATCCAATCTCATCATATATTTTTACAGGATAGAATATTGTTTCAATATCATGATATCCATCGGTTCTTTTTCGTAGAATCCTCAATCCGAAATTTATTTTCGGATATGATTTCAAAATAACTTTTTTCATAATAAATAATAATTGTCACCGTAAAAATCTCGTTTATAAAAAAACCCCGGCATCAATTAATGGTGCCGGGGTTTACTGAATAACCTGATAATATATTTATTAAATCAGTATGCCCATTTTACCAGAATTGATCCCCAGGTATATCCCGCTCCAAAGCTGGACAGAATTAAATAATCGCCTTTCTTTACTTTTCCCTCTCTCCAGTATTCGGAAAGACAGATCGGAATTGTACCGGAAGTTGTGTTTCCGTATTTATGTATGTTCAGCATAACTTTATCCATTGAAATACCCATTCTCTCTGCGCAGGCAGTGATTATTCTCATGTTCGCCTGATGAGGCACAAGAAACGAAACCTGTTCGGAAGAAATATTATTCTTCTTCATGATTTCATAAGAGACATCAGCCATACCTTTAACGGCTTCCTTAAAAACAGTTTTTCCGTCCTGATATACATAATGCATTTTCTTGTCAACTGTTTCATAAGAAGGCGGATTAAGACTGCCTCCGCCGAGCATGTGAAGATATTTCTCGCCTTCGCCGTCCACTCTTAAAATGGAATCAAGAATTCCCGTTTCCTTGTCTTCGGCTGGTTCCAGCAGTACAGCTCCTGCGCCGTCACCGAATAAGATACATGTATTGCGGTCTTCCATGTTTGAAATAGAAGACATTTTATCTGCGCCTACCACTATAACTTTCTTATGTGAACCGCTTTGAACAAACTGAACTGCAGTTGCAAGAGAAAATATAAAACCTGAACATGCTGCAAGGAGATCAAATCCCCAGGCGTTCACTGCTTTCAGTTCTTTCTGTATTTTACATGCGGTAGAAGGAAATAGCATATCCGGAGTGACAGTACCGACTATAATAAGATCTATTTCCTCACTTCCAATTCCTCTGTTTTTTAAAAGATCTTCTATTGCTTTAATTGCCATAAACGATGTCGGAATATCAGCATCAAGTCTTCTCCTCTCGCTTATACCTGTTCTTGTCCTTATCCATTCATCTGAAGTGTCAAGATATTCTTCATAATATTTATTGTCAATTACCCTGTCAGGAACATAATGACCCACAGCTGTTATCGCTGCATTTAAGGGAGCTTTGTTTATCATGTTTTAATTATCAGTATTTTCTTTTGATTCGTCCGAAATATCAACTGATTCTTTTTCAGAGACTGCTTCCTTTTTATCGTCTGTAAAAGTCAGTTCCTCGGATCCCTTTTTATGCTTTACCTTTACCTTGCTTGAATCTTTTAGATTTCCCTTAAGTATTTCTTCGCTCAGCGGATCTTCCAGATATTTCTGAATAGCTCTTCTTAATGGTCTGGCTCCGAAATTTTTATCGTATCCTTTATCACTCAGAAATTCCAGGGCTGATTTTGTTACATCAATTTTAACTCCCTGAAGCTGAATGCGTGAAAGAAGTTTTTCAATACCGATCTCAACTATCTTCATAATATCTGATTTCTCAAGCTGTTTGAATATGATCATATCATCAATCCTGTTGAGAAACTCAGGGGAGAAGACCCTTTTAACTGAATCTTCGATCGTAGTCCTTATTTTTTCGTAATTGGTTTTTGAAGTTCCTTCACCGAATCCGAATACCTTGTCAAGCTTAAGATCCCTTGTACCGATATTGGATGTCATGATTATGATAGTATTCTTAAAATCAACCTTTCTGCCTAATCCGTCAGTTAATACCCCGTCATCAAGCACCTGAAGAAGTATATTGAAAGTATCCGGATGAGCTTTTTCAATTTCATCTAGAAGAACTACAGAATAAGGTTTTCTTCTTACCTTTTCAGTAAGCTGTCCGCCTTCTTCGTATCCGACATATCCCGGAGGAGCTCCGACGAGTCTTGATACATTGAATTTCTCCATGTATTCGCTCATGTCAATTCTGATCAGTGAATCTTCTGAATTGAAAAGGAATTTTGCAAGCTGTTTGGCAAGTTCGGTTTTACCTACACCTGTAGGACCAAGAAAAACAAACGAACCGATTGGTCTGCTGGGATCCTTCAAACCCGCTCTTGCTCTTCTTATTGCTCTTGAAATATTTACAACAGCTTCATCCTGTCCGACCACTACTTCCTTGAGCGAATCTTCCATTTTAACAAGTCTTTCAGATTCTGCTTCTGCGATTTGATTTACCGGAATTCCGGTCATCATTGCAACGACATCAGCTACATTCTGTTCTGTAACTTCATAAACCATACTCTGGGATTTTATTTCCCAGTCAAGTTTGAGCTGTTCAAGGTCAGCAAGCACTTTCTTCTCATTGTCTCTGAGCTTTGCAGCTTCCTCGTAATTCTGATTCTTTACAACCTGGTTTTTAAACTGTCTGATATCTTCGATCTCTGCTTCAAGGTCCACAATTTCTTTCGGAACGACTATATTGGACAGGTGAACCCTGGAACCGGCTTCATCCATCACGTCAATTGCCTTGTCAGGAAGGAATCTGTCTGTAATATATCTGTCGCTTAGTCTTACGGCTTCTTCAATTGCTTCAGATGAGTAATTTACATTATGATGCTCTTCATATTTGCTTTTTATATTGTTTAGTATCTGAATGGTCTCATCCACAGTAGTAGGATCGACCATGATTTTCTGGAATCTTCTGTCGAGAGCGCCGTCTTTTTCTATATATTGTCTGTATTCATTTAATGTGGTTGCTCCGATGCACTGCAGATCGCCTCTTGCGAGAGCCGGTTTGAAAATATTGGAAGCATCAAGAGAGCCGCTTGCTCCACCTGCGCCTACAATAGTATGAAGTTCGTCAATGAATAAAATTACATCTTTGGCTTTCTCAAGTTCATTCATTACTGCTTTCATTCTTTCTTCGAACTGCCCTCTGTATTTAGTTCCAGCCACGAGAGCTGCAAGATCAAGAGTCACAACTCTTTTATTATGAAGGACCCGGGAAACATTTTTATTTATAATTCTTAAAGCAAGACCTTCAGCGATTGCTGTCTTTCCGACTCCGGGTTCTCCTATTAAAACAGGATTGTTCTTTTTCCTTCTGCTTAGAACCTGAGCTACTCTTTCTATTTCCTTTTCTCTGCCGACAATCGGATCAAGTTTGTTTTCCATTGCCATCTTAGTCAGGTCTCTGCCGAAATTATCAAGGACAGGAGTTTTACTTCTTTCCTGTTTCTTTTCAGCCGTTGATTTTGTCCCGGGCTGATTTCCGGAGGGCTTTCCGCTGAGTATGTTCATCAGTTCTGACTTAACCGCTTCATAGTTTATATTGAACTGATGAAGTATCTGAGCTGCAAGATTATCATCTTCTCTTAAGATCGACAATAGTAAATGTTCTGTTCCAATTATGTCAGATTTGAAGATCTTTGCCTCCAGGTAAGTTATTTTGAGAACTTTCTCCGCCTGTTTGGTAAGCGGTATATTGCCGACTGTCAAGGTACCGCCTGATTGTCTGACTGTATCCTCAATTGTCTTTTTTATTTTAAAAGCATCTACGCCGAGATTTTTAAATATTTTGATGGCTATTCCTTCACCTTCTCTTATTATTCCCAGTAACAGATGCTCGGTTCCGATATAATCATGTCCGAGACGGATTGCTTCTTCTCTGCTTAGTCTGATTACATCCTGAACTCTGCTTGAAAAATTGCTGTCCATTTTATTTTATTTAAATTTATTTGGGGAATAATTAATACAAAAATAAAAACTTTGCATTAACAGTGTTCCTATTTAATTGAATGAATAATTAATTAAATATATTAAAAAACTAATAAATAATTAATGTATTTAAACAATAGTTTTAATTAATTGAAAAAATATTACTAAATCCGCAAAAAAAAACCGGAGATCAATTTCCGGTTTAAAAACTAATGAGAATTTACCGGATTTTATGCATTCTCAGATTCTTCTTTTTTACAATATTTGTTGAAAACATTTGCAATCAGATTTGCCACAGAATTTGCATCATTGTTTTCAATATCCATTCTGTTGATCATATGAACGATCTCACCGTCTTTTAACAAGGCCATCTGAGGAGAGGAAGGCGGAAATCCTGTAAAGTAATTTCTCGCTTCAGTGACTGCTTCTTTTTCCATTCCGGCAAATACAGTTACAAGATTATCCGGCATTGCATTATTATTTTTAGCCCAGTCAACAGCAATAGATAAACCCGGTCTGGCTTTTCCTGCAGCACATCCGCAGACAGAATTGACAAAAACAAAGGTTGTTCCTTCCTTGCTTAATTCTTTTTTAACTTCGTCTGAAGTCATTAATTCTTTGAAACCGATTCCGGTTACTTCATCGCGCATCGGCTGAACCATTATTGGATCGTACATTTATATTTTTCCCTTTCGTAATTTTTTAGGTAATTTTTTTAACAAAATATCTTAAGTATAAAGTTCATTATTTTAAATGTTTATTATACCAGTTCTTTCTTAGCTGTGCTAACTGCTTTCTGTGCTTTGTCAGGTAATGATCGCCGCCTTCTATAATTTCAAGTTTGCATTTATTTCCGTTGCTCTTTAATAATTCATGCATATCAATAGAATCCTGATGTGATACTTTGTTATCACCTGTACCGTGTATCAGCAGGATATCAGTATCTTTACTGATCTTTTTATAGAAATGAACAGCTGACCTTTCCTTTTTTCTTTCCTGAAATTCAATTTCATCTTCGCTCCCAAACAACTTTTTATATGCTCTTGCCAATCCGTCTCTGTCCTTTTCACTTCGCAAAATATCCGCAAGACCTGAAACTATAACTGCACATTTTATCCGGTCTGTAATAGTTAATGCTTTATAAGTCATCATTCCGCCGCGGCTCCATCCTTCCATTCCTATCAATGAACTCCGGCAATCGGGTAATTCATCTGAGAGTTTAATGAGGTTTATTACATCATTAATATCACTGCCTCCGAATTCGTCTTTATCTCTGTACTGTGAAGCGAGAACCGTATATCCCCAGGATGCAATTTCACCAAACATTCCTTTTGCGATGAACTCATCTATCCTTCCGTCGTTTTCATGACCGCCTCTGTTCCAGATTATCAGCGGAAGTTTTTTATCAATATTTAAAGGTTTTGCAAAATATCCTTTTACTTCAATGCCGTCTGAATCATAAGTGATATTGCTTACTTCAGTATTATAAGCGACTTTTTTGCCCCAGCCGCTTTCTACAAGTTTTAACTGCTGCTCATTTAATACGACAGCTGACTGTGACAGGATCATTCAGTTCCGCTATTCTCGTAAAGCTTGTAATATCCAAGCTTCAGATCGAATTCCTGTCCCTGCTTATACATTTTTTCATTCGGAGAGGGGAGAACATTTTCAATTCTTATTTTAGCCCAGCATCCGCCCTGGTATTCAAGCACTTTAGCTTTGTAAAGTTCGCTGCCTTTGTATTCGACAGTATAGACTTTTCCTTCTTCAGGTGAATCTTTCAGAATATGTGTATG
Source organism: Bacteroidota bacterium (assembly GCA_018266875.1). Taxonomy (GTDB): domain Bacteria; phylum Bacteroidota; class Ignavibacteria; order Tepidaquicellales; family Tepidaquicellaceae; genus UBA2330. The sequence goes on from JAFDZR010000057.1 coordinate 15,648, forward strand.
CTTCATAAAAAATTTTAGGTTTAATTTAACGATTTGAATACTTTTAAATAAGGCAAAGTTTTAGATAACTAAATTTCTTTGATTGATATAATTATATTTATCAGATTTATTTCGAATTATTCAATAATTTATTATCAATAACCCAACGAACATTTCCTTACAGGATAAAATAACTCCCATCTTAAAGGGTCTCCGGCGCTCTTCCGGGACTCTGAAGGAAAGCTCAGCCGGTTGAGATTACAGAACGTAAAAATTAATTTCCCAGGGACGAATTAAGAGGAGGATTTTATGGCTGCAAGAGTCAAAGATTTTATTCCTGAGAGATTTTAGTTTATTATATATAACATATTCAAATGGAAAAGTGTTTTTACAGAGTAAATATGTTTTAATCTGATTTTCTGCCGCTGCAGTTGTTCCCGAAAGTTGCAGCTATGAAGTTTCAATATTTAAGGAATATTCATTTACAAACTTTCGGTTCTTCTTCAATAAACAAACTCAGAGGCGACGTTTGTGATCGAATCTGCTTTGTTGCAGTTCTCGATCGCATTGCTCACAATGACCTGCAACGGCGAAATTTCTTTCCTTTTTTTTCATACAACCCGGGTTTTTTATATGTTTCTGTAGATCCAATTTCATTCGTCATCCAAAATGTGTATCCTGCTTCCCCGAAAGATCATATGATGGAAAGAATATTTTTAAGTATAGTAATTAAGAGTAACTGCTTAAGAGACGGCGAACACTTTCAAAAATAGAATAGACAATGACAATTGAATTTTTTAGTTTTGTCTGAATTAATTCTGCCGCTGAAGAACCTTATGATAAAATTTTTTTTTCACTGCTGCCAAATTTTACAGAATCAAATAATTTTTATTTTTAAATGATTAATATTCCGACAGGTATCGTTACTTTTCTTTTCACAGACATTGAAGGAAGTTTGCGCTTATCACAGGAATATCCTGATAAAATTCATTTTGCGCTTGAAAAGCATAATTCCATTTTACAAAACGCGATAGATTTTAATAATGGTCTCGTATTCCAAATTACTGGCGATGCATTTTGCAGTGCGTTTGAAAATGCCGATGATGCCGTGAAAGCCGCAGTTGATATTCAGCTGAATATTGTTAATGAGAGATGGGATGATGCAGAAATTAAAATCAGAATAGGAATTCATTCCGGAAAAGCCGAATGGAATGGCAAAGGATTTATGGGCTATATTACGCTTGCACGAACTGCAAGAGTGATGTCTGCTGCTTACGGTGGTCAGATTTTAATTTCAAATGATTCTTATTCTCTCCTTGATATGCCTGTGAGATTTGAAGACTCAAAGATCAGTAATAATAAAATTGATAACCCGGAGACTCTGAGCCTAGGAAATGAAAAGGAAATTGAGTTCAGGGACTTAGGTGAACGAAGACTCAAAGATGTTTATCTGCCGATCCGGCTTTATCAGGTAACTTTTCCGGGACTGAGGGAGGTCTTTCCTCCTCTTAATTCACTTGATGCCCGTCCGAATAATCTCCCGGTTCAGCTGACAAGTTTTATAGGCCGAGAAAAAGAGATGAAGAATTTAAAAGATTATCTGAAACTAAACCGGCTTGTGACTCTGACATCAGCCGGCGGTTCGGGAAAGACAAGACTTGCGCTTCAGACTGCTGCTGACGTCATAGACAATTATGAAAACGGGGTGTGGTTTATAGATCTGGCAGCTGTGAATGATCCTCTCCTATTAACAGCAACAATAAATGAAGCTCTGTGCATTAAAGAGGAATCAAAGATAACAGCAGCGGAAACACTGGCAGATTTTCTCAAAGAAAAAGAAATCTTATTAGTGCTTGACAACTGTGAGCAAATAATACACGCCTGTGCTGAACTGACCGAAAGACTGCTTTCATTGTGTCCTAAGCTGAAGATAATTGCAACAAGCCGCGAATCATTGAACTGCAGAGGTGAAAAGTCTTACAGAATTCCTCCGCTTACGATGCCTGATCCAGATCTGTGCAACACCCCCGAGGAATTAGCTAAGTATGAATCGGTAAGATTATTCATCGAAAGAGCTCTGGCAGTAAACCCTGTGTTCAGAGTAAATAATGAAAACGCTTCAGTGCTCGCGGAAGTTTGTTCTCAACTTGACGGTATCCCGCTTGCCATAGAACTTGCCGCAGCCAGAATAAAAATATTAACGGTTGAAAAAATATTTGAAAGACTTGATGACAGATTCAGGCTTCTGACCGGAGGAAAGCGAACGGCATTACCGAGACAGCAGACATTAAGAGCATTGATTGACTGGAGCTATGACCTGCTCACGGAAGAAGAAAAAATATTCTGGAGCAGGCTTTCAGTATTCTCAGGAGGTTGGACGCTTGAGGCGGCCGAAGATGTTTGTTCAGATGAAATGATAAGCAAGAATGAGATACTTGACCTTTTAGGTAATCTGACAGAAAAGTCTGTAATACTTTATGACGAATCAAAAAATAGATACATGATGCTGGAATCAATAAAACAATACGGCGTCGAAAAACTCACGGACAGGAATGGAATGTTCCTGCGGCATTTGAATTACTTCTTAGAGGTGTCTGAAAAATCGGAACCGGAATTAAGAAGTAAGAATGCAAAATTCCGGCTCACGATTATTGCAGCAGATCAAAATAATTTCACATCAGCAATTGATTGGTCTGTTGAAAATGGGATCACTGACAAAGGAGCAATTATAGCCGCGACACTTGGAGAATTCTGGAGTTCAGCCGGACTTTATTCAACCGGGATAAGACTTATCAATAGAATTCTGCAAAGTTCCGATACATTAGCAAAACCATTAAAAAGAAAATTGCTTTATTGGATCGGTGTTTTTAAATGGTCCCAGGGAGATTATGAACAGGCTAAAAAATATTCTGAAGAAAGCCTTGCTATAAGTAAAGGAATCGGTGATAAGAAAGGAATTGATGTTGCTTTGAAAAGCCTTTCAAGTATAGCTTACTATCAGAGTGATTATGAACAAGCCTGCAAATACTCTGAAGAGAGCTTGTCAATAAGTAAAGAAATTGGTGACAAAAGAGGAATAGCAGTTTCCATGAACAGCCTTGGGAACACATTTTACTACAAAGGGGATTATGAACAGGCTAAGAAATATTACAAAGAAAGTCTGGCTTTCAGTAAAGAAGCTGGTGACAATAAAGTAATTGCTGTTTCTTTGAACAACCTGGCTTATATAGCAAACCATCTGGGAGATTATGAGCTTGCCAGGATTTATTCGGAAGAAAGCCGGATTTATAGCAAGGAAATTGGTGACAAAAATGTAATTGCTGTTTCCCTGACCAATCTGGGAATTACAGCAAGTAATCAGGGTGATCATGATTTGGCTAAGAAATATTATGAGGAAAGCCTTGCAATAAGAAAAGAAATTGGCGACAAGAGAGGAATTGCTATTTCCATGAACAGTCTGGGAAATGTTTTATACTCTCAGAAAGATTATGAACAAGCTAAGAAATATTATAAAGAAAGCCTGATTATTTATAAAGCAATCGGTGATAAAAATGGAATTGCTGATTGCATGAACAATCTGGGATATGTATTATCTAATCAGGAGGATTATGTTGTCGCAGTTAAGCTATTCAGTGCATCAGAAAAAATCAGGGAATCTACAGTGAGTGCTTTTGATAAAAAAGACCGGACAAAAAAAAATGAAACCATTGCCAAGTTGATCAAACAGCTAAGTGAGGAGGAGTTCAGCAAATTCATGGAGGAAGGAAGGAATCTGACGATTGAAGAGGCAGTTGCAATGATCATTGAACAATGAAATGTGCTGTCACTATGAATTATTTATCAATATTATATGTCTAAGTCAGAATTATAAATGATGTTAAATTCAATTAATGCAAGGGTAAATAAAGATGGAATTGTTAAAATGCCGGCACTGCTCAGATTTTCAACAGAGAAAAATTTATTAATAACAACATCCGATTACAAAAATATGATGTTGGCAATAATTTTGACAGCTTTAGCTCAGCCATCTAATTCAAACAACAGAGGAAATAATTTTAAATAAGGCAATGTTTCCGATAACTGAAATTATTGAATTGTTATCATGGTATTATTCAAATTTATTTCGAATTATTCAGTAATTTATAATGAAAATCCCGCAAAGAAATTTTCTCTGCGGGATAGAATTTTTATTAATTACAAATTTGAAATTCCAAATTTGTAATTTGAATTTTATTTCACGAGTATCATTCTCTT
>JAFDZR010000058.1 GCA_018266875.1 Bacteroidota bacterium
CCGTCAGAATAGCGATGACGGTTGGCTCAAACAGGAAATTTTTGCTTTTCGCCAATACTCTGAATTTCTTTTCGGCAATTTATCAAAGGTGGGTTAAAAAAATTGTGTAAATTTAAAACATTAATTAGATTTCATTATTAAAGTTTTTTTATTTATTTGAAAATGTTTTGGACAGAGTTGAAAAAAACCAGTGCTGTCCAAAACAGAATTGTTTTGAACCTTTATTGCCTTATCAAAAATATTTTGGACAGCACTGGAAAAAAACCTCCGAAAGAATTGAATTCTGCATTTGAACTAAATTTCATAATCATTATATTTGTTGAATAACAACGAATTTTTTTAATACAACTTTTCATGTCAAATAATACAGCCAATAAAGGTAAAATATTACAGATCATCGGACCTGTGCTTGATATTGATTTCAGCGGCGGGTCTCTGCCATCAATTAATAATGCTATTGAAATAAAGAGAACCAACATAGAAGGAAAAGAAGAGGTGCTTATCACAGAAGTGCAGCAGCATCTCGGCGAATCAAGAGTAAGAACGGTAGCAATGGATTCCACTGACGGACTAGTCAGGGGTATGGAAGCTGTAGATACCGGTTCTCCTATAATGATCCCGGTTGGAAATGAAGTGCTTGGAAGACTTATTAATGTAACCGGCGGAACAATTGACGGTAAAGGACCGATAGAATCAGAATTAAAATATCCCATTCACAGACCTGCTCCGAAATTCAGCGAACTTTCCACAAAGAAAGAAATGTTTGAAACAGGTATCAAGGTTATTGATCTTCTTGAACCTTACACAAAAGGCGGTAAGACAGGACTTTTCGGCGGCGCCGGTGTGGGAAAGACAGTTATTATTCAGGAACTTATTCATAATATTGCAAAGCACCATGGCGGTTACTCTGTATTCGCAGGTGTGGGTGAGAGAACAAGAGAAGGGAACGATCTTTATCTTGAGATGGAAGAGTCAGGCGTTTTAGGTCAGACAGCTCTGGTATTCGGACAGATGAATGAACCTCCGGGAGCAAGACAGAGAGTTGGTCTTACAGCCCTTGCAATTTCTGAATATTTCAGGGATCAGGGAAAAGACGTGCTGTTATTCATAGATAATATTTTCAGGTTTACACAGGCCGGTTCAGAAGTATCAGCACTTCTAGGAAGGATGCCGTCTGCCGTAGGTTATCAGCCGACGCTTGCATCAGAGATGGGTGCTCTTCAGGAAAGGATCACATCAACCAAAACCGGTTCGATTACATCAATACAGGCAATATATGTTCCGGCAGACGATTATACTGATCCGGCTCCTGCAACAACATTTGCTCACCTTGATGCAACCACGGAGCTTTCAAGGAAAATTTCAGAGCTTGGTATTTATCCGGCTGTTGATCCTCTGACTTCGACTTCAAGAATCCTCGATCCGCTGATTGTAGGCGAGGATCATTACAATACAGCACAGGGTGTAAAGAAAATTCTTCAGACATATAAAGATCTGCAGGATATCATTAACATATTAGGTATAGATGAATTATCCGATGAAGATAAAATTACGGTTGCAAGAGCCAGAAAAATACAGAAGTTTCTCTCTCAGCCGTTTTTCGTTGCAGAGCAGTTTACAAACCTTCCCGGAAAATATGTCAAGCTTGAGGATACTATAAAAGGATTTAAGGGAATTATAAACGGTGAATATGACCATCTTCCTGAGAATGCATTCTATCTCGTAGGAACGATCGAAGAAGCTGTTGAAAAAGGCAAGAAACTTTCAGAGTAATTAACCAGAAAAGAAAAATTTTCAGTATAATTGGAACAGAATTTACATTTGGAAATAGTAAGTCCCGTAAAGATGGTTTACAGTTCGGAAGTTGATTCCGTAACTATACCCGGTACTTCAGGCAGTTTCCAGGTTTTAAAAAATCACGCAGCAATGATCTCGACTTTTACTCTTGGAAAGATCAGGATAAAAAAGGGAAGCGAGACAGTTGAATATTCAACGAGCGGCGGGGTGTTTGAGGTAAAGAACAATAAAGCCGTAGTTCTTGCAGAGACAGTAGAGACAATTGAAGAAATTGATGTGGAAAGAGCAAAGCTTGCAAAGACAAGAGCCGAGCAGATACTTGAAATGGCGGAGGCAAATGAAGATGAAGTAAGAGATGCAAAAGCCGCATTGCAGCGAGCGATAAACAGATTAAAGATCGCCGAGAAAAGAAAATAGATATTTTAAAATAATTGGAGGGGACCGTAGCTCAGTGGTAGAGCATCTGCCTTTTAAGCAGAGGGTCGGTGGTTCGAGACCACCCGGTCTCACGAAAAAGAAAACCGCAGTTGGAATTCAGCTGCGGTTTTTTATTTAATCATAACTCTTTTAAAGAGTTCAGTTTTGTTTTTTTCAAAGGGATTTATCAGAATACTTAAGCTATTTTAAAAATATCATTTTTTTGATTTCATTAAATTCCGTTCCTGAATTACCTTTTACCTCAAGTTTGTATAGGTAAACTCCGGAATTATATTCTGAACCGTTAAATTCAGTTTCATAAGATCCTGCAATTAGATTTTCATTTACCAGAGTCGATATTTCTTTTCCCAGTGAATTAAAAACAGTTAATTTTACTTCTGCATTATTTTTAATTTTAAATCTGATTCTGGTTGAAGGGTTAAACGGATTTGGAAAATTCTGAAACAGCGAAAAATTTTCGGGGACTGAAGATGATAATTGTATAATCCCTACTGTATAATCCCTTTGATAAATTCTCACACCGTTTGTGGTGTTATCGAATGAACCTGCATATAGTCTGATATTGTTTCCATTAACATCTCCACATAAAGCTGAAACATTATTTGGATCATTAATACCGGTACTGAAGTCTGTCCAGTTTGAAGCATTATTATGAGAGTTATATAATCCGGGACCAAGGAGGTCTGTGTTAATATCCTTTGCAGCAAGAAAAAATTCCAGAAAATTTTGAAATGAGTCTTCCATGGAAATCATTGACATAATTTTTGCGGAAGTGAATGAGTAGACTGATAAAAGAACAGCTGTTACAGATGAGGCAAAATAAATATTTCCTTTGCTTGAACCTACATAATAATGATTCCCGCTATGCGTAATGGTTTTAGGAGTGTCCTGTGGTAAGATCCCACTGACTATTTCCCAGTTGCCGGCAGCAGATTTTCTGTACAGTCCGTTTGAAGTTGCAGCAAAAGCATAGTCTAACAAAAAATCCAGAGCATAAACCCAGGAGTTTGAAGCCATACCTGTATTATAAGGATTGAATGTCAATCCGTTGTTTGTACTTAAGTATACTCCGTTTCTAGTCCCGATCATAACATCTTCATTATTCGGATTGGCTTTTATGGAAAAAATATTGTTGTTAGATCCTGCGGAATAAGTATTCATCCAAGTATTCCCTTTATTTGAGGAATAATAAAGACCTTCCTGTTCCATGGAAGGATTTCCCCAGAAACTTACCCAAACATCTGAAGAACCTTTTGTTTCAACAGCTCGGGCATTATATGATTTGCCTGAGGATGGACTTATTGGGTTTATTATGAAAGAGCCGCTGACTTTTCTGTAGACACCTGCAGATTGTCCGACAGGATAATTATAACTGGCTGTTGTAAAGAATAAATCACCTACAGAATTTACTTTCATGGCAGTGGTTCCGGCTCCCTGCAAAGTTATCAGCGGCTGCCAGCCCTGAGCGGCAAGTTCGAGGTTAATCAGTAATAAGAAAAATAGAATAATTAATTTAATTTTCATTTGCATGACTCCTTTCTTGTTAATTATTTAAAATAATTTATTAAATCGATTACACTTTTCAGACTGAATTTCAGCCCGAATACTGTGAGAGAGGGAAAAATGAGAATTTCATATTCGGAATAGGTTAATATTCACTCCCACAAACAATAAACCATGTTGCAAAAATACTTTGTATATTTTAGTAATTACAAAGAAAGTTATTTCTGATTGTAGGGTGAGAATTTCAATTGGATGGAAATATTCACCTGTTTTAGGCAGTAATTGTCGTTTTGGTATTTATTTTGTAATCACCTGAATGTAAATTTAATTCAAAAAATACATTGAAAGAATCTTCCTTATTAATACTTTTAAAAAGCTTTTCAAAAAAAGAGTTCAAAGAATTTCTATTGTTTGTTAAGTCACCTTATTTTAATAACGAAAAAGTACTGATTCACTTATCCGAATTAATTTATGACAGCTTCCCCGAATTTGAAAAGGACATGGAAGAAGTTTTTAAATTGTTATATCCAGATAAGAAATACAATTACTCTCTGATAAGAAATATTTACTCTGATCTTAAGGGACTGGCTGAAGAATTCCTTTCAATAGAAAATTACAGGTCCGAAAAAATAAAAATGAGAAAAGGACTTCTTACAGAACTAAACAAAAGAAATATACCGAATCAGTTTTTGAAGCAAAGAAAAATTATTGCAGAACTCCTTTCGCAAATAAAAATCCAAAACGGAAAATATTATTTTTATAAATATGAACTGGAAACGGAGGTTGAAAATTTTTTGATAAAAAACAGGGATCAGTATATTAAAAAAGAGATCCCTTCACAAAATATTTTGGATAATCTCATGATATTCTTTCTGATAGAATATACTTACTTTTCCGCGGAATCGAATAACAGAAAAAAGATAATACAGGGTTCAGGTCCTGATTTGAAGTTTGAAAATGAAATCGAAAATTTGTTGCAGAAAGATATTAAACTTCTGGAAATACCATATATTAAAGTATACTACTATATTTTCAAAATAATAAAATATGACAGTGAGCAGCATTTCCATTTGCTGAAATCTTTTGCTGAGAACGATTTGAGTATGATAATGGAAAAAGACAGAAAAGAAATATTTACAGTTCTTACTAATTTTTCCTATTTGAAGGTCCTTTCAGGTGATTTGAAATATTTGAAAGAACAGTTCGACATTTCAAGGACTTCGGTTGAAATGGGGATTCACAAAAGCTCAAACGGATTCATCCCTCACGTCCAGTTTATGAATGTCGTAATAACAGGTCTAGAAATCAATGAGATTGATTCTGTAAATAAGTTTATTCAAAAATATTCAATTGAACTTAAACAGGAATTCAGAATCCCCACACTGCATTTTTGCAGTGCCTTAATATTTTTTCACAACAAAGAGTATGATAAATCAAAGGAAGAACTAGCTCTTGTCACGATAGAGGATTATTCATTTAAACAGCAGCTAAGGTCTTTATATCTAAAGATCTATTTTGAAACAAATGATTATGAATCTTTTTATTTTCACATTGACAGTTATAAACATTTTATATCTGGGAACAAACTTATACATGAACTTGTGAGAATGCAAATTAATGATTACATAAATTACACTAAAAGACTTTTTGATTTTAAGAATAACATTAATTCAAAAGATGAATTTGAATTAAAAAAGCTGGAAAATGATGTAAATAGAAATACTTCTCTTGTAAACAAAAAATGGATACTTGAAAAGATCAGAGAAGTCAGTTCTGGAAAGGCTGATTTAATGTCGACACCGAGATAAATTTCAGTCATATGCGACTCTTCCTTTAATTAGTAAATTAACTTTGAATTCAATTTCAGCCCGGATCCATATAGGCGGAATGAATGTTCAAATAAAAATTAAAAAATGAAGATTGATATAAAAGTTAACGGAGTCAAACGTTTTATTAAAATTCCGGAAAGTACATTGATCATACCGGGATTTTTTCAATATACCAAACAGCAAGTTCCTTTAAGGAACATTAAAACTATATACCGTAATTTCCTCTCCGCTTGCAGCAGATCCGGAGAAATTTATTGAAGCTCCGTTAAGTATAACTCTTGCGTTAAAATTCTTGGTAACTCCTGAAAAATGCTGAACTTTTACTGTATAATTACCTGAGGGAATAGAAGCAGTAGTGCTGTAAATATTTTCAATTGCATTACCAAGCTGACTGGTCCAGTCTCTGTCAAGTTCGAAATTTGCTGAGGTCCTGTTTGACCAGAAAATATGCAGTCCGTCCGGTCCGTATAAATGAAGATCGAGATCTGTTACGCCTCCTGAGGAATTATACCACGTTAATGTCGCCTGAAATGTCCCTGATCCGAAAGGAATCGTGGGAGAAGGCCATCCGCTGATTCCGGAAGATGGTCTTCCAGGTACCCATGAGCCTCCGGCCGGAAGAATAAAAGGTACATATGTTACGGCGTCGTAAGTTGACCAGCCGTTAAATTCAAGCGGATCACTGACTGTTACAGATGCAGGAATTGAATATGTAAACACCTGCGGATCAGATCCCTGACAGACTGTTTTCGAGACCCAGAACGTAATTGTTCCCTGAGGTACGATAGCTTTTGTTTTATTTTCCGGGCATCCCTGAAAAATCGGACCGGAGTAAGTACTGCCGATAAATCCATTTACAAATAAAGCAAGCTGTTCGGGTTTTTCAAGAGCAGCAGTGTTTACAGTAAGAATAAAATTCGTCCATAATTCCTCCATATCAAAGACGCATCCTCCCTGTCTGAAATCAGAATTAATGTTATCTGCGCTTTGCTTTTTTGCCAGGACAAAGTAACCCAGTTCAAGTACATCAATCCCAATTTTTTTATCTGAGGTGTCAATTGCTGAAGTAAGCGCTATTTTCCATTCCATTGTATTCGGTGAATATCTGAAGACAACAAGGTTTTGAGGTGAAGATTCAGACGGGGCTGGAAAAAATACCTGAACAGGTACATTAAAGTAAAAAGCTTCCGGTCCAGCTTTAAGGAATTTACTGATCACTGAATAACCGGAAGGGAGAGCCGGAATTCCGCTTTCGGATGAAGAAGAGGTATTCATTGAAAAAACCACCGATCCCGCAGTTCCGTTTTGAAATCTCGGAACAGTTTCATTTTTCAATGTGATCCTGAATCCGTCATATTCAAATGTTCCGTTGTCAGCTGAAGTAAAAGTCTTTGTGGCACCTGTTAAAGGTGAATTGGGATCAGAAGGAGTCATCATGTTGGAATCCTTTTCGCAGCCGTTTAGAAAAACTGAAAATGAAATGAAAATTGAAATTGAAACAATACAAAGAAATGCTCTGCACATTATAACCTCCGTTAGAATTTAATTTGTAAAATGTAATTTGATACGGACTTTGTCACTGAAATTTTAGTTCTGCCGTATTTTAACCCGGAAATTTTCAGTACGGCTCCATATGAAAAAATTTTTTCTCTTTCGAAATGAAAATCCTTGAAATCATATTTTGAAAAGTACATCTCTCAGATAAACTTATTTTTTAGGCAAAATTATTGTGATTAAAGTAAAAGTGCAAAGAGAAATTATTCATTTTGTCCCATGAGAATTAATTGATAGGAACGGATCCATATTGGTTTTTTAGAGATTTTTTTATTAGTTTACATAAATTTATGCTTTAAATTGTCCCATAAGAAAAATATCAAAATTACAGAGGATAAAGATCAGGCAGGGACAGACAACTTTCAAAAAAGCAGTCTGATAAAACTCCTGAGGTTATTTTCCGGTAATGAAATGAAAGAATTTGAAAAGTTTGTTTATTCACCGTTTCATAATAACAGAAGCGAAGTAGTCCGGTATTTTGAAATACTGAAAAAATATTATCCTGATTTTACGATTAAAGAACTTACAAAGGAGTTTATTTTTTCCCGACTTTATCCTACCTCTGAATACAGGGATGATGTGATGAGAAGGTTAAGCAGTAATCTTTTAAAGCTCGGTGAGGAATTTGCAGCTTATACTAATTTCAGGAATGATAAATACAGGTATGAAAAAAGTATTCTGGATTTTTTCCGGTCTAAAGGAGCGGATAAATTCTTTCTGAGACAGTATGAAAAAATCAAGAGTCAGATCGAAGAACAGACATTCCGGGATACCGAGTATTATTACAGATCCGGTGAACTTGATGAACTATTCAGGACATTCATGATGAAATATGATCCTAATTACAGAAAGGTCAGCTTCAAGACACAAATAGATCTACAATGGAAATATGTCCTTTCATCCATGATGAGACTGTACGGATTTGCTGAATATGAAAAATATTTCCATAATAAAAATTATGAACTTAAATTTAAAGACGTACTGCTCAATTTAGCAGAAGATTCGGGATTCCTGAATTCAAAGACTGTAGAAATTTATTATCTTCTTTTAAAATTATATGAAGGGAGTCAGACAGGCGGTGATATCAGAAAGTTAATCGAAACTATAGATGATTTATCTGAGTGTTTTGAAAAATCCGAGCTTTTCCAGTTTTACATTCATCTGTTTAATTATATTAATATATGTAAACTGAAAAGTGACAAGGATTTCAGCAGTGAGGAATTTGAAATAGCAAGGAAAATGTCGGAGAATGATCTTCTTTTACATAACGGCAAAATAGACCCGGGATGGTTCAGAGGAATATTTTCTAAAGCTGTCAATGCTGAAGAACTTGAATTTGCAGGAGAATTTATAGAAAAATTTAAAAACGTAGTAGACGGAGCTGAGAGTGAAAGTGTTGTAAATCATGTATATGCAAATCTTGAGATTCAGAAAAAAAATTATGAATCGGCGTTAAAATATCTTGAGAAGGCGGCATATCTGCATTTGAATGACAAATGGTCTGTTAAAAACATGTATCTCACTATTTATTATGAATTGAATGACTATGAAGGATTCATCAATACATCAGACAGCATAAAACATTTAATAAAGGAGAGCGGTCAGTGGAGTGATAACATGATAATCCCGATAAGAAATTTTCTGAATATTTCAGCCAGGCTGTTAAGAAAGAAGTTAGGAGAAGAGGAAATTTCACTTGATGAAATAAAACACAGGACGTTAAATTCAAATGTCAGAGCAAGAAAATGGCTCCTTAAGAAAATAGAAGAACTGGAGAAAATGCAGCCTACAGTGTAAATAATTTTGAAAGTCCGATAAAATCCAACCTTATTCCCGCGCGAGTTGCCGGCGGGAATCCAATCAACCTTAATGCAATCGAAAAAAGAATATCCTTTCAATTTAATTAGTCTCTAAGTAAACGAAATCGGCTTTTAACATAGTCCAAAAGCCAAAACAGAATAAAAAAATTAGTTGTGAAGTTTTCTTTCTGAACATGTTTCCTTGTAATATAAAATTTCCGATGAAAGACTGAAAAATAATTTGTTAATCTTCAACATTATGGAGTGGGAAAACAAGGGAGGTATTATGAAGTTGAAAAGGAGGTAATTATCTTTATTGCTGAAAACAGATATTAAAAATAAATACGAAATCAACAATAAGATGAAAATGTAAGAGTAAATTTGAAATTAGATGTTTCAAGATTAAACCAGATACACAAATGAATACAGAAATAATTTTATGATCAGTGGAAAAATTTAGTGTCTTAAACAAAAATCAGTGAGTCAGAAATAATCATAGATCCAATTGAAGAGTTGAGAATGTCAGACAATTAGAGGGAAAATTAAATCATAAAAATGAAAATCAAACACACATGAGTGAATGCCAGAAAAGAAGTGAGAATGTCTTATAAAGAAGTGTGAATATTAAACAATGAAAAGAGAATGCCAAATAATGAGGAGTGAATAATAAACAATAGATGTATAATTGAAATAATTTTCAGTGGATGTTGAGCAATTCGGGTTTTAAATTTTCCCGGAATTTCCGTATTTGTTGTTCTAATCGAAAAGTTTGCCTGAGGATCAATTGAAAATTGTTGGAAAGCTTAAGTAAACTTTTTTATTACCTGCAAATAAAGTTTGCTTGACTCCTGCAACCGTAAATTGCAAGCAGCAATAAAACCCGCTTCTCCTATCTCTTTTAAAATAATCCCCTGTAAAATGTAAAGTGCTGAAAATAATTTGATCCGGAACAATGATGAAAAGAAAAAATGGAGTTATGAAATGTATATTATTTTGGATTTTGTTGCAGTCTTCACATGCATTTTTGTTTGCCAAGAAGTATTTTCAAGTAAAGCTGAGAATATCTTGTCTTGAAGTACAAATTTTTGGAACAACATCGTCTGGATAGCTCATCCATGATTATCTTTTGAACCACATAGACACATAGAAACATAGATGCTTAAGAAAAAGGAAAGAAATAAAACTCGTTCCAAACTCTTATTAAGAACGCAATTTATTTGAAACTGCTATACAAACCAAAATAAATTATTCTCATTCTTATACTTTTCCAAAACCCCTACCTTTTATCAAAAGGGAGGACTGGGATGGGTTTTAAAGAGATTTGACTGTCAGATTTGCATCAGTTCCGCAGATCCGGCGCTGACGGCAGCTGAACCGGTGTCATCTCTGTAAAGCCAATACGGACAATACTTTGCAGAAGCGGCGTAAAATATTTTCACAAATCGTGTTTTTTTACATTTGACACAGCAAATCATAATTAATATTTTTAAGTGGTTATTAATTTTTAAAGGAAAATTCACAGTCCGGTTCAAAGCCGGAAAAAACTTTAAATATGAATTTTATTATGTTGTTCCGTAAAAAAAATTTTGTCAGCCTAATCTCACTTAAATGAAAAAACTCATTGCATTCATTTCGGCATTCGTTTTTGTTAACGTCATTTCTGTTAATTCTTCTTCCTCCCAGTCGGTCTGGCAGTGGCAGGAGCCTCAGCCGACAGGAAATGCGATGAATGCAGTTTCGTTTGTAAATGAAAAAACGGGATATGCAGCCGGTAATGTTGGGACAGTCA
>JAFDZR010000059.1 GCA_018266875.1 Bacteroidota bacterium
AAAATTTGCTGCGCAAATTTCTCGGACAGGGAAATTTTATTGACGCAATTTATCACGAATTCTGAACGGCAATAATTCACAGGCGGATAGTTTGACAAAATATATCGAAAAGTTTAAAAGATTTTAAATATTAAAGCATTTCTTATGATTAAAAATTAATTTGGACAGTATTGATTTACGAAATAGAGATATTTAACTGAAAGGAATGGGAATTGCGGTAAAAAAAGCCGGTAATTTCACCGGCTTTTTAATTGAATATTTTAAATTGAATATTAAAAATTACTTATTCCGATATTTAAATTAGAATAAATTTTAAACTTCATGAATTTAACATTTGAAATCAGTAAGTCATTTAAGGAGTGATTTTACTTACAAAATCCGCCGCATTATTATCAGCAAATACACCGTCAGCAAGATCAACCAGTCCGTCTCCGTTTATGTCTGTCGGCAGATATCCAAGCGCGAAATTCGCTGCATCATTATCTATCATACTGCCGTCTGCTATGTCAACCGTCCCGTCCTGATTTGCATCACCGCTGTAAATCCCGAATCTAACCGGAGAAGCATCCACCTGGATCATATTGTCTCCGTATGCCTGAGTATCTGCAGAAGTGAAATTATACGCTAAAGCTGACGAAGTGAACTGCTGTTCAGTCTTGCTCCAGGTCTCAATAGAATTTCTGTGCTTCAGCTCTATATAATAAGGAGCATTGTTGAATACATTACTGAAAGTATAGACTCCCGTTCCCGATGAATTCAAAAATGCTTTTGCTGAATCAACCACACTGTAGGGTGAAGTTACATTCCTTAATAAAATCTGAACAGTGTCCTGTATCATACTGTCTGTGCCTGCATTATAAAATGCCTCAATAAAAGCATTAAGAGTTAGAGTCTTTGAAGATGCAGAAAGCTGACTTGTAGTCCCCTGCTTGAGAACAATTTCATTATCAGGGTCAAAGGTAAGACCTGTCGGCTGTCTGTTGAAATTAAATACAAAAGTCTGATAATTTGCATCGTTCATTACTCTGATGGTCGTGTCAGGACCGGAAGTAAAAGTTATCTTAACTTCAACCGGCATTTTATGGAATGGAGAATTTGTCTGTGTCTGCCTTGCAATGAAATCCACATTCCAGCTGCCGCCTCCTGCGTTTAATATTGTATAATAATTCTGATACACCGGATGGTTCGGCTGCTTTACCCATTCATCAATGAACCATGAAAGATCCTCTCCTGCGATCGAACTGATCTTTGAAGTGAAGTCATCCGTTACGACTGAATTGAACTTATAACCTCCTGCGCTGTCAGTTGCATAAGACTTAAGCGCTGCAAAGAACAAGCTGTCACCGATTGTGTATCTGAGCATATGCAGAACGCATGCTCCCTTATAGTAAGTTATCTGTGTATTAAAAAGTGTATTTATATCCGGAGTTACTATTGCCCATGAAGGATTATACATAGCCCATCCCGGATTACTGTTAAGATAACTGTTTGCGTCAGACACTATGTCATTTTTATATGAATTATATCCGCCTGTGTTTTCATACCATATTGCTTCCAGATAAGTAGCGAATCCTTCATTAAGCCAGATGTCCGCCCATGTTCCGCAGGTCAGAAGATCCCCGAACCACTGATGTCCGAATTCATGCGAGACAATGTTTTCAATCCAGCAGTTCGTGCACAGACTGGTAAGCGTCTGATTTTCCATTCCGCCCCACTGGAACTGTGAGCCAAGAGTGGCGAAGCCGTTTTTCTCAAATGCATGCTCTCCGAACTTCTGTGAAAAATAAGTCATCATAGAAAGGACTTTCGTCTTTATTGAAGTTATATTTTCACCCGAGTTAAAATAAAACCGGACAGGAACGCTGTCAAGCGGATTTGAGAGTTTATGCCAGTAAACTATATTAAGATTGTAATTTGTTTTGGCAGTAAGAACTGTCAGATATGTTGAAACAGGATCCCTGCTGATCCAGTGATAATATACTGTATCACCTGTAACGAGAGAGTCATTAAGTCTCCCGTTTGAACCGAGAAAAACATTGCCTTTTACTTTAGCGGTGATATCAACCGTTGCTTTGTCACTTGGTTTATCATAACAGGGAAACCACTTTCTCGCGCCTTCCGGTTCGCAGTCCGTAAAGACAAATCCTCCGCTGGCATAGAAAGCTCCGTCTGATACGTTAAGGTGCGAATAATCTATTCTGACCATCGCTGTCTCTCCTGCAGCATAGGATCTGTCGAGCTGAACTGTTAATATATTTGAAGAATGTGTAAAACTTACTCCCGCCATGCTGACAGAGTTAATGTTCATAGAAGAATTTACTGCGTTGAGATCAATAGAACTCAAAGCGCTGTTGACTCTGAACGTGACGGTTACATTGCCGTTAAAACTTTTGGGATAAGGTGAGATAAAACAATTTCTTATATCTACATAAATTTTGTAATCCAGGACATCATAATTGTGAACCGGATTATTTGGGGAATCAAAATTAAATAAATACGAAAGATTCGTACTGCTCATTTTTTTCTGAGAGCAGAGTTCCGAACCTTTTACTGATCTGTCCTGTGCAGACAATACTGCACTAACGAAAAGAATCAGTCCAACAGTAAAAATGATTTTTTTCATATTTTATTTATTTAAAGATTCATAAGCTTAATTTAAATCAAAAAATAACTTTATACTATGACCTTAATCATTTTATTAAAATTTACAGAATAATCTGCAGTTCAAATTATAAATTATAAATATAAATTATAAATTGTAAATAATGAGTTGTAAAAAAAAATTACGGACTATGAGTTTTATATAAAACACAACTCATAACCCGTAATTTGTAACTATTAACTCGTAACTACTCAAGTATCTGACATTCGTAATTTGAAATTTGCAATTGCTCTTACGGTGTTATTTTACTTACAAAATTAAAAGTGTTATTATCAACAAGTGAAGCATCTGATAAATCCACCAGATCATCACCGTTCACATCAGTCGATACATATCCCGAAACAAAATTAAAACCGTCATTATCTATCATGCTCCCGTCTGAAAGATCGACTGTGCCGTCCTGATTAACATCACCGTTATAGATAGCATATTTCATTGTGCTCTGATTTACAAGAATCTGATTGTTTCCGTAAGCATTTGCCTGGCTGATCGTAAAATCATAATTGATCGTCGGATCATTAAAATTAATTGTAGAGTAACTCCAGGTCTCTATAGAATTTCTGTGTTTTATCTGAATGTAATAATCATTATCCGGAAATGCATTTTCAAATATCATCGAAGTCTTACCTGATGTTCCGATTTTTCCTTTCCCGGAATCGACTACTGAATAAGGAGAATTATTATTCCTCAGATATGCTCTGACAGTATCCGGTACAGTCCTGCTGGTTCCGGTATTATAAAATCCCTGAATGAATACAGTCAGATCAAGTACATTTTCAGGATCATCTCCGGAAACTTCCCTAACCCAAAATGACCTGCCATAAGTAGAGGCGATCACATATTTCTTACCATTCTCAAGTGTACTGTCTATCCATTTCATTTCGGTGACGATCACTGCATCCGGCATTCCGTTGTTCCATCTGTGCCAGCTTACTCCGGAGTTAGTAGTTCTGTAACATCCCATTTCCGTACCAAGATAAAGTTTATTTCCAAAAAGTCTGTCAGGTACAAGACCTCCGACCGGAATGTTTGGTAAATTTCCGCTTATGTTTGTCCAGTTCACTCCTTTGTTAGTAGTCTTAAAGACTTTATTACCAGCAGATATTCCGTCTATAAGTGCATATGCAATAGAAGTATTTGTCTGATGCGGCACAACAGTTCTGATCTTATATCCATTAGGAAGACCGCTTGATCTTTCGACAAATGAACCTCCGTCATAAACTCTTAACTTCTGTCCCGGCAGATCAGAATCCAGAGCTGCATATATTACAGCTTTGGGAAAAACATACTTTGAAACTCCAATATCAGCTACCACAGCAGGTAATGGTATTATGTTAAGTTTATTCCAGGACAATCCTTCGTTTACAGATTCGTATACATAATTTCCGGCATTTGTATATAACTTAAGAGGATTAGTTCTGTCACTTCTCATTTTCGTATACCAGTTTGTGAAAGGTTCTATCCCTGTATGATTCGTATCCCATGAAAGACCTTTATCAGTAGACTTAAATATATAAAAAGGATAATTTCCTTTATAAGCTCCGCCGGTTGCATAAACATTTAAAGCGCTGATAGGATCAACCGCAACACCGCCGCCGTCTCCGGCTTTTGAATGTATCCAGCTCTGTCCGCCGTCTGTAGTTCCCGTAAGTCCGTTATCCTGAGACCCGCCGTAAATCACTCCCCTGTTACTTTCGCCGACATCGAAGTTTACATATTGCGTAACGGGAATGTAATTCAGTCCTGATGTAAATGTAACTCCCTGATCATCCGACTTCATTACTCCTCCGTCTGTTCCAATATAAACACTGTTCCCGTCAGAAGTCCATTCAATTGCATGAATGTCAGCATGAACATCGTCGTCAGTTATTTTTGTCCAGGTAGATCCGCTGTTAATGCTTCTCCATAAACGGACACCTCCTGCAAGTATGATATTAGAATTAGTCGGACACACACCAATTACATTATTATACCAGCCCTGATTTCCGAAAATATTTTCCGGCGGTGAAACATCAGTCCAGGTAGCTCCTTCATTAGCTGACATATATATTCCTTTTAAAGTATCTCCCGCCTGTGAATCTATCATTACATAAATTTTATTTGAGTTACTTGTTCCTATAGTTACAGAAGCTCTGCCAACATCAGTTGTGGGAATTCCGGGTGTAGTTACCTTTGCCCAGTTCACACCATTGTTTGTAGATTTATAAATACCATCACTATGTTTGCAGCAATAAATAATGTTTGGATTGTTGGGATTTACAGCAATGTCGGTGATTCCTTTTTCTCCTATACCGTTAAGATGTTTTACCCAGTTCAATCCACCGTCGATCGACCGGTAATATCCTTTAGTGGTAACAGCATGAACTACATCAGCAAAAAATATCTGATGCCGGATCCTGTAAAAATCTCCCGGATTAGGTGAAATATTTATATGAGTCCATTCTACACCTGAGTTTGTAGTTCTCCACAACCCTGTTCCCTTTCTAATTAAATATTCTCCTGTTCCTATCAGAATAGTTGAAGGGTCTGCAGGATTGGAAGCTACAGTACTGACTGCAAGGCTCGTCACGTCATTGCTGGCACAAACCGGTAAGTATCCGATATATCCCCAAAGTCCTCCGGATGCAGTTGCAAGTAACGGATTTACTGTATTACCTACTTCGATATCAAGCATCCTTCCGCTGAATCTTGCTCCGGAGTTTACATTTACACTTCCGTATGGTCCTATCATTCTCCATGAATTTGTAACAGCATCTCCGGATTGAGTTTCTTCCGGCATGGAATTTATTTCTGTCCACATATTCTCTATTAATTCTTCAGGTAATACAGCTCCGTAAGGATAATGCCATCTTTCAAAATATTTTTTTTCACCTTCCGGTCCTTCCAGTGCTGTTGTTTCTTTTTTAAAAATCTGATTTTCCTTTTCAGTCTTATACGGAGCAAGATCCTCAGTACTGATCTCCGATCCGTTTTTACTTTCTTCAGAGTGCAGACAAAATGATAATATTGTCATCACTGAGATTGTTAATATTGCAGTTGCTTTTTTAAATAAAGTATTCATTTTATTAATTTTAATTTTTAACAAAATTATTAAGACTTATGAATTTTCACAAAGAGTTTTAATTGAAAAAGTAATCAGTTATTTTGATGAAACCGACAAATAAAGTTTACAAATACACTGAATTTCAATTATTTTACAATTATTAAGTAACCTCTGAAATGACAAAAAGCAAAGTTATTTTACTGTTAAAAACTTTTTCATCTGACGAGATAAAAAGTTTTAATGACTTTCTTAATTCTCCATACTTCAATAAAAATAAAACTGTATGCAGCCTTTTTTCAATTTTGAAAAATCTTTATCCTGAATTTAATGAAGTAAAGACAGATAAGGGAATTTTATATAAAAAACTTTTTACGGGAAAAGAATATAATGAACAGGTGATGAAAAATCTGATCAGCGGTTTATATAAACTCTGCAGGGAATTTCTTGAAACTGAATCATTCAGAAAGGATAAGCATGAAAGAAAATTGAATCTTCTAAAACAGCTTATTCCGAGAAATGCCGATCAGGTATATTCCGGCGAAGTAAAAAATTTCGAAAAGGAACTGGGCGATCTGTCAGAGCTTTCTGAAAAGAGTTTTTATTATTTATTTCAGCTTGAGGAATTAAAGATCAGTTTTCATCTTGAGAGAAACCAGCAGCCGAAAGTCTTTGAAAAAGTCATGAACTCAGGGGAATTTCTATTGCTTTATTTTCACTTACACCTGACCAAGACCATTTCAAATCTCAATGTAAATAAACAGACTTTCAATGTTGAATATAAAACAAATGCTCCGGATCAGTATTTTAAAAATACAGATTACAAAAAATTCATTTCTTATCTTGAAAAGAATGAGATAAATTTTTCTGAAATTTTCAAATTATATTATCTGAGAGTGATGTGTAATACTGACCCGTTTGAAGAATCTGATTATTTTGAATTTAAAAAATTACTTCTCAGAAATTTGAATTCACTGGGAAGAGTGGAAATATACGGATTGTTTAATGCGGCTGCAGCTTACTGTATAAGAAAGATACATTCTCAAAATGAAAAATTCATTAAAGAACTTTTTGACATTTCAAAAACTGAAATTGAAAACGGTTTTTATAAATTCTCGGAAAATTCACCGGTTACTATTATGAAATTCCGGAATACCTGTTTGCCGGCTCTTAGATTAAAAGAATTTGAATGGGTGAAAAATTTCGTGGAAGAATATAAAAATGATATCATCGAATCCGACCGGGAAAATGCAGTAAAGATAATTTATGCTCAGATGAGTTTTGAAAAAGGTGAATATGAAGAAGTACTCGGACTGCTCTCAGGACTGAATCCCGATCAGCTGTATCTGAAGCTTGATATCAGAAATTTGACTCTGATGTCTTACATAGAATTGGATTATACCGAATCCGCTTTATCAATGATAGATTCATTCCGTCATTATCTTTCAGGAAACAAATCCTTATCAGATGCTATTATCGAAAGTAATTTACGGTTTGTAAATTCAGTAAATTCATATATCCTTATGAAAGAAAGAGTTCAGACCGAAAAACTTTCCGATCTAAAAAACAGCTTAGCTCCATACATAAATGAAATGAGAATAAACTGGCTTATTGAAAAAATTAATAAAGAAATGAAATGAGTTTATAGTTTATAGTCACTGGTTAAAAAAATGATTTTATTTTTTATCTATAAACACAGTCTTCACTAAATTTGATGTCTGACACAGATTTACAGAATTACCTTTAAGGATGATAAGTAAAATTTTTACAACATTTAGAATTACTCCCGTCAGTCCTGAAGAACTATAGAATCCGAGATGGCGGAAATTATTTAAGGAGCGTCATCTTCTTTGCCGATACAAAATCTCCGGCTTTGAGTGTGTAGTAATATGTACCACTCGACATATTCGATGCATTGAAACTGGCTGTGTAGAATCCCGGAGCCTTTTGTTCATTTACAAGCGTCATAACTTCCTTTCCTGAAATATCATAAATTTTCAAGGAAACATATCCCGATTCAGAATTTGCGGATGCGGACAAAATACCATATTCAATAGTCGTAGTCGGATTGAACGGATTAGGATAGTTCTGTGAAAGACTGTAATCCGAAGGTGTGCCAATGTTTACTTCATTATTAAGATTGGAATATTCAAAATTACCGTTGAAATCTATTTGTCTGAGTCTGTAATTATATTTACCCGAAGCTAAATTACCGTCAGTGAAAATGTAGCTGTGCTGAGAATTAGTAGTTCCGTTCCCGGTTACATTTCCAATTCTTATCCATTCATTTGACGTCAGACCTCTGACATCTGACCTCTCTATTTCATATCCGGAATTGTTTAGCTCAGAAGCCGTAGTCCAGTTTAATGAAACATCTCTGTTATTAACAATAGAAGTGAAAGATGTTAATTCTGCAGGAAGAACGTTATTGTTCCAGGTTTGGTCAACATTAATTCCATCAATGAAGAGAATACTCCCTGAGCCAGCCTGTTTAATCAGAATTCTGCTTAAATTAGGAGCATCTGTAAATCCGGTCATAACAGGTCCAACATCGGGTGTTACAGGTTCAGTAATTGGAAGAGTATTATCAAATACAAATAAACTTATCTGGTCATTTGCAGGACCGGAAATGAATTTGTATTTATCAATGATAAGATATGTCTGATTAAAATTGTAAATTGTACTTCGATAAGTTGCATTTGCTTCATTCCCTTTTTTAATCCCTAAAAGATAACCACTGCCTGAAGATTTAGTAAAAACCCTTGCATATCCAAATGCCGGAGCTCCTATTAAGAAAAAATAACCTCCGCCTGATTGAGCTGAAGTAACGTTGAGCATAAAAGAAACAAATAAGCTGGTTGTAGTACCTGTATCCTGTCTTGCAAAACTGGCAGAATCATCTTCGCCTGAAATACCAGTTCTTACTGCATTTCCGATTCCTGAACCCGCATAATATGGAAAAGTTAATCCCGGAGAAGTAACAGATATAGGATTAATTCCCCCGCTAAGTGAAACATTCCATGCAGGAGTTGATGATATATTCGTTCCGGTCGCGTAATCAAAATCCTCAGTTAAGATCTGAGAATAGCTTAATGATGAAACAAGTAAAACGCAAAGTAGCATAATTGATTTTTTCATTTTTTTATTTTTTATTTTTTGTTTTTTTGTTTTTTTGTTTTAAAAGTGTTTTTATATATTTAAACTCTTCCAAAGCGGATCACTAAGTCTTCTTCATCACAAATGCATTCGAATTATTATAAGCAAACAAAACAACATCAAGGTTGGTAATTTTATCTGCGGTCACATCTGAAATTTCATAAAATGTTCCTGACTGAGTTAAATTATTAACAACGGAAAGAACAACTCCAGGATTAACAGACCCGCTCTGATCGGCATCGACTTCGGGATCTTCTTCATGAATGATCCTTTTACCGTTTTCATCAGTTAGAGAATTGAACAAGGCATCTGTTACTCCTTTAGAAAGTGATTCTTTTTTTCCCTTGATATGACTTTTCTGACAGGCTGCTGATAACAAATTCACGGATTCATTTTTTTTATCACAGGCATTTGTATTACCGGCAGTTTTATAAATTGGGATAAGTATGATCAATAAGGTCAATAAGACTGTTAGAATTCTGATGCAGCTGTAGACTTTTACTTTCATGGAATTTTTTTAATTATTTTAAAAAATATTGAACTCTCTTTACAGAATCAGATTTATCAGGTTTTATAAAAAGATGCTGCGGAAACTATGTTATTCGTATTGAATTTGAAAAGAATTGTTTTCTTAATAATCACCACAGCTTTTTTCCGGATACTCTCAGAAACAGAATATTCAGTTTCTGTTCAGCTTAAAACTTTGATTAAAATCACTCTTTGGATTAAAATAATTAAGACCGGATAAGGAAAATTTGATTATTATGGTCGGGAGTGAATTGTGATTCGGTAAGTTAGGAGTTAGGTAAAAAAAATACGGGCTGCGAGTATTAAAAGCAACACTACCCGAAACCCGTAACTATTAATTATTAACTATTAACTCGCAACTCGTAACTACTCAAGTATCTGACATCCGTAATTTGAAATTTGTAATTTGAAATTTATAATTTGCTACGGCGTTATCTTTCCTACAAAATTAAACCCGTTATTATCAGCATACACAGCATCAGAAAGATCCACCGTGCCGTCACCGTTCACATCTGTCGGAACGTAACCCGATGCAAAATTGAATGCATCGTTATCTATAAGACTTCCGTCAGTGAGATCTATCGTTCCGTCCTGATTCACGTCGCCGCTGAACATTGCATACCTGACAGGTGAATTATCAACACTGATGATATTATTCCCGAATGCCTGAGTCACAGCTGATGTCATATTAAAATTCACAGTACTTCCTGATGTTATCGTTACTCCTGCAGCGCTCCATGTTTCTATAGAATTCCTGTGTTTTAAAGCTACAAAATATGATCCGTTCGGCGCATAGGAAAATCTGAATATCCCGGTAAATGTAACAGAATCAATTTTCGAAAAAGCCGAATCAGTTACATCATAAGGAGAAGCTGTTGAATGTAAATACGCTCTGACTGTGTCAGTCATATTCAGTTTTTTTGAAGCATTATAAAAACCTTCCTGTATGACTTTGATATTTATGCCGGATGTGATCAGATTAACTGAAGCCTGATTTGATAATCCGCTTATATTGCCGTGAATGTCCTCTGCTGCAATCGTGTAAATGAATATTGAATCATTTGTAAAATAATTATCGGCAAAACTTAAAGTGATTGAGGTCCCTATCTGAATCCCGTTTCTGTATATTATATACTGCCTTAAATCAGATTCAGAATTCCTGTTCCAGTTGAGATTTACAGTATTGCCTGCCTGAGCAGCCATAAGATTTGAAGGCGGCAGAGGCGCAAGGTTGTCTATGCTGTATCCGCTTAGAATATTTGATCTCCATTTTACAGTTGCAGTATTTGTAAGAGCAGTTACCCTGAAGAAAAATACATTGTTATCCGAACCTGTTCTTGCATCGTAATAATAAAAAGTATTTTGATTTGCCGGAACAGTACCTGCGGAGACCCATTGATAACCCCCGGCACCGGGAGGGATACTTCTTTCAATGAGATAATTTGTAACCAAACCATTTACTGTAATATCATAACTGCTTCTCACCCATTTTAAATTTACATAACTCCCCTGATCTCCCGGTACATCATTTACCGATAAAATATTCGGATGAATATCAGGAGATGAAGTAAAATAAATGAAGGTTTTTCCTGTAAAAGAATTTAATCCGTAATTTCCGACAATCAGATCCGGAGACCCGTCTCCATTGAGATCGGCGGATGCTACCGAATTACCAAAATTTGTATTTATTACTGTTCCGGTAATAGTCACATCAGCAGAATTATTCATCACTGCTCCTCCGTAATATACATATGCCTTTCCCATAACAGAGCTGCCTCCTGAAGCACCTACTATAACATCAGAAAAACCGTCACCGTTTACATCTCCTGCTGTGGAAACCGAAATACCGAAAGAAGAAGATACTGATTCTCCTGTTATGATAACATTCGGAGTGTTGTTTAATCCTGTTCCTCCGAAATATATATAAGCTCTGCCGGTACTTGAGCTGTATCCGTTAGAGCCGATTATTGCATCCGGGATTCCATCACCGTTTACATCTCCTGCTGTAGACACGGAATTTCCGAAAAATTCATTGCTTGCATATCCTGTAAGAATAATATCAACGCCGTTATTCATTACTCCGTCCCCTCCGAAATAAATATAAGCTCTCCCTGTATTACTTCCATAACCGTAAGCTCCGATTATAATATCTGAATATCCGTCATTATTTATATCTCCTGCTGATGATACTGAATGTCCGAACCAGTTGGAAACTGCTTCACCGGTCATTATGACATCAACTACATTATTCATTACTGCTCCGCCGTAATAAACGTAAGTCCTCCCGGTTTGAGAATTATAACCGTCTGCCGCTACAATTACATCAGCATAACCGTCGCCGTTTACATCTCCTGCTCCGGCAACTGCATCACCGAAATAATAAGGACCGGATTCACCTGTTATAATGACATCCGCTACGTTATTCATCACAGCTCCGCCGTAATAAATATATGCTCTGCCAACTGAAGAACCGTATCCCGATGCACCGACAATCACATCGGAATATCCGTCGCCGTTAACATCGCCCGCGCCGGATACTGACTGACCGAACTTGTTATTTGCTGCTTCTCCGTTAAAAGTAACATCTGCGGCATTATCCATATTTGGTCCGCCGAAGAAAATATATGCATTTCCGGTATTGGATGTAGATGCCGGAGCTCCGACAATTAAATCTGAATATCCGTCACCGTTGACATCTCCTGCTGATGAAACAGATATTCCGAACTGACTTAATACAGCAGTACCTGACATGTATAGCTCAGAAATGAAAGTACCGTTCATTCCGTACATATCCAGATATGCTTTTCCAGTTGTCGCATTAAAGCCATAAGCACCGATAATGACATCTGAATATCCGTCGCCGTTTACATCGCCGGCTTTTGAAACTGAACTTCCAAAATACGTAGAAGTTGTTTCGCCGTTAAAGATCTGATCAGCTGTATTGTTCATTGAAGTTCCTCCGAAATAAATATATGCTTTTCCTGTATAGGAATTATAATACTTAGCGCCGATAATAACATCTGAATAACCGTCACCGTTTACATCACCCGCAGAAGAAACGGAATATCCGAATTCATCACCTGCATTCTCTCCGTCGAAGATGACGTCTGCAACATCATCCATTGAAGCGCCTCCGTAAAAAATATAAGCACGTCCTTTAAAACTGTTATATCTGAATGAACCAATGATTATATCCGAGTATCCGTCTCCGTTTACATCATCGGCTGATGAAACTGAAAAACCGAAGTAGGAAAGATTTGTTTCTCCGTTTAAAATTACGTCTGCCGTATTATCCATGGATGTTCCTCCGTAAAAGATATAAGCTCTCCCGGTGTAGTTGTTGTGTCCGGAAGCGCCAATCAGAATATCTTTATATCCGTCTCCGTTAACATCGCCGGCTGATGAAACATAAGCGCCGAAATAATCCGGAGCTGTTTCACCTGTAAATGTTACATCAGCTGTATTATCCATAGAAGGGTTTCCGTAGAAAATATATGCTCTTCCTTCGTAACCACTGTAACCGTAAGCGCCGACAACTACATCCGCATATCCGTCACCGTTAACATCGCCGGCTGACGAAACTGATATTCCGAAATAGTCATTTGCGGATTCTCCGGTCAGGATCACGTCTGCGGTATTATTCATAATTGCCCCGCCGTAAAAAATATAAGCACGTCCTTTAGATGAATTGTTTCCGTAAGCGCCGACAATTACATCCGCATATCCGTCACCGTTAACATCGCCGGCTGACGAAACTGATATTCCGAATAAATCATTTGCTGCTTCACCTCTAAGAATTACATCGACAGTTGAGTTTACATTCGTTCCTCCGAAATATATGTAAGCCGATCCTGCATCTGATCCCGAAGCGTCATTTTGAGGAGCTCCTATTATTATATCATCATACCCGTCCCCGTTAACATCTCCAGCCGATGCCACACTTATGCCGTATTCATCACTTGGCGCAAATCCGTTGAATGATCTCTGCTGAAAAGCATCTCCCTCATCCGGAATAATTTTCCTGCCGTTCTCATCGCGCAGATCATTTAAGATATCATTTGTAAATCCCGTAGGTAATGAATCTTTCTTAGACGCACGATTATATTCCTCCGGAGATGCATCACGTGACTGAAGGAAGTTTTTATATTTAGGTGTAAAAGAATAATTCTCCGCCGGATTGATTTTAGCATCAATAATACCGGTTGTTATAATAAATATAATTGATATTGTCAGCAGTCTGAATTCTGATTTCATAATTTAATTTTTTAATTTAAAACCGGATTAAAATAGGAATTAATAAATCAGAAGACAAAGAAACTATTAGCTGATTTACACTTGGTAAAATTATGCTAAAAAGTCGTTATTATTCTTTATTTGCAATAATGTTATATTGATTTACACCTGATGATAGGCACAATATTAACAGACATATTGAAAACTTTCTCTCCAGAAGAACTGAAAAAATTCGGCGAAATGGTTTCCTCGCCTTTTTTCAACAGGAAAACTCCCGTATTAAAACTTTTCATTCATTTAAAAAAATATTATCCGGAATTCAAAGATCCGGAACTCAAAAAAGAAGTTGTTTACAGTCAGGTATTTCCGGATAAAAGATACAATTACGGAACAATGAAAAATTTAATTTATGAACTACAGGAACTTGCAGAGAGATTTTTATCCGACACTGAAATGAGAAACAATAGTTTTGAAATTAAAAGATCATTAATCAACAGTCTTCGAAAAAGAAGTCTTGTAAGTCTGAGTAAAAAAAAATTAAGAGAACTTCAGAATGCCAATTCCGAAATACAGATTAATGATTACGATTATTTTCTGAAACTTCATTATATAAACAGAATGAATCAGGACCTGTTGCTGGAATCTTCAAAGGGTATCGTCGATATTTCAAAAAAAATAAATGAAGAGTATATCATGTATCTGTTCAGTTCGATAAAATATCTGAAAAAATATTACCTGCATGATGCTCTAAGGGAATACAATATTATAATTACAAACAAGAATATAATTGACACAGCAAGCGTACTGAGTGAAAGCAAATCACTGATAAACAACTATGATAATGAGTTTACAGAATTGCCTTTGCAGCTTGAAGTAAGTTTTTTGAAAATGAATCTCGGAAGCATTCCGGAAGAGGATTTTCTTAAAATTAAAAAACTTGTTCTGACAGATCTGTATGAAATGAATGTAGACAAAGAGATCACTTACGGATTTTCCATCTATCTTCTTAACTACTGCAGGATAAAAAATCTGACTGAAAGAAGATACAAGTCATATGCTTTTGAAATATTAAAAAGTCTTGCAGACAATAACAATTTTGAGAGCGGTTCGGCGCATTTGAATATTGTATTAATGAGGAACATAATTTTAATTTCCACTGAACTGGGAGAATTCCGCTGGTGTGAGAATTTTCTAGATAATTACTTAATAAAAACCCATCCGAATTTCAGAGATAATCTGATGAATTTTTATCTGGCTCATAAATATTTTTATCAGAGAAATTTTGAAAAATCGCTTGAATATTTATCAATGTTCAGATCGGATGATATATATGATAAAAATTACATTAAAGAATTACAGGTAATTAATTATTATGAACTTGAATATTTTGATCTGTTAAACGAACAGCTGGAATCATTTAAAAAATTTTTGACTAAAAACAATAAGCTACCGCAAACTTACAGAGAACAGTATTTAAAATTTGTAAATTATATGTATAAGTTATTCAGAGCAGCATCAGGAAAGAAGACAGATGTCAGATATCTCAGAGAAAAACTTTTCCTTGAGACCGAACTAATTTTTAAAGACTGGTTTATCAATAAAACGGAAGAACTGGAAAAAGATTAATTTTTTACTGTATTACTTCTGATTCAAAACATTCTAATTCAATTAATTTATTTAATACATTTAATTCATGACGTGAAAAATGAATACTAGCTAAAAGTAAAAGAAACTCAACTTTTATCTCGTATCTGTTAATTATTAACCGGTAACTTTCAACATGTAACTTTTAACTATTTCAAACTTATTCCCTATTTTACATTTGAAATTTGTAATTCGTAATTTCTCTTACGGAGTAATTTTACTTATGAAATTAAATCCGTTATTATCAGCAAAAACAGCATCAGCCACATCAACTATTCCGTCTCCGTTCACGTCCGCCGGGACATAACCCGAAATAAAATTGAACGCATCATTATCAATCAGACTGCCGTCAGCGAGATCAATCGTTCCGTCCTGATTTACGTCGCCGCTGTAAACTGCAAAATGTACAGGAGATGAATCCACCTGTGTCATGTTGTTTCCGAATGCATTTGTTATAAGATCAGTAAAGTCATAATTTACTGCGCCACCTTTTATAATACTTTCGCCACCCGGCTTGCTCCATGTTTCGATGGAGTTCCTGTGTTTTAATGCAATGTAATAAGAACCGCTTGAAACTACGGCAAATTTAAACAAACCTGATAATGAACTCTGGTTTATAACTGATGCAGCTGAATCCACAACTGCAAAAGGTGAAGATACGGAATGCAGATAAGCTCTTACTGTATCTGATGAATTCAATTGATTTAAAGCGGAGTCGTAAAATCCTTCAGGAATCATTTTAATATTTACATCAGCAGTTATCAGATTAAGTGATGCAGGATTCGATAGTCCGCTTAAATTGCCGTGAATATCTTCTACGGCAATTGTATAAATATAATTTGAATCGATCGAGACCGAATGATCAGTAAAGTTCAGTGTTGTTGAAGTTCCGATCTGTATACTGTTTCTGTAAATAATATAGTATCGCAGATCGGTTTCGGCATTCTGATCCCAGCTCAGCAATGCATCAATACCAGACTGCATCACTGTAAGATTCGCCGGAGGAAGCGGAGCCAGATTATCAATACTGCTTCCGCTTAAAATATTTGATTTCCAACTGACATATGGTGTACCCGTCAGGGCAGTAACTCTGTAAAAAAATATTGTATTGTCAGAAGGTGTTCCCGACTGATAAATATAGAAAGTATTCTGGTTTGCAGGAACTGTTCCCGTCGAAACCCAGTGATAACCGCCTGCTGACGGCGGCGTGCTTCTCTCAATCAGATAACCGGTTACAAGTCCGTTTAGTATTACATCATAACTGCTTTTCGCCCATTTTAAATAAACTGACCCGCCCTGATCATCCGGAACATCAGTTACTGATAAAAGTCCGGGATGTACATTAGGTGTGGAAGTAAAATAAACAAATGTTTTTCCTGTGGATGAATTAAAATTCACATTTCCCACAATTATATCAGGATATCCGTCTGCGTTCAGATCACCTGCTGACGCAACCGAGTTACCGAATCCGGTATTGATGACTTCGCCTGACATTACAACATCAGCGGCATTATTCATTACCGCACCGCCGTAAAAAACATACGCCTTTCCCATTACGCCGCTGCTGCCGAGAGCTCCTATCAGAGCATCTGAGAATCCGTCGCCGTTAATGTCGCCTGCTGAAGAGACTGAATACCCGAATGAGCTTGATGGTGATTCACCGTATAATACTAATCCCGGGTTAGTGCTCATGCTTATTCCTCCATAGAATATGTATGCTCTTCCGGTATTTGAATTGTAACCGTAAGCGCCGATTATTAGATCACTGAAACCGTCTCCGTTAAGGTCTCCTGTAGAATTAACGTCAAATCCAAAATATTCATTTACAAGATTACCTGTTAAAGTAACATCAGTAACTCCGTTCATTACAGAACCTCCGTAAAAAATATATGCCCTTCCTGTATAACTGTTGTAATGGTAAGCTCCGACAACAAGGTCACTGAATCCGTCTCCATTTAGATCACCTCCGGAAGATAATGCCAGTCCGAAATTATTATTTGTTGTTTCACCTGTCATAATAACATCGGCAACATTATTCATATTTGACCCTCCGTAATATACATATACTCTTCCTGTCATAGAGTTATAACCGTCCGCACCAACAACCACATCGGCATATCCGTCACCGTTCAGATCTCCGCCTCCGGATACTTCATCGCCGAAATAATTATTCGCAGCTTCACCTGTAAGTATTACATCTGCTAAATTATCCATCACTGCGCCTCCATAAAGAATATAAGCCCTTCCTTTAAATGAACTGTATCCTTCTGCTCCGATTATCACATCGGCATATCCGTCGCCGTTTACATCTCCCGCTCCGGAAACGGACTGACCGAACCTGTTGTCTGATGCTTCACCGCCAATCGAAACGTCTGCGATATTATCTGCATTCGGACCTCCGAAAAAAATATAGGCATTTCCTGCATATGGTGTAAGATAAGGAGCTCCGACAATTATATCAGGATATCCGTCGCCGTTCACATCTCCGGCTGAAGCAACCGACTGACCGAACTGACTAAGGACTGCTGTTCCCTGCATATTCATACCGGGAGTGAATACTCCGTTCATTCCGTACATATTCAGATATGCTTTTCCGGTCAGGCTATTGAATCCATATGCGCCTGTTATCAGATCAGCATATCCATCTCCGTTGACATCTCCCGCTCCGGAAACTGAAGATCCGAAATATGAAAAAGTAGTTTCACCTGTCAGTGTCAGGTCCGCAGTATTATCAGGGACCGCTCCGCCGAAGTAAACGAAAACCCTTCCCGTAAAAGAATTATAAGTATTTGCCCCGACAATAAAATCATCATAGCCGTCTGCATTCACATCACCGGCATCAGAAACCGAACTGCCTAAATAAATTCCCGGCTGTCCTGTTATTATCAGGTCTTCAGTATTATCAATATAGTATCCTCCAAAATAAATATATACTTTCCCGTAACTGGAGTTGAATGCATCTGCGCTGATAATAATATCTGAAAAGCCGTCTCCGTTTATATCACCTGCAGCGGAAACGGAATATCCGAAATCATCGTTTGTATTTTCGCCTGTCATAATTAGATCCGCAGTATTGTCCATGTTTGTATTTCCGAAGTAGGTATAAGCTCTTCCTCTGTAACTGTCGTAATTTTCAGCGCCGATAATAATATCATAAAATCCGTCGCCGTTTACATCTCCTGCGCCTGATAATTTGTATCCGAAGCCATCATTGGAATTTTCACCGTCGAATAACACATCTGCTGTATTATTCATTAAGGAGCCACCATAAAAAGCGTAAACTCTTCCTGTGTAAGAATTATATCCAAATGCTCCGCAAATTACATCTGAAAATCCGTCGCCGTTCAGATCACCTGCATCCGAAACTGTGATACCGAAATAATCGCCTGCGTTTTCTCCTGTCATTATCAAATCAGCAACGTTGTTCATATTCTGACCTCCGAAATAAATATAAGCCCTGCCTTTGTTTGAACTATATCCGTAAGCGCCTACTATTACATCCGAATACCCGTCCCCGTTCACATCACCTGCAGAAGATACCGAATTGCCGAAATAACTATTTACAGTTTCTCCTGATAGAATTACATCAGCAATTGTATTTACATTAATTCCCCCGAAATAAACATAGGCTCTTCCGGCATTTGTACCGGGTGCATCATTCTGCGCAGCGCCTATTATCAGATCATCAAATCCGTCTCCGTTCACATCACCTGCAGAAGAAACACTGTAACCGTAAATATCGTCGCTCCCAAAACCGTTAAAGAACCGCTGCTGAAATGCATCTCCTTCTTCTTCCGGTATTATTTTCCTTCCGTTCTCATCCCTCAGATCCTTTATGAATTCATCCGTAAAACCACCAGGCAGAGAATCTTTTTTATTGACTGAATTCCCGGAATGAGTTACCAATTCAGAATTTAAGGCAATGACTGTTTTTTGTTTTGCCTCTAAATTTCTTTTGGCAAAAGAATCTTCCTTTAAAAATAAGAATAAAAATAAGAACAGTCCTGCAATAAGAAGTTGGTAAATTTGAATTTTCATGATTTAATTATTTTTAAACAAAAATAGATAATTTAATCAGGTCAGGCAAAGAAACTTTTTAACGGTTTTCACATTGTACAGGATGCTGTTCAGCTCAGAATAGCCTTAATACAGGCTTTAAAAGAGTGAAACAAAAGCCTGTTTTTCATAATCTATTGAAAATATCATATAAATTTTATCTATCATTAATTTTATATTTTTTACTTAAAACGTGATTTTTATAATTAATAAAAAAATTTTTGGTCAACCGGTTAATTGTAGAATAAAAGAATCAAAAGGAATATTGAATTTATCAGATCACCTGATTGCAATAAATAACCAAGGGCAGAATAGACACTTTTCAGCGGGCATGTTTTTAAATTAAGACTGATGAATATCCGGATTTGAGGGGAAAATTTCAACTCGCTGCGGGATATTTATCTGACTTCATATGTGTAAATGTTACAGACTAATTAAAAACTTGCAGTCATTATCTCCGGAAAGTTCAATAAAAGGTCTGATTAAAATTTCAAGAAACCTATCAGAAAGTAGATTCACAAAAAAAGAAGTATGGGGCAAAACCAGGCTGCTCCATTATGCAGTAGAACTTGAGTTGTAAATTATAGATTGTAAATTTTAAATTATATATTATCTACCGGAATTCATGATTTACGGGCTGCAGTTTAATAAAACACAGCCCGTAAAAGTTAATTATTTGAAATTCGTAATATGTAATTCGTATTTTTTTTTAAGGAGTAATTATACTTATAAAATTAAAAGTATTATTATCTGCAAATACAGCATCAGTGAGATCAACAACTCCGTCTCCGTTTATATCCGTTGGAATGTATCCTGTTTCAAAATTATATGCATCATTGTCAATAAAACTTCCGTCATCAAGATCTATAACACCATCCTGATTTGCATCACCGCTGTACATTGCAAACCTTACAGGAAAATCATCCACCTGAACCTGATTTCCGCCGTAAGCTTTCACAGCGGATGTTGTGAAATCATAATTAATAGAACTTCCGGCAACAAAATTAACAGGTGCACTGCTCCAAGTCCAAATTGAATTCCTGTGATATACGGCTAAATAATATGATCCCGTCGGAATGTTTGTAAATTCAAAACTGCCTGTCAATGATACTGAATCAATGACAGCCACAGCATAATCAATAAAATTATAAGGAGGAACAGCCTCACAGAGATCAAGTTCCACTACATCATTCTGATTCAGAGATTTAAGATCCTGATTGTAAAATCCTTCCGGCATAACAGAGAGATTAATCGTTCCGATTAAAGGTGTACCCCATTTGGCAATATGCGCCACTCCAACACTTCCGGCTGTTGTAAAAAGACCACCAACTACTACATTATTCTGGTAGGTATTTACTGCATAAGCACCGTATGCATTCGAACCACCGTAATAAAGTCCGCTTCCCAAAGTTGACCATTCTGTTCCGTCCCATTTTGCTATACCCCGCGCAGTTAATCCGCCTGCTGTTTCAAAAAGTCCTCCGGCGTAAAGATTACTGTCAAGAACAGTAAGACCAAAAACATATTGATAAATCGGACCTGTAATTCCACTGCCTAAAGGCGACCATGAATTACCGTTCCATGCAGCAATACTTTTAGCGCTGTTCCCGCCTGCAGATAAAAATAATCCTCCTGCAATGAGTTCACCTTTATATTCAGCCAGAGAATAAACAATATTACTTATACCTGAACCAAGTGTAGACCATGAATTACCGTCCCACTTTGCAATATGATTAGCGCTCTGACCTCCGGCGCTGGTAAAAAAACCTGCTGCAATTAGATCACTTCCGTAAAGACCAAGAGCCATTACCTGTCCCTGTGATCCTCCCGTACCGCCTCCGAGTTCGACCCATCCGCCTGAACCACGGTATGCTATGTGTCTTGCTACAACTCCGTCAGCTTCAGTAAAATATCCGCCGGCTACAAGTTTTCCGTTATACACTATTAGTGAAGTCACATAACTGCCTAAACCGCCCAATTGATCATCCCATTGCGTGCCGTTCCATTTGGCAATAAAATTATTATCAAGTCCGCCTGCAGTAGTAAATCTTCCGCCGGCAATCAGTTGACCATTGTATACCGTAAGTGCGTCAACTTCACCGTTAGTTCCCTCACCGAGAGGTGACCAGGAAATTCCGTTCCATTTAGCAATATAATTTGCAGAAACTCCACCGGCGCTGGTGAACTGACCACCCGCAATAAGTTCCCCATTATATACTGTCAAAGCGTGAACCCAGTTATTCATTCCATATGATAATCCCGACCAGTTTTGAGAATATGATATACTCGATATGAATAAAAGAAGTAAAATTATAAGGCGTGAATATATTTTTGTAACCTGAAAAATTATAGGTGTTTTCATTTTTAAATCCTGACCTTTCTTTCAGACAATGTTAAATTAATTTAGAAAATTATTGATTTAATTTATTTGTCAGTATGATTAAGGTCAGTATTTTTAAATATTTTTTCTTATTGCAATTATAAATTAGTTATAAAAAAGTCTGCAGATAAGCCATACCTGCAGACTCTGGAAAATGCAATCAATAAATTACAATGAATATTTGATTAAATATTGTATTCCATTATTAAGTAATATTTTTTATTGTTTAAGGTGTTATTTTGCTCACAAAATTCGCCGCATTATTATCCGCAAATACTGCATCCGCAAGATCAATGACACCGTCCCCATTCAGATCAGTAAGCAGATATCCGGAAGCAAAATTAAATGCGTCGTTATCGATCAGACTGCCGTCAGCGAGATCTATCGTTCCGTCCTGATTTACGTCACCGCTGTAAAAACACCATTCTCCGTTTTTTAAAACCAAATTATTTCCGAATGCCTGAGTCTGTGAACCGGTGAAATCAAAATTCAAGATATTTCCTCTTGTGAAACTTTGCTGGATTGAGCTCCAAGTCTCAAGTGCATTTCTGTGAATTGTCTGAATAAAATAATTCCCTGATGGAGCATTAGCAAAATCTGCAGACGCATTTCCTGTTGAATCAAGAAATACTCTTACTGAATCCGCTTTACTGTAAGGCGTAAACTCATTTCTTAAAATTAATTTTAATGTATCCTTTATCTGCAGACTTTCGTTTCTGAATCCTTCAATTCCCGCTGTAATATTCAACTGAATAACAGGCTGGACTGTGTATCCGGCTTTTATTCCGTTTCCAAAACTTGTCACCCAGACTTCATTTGAATTATATGGATTAAAGAAAATCCTTTCCGGCTGACGGAATTTATAACCGCTGACCTGAGTAAACACCGGAGTTGCGGAATTTATATTACTGCTGTACCAGAGTCCGTTAACTTCAGTAGTCAAATACATTTCGTCCGGACTTTCCGGATTTAATGTACATGAGCCAACCCTGTCAAGATTATTTATTTTCGTCCAGTTCAATCCGCGGTTGGTTGTTTTGTATAATCCTCCGAGGCCATTCGGAGGTCCGCCCCACCCGCTGAATACACAGCCGTACCATGTATTTTGATTTACATCGTGCGGATCCACAATTACGTCTTTCGTCCAGTAATACATTCCCGAATGTGATCTGTCGATCCATGAAACTCCTGAATTTGTGCTGATAAAAATTCCCGAACTTGCTGTAAATACTCCCGATGAATTTCTCCTGCCGGAATAAGAACAAAGAAGCGTTCCGTCATTTAAAACTTTTATATTAAACGGATGTCCCTCTGTCCTTGGAGGATTTGCAAGTTTAGTCCACGTTGATGAACCGCCGTTCTGAATATTATCTGATACAAATATCCCGCCGAGTGTGCTGTGTATTACAGAGGCATACATCCTGTTTATGTTGTTCGGATCCAGCGCTATGCTGATTACCGGATGCGAAAAGTCATGAAGTGTCTGCCATGTCTGTCCTTTGTTTGAAGAAAATAAAACCCTGCCGAGTCCGCTGTTAATTCTTGCATCGGTGAGATAAGTGCTTTGATACATATCATGAACGGTAGATGTAGCTCCGTATAGAATTCCGCTGACAGGATGTGACACAGACTGATACATTGTATTATTGGAATGACCTGTGTAATTGAATGACCAGTAATTCCCGCCGTCAGTTGAACGGGTCCCTTTTATGTCTGAATAAGAACCGAATATATTAACTGAATCAGACCATGTCATCCACCAGCAGCTTGTATTTTCCAGACCAGCGTTTCTGTAA
Organism: Bacteroidota bacterium; assembly: GCA_018266875.1. Classification (GTDB taxonomy): domain Bacteria; phylum Bacteroidota; class Ignavibacteria; order Tepidaquicellales; family Tepidaquicellaceae; genus UBA2330. The sequence continues at coordinate 23,496 of JAFDZR010000059.1, forward strand.
TACTTTCCTGTTGGAGTTAAAGTGTTGATTGGATTCTGATCAGCCGGATTTACATAAGACTGTCTCCATGTCAAACCGCCGTTGGTTGTGATGTGCGGGAATCCAAGATCGGTTATCAATACTTTATCCGGATCCGCAGGCGAACACTGAAATCCCAAAGCGTATTCTCCGTATGACCAGCCTCTGTCTCCTCCTTGTCCTGACCACCCTGTAAAAACATTTTCATTATTCACTGTGAGCAAAACACTTGTCCAGTTGTTTCCGCCGTCGGTTGTTTTGTAAACGATCGGGGAACCTGCATCACTTCCCCCGGCTAAATATGCAGTTGAAATATTTGCCAAAGACATTGACACAAAGAAAGGATAGTGAGAAGAATTTATTCCGTTTGTCTTTTCAGTCCACGCCGGATTTCCGATATCAATTGAATAAACTTTCCTGTAAGTAAAAAAATCCGCTCCTGTAACACCCGGATATACATCACCGCTGCCGAGAGTAACACAAAACAGCCGGACTGTTCCGGATTGCTTTGCTCCTGTGAATGATACCATAGCTTCTGTTCCCGGAATCCCTGTCACTGCCGATAAAGAAAAACCGGATCCCGAATTAGTTGAAACAAGTAATCCTGAATTAGTCCCGACATAAATATTATTTCCGTCAAAAAAAGCGCCGGCAATATAGCATCCGGAACCGTTAAAAAATTTTGATGAAAAAGATACGCCTCCGTTTGTCGAGTAATAAAGATTTGTATAATCTGAAACCAAAATGTTGTTTGAACTGGAAGGATCACAATTAAGACTGTATGCTCCGCCAAAAGTGGGATCTGAAGTCAGAGGTTCCCATGTGACCCCGCCGTTTGATGTTTTATATGGAGTCCTTAGATCATTTTCAAAGTTTATGCAATATCTGATCATCGGATCATTTGTAAAACGGACATTCGCTCCGTTATTACCGGTCATGTCTCTGAAGTCTGTCTCATTCCATGTAATTCCAAGGTCCGAGGAATGAAACAGTTCGCTCATATCACAGGCGATATATATTTCATTCGGATCATGCGGACTGAAACTTGGTGAGAAAAAGGCTCCACCGCCGCCGATTCCTTTTCCGGTCCAGTCGCTGATCACCTGTGATGAAACAAGAGAATCATTAAATTTTAAAAAAAATGTGAAACTCAGAATTAAACAAATAAAAAAATATCGTGAAGGCTTCATGATAATTAATTTGAAGTTTATAGTTCGGGGCAGGATATATTAGCAATTTCAAATTTTAAAATAAAGGAGCTATTGAGATAATTAACAAATTGAAAATTTATATATTAAAGATCATTTTACAGGTGATAGGCATGAAAAAGTTATTTTGATTAATCAACAATAAAATCTATTTTGTTTTTCAGCACATGTTATTTATGAACTCTGTTAATATGAACTAATTTTAAATTATGTTTCAGTATCATTTAAGCAAAGAAGAAGAGAGATTATTCGGAAAAAATTTTACATTTCTGATAAAGTTAGCTGCTAAGAAGAATGCAGAACTGACAAAGTACGATATCATTTCCACTACTCCAATGGAGGATTCTTTCTTTCAGCACAAAGGCACAGATAAAAGAAATATGATGATCCATTTTTCTGATAACCCGGAATTTTCCAAATACATCAGACTCAGCTATGTAGGTAATTATTACTTCGGATTCAGGATCAGTGTGATGAATTTCATAAAGACATTTGAGGCAAAGGATGCAGACAAAAGATCTCTTACTGCAAATAAATTTTTATACTGTTATATGATAAAAAATTATTTCCGGAATCCATGGTATGGTACTGTCAATCATACCTATATTGAAACAAGATTTAAAGATCACAGAAAAATTCACGATGAGGGCATTCTTATTGATGCAAAAAGAAGAAATTTAATCCTAAAGAATCTCGAATCATTTTTTAAATTCAGCATATATTCAGAAAAGGAACAATATGATCTGATAAAGTTTTTTCTGAAACTGAAAAAAGGAATATAGATGCACTAATTCTAAAAATTTATTTTACATTATGAACACTGAAAAAATATGATTAACAGAAAAGAAATGTCGCAGTTCGTACTGCTGATGTTTCTGACGGGACTGTTTTTATATATTTGCTGGCTGATGCTTGCTCCTTTTATTTCAGTAATATTATGGTCTGCAATTCTCACAATAATTTTTTATCCATTATATAAAAAACTTTTTACCAAAACAAATAACCACTCCTTAAGCGCAATAATAACTATAATAGTTTCATTATTTACATTTATCATTCCTTTTCTCGCTGTTTTAGCTTCCGCAGTAAATGAAATTGCAGGGATCTCAAGTGCATCCGTAGATGACATTAAACAGATCTTAACTGATCTTCAGAATGGTAAAATTTCATTTATTTATACTTATCTGAATGACATTATTAATATAGATGATATTTTAAAACCGGAAGACATTAAGAGTTTTATAGATACGATCAAAGATGCTGTACTGTCTGCTTCACTGTATTTTATTGAAGGAGCATTTGGAATTTTTATCGGTATTACTTTATCAGTGTTCTGTATGTTTTATCTTTTCAGGGATGGAGAAAATATCATAAGCAAAATACCGGAAATCATGCCTATGGAAAAAAGCCAGTCAAATGAACTCATAAGAGAAACATCCGCACTCATCAATGCAACTATAAGAGGTACGCTTTTTATCGCACTTCTGCAGGGAACACTTGCAGGTCTTATCTTCTGGATCATGGGGATTCCATCATACATACTTCTCGGAATTCTGGCAATGATATTTTCAATGATCCCAACAGGCGGGACTGCGTTTGTTACTGTACCCGTAATAATTGTACTTCTGATCTCAGGTGAATACGGTAAAGCAGTTATGATTGCAGTCTATGCTGCACTCGTTATCGGCATGATAGACAATTTTCTTCTTCCCAAGCTTATAAAGCAAAGAGTAAAAATGAATGAACTGTTTGTTTTTTTCAGTGTCATCGGAGGTATACAGCTTTTTGGTCTGGTGGGATTATTCATGGGTCCGATCATACTTGCCATAACTCTCGGAATATTCAGTGTTTTCAGAGGTAAAAAAATTGATAAGAATGTGGTTTCAATGTAATGGAATATTTTTTGAGATCTTCAATAAAAAAATTACGGGATGTAAGATGTAATAAACACAACTCAAAACCCGTAACTTTTTATCTACAGTTTAAAAATATTTGACATATGAAATTCCCAATTCCAAATTGAAATCAAGGTGTTATTCTACTCACAAAATTAAACCCGTTATTATCCGTAAATACCGCATCAGCAAAAAAATACAGCAGAAAACCAAAGATAATTAAGTTGAATTGTATATTCCTAAATTCTTTAAACCTTTAAAAAATTAAATTTGAATTAAAATAAATTGAAGAAAGAACTATCACCCCTGCTCCGAATTTAAAATATACTTTATTTCAATACTACAAACTTTTTAACAGAAACAAAATCCCCTGCATTAATGCGGTAGAAATACGCTCCGCTGGGGAGATCTGAAGCATTGAATTGTATCTTGTGATATCCGGCTGTCTTCATCTCATTCACAAGAGTCTTCACTTCCCTTCCCGTTATGTCATATACTTTCAGCATGACTATGCCGTCCGAAGGCAGAGCATAGCCGATCGTTGTAACGGGATTGAAAGGGTTCGGATAATTCTGTGAAAGATCGTATTTCTCCGGAACGCCGATGCTGACTTCTTCCTGAAGTTCAAAGAATTTGAAATTACCGTTGAAGTCTGTCTGCTTAAGTCTGTATTTATATTTTCCCGTTGTGAGATTTTTGTCCGTAAAATAATAGTTTTTTATTGTAGTA
>JAFDZR010000005.1 GCA_018266875.1 Bacteroidota bacterium
TCCGGCAATTTATCACCAGTGGGCGATTTTTTTTTGCTTCTTTCTTTTGATCATGCAAAAGAAAGAAGGTAAATCTGAGCATAATTGAAATTTACTATATAATCTTATACAACGTTTGGGACACTATTGGGTCAATTCCAAAAATCTTTGAAGAAAAAATGCTTTAAATTGTCAAGAAGAAAGAAAACAATCTGCATCGCGAGGTTATTTTCTTGGCTTTCAATTCAGCAGGTAAATAAGTATTTTAACCGATTAATTTAAAAATAAGCAAACAATTTAAATGTATAAAAAGAAAAATTATCTTGGGTTTATTTCGTTTTTGATCTTGATTTCGATGATAACGATAGTGGCATGTTCATCCAAAAAGAAACAGGTGGTTGCAGAGATAGGTGATGAAAAGATATATCTTGAGGATTTTGAAAATCAATATCTTAAAACCGTTAACAATCTTGATTCCGCAAAGAATTCAAGCATGGAAAAGCGTCTTGAATTTCTTGATCTTCTAATTAAATACAGACTGAAGGTCAAAGACGCCAGGGAAAGAGGTCTTTTACAGTCTGAAGATATACAGAATGACCTCAAACAGTATAAAGAGAATTTCTTAACGTCATTTTTAATAGACAAGGAAATTGTAGAACCAAACATAAAAGATCTTTACGATAAAAAGGAATATGAAGTAAGAGCTTCTCATATCCTCATAAATCTCCCGATGCAGAATATGACTCCGCAGGATTCGATAGATGCTTATAATAAAGCTGCTGAAGTCTTGAAAAAATTAAAGGACGGAGAGGATTTTGCAAAAGTTGCAGCGGATTATTCGGATGATAATTCCGCCAAACAAAACGGAGGTGACCTGTATTACTTTACCGCAGGTATGACTGTTCCTGAATTTGAAGACGCATTATACAAGCTGAAAGTCGGCGAATATACAAAAGAACCCGTCAGAACAAGTTTTGGTCTGCACATTATCAAGCTTACTGACAAGAAAAAAAGAAGCGAAGGCATCAGGGCTTCACATATTCTTATACAGGATCAGAAAGACAGTCTGGGAAAGGTGATAGATTCAATCGGTACATATAATAAAGCCAAAGAAATTTTAAACAGAATAAAAGGCGGGGAAGATTTCGGGAAAGTTGCTTCAGAGGTTTCCCAGGATCCCGGTTCCGCACAGAAAGGCGGTGATCTGGGCTTCTTCGACAGAAGAAGAATGATACAGCCGTTTGACAGCGTAGCATTTACTTTAAAGGTCGGAGAAGTTTCCGGACTTGTGAGAACTCCTTACGGATGGCATATTATCAAAGTCACTGAGATCAAACCTTATTCTTCTTTTGAAAAGCAAAAGGAAAATCTGAAGGGTGATTTCAAAAAAGGTCCGTTATTCAAAACTGATTATAACAATTATATTGACAAACTCGTTAAGGATTTCAAGTTTGAAATAAAAGATGACGGTCTTGGATTTTTAGTTTCAAAATTCGACAGCAATAAAACTCTTACAAGCTTTAACCTTGATACAATGTTCACATCCGAACAGAGACTGACAGTGATTGCAACCTACAAAGACGGTGAGATCAAAGTAGATGATATGATACTTTATTTAAACAAGAACAGAGATGCAATGACAAGTCTTGCAAATCCCGAAACGCTCAGAAAAGTGATCAGAGGAGCTGCGGAGATGCCGCTTCTTTATAAAATGGCTATAAAGGAAAACATTGAGAAAGACCCTGAATACATTGCTCAGCTTACGGAATACGAAAACGGTCTTCTCAGCTTCAAAGTGGATCAGGAAGAGTTATGGAGAAAGATTAAAATAAATCCCGAGGATCTGCAGACTTATTACGATCAGCATAAAGATAAGTACTCATATACAGACAGCAACAAAGTAAAGACAAAACCTTTTGAGGACGTAAAGTCGGAAATTTCAAATACGATACAGCAGGAGAAATTCAAGGAAATGGAAAAAGAATTCGTTGAGAACTTAAAGAAGAAATATCCTGTTAAGATAAACTCATCCGTATTACTTGAAGCTTTTAAAGAATAAAATTGAGAATTTTAAAAATAACTGCAATACCCGTATTTCTGTTTCTTGCTACAATTTTGTATTCACAGCAGGAAGGAGACAGGATCCTTGCGATAGTCGGAAATGACATTATAACCGAATCGGATTTTCAGTATCAGATTCAGTTGTATGCGCGTCAGAATCAGCTTACTGAAATTTCCCCGTATGTCGTCCAGCAGATCTTTCAGTCCATTCTTACAAATAAAATAATACTTGCCAAAGCCGAGCAGGACAGCATTGTGATAAGCGAGGATGAAATTAACAGGGAACTTGACAACCGTATTAAAACGCTTATTTCACAGGTAGGCTCGGAAGAAAAACTGCAGGAAATGTATAACATGTCGCTGACGAAGATAAAAATTCTTCTGCGTGATGACCTTTCCAAAAACATGAAAGCCGAAAAGCTGAAGAGACAGAAATTTTCAGGCAATATTAAAGTATCTGACAGGGAAATAAAGGATTTTTTCGAAACATACAAGGACAGCCTTCCGCAGGTGAATGAAGAGTTTGAGATAGCAACGATCCTGCTTGAGAGGAAAGTAAGTGAAGCTGAAAAAAAAGAGGCGAAGAGAATTGCAGAACAGATCCTGGACAGTATAAAGAACGGCGCAGATTTCTCGGAACTGGCCCGGAGGAATTCACAGGATTCGCTTTCTGCAATAGAAGGCGGTGATCTTGGATATGCAAAGAAAGGTACATTTGTAAAGGAATTTGAAGACGCTGTTTTCAGTCTATCACCGGGCGAAGTATCAGGTGTAGTCGAAACGGAATTCGGCTATCATATAATTAAGCTGAATGAGAAACAGGGTGATAAGGTTAAATCACAGCATATACTGATTCGTTTTCCGAAATTTGAATCATCAGATTTTGAGACGATTAATTTTTTAGATGAACTCAGAACCAGGATCATCAGCGGTGAAATTACTTTTGAAGATGCTGCAAAACAGTATTCCCAGGACCCCCAGGCGAAAAAGACCGGAGGATATGCGGGAAAAGTCTCCGCCGAACTGCTGGACAGTTCGACCGTTGAAAAATTAAGACTGCTCTCAGCCGGACAGATCACCAACCCTATAAGAGTAGGTTCCGATACACAGTACGGATATGAGATCATAAAACTTATCGATATAATCCCTCCGCATAAACTTACACTTAAAGATGACTATGAGCGTGTAAAAGCTTACGCAGCCAACTTTAAGGAAAACAAAGAAATGGAAAAATGGATAAACGAACTCCGCGAATCCATCTATGTGGATGTAAAAATGTAAAGTTTGGTTTCGGGAAAAATTCACAAACAGGAAATTTTCCGGAATGTTTTCGAAGGAAGAACAGAGTGAAAAGACCTGATTTCATGTTCTCAATTTGTATGCTGTTAAGTATTCTTTTAACTTCTTAAAACCAACCTGAACGGATGAATTTTACATTTGACGCAGAATACGGAATTTTTTATGCAGTATTGCTTCTCATCATTTCAGCTGCCGTTTCATATTTCTATTACAGAAAAACAGTCCTGAAAAATACAACGGGAAAATTTCTTACATTTTTAAGAACTGTAACCGTATTTCTTTTTCTGCTTCTTCTTCTGTCACCCGTTATGTCATTTATCATGAACATTTCCCCTTCACCCAAGAATGTATTTCTCATTGATAATTCTCAGAGTCTTCTGATTGAAAACAGGAATGAATTGCTCATCAGCAAACTCAGCAATGAACTTGATGTCAAAGGAGCCGGAAATTCCGATAATCTTTATTTCCTCTTTTCCAAGGATCTTATAAAGGAGATAAAAAAGAACGAAATTAAGGACATTAAATATAATGATATAAATAACTTCGGTACTGATCTGTCTTCATCTGTCAGCACTCTTCAGGAAAAATTTTCCGAAAGCAATATTTCAACAGTAAATGTAATCTCAGACGGCATCATAAACGAAGGAGGCAATCCTCTGAAATTTGCAAGATCTATGAATGTCCCTTTCAATTATTATCTGACAGGGGATACAATCCAGAAAAACGATGTAGTTATAAAAAATCTTTATTTTAATAAGACAGCTTTTGTCCGGAGCAATGTCCCTGTTAAGGTTCAGATAGACTCATACAATTACAACTCAATCCTGAATGTTCACCTTTATGAAGAGGGAAATCTGATTGATACAAAACAGATAACCGTCAACGATAAAGCTGCATCATATGAAGTGAGTTTCAGCGTATTTTCTCCGGTAGATAAGATCGTAAAATACAGAATAGAAACAGAGCCGCTGGAAAACGAGATCACGTTAAAAAATAACTTCAGGGAGTTTTTCATTAAGTTTACAGATAACAAATTCAAAGTGCTTTTGGTAGCGGGAGCTCCCGGACCTGATAATGCTTTCATTACGGAAGAAATGAAGATGATAAGCAATTTCGAGCTAACAGTCAGAACTCAGAAATCCGCCGGGGAATTTTATGAAGGAGCATTTCCGGAGAATGAAAAATTTGATTCCTATATTCTCCTCGGATATCCGACATCAGTTTCCGACCGGCTTGTTTTGAATAAAATAAGTTCTGATATTGATAAAAGAAATTCATCTCTTATATTCATCGCAGGAAAGAATACCGATATGAGCAAACTAATGACGATCGAGGACAAGCTAAGTTTTAAGGTTGTATCTGCTTCTGATTATGAAGAGCTTACCGGTCTTGTATCGGTTGTCACTCCCGGTAATGATCTATTCGCAAATCAGGATCAGCTTCAGGGTGTAAGCAGGCTGCCGGATATTTTTAAGACGTCTTCCGTTTTCTCTGCAAACCCGTCATCCGATACTTATCTGCTCACTTCAAAAAATTCAGAACCTGCACTCATCATTGAAAATACAGAAAACAAAAGATCCGCAGCGCTGCTGACATACGGATTTTATAAATGGAGACTGAATAAAAACAGTACCGGCGGCGGCGAACTTTTCAGGAATATGATTTCCGGGATTTTAGTGGCTATTACCGATAAGGAAGCTCAGAAACATTTCACTGTCGAAACGGACAAACCCGTTTATTCAAAATTTGAAGATGTGGTAATCAATGCTGTAATCCTGAATCACAGTATAAAGGGAAATGAGAAAATCAGAGTGAAGATCAGCGGGAACGGGGAAGAAAAAGAAACTGAACTTATTAGACTTAATGATCTGCATTATTCCGGCAGAATAAAAATTTCTGCCGAAGGGAACTATGATTATACTGCTGGACTTTATGAGGGTGATGAACTCATAGAAAATGCCGCCGGAAGATTTTCCGTTGGAGAGAATAACTTTGAGTATATTGAAACGCGCGCTGATAATTCCGTATTGAAAATTCTTTCTCTGGAAACCAAAGGCCAGAACCTGACCGGCAAAACGAAAGATGAAATAAATAATATTCTAAAGGAAATGAATTCCGGATCAGATTATGAATTCAGAACAGCAAGAAATATTGAACTTAATGTAAATCCGTATTACCTTTCACTGCTGATATTTCTGCTTTGTCTGGAATGGTTCATGAGAAAAAGAAATAACCTACCCTGAATAAATTTTTAAAAATCAGATTCTGATATAAATTAAGTGAAAATAATCACTGCCATATTAATAATAATTTTATTTTCAGCTTTTAAAGCCGAAGCGGGCGACAGTTACTGGATCGTGCAGCAGTCGCCGGTAAAAAATAATTTTACTTCCTGTTTCTTCACGGATTCAACTTACGGATGGATAGCAGGGGATTCGGGTGTAATAATTCATACTTCCGATAACGGAGCTGACTGGAATGTTCAGATAACCGGCATCAGAAATAATATTTACGATATTTTCTTTGTCAGCAGAGATGTGGGATTTGCGATTGCATGGGAACTTGATGCAACTCCGCCTAATTATTACGGCTCGGTTATACTTTCTACAACTAACGGCGGAATGAACTGGAATGCTGTCTCTTTTCCTGATTCAAATGTTTTTCTTAATTCTGTATTCTTCCGTGATCCAATGAACGGATATCTTGCCGGTTCCGGTGGAAGTCTATATTATACTTCTGACGGAGGAATAATCTGGAATGCTGCTGCAGTGGATTCCGGAATTGTATTCGGATTTCCCGTCAGAAAAATAAAATTCTTTGACAATGATTACGGTCTTGCAGTTGGCGGAGCGGTTGACATTGCCGGAATTGTATGGAAGTCAACCAACGGAGGCAGGTCATGGAGAACAATTATCGTCGGACCTGAACCGATAAACGATTTTACTTTTCTTGATAATAAAAACGCATTAGGAGTAGGAGGAGATTTTGAATACGGCTCCAGTAAGATCGAATCTTCCGACGGAGGATCAAACTGGCTTTACAGTGAATTTCAGGTGTTTGGAATTGCAAACACAATTGCATACAGAACACAAAATGAAGCTTGGGTTTCACTCGGCATAGTGGACAGTTTCCTGGTGACCACAAACGGCGGAGCTTCATGGGAACTTACAGGTACGCCGCTTCAGAGCAGGATATACAGAATAGTCTTCCCTGACCGAAGAAACGGCTGGGCTGTAGGAAATGACGGGATTATACTCAAATACAATTCTTCCTTAATAGGGATTGAAAATAATTATTCATCTGTTCCTGAAAATTTCATTCTGTATCAAAATTATCCCAATCCCTTTAATCCGGAAACAAGTATCAGATATGATCTCAGAAAAACTGCTTTTGTCACTTTAAAAATATTTGATATCAGAGGAAATGAAATCGGACAGCTTGTTAACGAAATTCAGCGGCAGGGAAGTTATAACATAAAATTTAAAGATGAAAATTTACCGAGCGGGATTTACTACTGCAGACTTACCTCCGGAAATTACTCTGAAACAAAAAAAATGATGCTGATTAAATAAGGATTCATTGAAAAATCTTTAGTGTTCGATGTTCAATGTTAAAAAATATCTATGCACCGCTGCAGACGTAAATGAGCGGAGCAGTCTTTATCAAAAAAAACTGAATCGAGAATTTGGCAGATGTATGTTGTTGTTGACCAAAAAGTTTGATTTAGTTAAACTTTTTGAAACAGCAGCATCAGAATTATCCTGTCATCTGAATATAATCCATACCTTACGATATATTCACGTTCTCTCCGTCTCCGGTGGATAAGCAGTTTAGATTTATTTTAAACAGAGTTTCATAATGAACTCTGTTCCCAAACAGAGTCTGCTGTCTAAAGGGAAATTTGTTTATTTTAAATATTCTTAAGCGGCAAATGTCGTTACTTCAGCAAAATCATACTTTTCGTATCTGAGAAATTCTCTGCTGTTAAAGTATAAAAATAAATCCCGCTTGCGAGATTTGATGCATCAAACTTATATTTGTAATTTCCGGTATTTAATTCATCATTAACAACAGCCGTAATTTCCTTTCCCGACATATCAAAGATCTTCAATGAAATATATCCTGATTTTGAAATACTGAATTCAATATTTGTCACAGGATTGAAAGGATTCGGATAATTTTGTAAAAGTTTATAATCTCTAATTATTGTATTAGTATTTGAGATCATGGTAGTGCCTCCATAGTGCATGGTTAATGTTTTCAAATTATTACCTTCGTAATATCTTCCTACAGTCCAAATATCACTAGTGGAAACTCCGCTCATATATAGCATGCTGGACTCGTTCGGAAGAGCAGCACTAATTGTATTCCAGCTGGTTCCGTCATAATGCGCAAACGAAGATCCTGCAGACCAGATATCATTTGGTGAATTATGAACGATACCTGCACCTCCGCCTCCGCCCGGACTGTATTCAACTGTCCAGGAGCTGCCATTGTAATGCAGGAAAAACACTCTGTACTGAGTGCCGTCATTGTACTGACCTGCAACCCAAATATTATCAGATGCAACAATGTCTATCTGATACAGAAAGTTTTCCAATCCCGGCTGAGGTACCGTAACTAAATCCCAGCCAGAGCCGGTTTTGTGAAGCATCATTGCCTTATAAGTTCCTGCAACAGTTCTTGAATACCCGGATGCCCAGATATCATTTGATGAAAGACCTTTTATATTAGTAATGGTATTGGATCTGTTAGCAGATTGGTTAGGAGTTGATTCAATATTCCAGCTTGAGCCATTCCAGTGTGTTATTAATGTGCCTTGAGTAGGTCCGGGTGCTCCGACAGCTTTATATCCACCTGCATAAATATCTTCAGGTCCGAGTACGGCGATACATTGGAATGCAGAACCTCCTGTCACTGTTGGAGTTGATTGCTGTGTCCATGAACTTCCGTCCCAGTGAAGAGCCATCATTTGCGGTGTTCCGAAATCACTTTTATAACCAACTGCATAAACATTATTAGCAGACAAACCCTGAACGGCATTTAATACATTGGTCTGTAATCCCGGACTAGGGGAATTTATTACTGACCAGTTAGCACCATCCCAGTGTTCTGTTAAATTCAGAGAAGGTAACAAACCAGATTCTCCAACTGCCCAAACGTCGTTAGATGAATTCGCCCATACTCCTCTTAAAAGGTTACGGGCGTTATCCGGATTCGGGCTTGGAACGAAATTCCATTGTTGCGAAAAGCATGATGAGGTTATTGTAAAAATCAGAAATACGAAAAATGTTTTTAGTGCTTCAGCTCCTATTTTCATAATATTTGTTTTAAGTATTTTTATAAAAAAACAATACTGTCCAAATTAATTTTTAATCATAAGAAATGCTTTAATATTTAAAATCTTTTAAACTTTTTGATATATTTTGTCAAACTATCCGCCTGTGAATTATTGCCGTTAAGAATTCGTGATAAATTGCGTCAATAAAATTTCCCTGTCCGAGAAATTTGCGCAGCAAATTTTGAGTTGGAAATTTTATCGCAATTTTTCACGAATTTAGGCAATTATTCACCAGCGGCGACTTTTCTTTGGTACTTTCTTTTGGTCGTACAAAAGAAAGTACGTTTACTCCAGTAAATTTTGATTTCTTAAACTAAACGTTTTGGACACTATTGATAAAAAAATTTTTTACACTTAATTTTTTGATTTAAATTACTAATTATATTTTACATACTTCAAATTAAAATCCCCTCAAACTTAGAACTCAAGATGGTAAAATTATTAAATTAATATAGTGGAAAGAAGATATACTGTTTTAAGGGAATCAGGGTATTTACTTTTTTAAAAAATAATTTTCTGATATTTAATTTGATTAGACTATAAGAATTCTCTTGAATGTTGAATGCTTAAAGAGTCTGTAAGAATTTTGAAATATATTTCAGGCGTAAATACCGGAATCCTGTTAAATAAAAGAAGAGGTAACAAAGGAAAGATTCTCTGCAGCAATGACTTTGTATCCGCATTTTATAACTTCTTTCCTTTATTAATGATTGTTGATCTTTTAATGCAGTTTGATAAGATTATGAAATGATAACTACAGCTGAAATTACAAGGAACAAAGTATCTAAAAAGAATCCCGGTCCCAGGCAGAGTCTGTTACGATCAGGTAGAAACGACAACGGCGGAATAAAAAAACGCCGGATACTTTCATACCCGGCGTATAAACAAACTCTTTTCTTTTATTATTTGCTGTCTGTAGAATTACTGTTTTTATATTCTTCCATAACATAACCCGAAATAAATCCTGATTCCGGATTTATTTTCAGAGCTTCATCTATCATATCTTTTGCCTTAGTCATATCGCCGTCATCATTTCTCTTTATCAGACTCAGTGCCATATATCCCATTGCCATATCGTGACCCCAGTCAGGATAAAGTTCGCTTTTCTCTTTCCTGTTCTTAAAAAGTTCAATTGATTTTTCAAGTGTGGGAAGCGCCATTTTCACGCCTCCGCCGAATGCTTCAGGTGTGTAAAATTGCGAAATACCTTTTATTAAAACATATCTCGGATTGTCTGCATCAATTCTTTTAGCTTCATTGTCGGCATTCTGTGTTGCGGAGATTATCTCCTGCATCTTCTCCTGTTCATACTGCCATCTGTTGAAATTCAGAGTTTCAAGAAGTACATAGGAATCGCAGAATTCCGGATTTTCGTCTATGGATTTATTTATCATTTCAATTCCTGACTCAGTATATTTTTTGATCTTATCCTTATCCTGTGTTCTCATCCCTACGGTTGCAAGACCGTTATCTGCAAGAGCGATGTAATAGTTTACAAGCCATGGCTGCTGTTTCAGCTGAAGTATTCTTTCGAACTGTCCTCTTGCCTTGATTAACTTTGCCTCATCACTTTTGTCCATTGCCTCTTTAAGTGATTTTTTTGCCTTGAGAATTGCTTTGTCAAAATCACTGTCAGCAAAAACGTGACCGCTTCCTGCCAGAATAGCTAACAGCAGCAGGACTGTTGTTAATGTTTTTTTGTTCATTTTATTTTCTCCTTCTGAGATTGTTTTTAAATTAATTGTTCTGATTATTGTTTGAATTATTTGAATTATTTGAATTGTTTGAATTGTTTGAATTGTTTGAATTGTTTGAATTATTGACCGAAAAATCATAACTGCAGACCCAGCCCCAGATAAATTGTTCTCCTGTTGTTTGTGTAGATCGGCACCTGTGTGCTGTAGTCATAATTATATGTATAATCATACAGATTATTCTGATTGAATATATTGTTGAATGCAAGCACTCCAACTGCAAATTTCCCGAACAGTGAAAAAATGTACTGCGCATTCATATCCAGTCTGTTGTATGTCGGAAATCTTTCGCTGTTAACGCTTCCGTAAACCGGCTTGTAAACCTGAAGAGTACTGTCAAAGGTGCTTCCGGTAACAGGAGTATAGGGCTTGCCTGTGGAGAGTTTGTATGACATTCCGAAAACAAGATTATCTCCCAGATTATAACTTCCGACAATACTCATGTTGTTAGTGATGTCGTAATTTGAAGGCGCAAGTTCCTGAGCGTCAAACTGCTTTCGTTTCGAATCCGAATATGCATAGGAAATCCATCCGGTAAATTTGTTGGATATTTTTGTTTTAAAGAAAACATCGACTCCTTTTACATTTCCTTCGCCTTCAGAACCGTAATAAAAATTTGTTCTGTTCCGCAATACAAGATTTGAATAATCCTTGTAATATCCCTCTACTCTGAAAATTAGATTTCCGTCATTATTGTATTCATACCCGAGAATATAATGAAGCGCTGATTCCGGATTGAGACTGTTGTTCTGAGAAGTAGCGTAGTCGACAAGACTAGGATACTGATGATACTGTCCGACAGCTCCCTTTATGGTCTGATACTTTGCAAGTAAAAATCCGAATGAAAATCTCGGATCGAAACTTATCTTTTCCGAAAGTGTGTGATAATCAGTTCTGATTCCGGGAATGATAAAGATGTTATCGCTGAGTCTGATCTGTGACTCCAGATAAGCGCCAATCCTGCCTGTGCTGGAAAGTGTATCGATATTCAACGAAGGAGCATTCAGCTTAAGATCATATGAGTACTGAGGAACGGTGCCTGAGATATCATAACCGTTGTATTCATATTCAAGACCTGTATTTATATCGATCTTATTACTTACCTGCTTTGTGAGTTCAGCTCTTCCTTTTGAGTAAATGTTCTTTTCGTCAGTGTTAAGAATACCGTAGGATGATTTACTGTTGTTAAGACTGTATGATGCCCCGACGCTTAATAAAGTGGAAACAGAAGGAGCTGTGGTCAGCTTAATATTTGCAAAATAATTTTTTGTGCTGCCTTCAAAATATCCGTCAAAAGTAGGACTTGAGTTTTTTATTCCTATCCTGTCATCACTGTAATTGGCATACAGTTTAAGATTGCCTGATAATCCAACCTTGTAAGAAACCGTACCGCCCAGCTGGTTGGACTGGGGAATGGGGGAATAATCGGAATACTTGCCGTTGACCGCGAAATAAGGTTCGAGAAATAATTTTCCAGCTGTAAACGTAGCCCCGAGTTTTCTGTCCTTTGAAAGATATACACCTGAAAGGGAAGCGTTTGCAAGTCCAAGCCATGCGAACATTCCTGTTCCCTGAGGCATATCATATGATTTAAGATCAAGGACAGCTGAAAGAACATTGCCGTACTTGGCGGAGAATCCTCCGCTTGTAAAGTTTATTCCTTTTAAACCCCAGGGATTAATAGTGGAATAAGAAGAGGTGTTGAAAGTTTCATCAAAGATAAAGGGATTGTAAAGCGATGCCATGTCAATGATCGTCAGCACTTCATCAGGATTTCCGCCGCGTACTGTAATACGGCTGCCTTCGTTTACCTGATTGGAACCGGGAAAAGTGGTAATGGCTCTGTAAAGATCTGCGTCTGCACCTGGTATTCTTACGATCTCAAGTGGCGTAAGAGTAACAGCATTATTGTTTCCTGATGTAAAGGAACTGGCGGTAACAATAATCTCATCTGTCCTTACTTCGGTTTTTGTAAGCTTTATATTCAGGACAACATTCTGTCCCGGATAAATATCGAGAGGTATTTTCTTTTCTGCGTAATCAATCAGGGTCACAATAAGATTTACCGGTCCGGATTTTTCAGTTTCAAATTCATACAAACCTTTTTCATCTGATGTAGCTCCGTCTATTGTTCCCTCAATAACGATATTAGCGCCTGCAAGTATCTCGTTCTTTTCCCCGGTGACTTTTCCTGAAATAACCGTCACCTGTTCCGAAGATGCTGAATCGCTTTCCTGTGAAAAAGAAACGCTGCAGGTAAAAATGACTGAAAATAAAATTGCGGATAATGTTGTAAAATTCTTCATGTATATATTTAAAATTTTAAAGTTTCAATGTCTCTTGCTATGTCGATGTCCTTTTGGGTTATTCCTTTGGCTGAATGTGTGGAAAATGACACTTCGACTTCAGAGTATTTCATTGTCAGAAAATCCGGATGATGGTCGTGCTGCTGACAGAAAGCACCGATTGCGGTTACAAGTCCCATCGTCTGCGGAAATCCAGCTGTCTTGAATGTTTTTTTAATGGATGATTTATCTGATTCCCATCCGTTCAGATCTTTTAAACTCTGACTGATCTGTTCTTCTGTTAATTTTTCCATAATGCTATTATTTTTTATTTGATTTAATGATATTTTCTAAATTATTTATGTAAGCTTCAAACGCTTTATATCCTTTTGATGTAATTTTGTATTTTGATAACGGTTTTCTGTCAACGAAAAGTTTCTTTACGCTGATGTAGCCGGCTTGTTCTAATTTTTTTAAATGTACGCTGAGATTTCCGTCAGTTGCATTTACCTTTTCCTTTAGAAAATTAAACTCCGCTTCCTCAGTGCTTATTAAAACCGCCATTATGGAAGTTCTGATACGGGAATGTATTACATCGTCTATTTGCTGATAATCGTAATTCATCGGGCTGCTTCAACAAGATATTCCCTGGACTTTTTGTTTAAAACTATTCCCGGTACGATCTGAAATAAAATTATCATCAACGCGAAGATAAGCAGTGTGTGAATTCCCGGAAATAAGAACATCACCACTGCGCCGCTCCACCAGCCGAGAGATACCATCTTCAGCCATTTAAGCTGCTGAATCGATCCGCTCGTAAAATAGGATATTCCGAGAGATGTGGCTATGATCGGACAGATATAGATCGGATTATATGCTCCAGCAAATGAACCGACAAATCCGAAAATGAACATTGCGATTCCTGATGCCAGCCACAATGAGGATAACAATCTTCCTCCGTAAGTGGAAACCCTGCTTCTTTTACTCTGATGTTTTCCAATCAGAATATCAGCAACTACTCCGGATATCATCAAAACCAGCCAGACGAATCCCGCATACTTTTCGTAAAAATCCATTATCAGCATAAGATAATTGATCAGCAGTCCCGCCGCCACAAGTATCCCCCAGAATATGTAATGAACTCCGTTGTCTATGTTTATCCTTCGTGTGTCTTCCATTATTTTTTTGATCAATGAAAGTTCTAACTCTGCCTGTTTTGATTCCATTTTTTATTTGTTTTAAAGTGCTTTGTAAAATAAAGTGCTTTACAAAACTAAACTATTTTATAGTCTTTGTCAATACCCTAAAAAAAATCCGCTGATTTGCAGCGGATTTATAATGGAAAGTGTGAAGCTTAAGTATAATTAATGCGCCTTTGAATATCCGGGTTCACCGTCGAAATTATACAAATGTTCGGTTTTAATGAAATCGAATCCTGAATTGTTTATGCTTTCAAGCAGCTCAATTACGTGTGAATTGTTGAGAGCTTCATCAGTCTTTGTCTGAACGAACCTGCATCTCCAGTGATCTGTGCAGAATGTTTCGGGATTTCCCGAAGGCCATACTTTAACACCTCTGTTGCTCATAAAAGACAGATTAAGGTGATTTGTGCTTGATTTCTTAAGTATCTCTCCCAGATCTTCAGCGCTTCCGTTTTTCCAGTCAAGGAAAACGTCCACACCAACGAGATCTTTTCTCTGTATCTTATATTTTCCGGCTGAAACCCTAGCTTCTCTTTTTTCAATGGCTTTGTATTTTACCTCTTTGAGGGTCTTGGGTTTTTCGCCGACTCTTTCGATGACAGCTTTAGCAAATTCCTTTGTGCCAACTTTCTGCTTGCTTATATTTTCCTTGAAAATATCATAGGTATGAATACCGTCTTCCAGGGTTTTAAGCCAGGCATTATGAACATTTGTGGCGACATCTATCTGACCGATATGATTGAGCATCATTACTGCGCCAAGCAGAAGTCCTGAAGGATTTGCGAGATTCTGCCCCGCTCTTCTGGGAGCTGAACCGTGAATGGCTTCAAACATTGAGTAATTCGCTCCGATATTGGCCGAACCGGCAAGTCCAACCGATCCTGTTATCTGAGCCGCCACGTCTGAAAGAATATCACCGTAGAGATTTTCCATGACAATAACATCAAAATTCTCAGGTGTATTCGCCATCTTTGCCGCTCCGATATCAACTATCCAGACCTCATTTTCAATTTCAGGATAATCAACAGCTATGTCCCTGAAAATCTGATGAAACAATCCGTCAGTAAGTTTCATGATATTGTCTTTTACAAAACATGTTACTTTCTTTCTGTTATTGGACAGAGCGTATTCAAATGCATATCTGATTATCTTCTCCGATCCCGGACGCGTGATGAGTTTTAAACACTGGAAGACATCCTGAGTCTGTCTGTGTTCAATTCCCGCATAGAGATCTTCTTCATTTTCCCTTACTATGACCAGGTCCATGACGGGATGTTTTGTTGATACAAACGGATGATATGAAATGCATGGTCTTACATTGGCATAAAGTCCGAGAGTTTTTCTTGTAGCCACATTAAGACTTTTGTAACCGCCTCCCTGCGGGGTAGTGATCGGAGCTTTCAGAAATATTCTGGTTCTTTTAAGAGAATCCCAGGCGCTTGGATCAATACCTGCCATATTTCCTCTGAGATAAACCTGTTCTCCTACTTCTATTGTTTCTATATCCAGATTTGCACCTGCTGAAGTTATTATATTCAGTGTGGCTTCCATTATTTCCGGACCGATTCCGTCACCGTAAGCAACTGTAATTGGGATGTTTTTAGACATTAATTCTTTTTTTTGTTTTTTTAATAAGGCAATTTAAGTATATGTTAATTTATATTAAATCTAAAACCAAAGAACTTTTCATTAATTATTTTCAATGACAAGCGGATTCGGAAGTACATCTCTTTCCTGTATATAATTTTCAACCTTGTATCTCTTTGCCACAATTATAAATGCGAATGCCGTTACCATCATCAGTCCGGCAAAAAACCAGAAGTATTCCGAACCGACGAGCTTGTAAGAGCCGTCATCATTTACTATCAGCTGATTTACAAGAGCCGTAATTCCGTTTCCAAGCGATACTCCAAGCAGCCACAAACCCATTACAAATGACTTCATGCTGTTCGGCGCCTGTGTATATGAAAACTCAAGTCCCGTAATTGATACCATCACTTCCGCTGCAGTCAGTATCACATAAGCCCAGAACTGCCATAGAATGCTCGGTGTGCCGCCGTTTGAAATTGCAGTCTCGGCAAATGCAATTATCGCAAATGAAAATGCCGCAAGGAACATTCCGATCGATATCTTCCGCAGCATGGTAAGCGGGAAAATTTTATCAACCATTGGATAGACAACGCTCGTAAAAAGCGGAATGAAAATCATTATCAGAAGAGGATTTATCGCCTGTATCTGAGAAGCAAGCAGATCGAATTTCACAAAACCAAGATCAACCCATTTGTCCATTTTCTCCGCCTGAATAACCCATGAAGATCCGGTCTGATCGAACAACGACCAGAAAATTGCTATGAATATATACATGATCCCGAGATTGATGATTGCTTTTTTCCCTTTCTCGCTGAACACATCATTCTTGTAAGCGCTCCATCCTACCGGTGGAATTGCAATAAACACTTTCCTTCCCATCCAGAAAACTATTGTTGCAAAAAGCATCAATAGTCCCGGCACTCCGAATGCCACATGCGGACCGTAAAATTCAAGCAGAATTGGCGTGAGAAGAGTGGATATCGCCGCGCCGAGATTAATTGAAAAATAGAAATATCCGAATATCTTTTCCAGAAGATGCTTGTTCTTATTCTCAAACTGATCGCCGACATGAGCCGAGACACAGGGTTTTATTCCGCCTGAACCCATTGCAATCAGAGTAAGACCAATCGACAATCCCAGTCGGGATTCATCAATTGCAAGCGCCGCGTGACCAAGTACGTATACCACGGAAAGCAGAATGATCGTCTTGTATTTTCCCCAGAATATATCAGATACAAATGCGCCGATAATCGGGAAAAAATATGTCGCCATGCTGAAAACGTGATACCATTTGGTTGCTTCATTGGGATTCATGACATCCAGACTGCCCGATGTCATCAGATACTGCGTCATGAATACCACAAGAATTCCCTTCATGCCGTAGTAACTGAATCTTTCCGCTAGTTCATTGCCGATAATGTACGGTATGCCTCTTGGAAACTTGTTTACCTTCTCTTCTGCCATAAAAATTTTTTGTTGAACAAAATAAAAATTATTATATTTATTAGAAACTTATTTTAAAGTTTTAAAATACTATAGATGAATGTCATTTATTCTCACAAGTTCTTTTACCTTATCAATTATCTTTTCTTTGGAAAGCTCAGTCATGCAGATATTTCCGATATTGCAGTTGAGTAAATTACAGTACAGGCAGTCAATGTTTTTATTTACAACGGAAAGATTGTTCTCACCGAACGGACCCTGAAGTTTTGGATTGGTCGGTCCGTAAATTCCCAGAGTCGGGACTCCCATGGAAACCGCAATATGCAGCGGACCGGAATCATTGCCGATCACAAGATCGCATTTGCTTATTATTGCAGCCAGATATCTTATCGGACTGTCAGGGATCAGATAAGCATTCCCTTTCTTAACATTGTTCTTTATGCGTTCGCAGTTTTCCCTTTCTCTCTGATTTCCCCAGAAGAGAATGAAGTTTACATCATAAATTTCATTCAGCTTATCCATGAGTATTGTATAATCATCAGCTTTGTATCTCTTAGATTCCCAGCCGCCTGTTTTTGATATTCCGATTATTTTTTTTGAATAGAGATCATTGGATCTGAAAAACTGATCCGCAAATTCTTCATGTACAATATTGACCGGAAGGAAAAGTTTCTTTGAAACCACAGGTATCTCAAGCGCTCTTAAAGAATCGAGATTGAATTCGACATTATGAACCACTCCGCCTCTGCCTTCGGCTTTAATGTTGTATGCGTAATTCCTGCCTCTGAAATTAAATCCGAATCGGTATCTTGCTCCGCTCAGAAAAGTGATCAGAGCAGTTCTGGGGTTTCCGAAAAGGTCAATAACAAGATCATATTTCTGTTTGCGGATGTTTTTTATCAGACACCAGGATTTATCCTCGCTTGCGTCATAAGTAAACGCTCTTGTTATATAAGGATTGTCTATCAGTATATCCCTTGAATGTCTGACGGTTAGAAAGTTTATCTCAGCTTCAGGGAAAAATTCCTTTAAATTCGGAAGCACGGGAGTAGTAAGAAGAATATCCCCGATTCCTCCGAATTTGATCACAAGTATTTTGTTTATTTTGCTTTTATCCAGCTTCAAGCTTCAAATATTCTCTAAAATTATAAAATTGTTTTCAGTTGTATCCGCGGGCGTATCTTTTTCTCTGAATTTTATTTTATCCTCAAACCTGCACTGCCTGTAAAGAAAACAGACTCCGCAGAGCGGGTTTTTCGCTTTACAGATATTCCTTCCGAACTTAATAAGATTCGAATGCAGTTCGTATTTTTTTCCTTTCGGGATAATGTCTTTAACTGATTCATAAGTCTTTTCAGCTGAGGAAGTCCTGACGATCCCAAGCCGGTTCAGCGTTCTGTGTACATGCGTATCCACAGGAAAAGCATCCCTTCCCATGGCAAAGATCAGTACGCATGAAACTGTCTTTACACCGAATCCCTTATGTGAAAGAAACTCGCCGTAAATTTTCCCGTTGCTGTAGTCATGCATGAATTCAAGATCCAGACTGCCGAATTTCTTTCTTAAATTTTTCAGCAGGGATTTTATCTCCTTCGCTTTTGTATCTGCAAGTCCGCATACTTTTATTGCATTTCTAATCGAACGGAGATCCGCATCAGCAGTCTTTTCCCAGCTTCCGTATTTTTCCTTCAGATTCGTAAAAGCCCTGAAAGATGATTTGTCAGTCGTATTCTGTGACAGCTTTGTAGCGATAAGAACGTCAAGTATTTCCGGTCTGTCTCCGGAAATTTCATAGGGCATTCCGAAATAATTTCTTAATGCGGAGATGACCTTCAGAATTTTTTTCTTTGTTTCAGCCTGAGAGTTTACTTTAATTTTTTTAATAAAACCTTTACAATCCTTTCTGCGGCTTTACCGTCCCAGAGCTTCGGTGTCCTGCCTTTTTTGAATTTTCCGTTTTCTATTTCCATTATATGCTTCATGATCTTTTTCTCGTCAAGACCGCAGATGACGTTAGTGCCTATCTCCGAAGTTACGGGTCTTTCCGTATTCTCTCTCAAAGTAATGCAAGGCACTTTAAGAAATGTAGTCTCTTCCTGAATTCCTCCCGAATCCGTAAGAATGAATTTTGCATTCCGGATCAGGTTAAGAAAATCAAAATATCCCAGCGGCTCTGTAACTATTAAATTTTTTATCGAATAAAAATGATCTTCGAGTCCGAACTTTCCGAGCATTTTCAAGGTCCTCGGATGAACTGGAAAGACTATGTCGAGCGCCGGATTTAATTTGTTGATGTTTTTAAAAATGGAAATGATTTTTTTCAGATTCTCTTTATTATCTACGTTTGAAGGTCTGTGAAGAGTAACGAGCGTATAATTTTTCGGGGAAATGCACAGCTCTTTTAATATCTGAGAGCGCTTTGCTTTCTTAAGATAAGATCCAAGCGAATCTATCATTGTATTGCCCGTAAAGAAAATCTTATTTTTGTCAATGCCTTCATTCAGAAGATTTTTTACTCCGCCCGGCTCAGTAACAAACAGAAAGTCCGCGAGTACATCCGTTATCATTCTGTTGATCTCTTCCGGCATTGTTCTGTCAAAACTCCTGAGACCTGATTCAATGTGAGCGACCGGAACCGACCTGCCGGAATCTGTCAGAATCTTTGAGCAGACAATTGCGGCCGCAGCGGTGGAATTTACATCTCCGTATACCAGTACGAGATCGGGTTTTTCTTTTAGAATGACTTTTTCGAATTCAGTCATTATCATTGCCTTCTGAACCGCATGCGTTCTGGAGCCGATGCCTAGATAAATATGCGGTTTCGGAAGTTCGAGTTCCCTGAAAAAGACATCTGACATTTTTCTGTCATAGTGCTGTCCTGTATGAACTATTCTGTGCGTGACTTTTGATTTATGCTTCAGAAGCTGTTTATGGACCGGAGCCATTTTCATGAAGTTCGGTCTGGCTCCTACAACGGAAATGATTTTTTTCAAGAATTCAATATGTTAAATAACCGGATTTGATTTTCAGGAATTTATGAAAAATATAGATTAGTTTAAATTGAATTAAAGTATTGAAAAATTCTGCCATGAAGCGGCGAAAATTAATCATTGCAGGTTTAGGATATGTTAAGGAATTCCGATTTATTATTTGAACCGGAATACGATTTGAAATAACTTAATCTCAAAATTACCTCATGAAAAACTGAATCAAGGAATTAAAAGAAATAAAAAAAGCTTATTTTAACTGATAATTTATAAATGTTGAATAACAGGATATAAAATGTTATGTTCTGATATTACATAAAAACCAATCGTTAATTTGGAAAAATTAATTTCTTTGAAAAATGCTGCCGCTTTTTTGAAGGTCAGTGAATATACGGTTAAGAAATGGACAGACAGCGGAGTTCTGTTTTGTTTCAGGAACAAGGCAGGTCGCAGACAATTCCTGTTGAATGATCTTAAAGAACATCTGATTATTCATTCAAATAATCCTTCAATTCCGGAAAGTCCGGTTTACGAACCCGAACTGCATAATAAAATACTGAAAAAAAACTACAGGTATTTAATAAAATATCTGCTGAAGGGTATTCTGAAAGGAAACGCTGAAGAATCTTATGAATTATTTTTTCCGCTTTATATGAATAATTATTCGCTTGAGGAAATATTCGATTATATCCTGAGAGAATCCATGATCAATATAGGTAAAAAATGGAGGAAAGCATCTATGGGTGTTGAACAGGAGCATATTGCAAGCAATGCAGTTCTGAATTCTCTTTACATGCTGAATAAAGTTGTTCAGAGCAAAGAGATTAACACAAAGACTGCCATCTGCGCCGGACTTGAGGATGAATTTCATGAGATAGGATTGTTATGTGTCAGTACAGTACTAAAATCAGCAGGCTGGAATGTTATTTATCCAGGAATAAACCTTCCCTTCGGATCACTTATAAATTTATTGAAAATTCACAAACCGGATTTACTATGTATATCCGTTACATATGTTTCAGATAAAAAATCTGTTGAAAAGCAACTAAATGAATTGAAAGAAATTACTCAAAAAGATAAAATAAAATTTTTAATAGGCGGTAACAATAAATTATCCTCCGGATTCAGGGATTTCAAATGTAAAAACCTAATAAATTTCAAAAAACAGATCATGAAATCTGATTTGGTTTATTCTGATTACCATTAAAAGCGAATACACATTTCCATCCGGTTTAAAACGGAAGTTCCTGAACCGTATTAAAAAATTTAATTCCGGTCGTTTGGGTAATCAGGCAGGACAGATTTTTTATGAATTTTCAGATGCCGGAGTGGGTTTCCCCGCATCGTCTGTTTATTTCTCTTGAATATCTTAATCATATTGAATATTTTGCCTAATTAATAAATTAGCAATAAAATGAAAAAGAATTTTCATCCGAAATATTACAAATGTGATGTTATCTGCAACTGCGGGGAAAACAGAGGGGTTTTATTCACAACACGTTCGACTGTACCGGAAATAAAGGTTGAGATATGTTCTCTATGTCACCCGTTTTTCACGGGAACGCAGAAGATCATTGATACTGCAGGAAGAGTTGAGAAATTCAACAAGCGTTACGGAAAATCCAAAAAAGCTGCAGAAACAACAGAAACTGCTGAAACTACAGAAGCTAAATCATAAATATATTTTTCAGGATTTTCAATTTTTATAAAAGCCAATATTTTCCGTATTGGCTTTTTTAATTTGTAAATTAAATCTGCCGTTATGAAGATCATTATTTTTGAAGACAATAAATACAGGGATCTTTTCCCTCTGAATATGCTGAGGGCTTCCTTCGATATCAAATGCGGAGCCGGGAGCATTAAGGACAGGGTTCTTAATATTGTGAACGGAAAATATGATGTTTCGCTAAT
This sequence comes from Bacteroidota bacterium, assembly GCA_018266875.1. Lineage (GTDB taxonomy): Bacteria > Bacteroidota > Ignavibacteria > Tepidaquicellales > Tepidaquicellaceae > UBA2330. Next base: position 21,853 of record JAFDZR010000005.1, read on the forward strand.
CTGCAGAAATCAGATCGCCGGTCTTGCAGGCGAGATCTCACCGGAAAAAATAAATGTCATTCCAAAAGACGATGTCCTTTTTCTCAACGGCAGAGTTGTCTTCGGAAAGGAATTTCTCAAAGTTATCATTTCAAAGAATCAGAAGAATACAGTATGCATTTATAAAAATGAACTGATCTATGCATCGCTTTCAAAAGACAAGGTAAAGGAATTCAGAACGGATTTTGAAAAGACCATTTTATCTGAACTGAATTTTAAAGAGTATTTTACTTCGCAGGATCTTAAAGTAACGGGAGCAGAAGATAATGAAGATCTTTCGGTCTTGTGCTATCCATGGGACGCCGTCAAAAATTTTCTCAACGGCGGACTGAATTCCGATCTGGAAATTTATCTGAACAATTCCCGGAAAAAATTTATTTCACCGAAGAAATCTGAGTTCATGATAAATCCAAAAGGCATATTCATTTCACCAAAAGCTGATCTGCTTCCCGGGACAGTTCTCGACGCATCCGAAGGAAAGATCATTATAGAGGAAAACTGCAGAATTGAACCTTTCTGTTACATTAAAGGACCGGCTTACATTGGGAAGAATACTCTTGTAAAATCCGGCGCAAAGATCTACGGACCGTGCAGTATCGGGAAGAATTCAAAAGTAGCCGGAGAGATTGCTGAGTCTGTATTCCATTCATATGTAAACAAACAGCATGACGGATTCGTGGGACATTCTTACATCTGTCCTTTTGTAAATCTCGGAGCGGATACGGTGACCAGCGATCTGAAAAACAATTATTCAAAAATAAGAATAAAAATGAATTCCGCTGAAACGGATTTCGATACGGGAATGATGTTCCTGGGAAGTATAATCGGAGATCATTCCAAAACCTCCATCAATACAATGTTAAACACCGGAACGGTTGCCGGTATATTTGCAAACATTTTCGGCGGCGGATTCCCCGAAAAAACTATCGGCTCATTCACATGGAACGAGCCGGGAAAAGCAGCCGTGAAGTATCAGTTCGGAAAAGCCGTTGAAACGGCTGTAAAAGTCATGGCCAGACGCGGTATCACTATGAGCGCAGATTATGAAAAACTTCTCAGCGGGTATTCAGAATAATTCCATTCTATAAAATCATCAGTTCCTGATCTTCAGAGCCGGCACTATTTCACCTCTGTGACATGTGGTGCAGTTGATAGTAGGTTTGTCCGATTGGATCTCTTTTATATTGCTCAACAAATCTCTTATCTGCCCTGACATTTCCATCATCTTTCTTGCTATCTGTTTTGCATTCTTTTCATTTGATGCAAAGTCGGAAGTATTATGACAGTGATCACAGCCTACTCCGAGAGCGGTACTGAAGCCATTCTGCATAATCTTCAGCAGATGTTCAGCAGGAACTCCTTTAAGCATCTCAATATCTTTGAAGACAGAATCAGACGCCATATTTTCTTTGCCGGCAATATATCCGTTTATCTGATCCACATACATCTGCTTTGCTGCTTCAAGCGAATCATTTGAAAAACCGTTTGCGTTTATGGATTTGTAATTGCTGAATGAAAATAAAGTTACTGCTGTAAAGAAGATCACTGCTGTTATTAATAATTTTTTCATATAATAATTAATTTTTTATCAAAATAAGGATTCATTTGATTAATTGAAATTAAGATTCAGGGTTTCCGGGAATGACATTATTCAGTAATAATCAGAAAATATTAAAGTGGCAAAATACTCTCATTGAAAAAAACGCTTATAATTGGTATTTTAAACGTTCCGATTAATGCAGGGCGGTTAGCTCAGTTGGTTAGAGCGCTACGTTGACATCGTAGAGGTCATTGGTTCGAATCCATTACCGCCCACAAAAGCAATTTCGAATTACGAATTTCAAATTAAAAGCGTAATTTGTTTTTTTATATTTAATGTCATCAGAAAAAATCAAAATAACGTTTCCCGATAATTCCGTTAAGGAGTTTGACAAAGGCATTTCGGCTTATGGCATTGCCGCGACCATAAGTCAGCGGCTTGCTGATGATGTGCTTGTTGCGGAAGTCAACGGAAAGATGAAGGATATTTCATCGCCTGTGAATGAGGATTCCAAGATAATGTTTCACAAATTCGATTCCGAAAAGGGTAAGGAAGTATTCTGGCATACTACTTCGCATATGATGGCTCAGGCGATAGAGGAATTATTCCCCGGTGCAAAATTCGGGGTAGGACCGCCGATAGAAAACGGATTCTATTATGATATTGATTCGGACAGAAAATTCACCGAAGAAGATCTTAAAAAGATCGAAGACAGGATCCTGGAAATTTCCAAACGCGACCTGAAGCCTGAAAGAACCGATCTGAAAAGAACCGATGCAATTGAATTCTTCAGATCGAAAAGAGTTGATCCTTATAAAGTTGAAATTCTTGAGACCATTGCAAAGGACGAGGAAAATGTTTCACTTTATTCTCAGGGAGAATTCACCGATCTGTGCAGAGGTCCGCATCTTCCCAGTACTCAGAAAGTGAAGTCTGTGAAGCTTCTGTCGGTTTCCGGATCATACTGGAGAGGCGATGAAAAGCGTCAGATGCTTCAGAGGATCTACGGCATTTCATTTCCCAAACAAAAGGAACTTGATGAATATCTTAAGAATCTTGAAGAAGCGAAAAAGCGCGATCACAGAAAACTCGGAAAGGAACTTGATCTTTTTTCATTCCATGAAGAAGGTCCAGGATTTCCATTCTGGCATAACAACGGAATGATCCTTCTTAATAATCTGAAAGAATATCTGAGATCCAAGCTTATTGAACTTGATTATCAGGAGATCAATACTCCTATCATACTCAATCAGAAATTATGGCTTCAGTCCGGACACTATGATAATTATAAGGAGAATATGTATTTCACCGATATTGATGAAAGGGATTATGCTGTAAAGCCTATGAACTGTCCCGGCAGCACGCTTGTCTACAGAACAGGAATGAAATCATACAGAGATCTGCCGTTAAGATTATTTGAATTCGGTCTTGTCCACAGACATGAACTTTCGGGAGTGCTCAACGGACTTTTCAGAGTGAGAAGTTTTACTCAGGATGACGCTCATATTTTCTGCACTCCGGAAATGATAGAGGACGAAGTAAAACTGCTTATAAAGCTAATATTTGATGTTTACAATACATTCGGATTTGATGATGTGCAGGTATATCTTTCCACCAGACCGGAAAAATTCATTGGTTCGCCGGAAGTTTGGGATAACTCGGAAAAATCACTTGCTTCAGCTCTTGATAATGCCGGAATAAAATATAAGATAAACGAAGGGGACGGAGCTTTTTACGGACCTAAAATTGATTTTGTGGTGAAGGACAGTCTGCGCAGGAACTGGCAGCTCGGAACCATACAGCTTGATTTTTCAATGCCGGAGAGATTCGGACTCGAATATATCGGAAGCGACAGCAATTCACACATACCGGTAATGATACACAGAGCAGTATTCGGATCATTCGAAAGATTTGTCGGCGTACTGACCGAGCATTACGGAGGATTTTTTCCGCTTTGGCTCGCGCCTGTTCAGGTCAGCATACTTCCCATTGCAGATGCGCATTTTGAATATGCGCGGTCTGTTTATGACCGTCTTAGAAAAGAAGGATTCAGAGTCAAAATTGATGAAAGGAATGAAAAGATTGGATATAAGATAAGGGAATCGGAAAATCTAAAAATACCTTACATGATGATAATTGGTGACAAAGAGGCGGAGGAAGGCAGTGTTTCGGTCAGACAGCATAAAAAAGGTGATATAGGAAAATTTGAATTGAATGAGTTCATAGAAAAACTTAAATTGCAAGTCCGGGAAAAAGCCGGCTACAATTAATTTTCCTGTATGCTTAATTTAAATAATTAAAAAACACAGTTTATTAAAAATAAAAAGTACAAAGAGAGAATTAACGATCAGATCCGCGCTCCGCAGATCAGGGTTTTAGATGACGATGGAAATGCTCTGGGAGTGATGACAAATACTGAAGCTCTCAGAATTGCAATATCAAGAGGAATGGATCTGGTTGAGATCTCTTCTGCTTCCAAACCTCCTGTTTGTAAAATTGTTGATTACGGCAAATTCAATTACGAAAGACAGAAAAAGGAAAAACTGGCGAAGAAGAATCAGCACGTGATGAATATAAAGGAGATAAGGTTCAATCCTAATACTGACACACATGATATAGATTTCAAGACTAAACACCTGAGACAGTTTCTGATAGACGGACATAAAGTAAAAGCATATGTCATGTTCAAGGGAAGAATGATAACGCATCCGGAGATCGGCAGAAAGCTGATGGATGATATAGTTGAAAAGCTGAACGATATAGCAAAACTTGAATCCCCGCCACGTATGGAAGGGAAACAGCTGTTTGCATATTTTCTGCCTGACAAGGTAAAGATCCAGTCTTACAAAGACAGTTTAAAAAAAGAAAAGAAAGCTGAAAATAAAGCTGACAAAAAAGAAGTAATTTCAGAAGAAAAAAATAAAACAGACGACAAAGAAGATGCCTAAAATGAAATCCAACAGAGCCGCTAAAAAGAGATTCAAAGTTACCGGCACGGGAAAAGTAAAAAGAGAAAAAGCTTACAGAAGCCACATTCTCACAAAGAAATCCAACAAAAGAAAAAGACAGCTTGGAAAAGCTACACTGGTATCAGAGCAGGAAACAAGAACTGTTAAAAGAATGATACAGGCTTAAACAATTTTTAATAAAAATTTTTTACAGGAGAAAAAATGCCACGAGCTAAAAATAAGGTAGCATCACACAGAAGAAGGAAAAGAGTATTAAAAGAGGCGAAAGGATATTACGGCGCCAGAAGTAAAGTTTATACTGCCGCCAAGAATGCTGTCGAAAAAGGTCTCACTCATGCATATACTGACAGAAAGCTTAAGAAAAGAGAATACAGAAGTCTGTGGATCACAAGGATCAACGCAGCTGCAAGAATGAACGACACTACTTATTCAAAGCTGATCAACGCTCTCAATAAAAAGAATATTGATATAAGCAGAAAAATGCTCGCTGACCTTGCATACGGCAACTCTGAAGCTTTCACAGAGATAGTAAAATTTGCCTTAAAATAAATTTTTATCGCTTGTTTATTCTGAAAATGAGGCGGGTGTGAATTCGCCTTGTTTCATTTCAGAAAGAATGTCACTAAAATCCCATGTTAGAAAAAATTGAATCCCTTAATTCCGAAGCCGCAATAGATTCTGAAAGAATTAATTCAGCAGATTCGCTTGAAGAATTCAGATTAAAATACCTCAGCCGTAACGGCATTCTCAACAGTCTGTTTGAGGATTTTAAAAATGTTGAAAAGGAATCAAAAGGCAAAGTCGGGAAATCTCTCAATGAACTCAAACTCTCACTTCAGAAGATCTATGATAATAAAAAATCCGCTCTCGGACAGAATGAATCCAAAGCTGCGGATACTGCGGATCTTTCCCTTCCCGGAAGAACATTCAACAAAGGCACCAGGCATCTGATCAATCAGGCACTGGAGGAGATTTCAGGGATTTTTGAGAAAATTGGATTCAAGGTGTATGAAGGATTTGAGATCGAGGATGAATATCATAATTTTGATGCGCTGAATACTCCGGAGCATCATCCTTCGCGGGATATGCAGGATACTTTTTATATCGACAGCACAGGTAAGGACAGAAAATATCTTCTCAGAACTCAGACATCATCTGCGCAGATCAGGATAATGGAAAAAATAAAACCTCCGGTTAGAATTATTTCGCCGGGAAGGGTTTTCAGGAATGAAGATGTGAGTTCAAGAAGTCTTGCATTCTTCCATCAGGTCGAAGGATTGTATGTCGATAAGAATGTAACATTCAGCGAACTCAAGGGAACGCTGAATTATTTCGCGGGAGAATATTTCGGTTCTTCACTGAAGACCAGACTCCGACCTTCTTTCTTTCCTTTTACTGAACCTTCAGCGGAAATGGATGTCGAATGTTTCCTCTGCAAAAGCAAAGGATGCAGGGTATGTAAATACACCGGCTGGCTTGAAATACTCGGATGCGGAATGGTGGACCCGAATGTCTTTGAAATGGTTGGATATGATCCTGAGGTCTATTCAGGTTACGCTTTTGGAATGGGAATAGAAAGAACTTTAATGATAAAACACGGAGTGCCTGATATCAGATTATTTTATGAAAATGATATCAGATTCTTAAAACAATTTTAAGCTGTACATCACATTAATATAAAAATCAAGGAGAAATAAATGTTAAAAAGTAAAATCACGTTATATTTTTCGGTAGTTGTAATTGTATTATTACTTGCATCATGCGGTAATAAAACTGAAACAACAAAGACAGAAACAAAAACGGACACAAAAACGGAAACAAAAACAACTGAAACAAAAACAGATCCATCACAAACAACTAAATCAGAAACCACACAAACAGAAAAAAAGGACTCTACAATGGAAAAAACCGAAACAGCTGGAAAAGAAGAAAGTAAAAGCACTGACGGTAATTTTGTCATGATGGAAACATCAATGGGAAAGATCAAGATCAAACTTTTCACAAAAGAAGCTCCTATTACCACTGCAAATTTCAAGAAACTAGTGAACGAAGGTTTCTATAACGGAATAATCTTCCACAGGGTAATAGACGGATTCATGATACAGGCAGGTGATCCCACGGGAACAGGAACAGGCGGTTCAAAGGAAACAATCAAAGACGAATTCGGACCGGGTCTGAAGCACAGCAAAAAAGGTATTCTTTCAATGGCAAACAAAGGACCGAATACCGGTTCATCGCAGTTCTTCATCACTCTTGCTCCTACTGACTGGCTTGACGGAAAACATGCTATCTTCGGAGAAGTCGTTGACGGAATTGATGTTGTTGAAAAAATCGGAAAAGTGAAAACAGGACCGAATGACAAGCCTGTAACTCCGGTAAAAATTGTAAAAGCTACTGTCGTTTCCAAATAATAAAAATCTCATAAATTATTCAAGCCGTTTCATTTTTTAATGGAGCGGCTTTTTTTTTACCCGAAAAGCAGAGAGCTATGACTCTAAGACTCAAGGGATCTAAGAAGATTTTTTATTTTTTTTAAACTTAAAGACTAAGAGATAAATCTAACGTTTTCTAAAAGAATATCCGGTCTGGGAATGTTCACAATCTGAAATTTTAATATTCATTAATTTAATGATATTGACTATTTTTAACAATCATGGCAAAAACCTCATCAAATATTCTTTCCCCGAAAAGCATTTCCTACAGGAAGCTGCTGGAAAGCGCTGAAAAAATTGCGGAAAAAAATAATCTGCTGATCTTCGTCAGAGATAAGATCCTTTCAGATGAGATTGTAGACAGGTTTTATGATATTTTCACAGACACTAATCCCGACAGAAAAAATCATATTATTTATTTCAATGCTGACGATAAGGTGATTGAGAATATTCTGAACGAATGCAGCAATTCCGGTCTTTTTGCGGAAAGAAAAGTGGTTGTCGTAAGAAATGTGAAGAAATTTCTGAAAAATGAAAAAGCAGCGCTGACTGATTACATTAAAAGATCAAATCCGGATACTTTTCTTATTCTTATTTCAAATGATGAAGAAGCGGACACTGAGAAAATATTTGCAGCTGAATCCATTAATTCAAAAGACGATACGGAAGGTCTGAAGACTTTTTCAGGGAAAATTAATATTTTAAAACCGGATGAGTTCAGTGAAAATGAACTTGCTGAATGGCTGATAAGAAAATTTGACGGTTATAAGATCAGCGAAGATACTGTCAGGCATCTTCTTAAGTTTTCAAATTATTCTCCCGAAGAGCTGAATTCCGAAGTTGAAAAACTGAAAACATTCTGTTATACAACTAAAGAAATTACCAACGATTCCGTAAATCTCTGCAACGGCATTGCAAAGGATTTCAGTGAATCCGATTTTATAAAAGCTGTGCTTTTAAAGAACAGCGAGCTGGCTGTAAAGATCTACAGAAAAATTTCCCTGAAAAAAGATGTGGAAGTGTATCTGATATTTCTGCTAAGCTCAGCATTTACGGCTGTGTATAAACTCAGGGATCCTTCTTCTGCAAAGCTCAATGATTTCAGTCTGAAGAGGGAACTTAAGATCTGGTCCGCTGAACAGTATGAACTGCTTCCGTTGTACAGAAAGTTTGCATCCTCTTCATCAGATGAAAAGATCAAAACCATTTTCGGGAATATTTATGATACCGATATATTATTAAAATCATCCGGCGGCAATAAATTCACAAAAATGTATACGCTTATCAGCAATATCTGCAGTGTTTAGCATTGATATTAAATTGCCTGATCCGGAACAAATAGTTTCAAAAGAAGTTTATTAACTAGATTCAATGGCAGGAAAACCGGAATCCGATTATAAAAAACTAACAGACGAAGAGCTGATCCTCCTTTTCCAGAAAGAGGACGTTTCTGCATTTAATGAACTTGTATACAGGTATAAGGACAGACTTGTGAATTTCATTTTCAGATATACCGGCAGCAGGGAAGAGTCGGAAGACCTGGCTCAGGATACATTTATCAGATTATATAAATCCAAACATCTTTATGTTGAGATCGCAAAATTTTCCACTTGGTTTTATACGATTGCTTTGAATCTCACCAGAACCTTTCTGAACAAAAGATCAAAATTCAAAACAACTTCAATCAGTAATTATTATGATGAAGAGGAAAAAGATTTCGATCTCGAATCAGGAGGTCTGCTTCCCGATGATATTGCCAATGCATCGAATGAAGGCGATATAATACAGAGAGCAATTAATTCTCTCAATGAGAAATTCCGGGAAGTGATTGTACTCAGAGATATTCAGGACCTGGACTATGAAGAAATTGCAAAAATCACAAATCTTCCGCTGGGAACTGTAAAATCCAGAATTAACCGCGGGAGGGAATGTCTTAAAATAATGCTGGAGAGTATTCATAAACCAAAAACCAAAAAATAAAGAAATTTTAAAACTTATTTTGAGCGAAGAAGAAAAATATCCTGAGATACGTGAAAAGCTGAGAAGTCTTGAGACCATTAAAGCGAGCGGCGATTTCACAAGAAATCTTCAGCTGAGGATCGTAGAAGAGGAATCTTCCAGAAGAAAAGAACATGTAAAAAAATATGATCTGGAAAAAGGAGGATTTCTCAGGAACCTGTTTACAAACAGGCAGTATCCGTGGCTTATTCCTGCAATTGGATTTACCGCGGTTATTTTCTTTGTATTTTATATTACATTTCTCTCAAGGACCAATCTAATTACCGAAAGCAGTCTGAGTTCTGGAGATTCAAAAAAGGAAACTGTTCAAAGTGAAAACGGAACTCTTCATGAGGAAAAAAAGGAAACTCAGGATAAAACCCCGGAAAATATTACTGAGAATAGTAAGAAACCAGATGAAGGTAATTCTTCAGTAAATAAAAGTTCAGACGACCGTGAAAACACAGTAAGTAAACCTCAGACCACAGAGAATAAGAAACCTATTGTCAGCAGTTTTGATAATACCGAAAAATCAGGTAATGAAAATATGAAAATGAAAAAAGACGTAGGTGATAATTTAAAGGAAAGAGAAGTTTTCAGTAAATCCGGTGATGAAAAATTATCCGCTGAGGAATCTCCGGAAACAGATGCAGATAAAGCCACAGTACCTGAAATGTCAGCGCCGGAAAGCAGTAAGGATAAAACAGTCACTGATGAATTTAAGGGGAAAGGTCTTTTACTTAAGCTTGATAAAATTAACAAAGCCGGTCTTGAGAGTCTGCGGAATAAAATTAATAATTAAAAAAATTTAATTTAATAATTTAATAAAAACAATTTGTTCATTTCAAAAATAAACATCAGGATCAGAGACACCATACTTGACCCGCAGGGAAAGGCAGTGGAGCATTCGCTTCAGTCTATCGGATTCAATTCCGTCAAGGACACGCGGATCGGGAAATACATCGAGTTAAAAATAGACGCCTCAACAGAAAAAGAAGCCGGGAAGATAACCGAAGAGGCATGCAGGAAACTGCTTGCAAACCCAGTGATGGAAGATTATGAATTTGAAATTTTTCCTTTCGGAGAGAAGAATAAATGAGTAAGGTAAAAGCAGGCGTTGTCGTATTTCCGGGTTCCAACTGTGATCATGATGTTTATAATATTTTCAGACATACTTTAAATGCCGACACGAAATTTCTCTGGCATAAGGATACCGGTACTGGAGACAGGAATATTATCATTCTCCCGGGCGGATTTTCCTACGGTGATTATTTAAGGTGCGGGGCAATTGCAAAATTTTCGCCTCTGATGAATGAGATAATAAAATTCGCGGACAGAGGAGGAATAGTCATCGGCATCTGCAACGGCTTTCAGGTGTTGTGCGAGACCGGTCTCCTGCCGGGAGCGCTTCTGCGGAACAGCAATCTCAAATTTATCTGTAAAACTGTTACATTGAAAGTGGAAAATAATAAAAGTATTTTTACAAGCGATTACGGCATCAAGGAAGAGATCAGTATTCCCATAGCTCACGGGGAAGGGAATTATTACTGCGATGAAGATACGTTTGTCGAGATAACGGGAAACAATCAGATCCTTTTTAAATATGCTGATAATCCCAACGGATCTCTTGATGACATTGCCGGCATTCAGAATGTAAAAAGAAATGTGATAGGACTTATGCCGCATCCGGAAAGAGCTTCCGATGAGATACTCGGAAACACTGACGGATACAGATTTTTCAAAAGCGTTTCAGAAAGTTTAATGTAACTTTATTTAATATCCGCACAGCGGAAAGGAGTAATAAAATAATGTTCGGTCTGGGCACACCCGAAATAGTTTTAATAGCGATTGTAATTCTTGTTCTCTTCGGAGCAAAGAAAATTCCTGAATTAATGCAGGGACTCGGAAAGGGAATAAAGGAATTCAAGAAAGCTTCATCTGATATTGAAAAAGATCTGACTTCAACGGATGACAGCGATAAAAAAAACAGCAACTGATTTCCTGATATTAGATCTTAACGGAAAAACATAAGTTTTATAATTCAATCATAATGTAAATTTGATCTCCGTCTTAATTCACATCTGTAACGATTACCGTCATATATGAAAAATATATCAAGAAGTCTCAGAGAGATCCGCAGCGGTCTCTCAAGCGGAAAGATTACGTGTGTTCAGCTTGTTAAAGATTATATTGAGAACATTACTGAACAGAAGGATCTAAATGTTTTCATATCTCTTTTTGATGAAGAAGCTTTGAAAAAAGCGGAGGAAATTGATTTGAAAATAAAAGAAGGAAAAGCCGGAAAACTTGCCGGCGCAGTGATCTCCGTTAAGGATGTGATATCGGTTAAAGGTAAAAAACTTACCTGCGGATCAAAGATACTCAGCGGTTTCGAAACGGTTTACAGCGCCACTGTTGTGGAAAGACTGTTAGCAGAAGACGCAATTATCATCGGTAAAGTAAACTGCGATGAATTTGCAATGGGATCATCAAATGAGAATTCATATTTCGGACCTGTAAAAAATCCTGTTGATAAAGAGAGAGTTCCCGGAGGATCTTCCGGCGGGAGCGCTTCTTCTGTAGCCGCAAATATGTGTCTGCTGTCGATTGGTTCAGAAACGGGAGGATCGATAAGGCAGCCGGCGTCATTCTGCGGGATAACAGGTCTGAAGGCGACCTACGGAAGAATATCCAGATTCGGTCTGGTAGCTTTTGCCTCTTCATTTGATTCCATCGGAATTTTCGGAAATAATAATTACGATATCGCTTTACTGCTTGAAGTCATTGCCGGAACGGATGACAGGGACAGCACATCATCAGAAACCAAAGTTCATTCTTATTCAGTGATCTCATCCGAAAATTTCAGTCCTGCTGATGTAAAGATAGGATATGCCTCGGAATATTTTGAAGAAGGTCTCGATCCGGAAATAAAGGAAGGAGTCCTGAAAAAACTGGAAACTCTGAAAAGCAAAGGGTTTGACGTTAAAGAGATTTCTCTGCCGCATACAAAGTATGTCATCCAGTCCTACTATATTCTTACATCTGCCGAAGCATCAAGTAATCTATCCAGATTTGACGGAGTGAGATACGGATTCAGATCCGAAGACTCCGGAACAATGGAAGAGATGTACGTCAATACACGTTCGGAAGGATTCGGAGAAGAAGTAAAGAGAAGGATAATGCTTGGAACGTATGTACTGTCAGCCGGCTACTATGACGCATATTACAGAAAAGCGCAGAAAGTGAGAAGACTAATTATGAATGATTTTGAGAATGCTTTCAGAGAAGTTGATTTTATAATTTCTCCAACCACACCAAACACAGCTTTCCGTTTAGGTGAAAAAATTGACGATCCGCTTTCAATGTATCTCAATGATATCTATACCGCATCGGTCAATCTTGCCGGAATCCCTGCTGTTTCTATTCCCTGCGGAAAGGATAAGAACGGACTTCCGTTCGGTATTCAGGTAATGGGAAGGAAATTTGATGAAGCGGGACTGCTTAAGATCTGGAATGATATTTCGGATTGACGCAAGTTCTTCTAGCGTTTCAGATTGAATTCAAATTTTGTGCCTTTATTCTCTTCGCTCTCAACTTTAATCTGACTGGAATGCGCTTCCAGAATATGTTTTACAATTGACAATCCGAGTCCGCTTCCGCCTACATCCCTTGATCTTGTTTTATCTACTCTGTAAAACCTCTCGAAAATTCTCGGCAGGTCTTTTTTAGGGATCCCGATCCCGCTGTCCTGAACTTTTACTATTACTTCCTTGTCCAGTACGTTCACCGAGACTTCAATAGTTCCGTCCTCAGGAGTATATTTGATTGCATTGTCTATTAAATTCACCAGGACCTGCTTCAGTCTCTCTTCATCTCCGAAGACCTGCACGCCGTTGACTGCTGTTTCGTCGAATCTGAGGTTGATCTTTTTGTTTTCGGCAATTGTCTTTAATTCTTCAAGTGTTTTTGAAATGACATTTGAGATTACAAAATATCTCTTGCTCATTTTAAGACCGGTTTCAAACTTTGCAATGCTTATGAGATCTTCAACCAGTTCCTTAAGTCTTCTGGACTGATTAAATGCCCTGTTGAGAAAATCCATGTTAACCTTTTCATCATTTACCGCTCCGTCTATAAGCGTTTCAAGAGAAAGCTGAATTGCAAAAATAGGAGTTCTTAATTCATGCGCTACATTTCCCATAAATTCATTCCTGTTTACCTTAAATACTTTTGCCAGCTCGAGTTCGTTCAGGATCCTTTCGGCAATTAAATATATTTCATTTATCAGTTCTGACATTTCTCTGCTGCCAGCGGTTTCCAGTCTTACTTCGTTTATTTCATCAATGATCTTGCTGAGTTCGCTGATCTTTAAATCAAAATTGTTAAAGTTTCCCGAATCTTTGCCTGAGCGGAGTTTTCCTGAAATATTCAGAATATTCTCAAGAGGTCTTGAAATTTCCCTGTAAAAAAAAATCGTACTGATCAGAAACATTATAAGCCCTGAAATTCCTGAAATCAGAATTATATCAGTATCCAGATGAAAAAGATTTGATAAAATTATCAAAAGGATTATCAGAAAGGAAAAGTATATTAAAGTATATTTGGTAAGAAGGTTTACTTTTTTCATTTAAATATCTTAAGCGAAAGATCAGTTCTCTTTGAATCTGTATCCCAGCCCTTTTATTGTCTCAATGTAATCAGAATATTCGCCGAGCTTTTCCCTGACCTTTGCAACGTGAACATCGACTGTTCTGTCAACAACATAGACATTCTCGCCCCAGAGCTGATTGAGAAGAATTTCCCTTGAGTAGACTTTTCCCCTGTTGGAGATAAGAAAATGGAGAAGCTGAAATTCTTTCTTGGGAAAGAAAACATCTCTCTGGTTAATTTTAACGCTGTGACTTTCGCTGTCTATTTCCAGGTTGTTGAATTTGATCCTCTGTTCGGTGCGGAGGGGTTTTTCCGATTCTGATAAGGATCTTCTGATCACGGATTTGATACGCGCAATTACCTTTCTGGGTGAAATGGGTTTTGAAATATAATCATCAGCCCCGATCTCAAGACCAAGGATTTCATCTATTTCATTTTCTTTTGCCGTCAGAAAGATCACGGGAATGGAAGAAGTTTCAGGATTGTTCTTAAGTCTTTTGCACACTTCGTAGCCGTTTAGTTCCGGCATCATAATATCAAGAATGATAAGATCAGGAACGGAAGCGGCCAGTTCAATGGCATCTTTGCCGTTATAAGCGGGAATAACTTCAAATTCATTTTCTCTTTCCAGGTTGTATTTTAATATATCAACGATATCCTTTTCATCGTCAACAACAAGTATTTTTAATTTCATGCGTTTGTTTTTCATAAAAATAGTCATATAATGTTAACAAATCTTAAAGAAATCATTTAAATATTATTTCCTTGCCTGATTTGGCAGATCTATAAACCGCATCGGCTATCTGCATTACTTTCAAAGCATCCTTGCCGCCTGAGATAAGATCGTTATTTCCCTTTAATGCGCCTATGAAATTCTTAAGTTCATATTCATAACTTTTCTTGAATGGATTGGCAGGCATTTCGAGCTTCTTCGGAGTAATGTTAAATAACTGATCTTCCATTTTTTTAAATATCCTGAATGGATTAATTGATGAACTTCCTTCGGTTCCGTAAGCATTACAGTAGAAAAGTTCGCCTTCCCTCTGAATTCCCCAGCTTACTTCAACTGTAAGAGTTGCTTTGTTTTTAAAGTTTACTATCACTATGCTGGAATCTTCTACGGATTTCGTGCTGTGATAATAATTCACTGCGGAAACTTTCTTGATCTCGGGAAAGCCGAGTATCCATAGTCCGATGTCAAGCATTGCTATTCCGTTATCAAGAAATACGCCTCCGCCTGAGAGTACTTTCTGCAGCATCCATTTCTGATCCGAGCTTTTCGGTTTGATCCATCCGGCTTTCACATAAAAAATTTCTCCTATCTCTCCGGCTTTGGTAAAAGTCCTCTGAAGCATCATGTCATTTCTGAATCTGTTGTTCATTCCCACCATTATTTTCTTTTTCATCTTTGCCGCGGTATCAACAATAATTTTGGCTTCCTTGTAATTCCTTGCGATCGGTTTTTCTATGAGAATATCTTTTCCCGCTTCAAGACATTTTTTGGCTATGTCCTTATGAACGCTTGTCTGTGTTGCAACAATAATTGCAGATACATCTTCACATTCTTCAAGCATTTTATCCACGTCAGTGAAATATCTTTTGACATTATATTTCTGCGAAATGCTTTTACATTTGGAAATTTCACTGTCACAGACAGCGCTGATCTCTACGTCATCCATTTTTGAAAGTATTGGAAGATGGCTTATCTGTGAAATACCGCCGAGACCTACTATTCCGATTTTAATTTTTTCCATTGGCTTGTAAAAAAATTGCCAAGACACCCGAATCACATATAAAGGATACTTACCGTTGCTTTCTTCCGAACCTGGCGGAGTTGGGTAACTTTACATTGTTCGGGGCTTGACAATTAAAATTGATTTGTAATCTTTCACAATATACTTAAGATGATTTAAACATTAAATACAAACCTAAACATCCGATAATAATATTTGCTATCCACATCCCCATAAAAGGACTGACAAGAGCTCTGTCAGCAAGCTTTTCGCCGCCAATGAGACAAGCCCAGTACAGAAGAAAAAAGAAAAGTGAAAGCCCGGCCGCTATACCAAATCCGCCTTTCTTTACCCTGTATCCGAGCGGTGCGCCGACAAGAATAAAAACCACACATGCAAAAGGAATGGAATATTTTTTGTAAATTTCCACTTCATATGAATCAATCTGTTTGTCTACCTGATCTTGAATAACGTTTGTGTTCTGAAATTCGCTGAATTTTTCCATAAGTGTTCTTCTGAGATTGTTCAGACTGTCATATCGTGAAAGAACTATTCCTCCGGAAAATGCCGAATCTATTTTCAGAGGTCTTGAAATCTGAACAGATCCTGATTTTTTAAAAACCGTATCAGTGTATCTCAGCCCTGCAAGTCTCTTAATATCCTTTGAAAGATTGTTTAGGAAAACATCATCAAGTCCGTCCTTGTATTTCTTCAGACTGTCCACAACATTATTCATTGCATCTGCTGACAATTCCCTGTCCCCGCGTGTGAATGTATTCTCATTTGAACTCTTAAACCCGAATCCCTCAGCATTGAACAAAAGTCTGTGCTTTTCAAACTTTATCCTTCTGTAATCCTTTGTAGGATCCTTAATGCTGATCTGATGGATCTCGCCGTCCCTCAGATTCATTACTATTTTTTTAAAATCCGTTGTGAATTCTATGTCACCTGTTTTAGCCGTAAGAAGGTTTTTAAACAAAGGATCTGAATAATCATAAATGTAAACCCCCTCGATGTTGTTACTGTTAGGGAATGTCTTTTTGACAAGTATCTGCACGCCCTGAAGGTCATCGGAAAATTTCCCCGGTTCAAGCAGAAATGTAGGTTTGGTTTTTGAAATGTCATATAAAAGAATTCTTGCCTTGTGGTTGGCTTCAGGAAGTACGTCGTTGTTGAATTTTATCATCAGATAAAACATTATAAAGGAAATGACAATTAGCGGCAGCATTAATCTTTTGAGACTGATCCCGGACGCTTTCATAATCGTTATCTCATTCTCAGAAGACATTGATCCGAATGCCATAAGGGAAGCAACAAGCATTGCCATAGGAACGGCCAGGGTTACCATCCATGCGAGATTAAGCGAGATCAGCTGAATGATGATCCAGATGCTCAGTCCTTTTCCCAGGAACTGATCAAGCGACTTTATCAGAAACTGAAAAAGAAAAAGGAAAATGACCGTGGCGAGTCCGAAAAAAAACGGTCCGATAAGTTTTTTTAAAGTGTATCTGTCTATTAGTTTCATCTGCAGTCAAAATATATCATTAAAAATATATATTCAATTGGTATCATATTTCATTTGCAAAACGAATTCCTTGAATCCGTATTTTTTATAAGCTTCAATTGCTTTTGTATTTATGCAGTATGTTTCCAGAATGATATTTGAGATTTTTTTCCCCCTGAAATAGTCAATCAGCTTTTCAATAATTAATCTGCCTGTATTTTTCCTTCTGTATTTTTCTTTTATGATCATTAAGCCGATGTAACCTATTTTCTTTTCCACTGCCCACTCAAGATTATTTCTAATCTGTCCGAATCCGCATCCGATGATCTCATTGTTTGTTTCCGCTGCAATGAATAATGTGTTTTTATCATTAATGAGTTTCATAATGTCATAATAACAAACCTTTCCGGACTGTGGAATTCCCTTATCAAAAGGTCTTTCGAACTTCACAAGGTTCTGCTGAAGTTCGCTCAGCGCATCAAAATCCTTTATAGTTGCTTCACGGAGAATGGTATTCATTCCTGTCTTAGATTTATAAATAATAAATAAAAGGAAATCAGTTTAAGATCTCTGCTCCCGGGTAAGATTCAGAATTTTCCCGATGCAATACTGTAACCTTCATATCTTTTATCCTGAGTGACTTCTTCTGAAATAAAATCAGGAAGGACAAGTTTAGTCAGTTCTTCTTCTGATGAAGCTTCTGCTTCAGCGAGAATAAACTCTGTTTCAGGGATCTTGAATATCTCTATTAAAAAACCGGTTCCCGAATACGGATAACGGTAAAAGCTTTTTTTTAATATGTAACCTTCATTGGAATTAAACAGACTATATTCCTCTTCCGAGAGATAAATTGTCGTAAGTGGTTCTGACATTCCGGAAACTTTACCGTACTTTTTTGTAAGTTTAAAAATTTTTTCTCCGCTGATACTTCTAATCATTTCCCTCAGCCGCGTCCTGGTTCCCGGAAAATATTTATCCGTAATAATAGTTTCCTCAAGTTCAGACAGATCCGGAAGAAGTTTCTTTTCAACGAGCCATCTCCTTTCAAATTCTGTAAGAGAATATTTCGGTCTGTCTGTCAAATCCGCAGAGAATTGATTTTCTAATGGTTTTATTTTAAAACGCCGAGTTCCTTTCCGACTTTAATGAATGCGCTTATGCATTTATCAAGATCTGCACGCGAATGAGCTGCGGAAAGCTGAACCCTTATCCTTGCTTTATCCTTTGCAACCACAGGATAGAAAAATCCGATCACGTAAATGCCTTCGTCAAGTAGTTTTGCAGCCATGTCCTGTGACAGCTTTGCGTCATACAGCATTATCGGAACGATAGGGTGAACTCCCGGCTTTATGTCAAATCCCGCTTCAGTCATTTTCTCACGGAAATATTTCGTGTTTTCCTCCAGACGGTCTCGCAATTCGGTGGTTCTGCTTAGAAGTTCAAGAACCTTTATCGAGCCTCCGACAATTGCAGGAGCAAGCGAATTTGAAAAAAGATACGGGCGGCTTCTCTGTCTGAGCATTTCAATGATCTCCTTTCTTCCGCTTGTAAATCCTCCCATTGCGCCTCCGAGCGCTTTGCCTAGTGTTCCGGTGATAATGTCAACTTTTCCCATAACATCATTCGCCTCTATCGCGCCTCTTCCTGTCTTGCCGAGAAATCCCGTACAGTGGCATTCGTCAGTCATTACCATTGCTTCATATTTGTCCGCAAGGTCGCAGATACCTTTGAGATTAGCAATGACACCGTCCATGGAAAAAGCTCCGTCAGTGCAGATCAAAATTTGCTTTGCTCCATTTTCACGCGCTTCCTTCAGCTTTGCTTCCAGGTCAGACATGTCATTATTTTTGTAGCGGAATCTCATTGCCTTGCAGAGTCTGACACCGTCAATAATGCTTGCGTGATTAAGTTCATCAGAGATGATCGCATCCTTCTCGCCGAGAAGCGGTTCAAAAAGCCCGCCGTTGGCGTCAAAGCATGCTGCATATAAGATCGTATCCTCCGTTCCGAGAAATTCGCTCAGCTTCTTTTCAAGAGTCTTGTGAATAGTCTGCGTACCGCATATGAATCTCACGGAGGACATTCCGAAACCGTACTGATCAAGGGTTTCATGAGCAGCTTTAATGACTTCAGGATGTGAAGACAATCCGAGGTAATTGTTGGCGCAGAAGTTAAGGACTTCACTGCCGTTTACTTTAATACTGGCTTCCTGAGGTGTCTCAATTATTCTTTCCTTTTTAAAAAGTCCCTGCTCCATGATGGAGTCTAATTCTTTCTGCAGCTGAGGTTGAAATTGTGTGAACATATATTTGATTTATATTTATAAAATTATTTTCTGAAAACAATATTTATAAAATAAGTTTTTTTTTGTTAGAGTTTGATTCAATATTTAGGTTTATTATGTTCCGGAATTATACCCTGCCGAACCTGAAAATTAAAAGCCAAAATTTACAGAGAAGAGATTTAATGAAAAACCCGGGGAGTTAAATTTAAAACTGTTTAATGAAGAATTCCGGCGTCGCCGGTGTTTTCAATAATTCTGCAAAAGTTCTAAAGTAATATTCAACTGTCATTCCGGCAAACTATTAGGAACATAAACAACGGCGGAACAGATCAGCTTACTGACTTTTCAGCTTTGTGACGCCTTGCAAGTTTATAGATCTCAATCCAGACAGTGCAGATCATTGCAGTTATAAGACATATGAGGATCTGAATAAAACTCAGATCTGTCATTCTGAAGAGGCTTCCGGCAGGTTCAAAATAGATTGCGGAAAAAAGTATCACCAGTGAAATTGAAATTATCACGAATATCAGATTATTCTTGTATTTTAAAGTTGTGAATATAGAATAATAGAATGATCTGTTTACAAGCGTTAAAAACAGGTTGCTGAAGATGAGTGTTGTAAAAACCATCGTCCTTCCGAGGTCCTGATCACCTGTCATGTCAAAGAAATATTTCCCGGCTGCGAGACAACCGGCTGTAATAACCGCTCCCTGAACCGCGCTGATCAGCAGCTCTTTTCCGGAAAGGAAATCCCCGGACATTTTTCTCGGCGGACGTTTCATTGAATTTGCCTCAATAGGTTCGTTCTCATATATGATCGAACAGGTCGGACCCATTATCAGCTCAAGAAATATAACGTGAACAGGAGAGAATATATCTCTGAATTCCCAGAAAAGAACAAGAGGTAATGTTACTATCAGGATTATCGGAATATGAATTGAGATTATATACTGGACGGCTTTTTTGAAATTTTCATATATTCTTCTGCCGATCGCTATAGCCGTGACCATTCTGCTGAGATCGTCATCAATGAGGATCATCGAAGACGTACTTTTAGTTATTTCGGAACCTCTTCTTCCCATAGCAATGCCGATATGAGAAGCTTTCATTGCAGGCGCATCGTTTACTCCGTCACCTGTCATCGCAACTATTTCACCGTTTGCTTTCAGGGCGTTTATGATTTTCAGCTTTGCTTCGGGAAACATTCTTGCAAAAATGCTGGAACTCTCTGCCACCTGCTGCAGGGCTTTTTCCTCAAGCTTAATAACTTCATTTCCAGTAGTTATTCTGTCCGCTCCACGGAAGTTCACCTGCTCTGCAATCGCTCCGGCGGTTTCGGGAAAATCTCCTGTTATCATTTTGACTTTAATCCCCGCACTGTAAAAACTTTCTAATGTCTTGCTGATATTTTTTTTAGGCGGATCATAAAATGCAACAAGCCCGAGAAAAGTAAAATCAAAGCCGCTTTGTTCTTCAGGAAAATTTTTATCAGGACATACCGATTTTGCAACTCCCAGTACTCTGTATCCTTTTTTCGCGAATATTTCCGAAACAGAAGATATCATTTTCTTATCAGCTTCAGGCAGAATGCAGTTTTGAAGAACCGATTCGACTCCGCCCTTGCAGGCTACAATCACACCTTCGGTTTCATTCTGAAAAATATGAGTCATCATTGGAGGATTTCCGGAGAGGGGATATTCATAAATGAATTCAAAGTTTTTTCTTTTATCGACGGGGGACAGCTCTTTGTAAAAACTATGAATTGTATTTTCCATCGGGTCAAACGGTTCGGGTTCGGATGCCCACATAGAATATTCAACTACTTCGTTAAAAGCCATTTTTTCCTTAAGCAGATCATAGATCCTGTCTTCGGAATAAATATATGCAGCGGCGAATTCCATTTTGTTTTCTGTGATGGTTCCTGTTTTATCAATGCAAATTACCGTAGCGGAGCCGAGTGTCTCAACTGTCTTGGGAAATTTTGCAATTACTTTTTCCTTATAAAGCTTATATGCTCCTAGCGCCATGAAGGTGCTGAACGCGACCGGAATCTCTTCAGGCAGGACAGACATTGCAAGAGTAAGTCCCTGAAGAAGACCGTGCATAATATCACCGGAAAGATAGAAGTTGATTCCCCAGACGATCAGAAATGCAGCAGCTCCGAAAATCACCATTACTTTCACGAATTTTCTTATCTGATTCTGTAAAGGTGTTTTTTCAGTACTGATATCAGAAAGGGATTTACCAATCTTTCCGTAAACAGTTGAATTTCCGATCTCGGTCACTTCAGCTATACAAGAACCTGACATTACCATTGTGCCCTGATAAATCCTGTTGCCTGAATCTGTCAGATCCTTTAAGACGGGAACGGATTCTCCCGTTATCATACTTTCGCTGACGGAAAAATCATGAAGTTCAATAATCCGCGCATCAGTGGGAACCATACTTCCCTCTTCGGTAATGATTAAATCTCCCAGGACAATTTCTTCAGCAGGGATCTCTAAAATAACCGATTCGCGGATTACTTTCGCAGAGGAAGCGGATAATTTTTTCAAAGCGTCAATTGCATTTCTGCTGCGGTTCTCCTGAAAAAATGAAATGCCGGCTACTATTATCAAAGCAACAAGCATTATTGTCCCTTCGCCTGTCTCTCCGAGAATAAAATAGATCAGTGCGGCTGCAACCAGTAGAACAAACATTGGTTCAGCAATAATATCAATAACTGACTGCAGGAAAATATTCCTGCTTTTTTTTTCGGAAATATTGTAACCGGATTTTTTTGCAGATTCTTTTACCTGCTGAAGCGATAGACCTTTGTGGGTATCGGTGGACATTTAATATATAGTATTATATTTTCAATTTTTTTTTGATATCAATTATTAAATGTTGAACAAAAATAAGTATTCCCTGAATCTAAAATAAGATACAAAAAAATCTGAAATACGGACAGCATATTAATTTGATTGTATACAATAAAAGCTGTTTTTATAAAAAAAAGTTATTTCAATTTATTTCCTAAAAAATTATTTTTATTCCAATTAAACTTTAAAAGAAAGGAATCAAAATGAAAAAAACAGCACAATTATTTTTAGCGTTTATTATTTTAGCTGCAGCGTTAAATGTATTTGCTCAGTCAGCAGAAGATCAGAAAGCCTGGATGGAATACATGACTCCGGGAAAAGTTCATGAAATGTTTGCGAAAAATGACGGAGTCTGGGAAGGTGAAAATACTTTCTGGATGGCTCCCGGTGCACCTGAGATGAAAACAAAAAGCGAGGCAACTTATTCCATGATAATGGGCGGAAGATATCAGCTTGGAAAATACACTGGTGACATGATGGGAATGCCATTTGAAGGAATGGGAATTGTCGGTTATGACAATGCGCTTAATGAAGTGTTTTCATTCTGGATAGATAATTTCGGAACCGGAATGATGACAACAAAAGGCAAATGGGACGAAGCAACCAAATCGGCAAACATGATGGGAACAATGGTCGATCCCATGACAGCAAAAGAAGAACCAATAAGGGAAGTGTATACTGTCATGGATGAGAACACAAATAAACTTGAGATGTATCACGTAAAGGATGGAACGGAATATAAAGCAATGGAAATTATATTTAAAAGAAAGTAAGTTTTGAATTTCAATTGAAACTCCCGCAGATGAATTTTCCTGCGGGAGTTTTTTTATGTCTGAAAATCATAGAGCCGGGAATTTTAATCAATGATTGAAAGGTCTTTTTTTCACCATTCCGCCTTTTGTGTCTCTTACGCTGCTTTTTACAATGAACGCATTCGGATCTATCTTCTGTATTTCGGAATACAGCTTGCTGATCTCAAGTCTTGTAATGACTGTATAAATAATGTCAATATCCTTTAGCTCCCCGGTTTTGCCGTAACCTCGTTTACCTGAGTATACAGTAACTCCTCTTCCGAGATTATCCGTGATCATGCTTCTGACCTCTTCGAAATGCCGCGAAATAATTGTTATACCCATATATTCTTCTATTCCTTCGATAATGAAGTCAACGGTTTTGGATGCGGACAGGTAGGTAATAATTGAATAAAGAGCTGTTTCAATCGAGAAGAAATATGCTGCTGAAGAGAAAACCAGTAAATTGATGGCAAAGATTATATCACCGATGCTGGTGCCGAATTTTCTGCTCATAAATATTGCGAGGATTTCCGTACCGTCCAGAACGGCTCCGCTTCTGACAGTGAATCCGATCCCGGCTCCGAGAAAAAATCCGCCGAATACTGAAACAAGTAATTTATCGCTTGTGATCTGAGGAAAACTGAACAGCGCCAATACAAGCGATAGACCTCCGATAACAATTGCGGTTTTTACCGTGAATTGTTTTCCGAGAACATTATAGCCAAGAATTATAAAAGGAAAATTAATGAGGATGATCAGTATGGAAAGTGAAATATCGCTTAATTCAGTAGTAAGAATTGCAATTCCCATTGCCCCGCCGTCGAGAAAATTATTCGGAAGCAGAAAACTCTTCAGTCCAAATGCGGCGCAGGTAATTCCCAGAACAGCCAGGAAAAAATTTTTAAAGGAAGTTGTTATGGTAATTCTGAGGTTCCTGAATCCGCGGGCAATCTCGAAAGCGGTGAATGTTCTCTTATCGGAACCATTCTTCCTGTCTTTTCGGATGGATTCGATTACTATTTTTCTCCAGAATTTTCTCAACAGCTATGAATGAATTTGAATAATGAATTAATGAAATATAACTTAATAAAAATTAAAAAGAATAAAAAACAAGTTAGCATGACATTTAAAAATATTTTTATGTAGTAACATTCTGATTGTATTTTTATATTTACACTAAAGCAAAATATCCTTGGAAAGCATTTTCGACCCTACATATATAGTCTGTGATCTTGAAACTACCGGACTGTCGCCTTACAATAACAGGATCACGGAAATAGCAATGATCAGAATTCAGAACGGAGAGATCACAAAAGAATACAAGAGTCTGGTCAATCCCGGACAGCACATCCCCCAGTTCATAACAAAGCTAACCGGTATAGCCAATGCTGATGTATTTAAGAAACCGCCGTTCGGTAAACTCGCAGAAGAGATCATGGATTTTCTGAATCCTGATACAGATGCGGAATCCGAAGTTATATTCGTCGGACATAATGTCGGATTCGATTATAAATTTTTACAGCATTCATTTCAAAGAGCCGGGATGAAATTCGAGATGAAAACGCTCTGCACATGCAAACTGGCTAACCGTCTTCTGAAAAGACTCAAAAGCAAATCACTGAGCAACGTTGCCTCACATCTTGGAATTAAGATTAAAAGACAGCACAGGGCTTATGACGATACGCTTGCAACGGCACAGATCTTTCAGCATTTTCTAGGTATACTTTCCGATAAATATGAGTATGAGAATGTAAATGAAGTAATAAAATTCCAGAATTCTAAGATATACGGCGGCGAAAACCTTTCACCGGCTCTGAAGAGAACGGGTATTTCTCTCAAGGAATTGCCGCGAAAGCCGGGCGTTTACTTTATGAAAAGCAGGGACGGTGAAATATTGTATATCGGCAAAGCAAAAGATATCCGGGAAAGGGTTTCGGGATACTTCAGACATAATTCCGAATTTCCCGTAAAGTTGAGAAAGCTTCTTAGAAATATTGACTCACTTGAATATGAAGTTACAAATTCCGAGCTCTCTGCACTGATCCTGGAATCAAAAATGATAAAGCAGCATAAACCGAGATTCAACTCCGCTCTGAAAAGGTACAGGTATCATCCGTTTCTTAAAATAGATGTGCAGAACGATTATCCGAAGGTAGAGAAGGTTTATGAAATTGAAAATGACGGCGCTTATTATTACGGACCGTTCAGAAGCGGAATGACTGTTAATAATCTGCTGAAGGATATTGATGAGGAGTTTAAATTAAGAAAGTGTGAGAATAAAAAAATCAAGGCTTCAAAGGAACATTCCACCTGCATGTATTATGAAATCGGCAGATGCAATGCTCCGTGTAATTTTACACAGAGCAGATCAGAATATGAAAATGAAGTACAGAAAGTTCATAACTTCATAACTGAATCAGAAAAGAATTCAGTTCAGAAGCTGTATGAATTCAAAATGCAGGAATATTCCGAAAATATGGATTATGAAAGTGCCGCATTCGTAAGGGACAGACTGAAAGATATAAGGAAAGTCATGAGTTATCAGAAAGTTATTACCTCTGCAATCAACGGAAAAAAACTGATCATCAAATGTGAAAATGATTCCGGAAGGGAATATTTTTTTATTCACAACGGTAAGCTTGCAATAACCTATTCAGTAACCGGCAATGAAGATTCCACAGATAAGGAAGATCTGCTGAATGAGCTTTTCGAATCAACGGAGTATCTGTTTTTTTCAATAAGTAAATTTGTAAAACATAAATTCAACCCTTCTGAACTGGATGAAATAAAAGTGATCTCAAACTGGCTGGCTCTTAACAAGGACAAGAACAGCGTATTAGAGATCAATGATAATCATTCGATCAAAGATGTAATGAATTTCCTCATAAAATAAAAAACCCGCTTCTTTTGGGATGAAGCGGGTTTAGTGTTCACTTATTTATCAATTATTGTAGCTTATTCTTTTTTATCGTCATCCACAACTTCGAAGTCTGCATTCTCAACATTTCCATCCGGCTGTTTAGCGCTTTCCGTTCCGGGCTGTGAATCGGTCTGACCGGTTTGCTTGCCGTCAGCTCCGGTTGTCTGTGAATACATCTGCGAAGAAGCTTCATTCCATACGGAATTATATTCTTCAATTGCAGTGGTCAATGTGCTTAAATTGTCTGTCTTGGCAGCTTCTTTTAATCTGTCGAGAGCCATCTGAATTTTCGATCTTGTTTCAGGGTTTAACTTTTCTTCAAATTCCTTAAGCTGTTTTTCACCCTGAAATACCATTGAGTCTGCCTGATTCTTCATTTCAATAAGTTCCTTTTTCTTTGCATCATCCGATTCATGTTCCTTTGCATCGGTTTTCATTTTTTCGATCTCAGCATCGGAAAGACCCGAAGAATGCGTGATCTTAATCTGCTGTTGTTTTCCGGTTCCTTTATCGGTTGCGGAAACATTCAGGATACCGTTGGCATCAATGTCAAAAGTAACTTCAATCTGCGGAGTTCCTCTTGGAGCTCTCGGAATACCGCCCAGGTGAAATCTTCCTATCGTCCTGTTGTCAGCTGCCATAGCTCTTTCGCCCTGGAGCACATGAATTTCAACTGAAGGCTGGTTATCAGAAGCCGTTGAAAATATCTGCGACTTTTTGGTCGGAATAGTGGCGTTGGCTTCAATAAGTTTAGTCATCACGCCGCCGAGTGTTTCAATTCCAAGCGACAATGGAGTAACGTCAAGAAGCAGAACATCCTGAACATCACCCGAAAGAACGCCGCCCTGGATTGCTGCGCCGATTGCTACTACTTCATCAGGATTTACGCTTTTGTTCGGCTC
Source organism: Bacteroidota bacterium (assembly GCA_018266875.1). Lineage (GTDB taxonomy): Bacteria > Bacteroidota > Ignavibacteria > Tepidaquicellales > Tepidaquicellaceae > UBA2330. The sequence goes on from JAFDZR010000005.1 coordinate 48,479, forward strand.
TTTTCCGAACAGTTTCTTTACGGTTTCCTGAACAAGCGGTATCCTTGTTGATCCGCCGACAAGAATTACTTCATCAATTTCATTCAGACTTAAACCTGAATCCTCGATCGCTTTTTTACAAGGTCCTTCTGTCTTTGCTACGAGGTCACCGATAAGCGACTCAAATTTTGCTCTGGTGATGGTTTCCAGCAGGAACTTAGGTCCTTCTGCAGTAGCAGTAATATAAGGCAGATTTACTTCTGTCTGTGAACTTGATGAAAGAGCTTTCTTTGCATTCTCAGCAGCTTCTTTCAATCTTTGCAAAGCCATCGGATCCGTTCGCAGATCAATTCCTTCTTTCTTTTTAAATTCATCGGCAAGATAGTCAATTAATCTCTGGTCAAAGTCATCACCTCCGAGGTGTGTATCGCCGTGAGTGGATTTAACTTCGAACACTCCGTCGCCTAATTCAAGAATGGAAACATCAAACGTTCCGCCTCCAAGGTCATATACAACTACTTTTTCATTATTCTTCTTTTTATCAAGACCGTAAGCGAGAGCAGCAGCTGTCGGTTCGTTGATAATTCTCTTTACTTCAAGTCCGGCGATCTTTCCTGCATCTTTGGTTGCCTGTCTCTGCGCATCATTGAAATATGCTGGAACAGTAATAACCGCTTCGGTTACCGGCTGACCGAGATAATCTTCAGCTGTCTTCTTCATTTTCTGAAGGATCATTGAAGAAATTTCAGGCGGAGAATAAATTCTCTTCTGTCCTGAATTCTTGTCATCAATTTCAACTCTTGCAGTATCATTCTCGCCTTTGATAACTTTATAAGGGACTTTCTTTATCTCTTCGGTTACTTCATCGAATCTTCTTCCCATAAATCTCTTTATGGAAAATATAGTATTCTGCGGATTGGTTACTGCCTGCCTTTTAGCAGGGTCACCGACCAATCTGTCGCCGGTTTTAGTGAATGCAACAGCTGACGGAGTTGTTCTGGCACCTTCTGCATTCGGGATTACAACCGGGTCATTGCCTTCCATTACGGCAACACAGGAATTTGTGGTTCCTAAATCTATTCCTATTATTTTTCCCATTTTTAAAATCCTTTCTTAAAATTTTTTAATGCAAAAGTCTGAACAACTTTTACACATTATTAAAAAATAAAGGGTGAGTTTTTCTCACCCTTTTTTAATTATGATTGTTCCGAACTTATTTAATATTTATTTCTTTTACAACCGGTTTTGCTTCTTCTATCTTTGGTAAAGTGATATTAAGCATTCCGTCTTTGTATTCAGCGTCAATTGAATCAATTTTTATTTCTTTTGAAAGATTGAAACTTCTGCTGAATTCTCCGAAGTAAAGTTCATTTGTGATCAAATTTGTGTCTTCGGTTTTCTTTTCCTGTTTTTTTACTCCGGTGATGTTTAAAACATTATTTTCAACCGAGATCTTAACATCTTCCTTTGTCATTCCGGGGATTTCCATGTTAATGAAGAAATTATCCCTGTTTTCTGTAATTCTTACTTTTGGAAGAAAATTAGTGTTCGGATTGAAATTTTCAAACTGTCCGAACAGCGGACTGCTGAAAATTGATCTGAATGTATCATTGATCAGATCTGAGTCTTTTTTAAATTTTACTATGTTCATGGTTTTTCTCCTTTTGTTTTTGTTTATTTTAAACTCTACATTCTATATGTATCAATAAGCGTGCCACAAAAAATCCACTAAAGAATGCGGAAATATGGGATAATTCAAATAAAATACAGGAAAATTATTTCATTTATCTGAAATATAATTCAGCGCAGTGAAGATTATTTCACAAAAAAGAAAAATCCGAATCCTAAAGGGGATCCGGATTTTTACTTCCGGTCTAAACCAAACCAGAAAGGAAAATCACATATTTATAGTCAGTGTATTATCATCTGCGTTATAAGTGGTTTTGTAACTTTTAAGATTTTTCTTAGCCGGACCGTTTATAACTTTGCCGGTCTTTGAATAAGCAGATCCATGACAGGGACATTCAAAGCCGTCTCCCGTATATTCCACATCACATCTTTTATGTGAACAAACTATGCTCAGAGCTGTAAATTTATCTGTCCCTGTTCTGATAACAATTGTCTTGGAATTTATCATTGCGTATCCGCCGTTTCTCTCAAGGTCAGGGTAATCAGAAATTTTTATGACTTTTGTCTGATCTGAGCTGATTTCATTTTCTGATGAAGCGATAAGCTTTTTTACATCGAGAGTACTCAGAATTATACCTCCGAATGCTACTGTTTTTACGGAATTTTTTAAAAAATCCCTTCTGTTCAAATTATCTTTATTCATTTATTAAAGTTAGTTTTAAAATCTGATTAGAAAAATCTTTAGTTATTTTATTAGCAGCATTTTTCTGGTTTGAGAGAAATTTTCAGTTCTCAATACATAAAAATATACTCCGCTTGTATATCCAAAAGCATTCCATTTCACATTATAGTTCCCTGCGCTAAGTTTTTCATTAACAACCAAATCAACCAATTGCCCGCTTGAGTTATAAATCTCAAGATTTACTTCAGATGAAACCGGTATGGAAAAATTTATTTCTGTTTCAGGATTGAACGGATTTGGATAATTCTGTGAAAGTTTAAAATCTAAAGCAGTTTCGTTGATCTGGCTGACGGAGGAAATTACAGCATTTATAACACCTGACATATCAGGAGCATGGGGTTCACATACATAAAGGTATTTTCCGGGAACGCTGATGACATATCTAAATGAAGTATTGTTATTGTTCAGAGGAGCATTCCATGGAGCAGCTCCGCCGGGTCGGACTGTGCCGAGCTGTCCGTTGCATGTTGTAGTATGACTTCCGCTTATCCAGTTCCATTTTATCGTATCACCTACCTGAACATTAACCACAGAAGGAGTGAATACAAAGTTAGACACGGAAATATTTACTGTTATTGCCACTGAATGACCGGATACCAGGAGTATTGCAAGAATGATCAGAACAGCTTTTTTAAAAGAGAATATTTTCATTGTTTTAGAATTTTAATTATTAAAAAAATTATTTGTTAAGGATCATTTTTTTGTAACTGCTGAATTGATTTTTACCGTCTTCGGAAAATACTCTTACAACATAAAAATAAACTCCGCTTGGATAATTCACAGCATTCCATGCAACTTCATATACGCCTGCATTCAAACTTCCGTTAACAGGAGTTTCAAGTTTCTGTCCTGATATGCTGTATACTTCCATAAGAACTTTTGAATTTTCCTGTAACCCGAATCTGATTTTAGTAACCGGATTGAAAGGATTGGGATAATTATCGCTTACAAAGAATCCCTTCGGAATTTCCGAAATGTTATTTATCACAATTGTATTTTTTCTCGTTCTTGCCGTAACAGTATTTGTGAAATCCGAAACTCCAAATGAATTATAAGCGCAGACTTTATACAGATAAAAATTATCAGGAGTAAGACCTACTTCCTGATATGTAAGGACATCCGTTGCGACTGTATCAATGTATGTAAATGCAATTTCGTCTATTTTTCTCCTGGCAATTATGAACCCTGATTCATTTTGGGAATTATCCTGCCATGATATTGTGATCGTAGTTTCGGTAATTTCATTTACTATCAGGTCTGAAGGAGCTTTGGGAATATTCACAGTATCTATCTGAGCAGCTGCAGATGCGGTATTGGAATAAGCTGACCGTAAATTCCCCGCATAAGCGTAAACCCTGTAATAATAAGTAACCTGATTTGTAACCCAGTAATCAAAAAACTGTTCGGAGTTCTCTCCGGTCCTGCCAATGGTTTCCCATGCAACTGTTGTGTCACCGCTGTAGGATCTTTCTATATAAAACCCTTCTTCATTACCTGAATTGTCATCCCATTTTACTTTTATATAGGAGAGATTCTCTGGTTCGGCTTCCAGATTTGAAGGAGCTGTTATGGTCTGTGAAAACAGATATCCGGAAATAAAAACCAATGTCACCGTAAGTGAAATGAAATACTTTTTCAAAATTTTATTCTTATTATTTTAGTGAATCAATATTTATTCAAAAATATGGTTAACATTTCAGAAATACAAATAATAATTAATACATTCGTAGGATTCTAAATTAGATTATATTAGCAGAATTTTTTATTTAACTTGAATCTCAGTTACAATTTCAAAATTAATTTAGCGAGGTTATCCGAATATGAAAGTTACTGATGATCTTTTTCAGTTAATAAAATCTCTTGAACAATCAGAAAAGAGATATTTCAAAGTATTTGCTTCCCTGCATATTAAAGACGCTGAAAACAATCAGTATCTGAAATTGTTTGACGCAATAGACGGGCAGGGGTCTTATGATGAAAAAGAATTAAAGAAAATTTTTGCAGGTGAAAAATTTATCAGACAGATACACGTTGCAAAAAACTATCTTTACGGCAATATACTGAAAAGCCTGAGATTATATCACGCTGAAAGATCAAAAGTAAATGAACTCATGGATATTCTCAGGGATGTTCAGATTCTTTTTGACAAGTCACTTTATAAGCAGTGCAGAAAACTTCTGAATAAAGCAAAAAAAATAGCATATACTTACGAAAAACACGCGCAGATACTTGCAGTACTGGACTGGGAAAAAACTCTTGCAAGAACCGGCTCATATTCGGATACAAACGAATCAGAACTTCTTTCATACTACAATGAACACAACCTGGCTACGGAAAAACTCAGTAATCTCAATGAATACTGGAATCTTGCCACAAAAGCTTTTCTTTTCAGAAAAAAGAAAGGAGACATAAGAGACAAAAAAGACCTTAATAAATTCAACGATATATTCAAACATAAACTTCTCCTTTCCGATAAATATGCCACCTCATTTCTTTCCAAGACCTTTTATTACAATTTAAAGGGACTGTATTATCTTACCAATAAGGACTTCAATAATCTGCTGATCTACGCGGAGAAAACAGTTAAACTTCTTGAGGATAATCCTGTGTTAATGAAAGAGGATAATTATATTGCTTCGCTTTATAATCTGCTGCTGGTGCAGATCGAACTCAAAAAGTTTGATAATGCGCTGACAACTATAAACAGGATACGTTCAATTGATACTTCCTCGCCCGCCTTAAATACGAGGATTTTTGTTACATCCTATGATACAGAAATAAATTTATACATGAAGACAGGAGAATTTCAGAAAGGCGAAAAGCTTGTTCCGATGATAGACGAGGGTCTGGAAAAAATGAAAAGCAGAATAAATAAAGAATCCAAAATACTTTTTGATTACAATATAGCATATGTTTATTTCGGACTTAACAAATATGAACAGTCCCTTAAGAGAATAAATGAGATCATAAATGACAAAGATCTGAAAATCAGGGAAGATATTCAGTGTTTTGCAAGGGTCATAAATCTTCTGATTCATTATGAACTGGGCAATTTCGATCTTATCGAATATATAATTAAATCCACCAAAAGATATCTTTCCAGCAAAAACAAATTCAACAAGTTTGAATCAATTACACTTGACCAGATCAGAAAACTTATCAGCGGCAAGAATACGGACAAGAAATACATATTTGTTGAATGGAAGAAAAAGCTGGAATCAATTTCCGACGACATTCTTGAGATCAATGCATTTGAATATTTTGATCTTTCATCATGGATAGACAGCAAGCTTTCCGGAAAGACTTTTACTGAAATAATTAAAGACAAAACACATAAAAATAAAAGGTGATACTTTATTAATGTATTTTAACACACAGAATTTTTATTTTAACTGAAATCAATAAAGTTTAATGAAACGAAATATAAAGGCGCCTACCGGCTCAGATATTACCTGTAAAAACTGGATCACAGAAGCCGCAATGAGGATGCTGATGAATAATCTTGACAGTGAAGTTGCGGAAAGACCTGAAGAACTTATCGTTTACGGCGGCAGCGGGAAAGCTGCAAGAAACTGGCGGTGTTATGATAAAATCATAGAGACACTTAAGGAACTTAATGAAGACGAAACACTTCTTGTACAGTCAGGAAAACCCGTAGCTGTATTTAAAACACATAAAGACGCACCGCGCGTAATGATATCAAATTCACAGTTAGTACCCGCCTGGGCTAACTGGGATGAATTCAGAAGACTCGAAGCTCTTGGTCTTACCATGTACGGACAGATGACTGCCGGCTCATGGATCTATATAGGAACACAGGGAATTTTACAGGGGACATATGAAACTTTTGCATCCTGCGCTGATAAACATTTCGGCGGATCGCTTTCGGGCAGATTTGTGCTGACCTGCGGACTCGGAGGAATGGGAGGAGCACAGCCTCTTGCAGCCACTCTCAACGGCGCTGCATTTCTCGGAGTCGATGTTGACGAAAGCAGGATCAAAAAAAGAATAGATACCGGTTACTGTGATGTGATGACTGATAATCTTGATGAAGCACTTAAGGTCGTACTTGAAGCCGGAAAATCAAAAACGGCAAGATCGGTCGGGCTGATCGGAAACTCCGGTGAAGTATTGCCTGAGATACTTAAAAGGGGAATCATACCTGATGTGGTAACTGACCAGACATCTGCTCATGATATGCTTAACGGATATGTCCCTATGGGTATGAGTTTTGAAAAAGCGCTTGAATTACGGAAATCGGATCCGCAAAAATATCAGGAACTCGCAAGGAAAACTGTTGTGGTACACTGCAGGACTATGTGGGAATTCATGCAGAAAGGCTCTGTAGTTTTTGATTACGGAAACAATCTCCGCGGTGAAGCTTACAATAACTGTTTCAAATCAGCATTCGACATCCCCGGATTTGTTCCTGAATATATAAGACCTTTGTTCTGTGAAGGAAAGGGTCCGTTCAGATGGGTTGCCTTGTCAGGTGATCCGGAAGATATTTACAGAACGGATGAAGCAATAGTAAAAGCATTTCCTGAAAACAAACCTCTTCATAACTGGCTCAAAGCTGCCAGAGAGAAAGTTCATTTTCAGGGACTTCCTTCAAGGATCTGCTGGCTTGGTTTCGGAGACAGGGCAAAAGCCGGAAAAATATTCAATGATCTTGTAAGAGACGGTATTGTTTCAGCGCCTATAGTTATCGGAAGAGATCATCTGGACTGCGGAAGCGTTGCATCTCCTAACAGAGAAACGGAAAAAATGAAGGACGGATCAGATGCAATAGCCGACTGGCCGGTCCTGAATTTCGGGCTTCACTGCATCGGAGGCGCAAGCTGGGTTTCCCTTCATCACGGGGGAGGTGTTGGTATCGGTAATTCAATTCATTCCGGAATGGTGATAGTTGCAGACGGAACTGCGGAAGCCGAAAAAAGACTTGAAAGATGTCTGACCTACGATCCTGGAATGGGAATAGTAAGACATGCCGATGCCGGATATGAAACAGCAGTAAATGAGAAAGATAAATTCGGAATAAAAATGCCGATGCTTGAATAAAATCCGGATTCATTTTAAGTTCAAACTTGAATTGCTATACTTTTATACTTAATTTACCGTGACTAATTTTAACAAGATTGAAAAATAACTGATGAAACAACAGAAAAACAGAGTCCTGAATTTTTTTAACATTGTATTGCTTGTTGTAGCTGCAATCCAGTACTATCTCCTGACACCCCTTAACACTTACAGTGAAAAGTATATTAATCCGGTCATGGATCTGGATTATAAAATAAAACTGATACCGGGTTTTCTGATATTTTACATGTCTGTTTATTTATTGCTCGGAATGATCATAATTTTTATTGTGAAAAGCAGAGAAAGCAGTGATATGACAATTTTTTTACTTGCTTCAATTTTCCTATGGAGTCTTGTAAATTTCCTTCATGGTTTTTTCCCGACGCTTAATGTACTGAGACCAAAGGTTGATTCACCCGGATTCTTTTTTGAAGCTGTGAATGCCCTTTATAACAATGTGGACAAGTTTAATACGATTCCAAACTGGCATGTTGCTACGGCGATTTTACTTACGATTACCTATTATAAGAATAAATTCAAAAGACCTTTAATTATTGTAGTTTGGACTGTTCTTATTGCCTTATCAACATTATTTCTAAAAATGGCATATATAATGGATGTAGTGATAGCTATTCCTCTGCCTTTCCTTTGCTATTTCCTTGCTGAGAAAATTTCAACTGTCAAACTCAGAACGGAAAGCATTCAGGAAATTGTAAAGACATTTTCCCTGGAATCCCTGGTTCAGTCAGTTGCAATAGGTATCCGGGATGAAGCTACGCTTTCTTCGCTTATAGAAGGTCTTACAAGAATAGAAAAGAGTCTCAGCGATGCCGATAAAAGCGAAGTCAATAAAATACTGATGGAATTTGATCCCCCTGTACCGTCTCTTAAGCAGGTTATTAACAATCTTATTGAATCCATATCATCCGAGAAACATCTGCAGAAAGCCCAGGAAATGTTCGGAGATGGGAAAAAATCCTATGCGCCTACCGATACTGAACTCAAGCGGGCAATAGACGATATGGTTGCTTTTGCCTGCAGACCGTTTGATAATTCAAAGTTCAGATATGAAATACTTGAACTTAAAAAGAAAAATACAGGGAAGATAAACACTACATCAATTGAAGAGCTTGCTAAAGACAGATCTTCTGATATAATATTCAGGTTCAGGAGTTTTGTAGAATCACACAAAAAGGATATTACACTGATAAGTAAATTATCCGGAGCTGAAAGCGGGATCGGTGAGCTGAATTTTGACGACATAAAATTATTTTCAAAAGAATTAAGAAAGCCGCCGTATGAAATTTCTCCTGATGAGGTCTGGGGTGCTTTTTTCAGGATAGAACCTGACAAGGTTAAACCGCTTTCAGAAAAGAATAATCCCGCAAACGTTATAGCGCTTACTCAGTATGCCATAGGAAAGATTGACACGCTGGTACCATTCAGTGAAATGTTTGAGAGTAAATATAAGAACTGGCTTACAAAGAATGAGTCGGAAGGAAAAAAATTTTCCGGAGAGCAGATTGAGTGGCTGGATATGATGAAAAATTATGTTTCCACTTTTCTGAAAATTGATATGATGAGTTTTAATGACCCACCGTTCATAAATAAAGGCGGAGCCGCAAGAGCTTATAATCTGTTCGGAACTGATCTCAATAAAGTGCTGACTGAACTGAATGAACTGCTTGTTTCTTAAAGCGGAAAAACATTTTTTAAGATTATTATGTCTTTTAAACTTCAGTGAAAAATAAACCGATCCGCCGTGTTTTTCCTTCTGAAGCTCAGCGTCAAATCAGTTATTAATTATTAACAAATCCTGAAAAGAATATAAACACTTTTGCATAATCAGCAAATTCCTTTCAGCATTTCCCCTTTAAACAGTGACGAAAACGTACTTCCGGAAAGACAATGTGAATCATAAAAAATTTTCTGAGGGTGACAGCTCCGTTAAGTTTTCTTACAATTCAGCTTAAACTGTGACTTTTGGTAATGCTATAGAATATTTCAAGTAAAAGAAGTCAGGTAAGTTTTTTCTGTTACTACTATTATTTCTTTAGAGTTTAATATTGAGATATTCGCGGGAAAGGGAAATAATGAAACAGAAATATTCCCCGGTTTAAAAGCCGGGAAATTTTAATTGAAAATTTTAATCTGCCGGTTTGAAAAACAGGAACCGGATTATTCCAAAGTCACACAGATGCGGTTTGCATCCCGAGTTCCTTTAATCTTCTGATATGGGAAATCAGTGCATTCGTAAAGCTCGGTTTAAGGTTATAATCAAATCCGAATTCCTTTGCTGTCTTCTCAACGATAGGAGAAATTTTCCTGTAATGAATATGACAGATGTGAGGAAACAAATGATGTTCGATCTGAAAATTCAATCCGCCAATATACCAGTTCAGAAAAAGATTATTCCTTGCAAAGTTTGAAGTGGTGCGGAGTTCATGGACTATCCAGTCATTTTCAATATTGCCTTCGGAATTCGGATGAAGCTGTTCAGCTCCTTCGACTACATGCGCCATCTGAAAGACTGTACTTAATATACATCCGCCTGTCCAGTGCATTATAAAAAATCCGAGCAGCACCTGCCACCATAAAAAAGGTGTGAATATTATCGGAAGACCAATGAAAATGAACAGATAAATGATCTTGAATATCACCATTTTAATAAATTCGTAAGTTGGATGCTTGGCATGCTGTCTTGTTAATCCTGCTTTGTTAAATCCGATAAGCTGCGAGAAATCCTTAGTCAGTTTCGAAATTGTAACAAGACCATAAAGAAAAAAAGCATGAATATACTGATACTTGTGAATTTTGTGAAGAGGCGCGAGTTCGGACAGTCTTATCGGACCCCGTGATGCAATATCCTGATCATATCCCTCTATATTGGTGTAAGCGTGATGTAAAATATTATGCTGGATTTTCCAGTTAGTGACATTGCTTCCGAGAAGATACATTGTACCTCCCAGTATCTTATTTACCCATTCAACATGCGAATAGGAACCGTGTAAAGCATCATGCATTACACACATTCCGACACCTGCCATTCCTATTCCCATCAAAGCGGACATAAGCACGGCTACCCATCCGTTCATGGGAACGGTAAGAACAAGAATAAAAGGCAGCAGGTAAAGTAATAACATAGCACCAGTCTGAATAAACAGAGCGGTATTGCCCTTTGGTGAAATATTATTTTCTTTGAAATAATCATTTACTTTTTTGCGGACTGCAGAAGAGAACTCCTGTTGCAGATTGTTGTTACTTACGAACTTGATTCTTTTCATTTATAAAATTGTAAAAGCAAATTTTTGCCTGAATTTATGTAATTAGGTATATAAGACAGATAACAATTTACAATATTCAGTTGATTTGTTAAAGTCTTTAGCAGTTCCTAAGATTAAATAATTAATAAGGATAAAAGGGTGATTTCTTCCAGCTTTTGCTCTCGTCTGAAATGACTCTGTACCGTTTAAAGTTTCTTAAAATAAAATTATTATTACAGTCAGAATAAAAAAGTATTAGTAAGTTGCAGCGCTTTTAAATTTTGTAAATAAATTTGATAGTTCAAACGTTTTACGGTTAATATCAGGAAGATTTACAGGCATACAGATTACACCTGCAACCAGAGGTATAAAGCATAAATAAAAAATTTCCCCCTGTAATCTGTCAAGCTTTGCAGAAAAAATGCAATACCAGAAAATATGTTAATCCGAACTAAATATATTTCAGACAGCAGATTATTTTATTTACTGCCAAAACCATTCAAGCTGTTAAGACACCAAAGGTTTTCCTTATCTCTGATTAATCAGATCTCATTTAATGTTAATATATGGATCAGCATTTTTTTCCCTGGTAAGAATTGTATTATCCCTTACTGTCGAAGGTTCATCCGACGGCAGACTATAATAGGGATCTCCTTTGTTGAACCCTTTTGAAATAAGCTGCACTTCCCCGCTGCTGAGGATATTGATAACTGAATATCCGAAGAATTCTGCGGGTCCTGAACTGCCGCCGTTGCCCGCTACGATCTGATATGTTCCCTCGTCACCCGGCTGCATTCTCTGATAATCATGCACATGAGCTGAAAGCATTGCCGTAACTTTATATTCGTTAAGTACCGGCCATAATACCGGACCTTCGGGCAGACCGTCATGACCGGTGCTGGCAGAGTCATTTGCGTAATACGGCTTATGTCCCAGTACAAAAATGTGCTCGATTTCAGGGTCGTTATTGTATTCCTTTATTTTCTCAGTGATCCAACCTGTCGGTATCTTCCCTTCATAACCATAAGGATTGATAAAAGTCGGATCATTGTAAGTATCAGTGTTCATAACAACAAAAGCAGTTTTATGACGGACAAAAGAAAAAGTCATCTGATCAATTACACTGTCAGGACCGTTAACTTTATCCCTGTCACGTGGAATAAACTCTCCGACATTTTTCATCCAAATTTCTGTTGCTCCTTTTAAAGGCCATTCATCATGTCCTTTGATATTATTATCTTTGTAGTAGAGCATTTCGTGATTTCCGGGAACTGCAACAAGTTCAATACCGGATTCACTTATACCGCTGAAAGATCTGTCGTCAAAAAGTCCGACCCATGCTTTCAGCTGAGAATTGAGCTCAGCAGTGTCTGACTGACCGAGTACAAGATCTCCGAGAAAAAAGAACAGATCCGGTTTTCTTTTCATTTCAGCGATCTCATTCAGTATTTTCTTAAGAACGGCTGTATTTGCAGTTGAAGAGTCTGTAGCTGCAGGATTGTACTGATCTTCTTTTTCGACCCGGTTACATCCGAAAAATACAAAGCTGAATACAACGGAATCCTTATTATCGTTTTTTGGATAATCTTCAGAACAAACTCCGGAGTATGATTCGGAGGCGGAAAAAACAATTACGGCTGCTGATAAAAAACAAAGAAATTTTTTCATGTTAAAAAATAAATCATAAAGTTAAAAAAAAAATTATTCGGATCGAAAAATGAAATTACCGAAAAACATTAATTAGAAAGCCGGTATACTTTATTTTTTTCAAAGAATCAGGATCCCTGAACGTTCACAAAAATCTGCCCGGAAATCACTGCTTTGTTTTCTTTCCGGTTTTTATGAAAAATGCTACGACAGCGGTTGTTATAATTCCCATTACCGGAGTCCCGATCAGAACCTGGATGATATAACTTTTCAGATTAAAATAATTTTCCGCATCCGCCTGAGTCATTTTTCCTTCCTTCACGGCATAGCTGATCATGTTTGTAAAAAAATCAGGAGTAATAAATTCTGAAATAATGTACTGAGATAGGGGACTGAAAATGGTAACGATCAAAGTAATAATGAGACCGGAAATAAATCCCTGTTTATAAGTCATCTGAGCGTTGTAAAAATTTTCCCTTTTGTCCTTTAAGGCAAGGATATAAATGATCACGGCAGGTATGGCAACTAAATTTGTATAGACAGGATGATATTCAATATTTTTATCATGAAGACCCGCCAGTTTTTCCAGGACCATCCAAAGAAGCATCATTATTATAAAAATGAATGCCCATTTGATTTCGATTTTAAAATTTTTCATAATGAAATATTTTTTTTATTTATAAAAATATTTAAAATAAATCATTAAACAAAATTACCCTGCTGTGCTTTCCATCTCATCAAGAATTTCCGTCCATGCAAGTTTTTTTGCTGAAGCGGCTTCTTCGTTTGATATGTTTCTGTGTTCAAGGGTCAGAGTGCACATATCGTCATTCTGAAGTAAGGATATTTTTAATGCCGTATTTGATTCCGGCGGCCGGTTGAATCCTTCCACGTTCCAGTCAAGGATTAATTCATTATCGGAAATTTTTACAAAGCTTCCGAAGATCTTTCCTCTGCTTCTGAATATTAAATTAAATTCACCTTCTTCATGGAAGTCAAAATTGATTTCATCAGCGCCTGTGAGTTTAAACACAGTTCCGTCCCTGAATAGATTCATTATGACATCTTTATCTGAATTGCAGGTTTTATGCAAAAAGACTTCGTAAGGTCCTTTGTTTTTTTTGTGTTTCATCTGATGAAGTTAATGGATATTAATTTACTGCAAATAAAACAGATCAAACCCAGAACTGATCGTAAAGATTGTCAGCGAATCTCAAATCGGGATGCGAACTTTTAATCACATCAAGCTGCTGCGGGGATGCTGACTTTTGAATATCATTAAATAAAATTCTTTCTTCAAACCGTATGTGATTTTCAAGATCGATGGAAAGTTTCCTTAATGATCCTTCTGCATCATTGTCATCCGTAAAAAGTTTTCTGAGATTCTCATGCTCCTCTAAAGCCCGTCCGATTAGTTCGTTCGCCGTTCCCAAAACGGGGAATACGTATTTCTCTTCGATCTCAAAATGTTTTAAAATATAGTTCTGATAAAACCAGTCGGCGTAAGTTTTGATTCTTTCGGTTGAAACTCCTTTTGAAAAACCGGTCCTGATTTTCCAGCACAGCAGCAGACCGTGATGATGATCTCTGCTCAGAGGCTGAAGTGAAGGATTACGTTTTATAGGTTCAGACATTGTGATTAATAATTATTCATAATTTAAAACTAAATGTATTTGGTACAGTATTCAGGATTTTATCATGATCAGAAGCATCTTGAACCTGCTTACAGACTGCACCGAATGTGGTTTGCCTGCAGGCAGAATAATTATTTCCCCTTTTTTCAAAATCTGAGCTTCGGATTCAATGCTTACTTCCGCTTCACCGTCTGCAATAAAGACCATTGCGTCAAAAGGAGCGGTATGTTCGCTAAGTCCCTGACCCTTGTCAAAAGCGAACATCGTAACAGTGCCGCTTTTTTTGTTTATAAGGGTTTTACTGACCACTGAGTTATCCTGATAATTTATAAGTTCGTCAAGATTATTTTTCAAGGAAAGATTCAGCATGGATGAAAGATTTTTTTCCTGAATTGACATAGTATATGGTTTTTTAATTTAACAAAAGTGATTTAAAGTTTTACACGGAAGCGGTTTCTATTCGCATTTATCTTAAAATATCAAAAAAATAATTAAGGCGCTAATCTCTGCCTGATCCAGATATTTTTTTCATTGAGGATGTACTGAATTCTGTCATGAAGACGGTTGGCTCTTCCCTGCCAGAATTCAATGCTGGCAGGAGAAAGGCAGAATCCTCCCCAGTTATCAGGTCTTGGTATCTGCCTGTCTTGAAATTCTTTTTCAAGTTCGGTTACTTTTTTTTCGAGGAAATCCCTGTCAGGAATAATCCTGCTCTGAGCCGAAGCTACTGCGCTTAACTGACTTCCTCTTGGACGGCTGTGAAAATACTTATCGGATTCTTCCGCAGATATTTTCTGAACGGTTCCTTCAATTCTTACCTGCCTGTAAAGTTCATGCCAGAGAAAGGTGAGGGCGGCGTATTTATTTTCAGCCAGCTCTGATCCTTTTCTGCTGTCATAATTAGTATAAAAAACAAAACCATTTTCATCAAATCCCTTCAGCAGAACGATCCTGCCTGAAGGTTTACAGTCATTTGAAACTGTGGAAAGATTCATGATGTTCGGTTCCGGAATTTTATTTTTTACGGATTCATTAAACCATTTCTCAAACTGATCAATCGGATCGTCATCCAATTCATTTTCACTGATACCTTTCGACAGATATTCATTTCTGAAATTTGCGACCAGCTGACGGATGGATTTATTCCGGACCTGACCTTTTATATCTTTAAAAAAACTCATCCTGTCTTATTAATTTGTTATCATAAAATTAGAAATCTTTATAACATTTGAAACTCAAATTATTACTGCTGTTCCGGTCTGAATATGAAGCAGCCGATTTTTGAAGGATGATCCTGAACAAAATTTCCGCTTCCTTCCCTGCGCAGCTTATTTATGATCATGAAATCCCCGCCGGCGCTGAATATCATGAACATTCCGAAAACAAACAATACTATATTCCCCGTGATTATTGAAACTATGGCAGGAAGTACGCCGAGTATGATACCCGGCATTGCCGCACCGGCAATATAATGTTTTACCGTCAGCGGTTCGGTGCAGTGACAATAAGGTGTGAGAAATTTCCAGGCAACTCCGTACCTAATTGATTTTAGCCCGCCTTCAGCGAATGCACCCCATGTAAATCCGTGCAGTAATTCATGTGCCACTATTGCAGACATTATTACTGCTATTACAGCAGGCGTACTCCAGCCGCCGGGAAATGAAATTGAATTATGAAAAGCATCTTTTGAAAATGTATCACTCCATAACATATAATAAGGAATTCCGAAAATGACGGCTGAAGGTAAAAAATAAACAAAAACAAGAAGCTGCGCCTTCATCATACCTACGGTTAATTCTTCTTTTTTGTATTTAGTTAAGTCAGTCAAAATTTATTTTGTCCGGAAATTTCGGGGGAATTAAATTCAAAAATTAATTAAAAAATTTAATTTTAAAATACGTTTTCTAATTCTAAATATAAATAAAAAAGTCTGCAGATAATCTGATCCGCAGACTGAATAGTTTCAGCTTTTACTTTAAAAACAATTGCTGATACAATTTTATTTTAATAACGTCATACGCTTTGTCAGTGAAAAATCTCCTGATTCAAGTTTGTAAAAATAAACTCCGCTTGATAAATTCCCGCCGTCGAATTCAACCTCATATTTTCCTGGTGAAAGTTTTTGATTTACGAGCTCGGAAATCTCTTTTCCTGTTGCATCATAGACTGTCATCCGAACAGGACTTGAATTATCTGATAAATTTCCTGATGAGATTTCAAATCTGATTTTTGTAACGGGGTTAAAAGGGTTTGGGTAATTCTGATGAAGTTCAAAACCGTTTGGAAGAACAGAGCTTATATTGGTTATCCCTGTAGATATGCCGGAAATCAATCTTAAAGATCTTGCATTAAAATCAGATATAAATAAAGAATCACCACCGAGTGAAGCTACTATTCCGTTTGGAGCGTCAAAAGTAGCTGAAAGTGAGCTGCCGTTAGTCTGTCCGGTTGCGCCGGTTCCCGCAAGTATACTTGTTACTCCGGATAATGAAGTTTTATAAATTTTATTAGTGCTAAATCCAGTCGAATAAACATATCCGTTTGAATATTCAATAAATCCAACTATTCCCGGAATATCGGCCAGCTGTGTAAATACTCCTGCAGAGTTCACAGAAAAGATCTTCCCGTCAGTAAAATTTGCAATGATCAGATTTTCATTATCATCCATTGTCAAACCGACAGGATCATTCATGCCGTTACCGGAATAAAGAGTTGAATATGCTCCTGTTGAATCCGCAAGATAAATAACGTCTGTCTGATAACTGGAAATATACATTTTACCATCACTGCGGAATAACACAACAGACGGAAGAGGAATTGAATTAATAAATATTTCAACTGCGCCTGAAGGTGATACTCTGTAAATTTTTCCGTTATTGACATTACTCGGGACATATAAATATCCGTCTGGACCAATATCAGAACCGTTAGGAGTTGGGATACCGCTTGCGAAAATACTTGTTTGTCCGTCAGGTGTGATTTTTGTTACAGTGGAGCCAATGTATCTTGAAGCATAAATATTTCCGCTGACATCCATGGTTAACCCGTCGTCAAATGTAGAAGGACCGGGGATATATGTTGCAACATTTTGAGAATGCAAAATACCGTTTATTAAAAATCCGGTAAGTATAAATATTACTGCAGTAAAATTTTTCATGATATTTTTTTTATTTAATAAATTTTAATATTCTGATAATTCGGGTAATAACTTTTTAGATAACTTTCTATGGTCTCTGGTGTTTAAAGCACCTTTTTCAGTTGAAATAATTTTAAAGTAATTATCCATTATTTCCTGAATATTCTTTAACTTTTCAAAAAATGCTTTATTAATATCATACTTGATATAAGTACCTGTCAATATGAGATTTATTGTAATGGCGGAAATTACTTCATCAACCTCTACTCTTATTTCACCTTCTTTTTTAGCCAGTCTTAAAAGTTCTTCAATTTTATCTGTAAACGACATTGCATAAGGCTGACTCTTTCTATTCCTGTAATGATTTAAGATCTCTGATTTTAACCGAAAAAGATTAGCCGTTTTTTTCTTGTTTTTGAACTCAGGAATATATGCGTAAGTAAAAAACTTTATTTTCATTAAAGGAGATACTTCTGCACTTAAAATATTTGGAATGTAATCAATGGCTTCTTTGTCATAAAGATCAATTATATCATCAAGTATTGTACTCTTATCCTTGAAATGCCAGTATATTGCGCCTTTAGTAACTCCGGCTTTTTCAGCAATAGAATCGAGAGAAGTACTTTCATAACCTTTTTCTATGAATAGAGATACTGCACATTTCAATATCTTTTTCCTTGTCTTTACAGCTTCTTCTTTGGTTCGTTTCATTTGTTAAAAATTTTATACATACCGTTAGTATGTAAAACTGCGCAAAATAATTTTCATATGCAATGGATATTTTAAAAAAATTAAAATAAAGCAGAAGTGAAAAAGAAGCCGGCGATTACCGGATTATTAATTAATATTTCGGAAGCTGTTATTTTATCAGAACCATTTTTTTCTGAACTGCAATATCTCCTGATCTGAATTCATAAAAGTAAACTCCGCCCGGCAGATCCGATGCGTTGAATTTTGTAATGTAGCTTCCGGCAGATAAGTTTTCCTTTAAAAGTGTTTTTATTTCCCGGCCGTTCAAATCATAAATTTTGAGTGATATAAATGCGGATTTTTCAAGATCGAATTTTATGCTTGTCTCCGGATTGAACGGGTTTGGATAATTCTGATACAGTTCAAAGTTAATATGACTGTTATGATTTGAAATACCGACCGGAAGATATTGCGTTACCGGTTCAGTGATAACTACATGACCGCCGGGCGGAATATTTCCCGGCACTACTTCTCCGTAATATGTCTTTCCTATAATGTACGGATATACGGGATTTCCCAGAGAATCAACAGTTATGAAATAAGCATATGTGCCGTTTGGATATTCAGGAGTGACGCAGAATCTTCCGTTATGCTCATCGAGATCCGTACCGCTGCCGCTGAGTTCATAATCCTCTACAAAACACCCGAGAGGATACTGAGTGCTAACGTTCGGTCCCCACTGATTCTGCTGAAGCACAGTGCCGTCGGGAAGTGTGGTTCTTACAGAAATATTTCTCTTCACGAATCCGCTGATCATTCTTCTTATTCCGCCGCTTCCGTTTGTTCCGGAATATGCATAAGGACCATAGAGCGGAAATCCGTCAAACATATATCCAAGCAGCGGAGAATGAAGGACCGGATCGGGAGTATAAAGGTATTTCATGTTTATATGGTAATGATAAACTCCTCCGGGAGCAGGGTGTCCGCCGGATGTGTCAAAACTAACTGCTTCAAAATACTGCGCTACTCTGTGCCAGATGTTCTGATTATTGTATGACATTGCATCGCCTGAATTAAACAGAACCACTCCGTTTATCAGAACTCCTATCTGACCGTTTCCAGCCGCCAAAGGAGTCGGATCTGCAACCGGAAATCTTGTGATCTTGAATGACCAGTTCTGATTTGTCGGAATATTCGGATTCATAGCCCACGGACCGATCGGATAAGAAGGAATTCCTGTGGATTTCACATAAGTATAATTGTCAGAAAAAAATACCTGCTGTACATCAGCCGGAATTCCGTTGTATCCGGTAATACCGTTTATGTTCTGTCTCCAGGAATATATCTCCGGAGTTATCTGAGCGTTCAGCATAACTGAAGAGAGCAGCATTATTGATAAAATTATTTTTTTCATTTGTCTGATTTTTTTATTTGAAAATTGTTACTCGGAATAATCTGAATACTCACAGAATTATTTTTTTAAAATTACGGTCTGATAACCGATATAAAATTCAAAGCATTATTATCCGTTACCGAAAGGTCATCAAGATCAGTGAAAAGATCTCCTGTTACATCAGTCCGGACATAGCCCGAAGCAAAATTGTCCGCATCATTGTCAATTAAAGAAAGATCAGAAACATCCACAAATCCGTCCCGGGTTACATCTCCGCTGAATATGCAGTATCTGCTTCCCTTAAGCTTAAGATTATTACCGTAAGCTTTTGTATCGGATGCGGTAAAGTCGTAATTCAGGTTTGCGCCGTTCACAAAACTCTCACCGCCATGTCTGCTCCAAGTCTCGACCGAATTTCTGTGCTTTATCTGAATATAGTAATTTCCGGTTCCGGCTCTTGAAAAAATAAAATGTCCTGTGAAGGAAACAGAATCTATTAACGCCTTTGAGGAATCGGCAACGGAAAACGGTGAATTCACATTTCTCAGATAGGCTGTTACGGTATCTCTTGAATTCAGTCTGTCAGAAACAGAATTATAATAACCTTCGGGAATGACTTTAATGTCATCGGAAGTAGTAATGACGAACTGTATGACGGTTTCAGAAATTGTATTATGTCCGCCGGGAGGCGTGTTACCGGCGGTGACGGTTCCGTAAAACTTCGGTCCGATAATATACGGATATTCCGGATTTCCAATGGAATCTACGGCTATAAAATATGAATAAATACCGTTCGGATATTCCGGTGTCACGGAAAATCTTCCGTTAAAGGAATCGAGATCCGTTCCGGATGTATTGAGTTCATAATCTTCCACAAAACAACCGAGAGGATACTGAGAACTGACTGCAGGTCCATATTGATTCGGGGGTAGGACGGTTCCGTTTGGCAGAGTTGTTCTCACGGTTATATTTCTTTTCCTGTAACCGCTTTTCATTCTTCTTATGCCTCCCGTACCGTTTGAATTCGAATAGGCATAAGGACCGTAAAGAGGAAATCCGTCGAACATATATCCAAGTAAAGGCGAGTGCTGATTCTGATCAGGCGAATAAAGTTTTTTCATATTGATATGATAATGATAAACGCCGCCCGGTGCGGGATGTCCTCCTGATGTATCAAAGCTCACTGCTTCGAAATACTGCGCGATCCTGTGCCAGATATTCTGATTGTTATAGGACATCGCATCGCCTGAATTATAGAGAACGACACCGTTTACGAGGACTCCTATCTGGCCGTTGCCCGCAGATACAGGATTCGGACTGGAAACCGGATTCCTAGTGATCCTGAATGTCCAGTTCTGATTGGTCGGTACGTTTGGATTCATAGTCCAGGGTCCGATAGTGTATGACGGAATTCCCGTACATTTTACATAGACATAATTTCCGGAATAAAATACCTGCTGGACGTCAGCAGGAATTCCGTTATAACCTGTCGCTCCGTTTGTGTTCTGTCTCCAGGAATATATTTCCGGAGTAACCTGTGACCGGGATTCAACAGCAATGGAAAAAATCAAAGCCGCAAGAAGTAATTTCATACCTAATTTAATTTTGTTTTTGTAAAATTCTACTGCATGTATTTTTCAAGTAACCTGGCATTCTCCTCGGAAAGTTTTACTGCTGTAAGTTTACTGTCAGTACTGTAAGCAATATGCCTGTAGTCATCAGAAGTATTGTAAACCAGGGTCATCATCACGGAACCGTTTTTATAGAATGTCATAGAACCGGTTGAAATGCAGTACTGATATGAAAAAGGCTCGCTTGAGACTGTATGTGCGATCTTAAATATTTCATTCCGGTCTGTGATATCGATGGTTTTAACGCCCATTTTACCGGAAGAATCGAATCCGCTTTTATACATAAGTTCGATTTTATCCGCGCTGGTCAGATCCGGAATGGAAGACCCTGAGGAATTATCCCCGCAGGAGAACATGGAAAAGGTCAGGATAAATAAAACTAAAATGAAAATAATTTTTGTATGCATTATCTTGAAAATTAATTATACAAAACTAACGCAATTGAAAAGACATAACAATCTTATATTTGTAAATAAATGTAACCGGATTTTTATGGAATGTAACAGGAATATCTGAAGAGAAAAAATTAAACTTAATAATATGAAAATACTTTTTTCAAAAAAAAAGCAGGAACATTGCAATTAACTGTTCCTGCTTTAGCTCTTAGTAAAACTCTTTATTTTACAAGCAGCATACTTTTACTTTTTATTGAATTTCCGTTTACTACAAGAGAATAAAAGTAGATCCCGGATGAAAGTGATCCGCCGTTAAAAATAATTTTGTAATTTCCCGGTCCAAGGTTTTGATTCTTAATTCCTGTCATGTAAGATCTTCCTGTAACGTCAAATACATTGATCGAAATATCTGATCTTTCCGGAACTGAAAATTCAATTGTTGTTGAAGGATTGAACGGGTTAGGATAATTCTGGTTCAGGTCAAAATTATCCGGAACATTTATCCCTGTGACACTGACGGAAGACGGATTATCCACCTGTCTTTTCCAAACACCCAGGCGGTCAACGCCTGAAAACAGGAATCCGTTTTTATAAGTAACCGAAAATGCAATTTCAGTTGAAGCCGGAAGACCTTCATTGAACGCAGACCATGTAATTCCTTCATCTGAGGATCTGTAAAGTCCGGGATAAGAAGGACTTCCGCTTGCAGCATAGATCCTTCCTGAATTATCAGTAGTCAATCCATTTACATCCTGATTATTCCAGATAAAAGACCAGCTGTCTCCGTTATTGGTTGATTTGTAGAGACCCTGATCACTTGCAGCCAGAATATTTCCCTGAGAAGTGACGCAGATCGCCTGGACTCCGAAATCAGAGGGAAGACCGTTATTTATAAACTGCCAGCTGTTTCCGTTATCGGATGATCTGAACACTCCTCCGTTAACAGAATATCCAGCTCCGGCAAATAGAAAATTGTCTTTTATTTTTATATCCTGCATGTATCGGTATCTTATTCCAAGGCTGTCACGTTTCCAGGTAAAACCGCTATTCTGAGTCGAGAAAATTCCGGCAAAATCCACCCCTGTTCCCTTGCCTGCAAATAATTTCGGCTGCGGTTCGGAATAAGAAACAAATAAAGCTTCAACTCTACCTCCTCCGATAATCTGCTGTCCGGAAATACTCCAGCTGCTGCCGTTGTCTGTGCTTTTGTATACTGCGTAAATAGATCCGGCATAAAGAATACCATTTGAAGTATCTGCAGCTACATCATAAACAAGATGAGATCCTCTTAATGAAGTTGAAGAATCAGTCGGAATAAAAGATTTTCCAATGTCTGTCCAGGTTGCACCCATATCATCTGTAACAAACATCCCTCCGTAAGCTGCGGCAATTATTGAATTATTCATGAAAGCAAAAGAATTAACAGGCATTCCGTTTAAACCGTTATTTTCCGGCTGCCAGTTATTTACGTTTACAGAAGATCTGAACATTCCGACAAAATTTGTTCCGGCAAAAAGATTTCCCGCATTAATTTCAAGATCAAAAATCCATTTATCGAACAGTCCGAAAGGTTCCCATAGCAATCCTGAATTCACGGATCTGTATACGCCGAAACCTTCGGTACCGGCAAAAAGAGTATCACCTGAGTTTGTAAAAGCCTGGACTCTCTGACCTGCAAGACCTGAAAATGTCCAAGAATTGCCGGAGTCTTGGGATCTGTAAACGCCGTTTGTGGTTCCGGCATAAAGAATCCCGTTAACAGAACTTATCTTAAATACACCGTCAGGAAGACCGGTGCTTCTGTCCAGCCATGTAAATCCGCCGTCGGTGGATCTGAATACAACCTGATTTCCGGACTGAATGGATAATGAATAGGCGGTATAAAGAAATCCGTTCAGCGCAAAAATGTTACTGATAGAAAACTGGAAATTCAATGAGATAGAACCAGTGTTTTCCCAGGTCTGATTTGCTTCGCTGAATCTGTAAATCTTATCATTCGGTGATTCATCCGATGCAATATAGACTATTCCGTCTTTTACAGTTATTCCTCTGACATAAACCCCTCCCAGTCCGGATGTAAGTTGTGTCCAGGTCTGAACGGAATCAGAAGTAACAAATACTCCCTGCTGAGTAGCTGCATACAGTCTGTTTCCTGTATAGGCAAGCCGCGGCGCAAAGGAAGGAGGAAGACCGGGCTTTTCGGTCCAGCTGCTACCGTTATCGACTGAAAAATATGCTTCGCCGTAAACAGTGACTATAGCAATATTTTGTCCGTTCTTTATGATATCGCTGACCGTTGCACCGGCAGGTCCGTTTGTTCTCTGCCACTGTGAAGAAACGGAACTTACGGAAATTAAACAAAGCGCAGTGCAGACTAAAAAAGAAATTGTTTTCAAATGAGATCAGATTAATAGTTAACTGGATAATGATTTAGATAAAGAAATTTTTCTAAAAAAAGTTTCCGGAAAAATGAATAAAATCAGAAATGTTTCAACAAAAGAAAAGGACTTTTATAATGAAATTATTATTTATACTTTTAAACAGTTCTTTCAATAAAACTATCGGGGTGCTTTCTTCTTTTTAAATGAAGGCTGAGAACAAACCCGCGAACCTGCTACGGATAATGCCGGCGAAGGAAATAAAATTTTTTAACGCTTAAATCTTTTTAACAGGTTCAAAAGGATTTAAGCGTTTTTTTTATGATGAAAATGAAAAAATATTTACTGCAGTTAATTATACTGTCTCTTATATTTACAATTTATTCTGAAACTGCTTTCTCACAGGATAATATTCAGAAAACCGAAAAAGATTCCACGGACTTTAAAACAGAAACTATTGATGTCGAAGCGCTTAAAGGCGTTGAGAGATTTACGCCGATCACTTTTGAAAATGTTGGGCGGAGTGAGGTTGAAAAGAAATACAGTGTGCAGGATCTGCCTATGTTCCTGAACGGAAGCACGGGAATCAATTCCTATTCGGAATCAGGTGCTTCTGTCGGATATTCGTATTTATCTCTGAGAGGATTTGATCAGAGGAGGATCTCAATTCTGATAAACGGCATCCCGCAGAATGATCCGGAAGACCATCAGGTTTACTGGGTGGATGTGTCTGACCTTACAGCTTCGGCGGAAAACATTCAGATACAGAGGGGAGTCGGAACAGCTCTTTACGGTTCTTCTGCGATCGGCGGTCTAATTAATGTAGAGACAATTGATTATTTTAAAAGGAAGTTTCTCAATGTAACCGGAGGATACGGTGATTTCAACACCAGAAAATATTCATTCGAATATTCATCAGGAAGCAGCAAAAGCGGATTCGGATTTTACGGAAAATTCACAAAGCTGAATACTGACGGATACAGGGATCTCTCATGGTCAGATCATCTTTCCTACTTTCTCAGCGCGGGAAAGATCATCGGAAAGAAATCGGTGTTGAAAATGAACCTTTACGGAAGTCCTATCAAAAATCATCTGGCATATCTCGGCGCGGACAGGGATGCAATTGACGGAAAAATTACAGGAAACATCTATAATGACAGGAAGATCAATTATCTTACTTATCCGGATGAAACTGATAATTATTTTCAGCCGCATTATGAACTGATATATAATTATCAGGCGTCAGAAGATCTATTCATCTCAAACACGCTGAGTTATATAAGAGGAGAAGGTTATTTTAATACTTACTTTCCGGTGGATTACGGATATGATTTTTCCTATTTCCGTCTTGATCCGTTTTTCGTTACTGATACAACTACATTCAATTCATCATATTACAGAAGAAATGATGACGGGACTTTCTATTTCGAAAAGGGAAAAGGATATGAGATTGTAAGAAGCGACATTGTTTCAAAGCTTACAGTCAACAACAACACTTACGGCTGGTTTCCAAAACTTCAGCTGAGTCACAGCAGTGAAAAAGGAAAACTTGTAATCGGAGGGGAGATCAAGTATCACAGATCCGAGCATTTCGGCGAAGTCACTTTCGGCGAAGCGCTGCCGCAGGGAACATCACCGAATCATCTTTATTATTTTTACAACGGCGGCAAGAGAACTTATTCGGTTTACCTGAATGAAATTTACAGTCTGACAAAAAAACTAAACGCAATGCTCGGACTGCAGTACGTTCATCACAGATATGAACTTTCCAATGACAGATTCAAACCTTATGACTTCTCGGTTAATTATGATTTCTTTACTCCGAGAGCCGGTCTGAATTATAATTTCAGCGGTAAGATCAGCGGCTATGTTAATTATTCACTGGCAAAACGCGAGCCGAGACTGAAGGATATATATGACGCAGAGGATCCTAACAGCAAACCGAACTTCAGGATAGTGGATGCATCAATGGGTATCTATCAGGACCCGCTTATCAAACCTGAGGAAATGCAGGATCTCGAGATCGGGTTTGCATTCAGTTCGGATCTGCTGAAAGCCGGAATAAATTTTTATAACATGAAATTTAAGAATGAGATTGTCAGTAACGGACAGCTTGATAATGTAGGACAGCCGATAGTCGGCAATGCGGGAAGTTCCGTGCACAGGGGAGTGGAAATTGATTTTTCGCACAGTCCATTTAAAGGAATATACTCGTCAGGATTTTCACTGAAGGGAAATCTCAGTTTTTCAGATAATTATTTTAAGGAATACAGGGAGATCAGCGGCTCGGATTCTGCAGGCAAAATAATTTACGGAAATGATTACTCCGGAAATAAAATACTTCTTACGCCGGATATAATTGCAAACTTATCAGCGGAATACTTTCCTCTTAAGGGAACCGGAGCATACATTACTCTTCAGTATTTAAGCAGACAATATCTTGACAATTCTCAGGATGAGTGGAAGGATCCTTCGGTAAAGGAACAGCCGGGTTATGTGAATAAGGTTATAGATCCCTTCATGACTGTAAATGCGGGAATATCCGTTGACCTTATGAATTTTATAAAAGGCAAAGGCGCAAGTGAAGCATTCAGGAGTATTCAGATGAGTCTCAAGCTTAACAATGTATTCAATACACTGTATGAAACTTCCGGAAATGTAAGTTACGGAATTCCATACTGGATACCGGCGGCAACGAGAAATTTCTATGCTGAAATTAAAATCGGGTTCTGATCATTACAGCTTTTCCGAAAAACCCCCGAATAAAAATTCAATAGTTGTGCTCATTATGAGATACTGATTCGGAAAATCAATTCACCTTGAATTTAATATTCAGACCTGCTGACAGGTTTGAAGTCCCTTCCGGATTAAAAATACTCATGATATTTCTGGTTCCGAGATCAATCAATACTGGTCCTGTGTCAATCCCTATTCCCAGACCAACTACAGTATTTATCGAACTGCCGAATGAAACTCCGCTTCTCAGAGAAACCACACTGCCTGCATTAAATTCAGCTCCCAACCCGAATCTCGGATCCTTGCTGCCTCCGAGATTGTCAGTAAGACCCTGGATATATTCGGCGGAAATACTTCCGAGTTCCAGACCTGAGGCAGTCTTATCAGCTTTTTTAAACAGTTTGTAATTTACACCGAGACGTAAAACAGCCGGGAGATTTATGCTGAAATCAGAAACCGGTGTTTTGGTTGTCCTAATTATGTTAATAAGAGAATCCCGTTGCTCTTTATTTGTAATATCGGTTAAGACAAAATTTCCGTTATTGTAATAAGTGGCATTATTTTTTGTCCAGTTGATGTAACCTGCGTCGGCGATGCTCAATCCGAAATTAAACTTCCCCGGTCCGGTAAAATTTTTCAATGCAACGTTTACGCCGCCGTCAAATCCAAATCCGAATCCGGCGTTGCCAGAAGGGAATTTGATTACAAATTCATCGCTGATACCGGAATAAAGAAATTCAGTTTCGCCGGTCGTGCGAATTACATTTTGAGAAGTCGTCTCAAAGGTAAGACTGTTTTTTTTTGTTTCAAAATAATACAGTCCGAACTGCGGTTTGACAGAAAGCCCGACTGAAACAGATTCAAACAATTTGTTCTTTTTGATCTTAAACATCTTTGCCAGTGACAGGTTAAGTTGTCTTGTCCAGTATCCGTTCACTCTGTTCTTGGAAAGATCGTATACCCTGTCCGGCTGATTCCCGTATAGTCCAAGGTCCAGAAAATCCCTTGATACAAAAAAATCTGCTGCAATTCTGTCATCAATAGAAATGCCGAAAGTTCCAAGGTCGGGATGATTGTAAATAAATGAAAGTATTTTTACCGATGCAGTAAAGGTTGTCTTCTGATCGCTTGCCGAATTAATGATATTCATTTTTTCAGCATCAGTAAGTATTATTGAAGAGCCGTTACCGTCTTCAGCAAAATTATCGTTTAGAAATTTTATGGATAGATAATTACTGTTATTAAGGAACTGAAAAGTGGTCAGAGCATTAAAGTAAAACTTTGCATTATTATTTCCCCTCTGGAACAGAATGTTTGCAGGGTTCTGATTGAATGCATCCAGTTCATATGAATTTGATACGGAAGTGTTTCCCATTGCAAGACTTCTTACGTCATACAAGACCTGCGAGTGAAGGCATCCGAAAGAAACTGAAATAAATAAAAAGGAGAGTAATAAATTTTTCATAATAAAATAATTTAAATTAATTTATTCGATTTTTTACAATTTTATTCTATTCTGTAAGTTAATGTACCGAATCCGGATATTAAGACCCGGTCTCCGGAGCGTATTTTTACATTGTTCAAAGGATCCGGAATGTATTTCGGATCGGTATATAATCTGTACTCATAAATAATTTTCCCGATTCTTTTTATTCTGGAAATGTAAGTGCTGTCAAGAACAGCGCTGTATGATGTTTCAGTTGGAAGTGATGAATATCCGTTATTGTCCACAGAGCCGGCATTGAATGTAACCGAAGAGTCCGGCATGTTTCCCACAATAAAAGAGATGGGGATCAGCGGTTTGTAAAAAGAATCAAGAAGCATAACCGTTGTCACGGTTTTTAAGGGAATTCCGTTATTCGAAGACAAAGTAAATATCAGTTTTTTTGATCTGTCCAGTTCTTTTATCTGATCTTCGTCAGTAATACCTGCGTCTGCAGTATCCCTGAAAATGATCGGTTTGGTAATACTTACATCCAGCGGAACCTGCATCACAAGTTTCAGAGAAAGACTGTCCTGATAATTTACAGAACCAAAACTGTAATCTTTATTGAGAAAATCAGTTCTTTCTATGAATATTCTTTTTGGAATATTGTTTATAAACTCCAGTATATTGCTGTTGTCTTCGTTTATGGGATAAGCAAGTGAATCAGTATTCTGGTTCAGCGTCAGGGAAAAAACAGTATCGATAATATCTCCTTCGTTTCCGTTTTTCAGATATTTAAGCCTGACCCTGTGACCGTTTTTATTCTCGCCTATAATTGAAATATTCCTGAAGTCCACCTGATAGAGCTCCGTGAATTTTTTTACCACGAAGAAATTTCTGTCCGGAGTAATGTTAGCAAATGACAGAACTCCTTCAGGAACATCAGACCCGAAAGGATCAAGGACTTCGTCCGAACTCAGACCTGTATTCAGGGGTTTGAGGATTCCCGTTATATTTCTTATTGAATATTGTGATAAAGTATAACTGAAATTAACCGGAACGGGAACAGGCGACTCAAAAGATATTTTTAATTTCAGATTATTTTCCGGATTATCATTTTTAATAAAATAATCTGCAAGATCAAGCTTAAGGGTCTTTTCATTCCCGGGCATAACAGTTCCTGTTAATCTCACTGTATCCTGATTCTTAACATCAAATAAATTCCTGACAGTCGCATTGAAAGTATATTCAGTATTTAGATCGTTATAAAAATTAAAATTAAGGTTACCTGTAAGGAAGTCCATTTCGGTAACATAAGTCGAATCGTTAATAACGATAAATGTATCAAGAAGAAGCGTGCTGGGAGCGGTGATGGATGTTTTTTCAATTCCGTCAAACTTTATGTCTTCGCCGAATACCCTTTTATAATTTGATTCACCGTAAATATAAATAATATTATTATTGGAGGAATCCACGCCGACATTGCCGCTTCTGTTAATAATGTCGAAGATATTGTAATTCTTAAAACTAAACGGAATTCTCAGATCTATATCATAATTTGGCAGAGCGGGCGTCCTGATTTCGCAGCCTGTGATCATACCGGAAATAAATACAGTTAAGAATATTTTTAATAGCAGAGAACCGAAAATCCTGATTTTTCTCAAAATACCGTAATACAGAATAGAGTGCTGATAATTATGAATTATTTCAAGTTAAATAAATATTTCTTTAAATGAAGTGAAGTATTTATGTATACAGTCCGGGCGGACTTTTCAGGTATTTTATTAAATAAAATTACGTTCATGGTTTTTCACAAACAGGTAAAATTAAAGTTTGATTATAACAAGAAGATTGAATATTTTGCTGTAGGAAGGCATTCCGTCAGTTCATTTCCTGATTTTATTAAATTCATATTTAAATAAATATTAAGTTTAAATCAAATTGAATATATTAAACTAACCTAAATAAATTAAATCTAAAAACAATAAATGGCAGAAGACAAAGATTCAAGAATGAAATCTCTCGATCTGGCACTCGAGCAGATACAGAAGGAATATGGCAAAGGCGCTATTATGAAACTCGGCGATAAACCGATACTGAAGCTGGCTTCAATATCCACAGGTTCCATCTCTCTTGATGCCGCTCTGGGCATAGGAGGTGTGCCGAGAGGAAGGATCCTGGAAATATACGGTCAGGAATCATCGGGAAAGACAACGATTTGTCTGCATATTATAGCCGAAGCTCAGAAGAGCGGGGGACTGGCAGCTTTCATTGATACTGAACATGCTCTTGATACAGGATATGCGCAGAAGCTCGGAGTTGACGTAAATAATCTTCTCATCTCCCAACCGGAATACGGCGAGCAGGCGCTTGAGATCTGTGAAACACTTGTACGAAGCAATTCTCTTGATGTAATAGTTGTGGATTCTGTTGCAGCTCTGACTCCGAGAGCGGAAATAGAAGGAGAAATGGGTGATGCGGTAATGGGAATGCAGGCAAGACTTATGTCGCAGGCGCTGAGAAAACTTACGGCTGCAGTATCAAAATCCAATGTTGTTCTTATCTTTACAAACCAGATGAGAGAAAAGATCGGTGTCATGTTCGGAAATCCCGAAACAACAACCGGAGGAAAAGCCCTGAAATTCTATGCTTCCGTAAGAATGGAAATAAAAAGAATTGCGGCGATAAAGGACGGAACTGATGTGATCGGAAACAGAACAAGAGTAAAGGTTGTAAAGAATAAAGTAGCTCCGCCATTCAAGGAAGTCGAGTTTGACATAATCTATAACGAAGGTATATCAAAGCTCGGAGATCTGGTTGATCTTGCAGTCAACAGGGAAATAATCAAAAAATCCGGTGCATGGTTCTCATACGGCGAAAACAGGATGCAGGGAAGGGACGGTGTAAAGAAATTCCTGCAGGAAGACAGAAAGACACTTGCCAAATTATATAACGAAGTAAAAGCATTGCTTGGAATCAATGATGACAGCGAAGAACCGACGAACGGCAAAGCTCCCGCGTCTGAAGAAGTAACGGCTAAAAAAAAATAAATGAATTAAATTAAATTTCCTGACTGCTGATCTGATTACAGGTCAGCAGTTTTTTTATGAAAATATCAGCAATAGAAAAACAGAAAAAGGACAGGCAGAGATACAATATTTTTATGGACGGTGAATTTTATTCCGGACTGTATGAAGATACTATTGTAAAATACGGACTGAGAACCGGTGACGAACTGAGCGAAGCGGATATGGAAAAGATCAGGTCTTATGATGAATTCAATTACGCAAAAACTTCTGCTTACAGATTCCTTGCATACCGACAAAGAAGCAAAAAGGAAATGATATTGAGGCTGAAACAGAAAAAAATATCACTGCCTTCCATAAACAAAGTGATCAAACTTCTGGAAGAGCAGAAATACCTGAACGATGAAGTGTTTGCTTATAATTTTATCAAAGAGAAGATCAAGAATAAACCTTTGGGAAAAAGAGTTCTGGCAGATAAACTCCGGGAAAAAGGAATAAGCAGTGAAATTTCTGAAAAAGTACTTAAGGAAAATTATTCTGAAGAAGATGAATTTCTTTCGGCAGGTATTGTTCTAAAAAAGTATCTTAATAAGGGAAAATTCAAAAGTGAATACGACAAAAAATCAAAATGCTACAGACATCTTTTATCCAGAGGCTTTGACTATGATATAATAAACAGTGTATTGTCAGAGATGAAGTAGCCGGTTATTTTTTGAGCATATGATTAATATCATAAAATCTTTTGACGTGTGTCATTAGAAAAATAAATGAATTTGAAGTATATTATAATAGAAAATATTGAAAACTTTAATTATTAAACCAAAAATAAAGAGGTCGGGGTCATAATATATGGAAAATATGGTTTTTTCCGAATTTTCGAAATATGAGGAAAAACTGAAAGAAGAATTCAGGGATAAATATAATTTACCACAGAATGAACTTGATGATATTGTAAAGGATCTCAAGAAAATTGTCATGCAGATGATTAAGCTTATGCGTGACGGTAAATCCGTTCATGAAAAATTCTTTTCGGATATTATCCTTAATTCAGTTGACGCCATAATCGGTTTTGACAATGAGTTTAAAATATTTCTCTGGAACAAAGGAGCGGAGTCAATATTCGGATATTCAAAAAACGAGGTCATGGGAAAAGAGTTTTCTATGCTTATTCCGAAATATCTTATTGACAAAGGTGAAAGGGATTTTCTGATTAATGAAGTTGAGGAAAAAGGCTTTTTAACAAACCATGAATCCAAAAGACTTACCAAAGACGGCAGACTTATAGATGTAAGTATTACAAGATTCATGATATTCAACGAGAGCGGTGAAAAGATAGGTTCGGTCGGAACCATAAGGGACATCACCCAGATAAAAAAACTACAGCAGGAATTAAGGGAAAAAGAAAATCTGGCTCTTATCGGTGAAGTTGTTTCAAGCATTGCTCACAGTCTTTCCAATCCACTGAATATAATCTCAGGAAATGCTGATTTCCTTCTTATAAACAAAAAGGAAAATGATGAAGGATATGAAGAGCTGAAGTGTATACTTGATGAGGCAGTAAGAATAACGAGATCAATCAGACATCTTCTCAACTTTTCAAGACCTCTGAATATTACAAGATCAAAAAACAATATTAATGATGTAATAGAAAAGACTATTTCCGATGTTAAATTCATACTCCAGGACAAGAGGATCACATTCAGAAAATCGCTTAAAAACAGTCTGCCCGAGATGAGTATAGATAAGGCGCAAA
Source organism: Bacteroidota bacterium (assembly GCA_018266875.1). GTDB lineage: Bacteria > Bacteroidota > Ignavibacteria > Tepidaquicellales > Tepidaquicellaceae > UBA2330. The sequence goes on from JAFDZR010000005.1 coordinate 81,016, forward strand.
TGGAAGAAACTATCTGCAACATTCTTACAAATTCCGTCCAGGCGATTAAAAAAACAGGAGAGATATCAATAAAGACAGACATAAAGGATGCCACTATCAGGATAGAGATCTCAGATAACGGGGACGGAATCCCGAAAGAAAATCTTGATAAAATATTCACTCCATTCTTTTCCTCTAAAGAATACGGCAAAGGCACCGGACTCGGTCTTTCAATTGCCAAACGCGTCATCACCGAACATGACGGAAACATTTCAGTTACTTCTAAACCCGGAAAGGGAACAAAGTTTGTTATAACACTGCCGGTTAACTGATTGTTAATTGTTTCTTAATTATTCTGAAATACTTTTCAGCTCCCTGTAAATTCAAATTAATTAAAATTAAAATAAATCAAATCAACATTGATGATTCCGAGTTAATTATATATTTTTAAAAAATGATTACCCAAAACACTTTTATTCAGAGATGAAAAAATCACTTCTTGTTTTATTCCTGCTGTCAGTATTTAACATTTCATATCCGCAGATAAAAAATTCTCCTTACCCTGTGATATTTGTTCACGGACTGAATTCTGATGACAATACATGGAGTTCAGTTATAACCCTGTTAAGTTCTTCCTGGGATCTCAGCGCTCAGCATACCTTAAGCGCTGTGCTCAATGCAAGAGGCGGGGATACAACTTATTACATTGATGACGTAGTGATCCCGCTCAGAGATGCAGGCGGGAATATTGTCAACAGCATTACAAACTCAAGCATATATGCAGTAAACTTCGGTAACTTCTGGAACAGAGATCCGGCTGATCCGAGGATCATTTTATACAATAATACAACTCCTGGCAGTAATCAGAACCCAAGCAATCAGTCAGCAATTTATAAACAGGGATATGCTCTGGGAATTTTTATTGATTCCGTATTGAGAGTGACAGGAGCGGAAAAAGTAATACTTCTCGGACATTCAATGGGCGGTCTTGCAATAAGAGAATATCTGCAGAGGAGGGAAAACGGAATTCAAAAATGGTGGGTAGATCCGGGTGATACGGTGAACGGACACAGAGTCGCCAAAGTCATTACAATAGGAAGTCCTCATATCGGAACTGATGCCGGATTATCAGTCGGCGGAATTGATCTGAACAGCGAAGCTATAAGGGATATGAGAAATTCTTTTTCCGGAAGCAACAGCGGAGCGTATCTGTTTGGAAATTTAGAAAGCGCAGTTCCGTCAAATTATTATAATAAAGATGAAAACTGCAACGGAACAGAAACTGACACTGTAACCGGAATTAATTCCGGGACGACTTACAATTCCGCAATGCCTCTGCCCGGGAATATTCTTTATACTTGGATCACTTCAAACTATCTCGGACTGGGAACTGATCTTGCTGTCCCTTTCAGCAGTCAGTCAATTTATAACGGCGGTGTTTTTGCTCCGACCGGAGTTGCGGATACTATCCGTACAAATAAAAACCATCTTCAGGAAACATCTGATACAAGATCACTCATCAGAGGACTTGATGAGCCGGGAAGAAAAGATCTCGCCTATGACGTTTCCTTCAATAAAATTTATTCGGGATTCATTACTCTTCAGAGCAGATCGGTAACTTCCGATACTGATTATTACAGATTGAATACTCTTACAGGCGGAAAGATAAATATTATCCTGAACTCATTGAATTCAGGCGTTAACGGAATTTCACTTTTATCCGGAAACGGAAATGTAATTATATCCAAATCCATTATTTCATCTCCGGATAGCATTACATATTATTCTTCTGCAGGAATTTATTATCTCCGTGTTACGGGGAACAGTAATCAGAATCCGAATTTATATTCATATTCTTATAATGCGGAATTAATACCGGCATCTGTCCTGAATTTAACATTCGGAATAGAAGGATTCCGGAACGGTTCTTCGCAGATTGAAGATACACTGAAAGTTTATCTGATGAACAGCGTTTCTCCTTACAATAAATCAGATTCAGCGGTCGTGTATTTGAATTCATCCGGCAATTCGTCAGCTTTTTTTATTCATACGCCGGGCGGAAATTATTACATAAAAACAATTCACAGAAATGCTCTTGAGACATGGAGTTCTTCTCCTGTTTCATTCTCGGGAGGCGCGGTAACGGATTACGATTTTACTTCCGGACAGAATCTTGCTTTCGGGAATAATCAGATACTTGTTTCAGGAAAATGGTGCGCTTACAGCGGTGATGTGAATCATGACGGTCTGGTAGACGTGAGCGATCAGTCGCAGATTGACAATGACGTTACTAATGTATCGACAGGTTATATCAACACTGATCTGACCGGAGATATGGTGGTTGATGTTTCCGATGCATCAATTGCCGATAACAACGGAGCGGATTTTATTTCGGTGATCAAGCCATGAGACAATGTTCAATGTTCAATTATTCAGAAGTAAAATACGGAACAGCTTTTGGAAATAATTGAACATTGAACATATTACGCATGAAGTTTATTTATTCAGGATCATTTTGATCTGAGATGTAAAATTATCCGCAGTAAGTTTTGCAATATAAATTCCGCTTGAGAGATTTCTGCCGTCGAATCCGACTTCGTAAATTCCCGCATTCTGCTTTTCGTTTACAAGAGTTTCGATCTCATTTCCAATTATATCATAAACTTTCAGAACAACATTCCCTGACTTTGCAAGATTGTATTTTATTAAAGTTTTTGGATTGAAAGGATTCGGATAATTCTGATTCAGATAATAATTATCGGGAATTCCGGAATTATTATTTATTCCGACAAGAAGTTCGGAATTGATTCTGGTAACGGCAAAATTTCCCTGCAGACCTGTAGTCGGGGTATAACTGCTCTGCCAGAGGGCGCTGAACTGGGTTCCGTATCCTGAGATGGATGTACCGATTGCATCAACGCTTCTTGAAGTCCCTGTAAATCCTGTATGACGGAGTTCGATCAGCAGATTTCCGCCTGAATAGAAATAGAGACTGTCAAAATTAATGTCCGTCCCGAAATTATTTGGCGAGCCGCCGCTGGTAAAGGCATTTGCGGTAATAGTCAGAGAGCCGGATCTTACCTGCTTCTGTTCGCCTACGACATTATTTACAAAAGTTAAGCTTCTGTTAACAGGATCAACACTGCCGCTGAGGAAAACGTCGAAGTTTGAAAATAAAACGTCAGATACAGGCCAGTCAGATGTCGCGCTGACAGGAATCCTGAATGTAATCGCTTTGATATGCGTTCCCAGAAGAGCAGTGAGCTGATCTTCATGAATGAGAAGCTGATAGGATCTCGGCGAAGCAGAAAGCGGACCAAGGAAAGTTGATGTTCCGGGAGTGGAAAGATAAGCCGGCGGAACAACATTAAAATCAGGTAATTCTGCGTATCCCTGATTACCGCAGGTGTTGTTGAAATTTCCGGATGCAACTGTAAAGAATAAAACAGTTAAAAAAATGATGTGAAGATTTTTCATGTTTTTCTCCTTTTTATTGTTTATTAATATATGACCAGATTAGAATTTCTGATTAAGATAATAATATCCCGTTTGTTAGTCAAACAGTTTTTTATTAACATAGAGTGTAAATCAAAAAACCGAATAAGTTCAATTCAGATTGAATTCCAAACTGATGTCAGATAAGTTTGTAATTATAAGCGGGGGATTTTTATGTTATATTCCGTAGTGTTTAAATTTTAAAAACCCTATAAAAGATGAAACCAAAATCACTTGATGAAATCAAGAAGGAATACAAAACATTACAGAACGTAAATGTAATTCACAGACATTAGTTATCAGAGCTGGATAAACTCGCTGTATGGATAACGCAGCATGTCGGGAGTATGGGATTTTTTATAATTATTTTTCTCTGGACTGTATTATGGCTGGGATGGAATACAATGGCTGTTAAATATTTAAATGCACCTTCCTTTGATCCTTATCCCGCTTTTGTACTGTGGCTTTTTATATCCAATATGATCCAGATATTCCTTATGCCGCTGATCATGATCGGTCAGAATATCCAGGCAAGGCATTCGGAAATAAGAGCGGAAGCGGATTATCAAATTAACAGGAAATCTGAAACGGAAATTGAAACAATCCTTGTTCATCTGGAAAATCAGAATGATCTTATACTTAAAATACTTGAAAATTTAAAAATCAGGTCGGAATCAAAATGAATATTTCCCTGATGCATTATTTCTGAAGTATGATTTTTATTGTACTGTAATTGTTATCTGCCTTCAGCCGGACGAAGTAAATTCCGCTTGACAGACCCGTTCCGTCAAATACCGAAGTATAACTTCCTGCAAACTGTTCTGAATTTACAAGTTCTGCAATTTCTTTTCCCCTCATATCAAAAACCTTTAGATTTACTTCCGACTTCCCTGATAATTCATATTTAATTCTTGTAACAGGATTGAACGGATTGGGGAAATTCTGATATAATCTGTACCCGATGGTCTTTTCGGTATTTGAATTCACAGATGTTAACTGATCGAAATAAAATACACCGGAATTATTTGAACCGGCATAGAATTTTCCTGACAAAGAAGTAAAAGAGACAAGTGCGGTATTTACCGGAAGTCCTGCATTTATCTGAGTCCAGTTGTTTCCCTTATCTTCGGAGCGGTATACTTTTTTATCATCCATTGAGATCACAAGACTGCCGTTGCTGTTTACTCCGGCTTCTTTCAGATATGCAGTTGAGTTTTTTAATCCTGCGCTGACAAAGGAATTACCGTTGTCAGCCGATCTGAAGAGACCGAATGCGTCTGATATATAAAGAGTATTATCAGGAGCTGTCATTATTGCAGCAATAAAAACCTGCGGGAAAGTATTCAGGCTAAGAAAAGTATTTCCGTTATCAGTTGAATAGACAATACCGGCAAGTGAAGTTCCCATGAGAATTTTATTATCCCCGGTAATTACCAAACCATTCACAAATCCGACATCAAGTCTTCGTGTCTGAAACCAGTTGTTACCTCCGTCGGTGGATTTAATTACGAATATTGCGACGTTGCCAATTGTGGGACCGACCGTAACGGAATAAGCTGCGACTATAGAACCGTCTGAAGGAAATACCATTGCCCCGCCTCCGGCATAATTGAGAGGAAATGAACGGACATCAACATCGGTCCAGACAGCGCCGCCGTCAGTCGATCTGTGAATATAGGAAAAGTCTGTGGTTTTTGATAAAGCGTAAATTTCTCCGTTCGGTGCGGAAGTAATATAAGAAACTCTTTTCCCGCTGAGTCCGGAAGGCGTCCAGTTATTTCCATTGTCTGTGGATTTGAAGATGCCGACAGCCCAGCTGGAAGCGTAAAGATTTCCATTCTGATCAGCGGTAATGGAATACACGTTGTCATTATTATTCTGTGACAGATTACCGGACTGTATCCAGACACCCTGAGAAGATGCTGCAGAAACATTTAAAAATAACAGAAGTATGATGTATCTCAAAATAAAAAATTTAATGGTTATGAAAATATTTAACTGAATAAAACTAATGAAAACGATGCTTTTTATCAACTAAGGATATTGATAAATGTAGGATTCAAATTCTTTCCACAAAAAAAAGTTAAAATATTTAATTCCGGTTATCTGTTAATTTCAAGCAGATAAATTATTTAAGCTTAGTCCGGGGTAACGGTTTGCTCATAAGTATGACAAAGGTCATAGAAAATACATTTAAAATCGTATACATTCTTAAATAAAAAAATTAAAACCATGTAACTCATCATGAAAAAAAATATATTTATTCTTGCGCTTTTAATAGGATTAATATCTGTAACTTCAAGAGCTCAGGATATTACATTAAGAGGAAGCGAACTTTGCTCACAGAAAAAATCTTCTGCAAATTATGATTTATCGGAATTTGATTCGCACAATTCACCTAGGCATTCATATGATGTTTTAAATTATACAATAAATATTGACATCAGAAACTGTTTCATCTCACCTTATCCAAAATCATATAGCGGATATGTAATTGTGAATTTTAAAATTGATTCGGTATTAAATTCAATAAATCTGAATGCTGTTAATACCTCGATGACTGTAAATTCAGTCAGTCTTGCAGGCGTGTCATTCACTCATTCCAACAATGTTTTGAACATTGTTCTGGACAGGACTTACAATCCCGGGGAAACAGCAGAAGTAAAAATAAATTACCAGCATCTGAATGTTGCTGACCAGGTGATATACACCGGCGCGGGAGGATTTTTTACCGACTGCGAACCTGAAGGCGCAAGAAAATGGTTTCCGTGCTGGGACAAACCTTCGGATAAAGCAACTGTTGATATTACATTAAAAGTACCGGCAAATGTAAGGATTGGATCGAACGGAAGACTTAACGACTCAACTATTACAGGAGATACAGCTTATTATCACTGGATAAGCAGAGATCCTGTCGCCACATATCTTGTTGTGCTTACGGGAAAAGTTAATTACAACATAAACATTGTTTACTGGCACAAACTATCAAATCCTGCTGACAGTATACCAATCAGATTTTATTACAATAACGGTGAAGATCCCTCTCCTGTGAGAAATATTATTGTCAGTATGATGACATATTATTCACAGAAATTCGGGGAGCATGGATTTGAAAAGAACGGATTTACCACGGCGCCGACATCCGGATTCAACTGGGGAGGAATGGAGAATCAGACTCTTACTACATTATGCGCCGGCTGCTGGAGTGAAAATCTGGTATCACATGAATTCGCTCATCAGTGGTTCGGGGATATGATTACATGCGCAACCTGGGCAGACATCTGGATGAACGAAGGTTTTGCAACATACAGCGAAGCCCTTTGGTATGAAAAGACCGGCGGATACAGCTCTTATAAAAGCAGTATAAACGGCGAAGCGAATTCATATCTTTCGGAAAATCCCGGCTGGCCAATGTATAACCCTGAATGGGCGATAATTACACCGGGTACCAATACTCTTTTCAACTATGCAATTACTTACGCAAAAGGAGCATGTGTTCTGCATATGCTCAGATATGTAGTTGGGGATTCTTCTGCATTTTTTAATATCATCAGATCATATGCAACTGATACAGCAGAGTTCAAATACAAAAGCGTAGCAACGGATGACTTTGCAGCAAAGATCAGCCAGGCTTACGGTCAGGACCTTACATGGTTTATTGACGAATGGGTAAAGCAGCCGAATCATCCTGTCTATCAGAATTTTTACCAGTTCACGGATCTCGGAAGCGGAAACTGGAAAGCAGCGTTTCAGGCAAGGCAGACGCAGAGCAACACTCCGTTTCATAAAATGCCTATCGTGTTAAAAATATCATTTGCTTCAGGTCCGGATACAACTTTCAGGGTAATGAATGATGTAAATAATCAGGTATTCGTATGGAACTTCAACAGACAGCCGACAGCGCTTGTATTCGATCCTGACAATGACATAGTTTTAAAAACCGGAACAACACAGCCCGGTCTTGTCGGTATCAGCGGAGCAGTTAATGAAATCCCCGGAGAATTCAGATTGTATCAGAATTATCCGAATCCCTTTAATCCGCAGACAACAATTAATTTTGATCTTCCGGTAAAAGGAAAAGTACTGATTAAAGTCATGGATATAAGCGGAAAGACAATTGAAACTCTTGTGAACTCTGACTTGAATGAAGGAAATCACAAGGTTATTTGGAACGGTGAAAATTATCCGAGCGGAGTGTATTTTTATTCAATTACAGCTAAGGGATTTGATGATACAAGGAAAATGATGCTTATCAAATAAGAAGGCATATACATATTCTTTCAGACCGGTTATAAAAAAATTCTGAAAATTTGTGTATATTTTACTCACATTGGAGAATCCGATTTGAATATTCTTCAAAAACCGGCTTTTGAAATAATGGAACGTAAATTGCTCTGAATTAAAATATAATTAATAAAATTTATAATCATGAAAAAGAAAATTGCAATTACAATTTTTACATTTGTATTAGTCATAATTACAAGTGTAGTGGTTTACACATATCCAAACGGAATTACAGGAAGGACAAAAAAAACAAGCACATCAGGATGTTCCTGTCATACAATGAACACTGCTATCAGCGGAACATTTTCCGGACCTGACACTGTATTTACGGGACAGACAGCAACCTACAGTTTTACAATCACCCGAACCGGATCATCTGCCGGCGGAGGGGTTGACATTGCAACGCGTCTGGGAACGCTTAATCCCGGTCCCGGCTCCGCTTATTTGAGATCACAGAACGGTGAACTTACACAACAGAATGCATTAAATCTGAGCGGCGGAAGTTTTACTGGTCAGTTCAGTTATACAGCTCCCGCTTCACCGGGGACAGACACACTCTGGCTGAGTGAAGCAATCGGGTATTCAAACGGCTGGAACTGGGGAACGGAAAAGAGGATAATTGTAAGAACTCTGGTCGGAATAAACAATCTCAATTCTCCGGCATATTATAAACTTGATCAGAATTTTCCGAATCCATTCAATCCTTCAACAGTCATTAATTTTGAAATTCCTAAAAATGAGTTTGTAAGTCTTAAAGTATTTGATATTTCCGGGAGGGAAGTAACTACTCTTGTAAATGAATATCTGCAGCAGGGTCTACACAGTTTCGGATTTGACATAAACAGTACCAGGGGAAACTATATTACAAGCGGGATCTATTATTACACTTTAAAAGCTGGGAATTTTTCAGATACAAAGAAAATGATAGTTGTAAAATAGATATTTAAGTATCGAATTTGATTTAAAACAAAAATGCAGTGCTCTGATTTCAGGGTACTGCATTTTTTTTATCTCTTTTTAATTAAATGTTTACTTGTGTTCAAAAAAAAACCGGCGTGAAATAATTTTCACGCCGGATTCTTTACTAACCGTTATACTAAGAAAGTATAACCCCAAGGATTTCGTTCTTCCTTAATTAAGGTTTATCAATTTTTAATAAACCTTTTTAAAAAAGGTGAAATAAAAACTGAAAAAATTTTATAAAAGAAAAAATAAAAGTTAAATCTTTACTTTTTAATTTATCAGAGCAATATACATACCATTAAATAAAACTGAGTTATCTTAATAAAAACAGATTAAGAAAAATTATACGCAGAAATAATTCCACAATAATTTAACTTTATGAGGAATTATACCCTAAAAATTCAGTAACATTTTACATATTTTTGAAACAATGGAAAAAGAATATAAAATACTGGTAGTTGACGACGAACCGAACTCAACAAAATTAATGAGAAAGATCCTTTCGGCAGGCGGATACAAAGCTGAAGAGGAAAACAACAGCGTTAAGGCAAAGGAAAAAATTACAAAAGGGGATTACGACCTTGTGATCTCTGATCTTCAGATGCCTGATGTATCAGGACTTGATCTGCTGAGATCAAAACCTGCGGAAACATATTTTATTATTGTGACGGGATTCGGTTCTGTTGATTCCGCCGTAGAGTCCATGAAAAACGGCGCATATGATTATCTAAGCAAACCTTTCAACATAGACGAATTTACCATCAAAGTAAAAAAAGCGCTTGATAATATTAAGCTGAATCAAAGACTGAGAGAGCTGAAGGATGAACTAGATACCAACTACAGCTTCGGGAATATAATCGGCCGAAGCAGAAAAATGTTGAATGTCTTTGAGATGATCAGGAATGTAGCCGGAACGGATGTGAATGTTTTAATCGAAGGGCAGAGCGGAACCGGTAAGGAACTGGTCTCAAAGGCAATACATAAAAACAGCAAACGGAAGGATAACCCTTTTATTGCAATAAACTGCAGCGCAATACCGGAAAATCTGCTTGAGAGCGAACTCTTCGGACATACCAAAGGAGCTTTTACCGGTGCAACGGATACGCAGAAAGGTGTATTTGAACAGGCAAACGGCGGGACTCTTCTGCTGGATGAGATAGCGGACATGCCCTTTCACCTGCAGTCGAAACTGCTTCGTGTGATTGAGAACTGGGAAATCAAACCGCTCGGTAGCGATAAAGTAAAGAAAGTAGACGTAAGACTGATCTCAGCAACTAATCAGAATATTAAGGAGCTCATTCAGGAAAAAAAATTCAGGGATGATCTTTATTACAGGATCTCAACAGTTTCCATAATGATGCCTTCTCTGAATGAAAGGAAAGATGACATTCCGCTTCTTGTCGATCACATACTGAAAAAATTATCGGCCAGATATGATAAAAATTATTCTATAGACGCGGACGGACTGAGTGAGCTGATCAACAGGGACTGGAAGGGAAATGTAAGAGAACTTGAAAATATACTTGAAAGGACGGCATTAACTTCTCAGGGAAATATACTCAACAAAAAGGATTTCAGATTCAGCGATTCTGTAAGCAAAGACATTAATGAAAGCATCACAAATATTTCAGGCGGATTAAAAGAACTTGAAAAGATCTATATAAATAAAGTTCTGGAAGAAAATAAATGGAATAAACTCAAGGCCGCCCAGATCCTGGGAATAGACAGAAAAACGCTTTATAAAAAGATTAAGGAATACGATCTTGAGTAACGGTTTTCATTGTATACAATAATGACCGGTTTTTTATTTTTTTTGTCTGAATTCCCTCTAAATCCCTCAAAATTGATGAAAAATTCCACACATTAGGGAATTAAAAATCACTCCGTATTAATTAGCTGAAATATACCCGTATTTTAGTTCAAAAATCCCTCTTTTTTACATTATAAATGGCACGTTTATTGATGTTATTAAAGTGAATTCTTATTCGGAAGAAATGCTTAAAAAAGTTCACATAATCTGTTTTGATAAACATATCTGCTCAATGATACACAAGACATTATCTTCAAAAGGGTATGATGTTTCAGTTTCAGACGGAATGTATCTTTCGGAGAAAATAATAAAAGAGCTCAGCGACAAAATTGAGTGTTTTATTATTGATTCGGGAATAGAAGAAGATCTTCTGATAAAATTAAAAATGAGATTCAGGAATTCATCATATATTTGTCTGCCTTCACTCAATAAAGACTGCAGTAATAATAACGGAGGCACTAAAAACATATCCGAGCCTCTAAAACTGAGTGAATTGTTTCAGACGCTTGACAGTATATTCAAGATAAAAGATATTGAAAAATAACATAAAAAATATTGCCGTTTTATTTATATCAGTTGGTTTAATTACAATTTTATCAGTTTCTGCTTTTGAATATTCAAAAAGTAAGGGAAAGGATATAGATCAGTGTCTTGCTTGCCACGAAGACAGGGATCTTTTCATGGAATCAGGAGACAAAAAAATCTCCGTATTTGTAAATCCTGATCTGTACAAAGAATCAGTTCACGGTAATGCAGAATGCACTGACTGTCATCTTAAATATAATCCGGATGAGATCCCTCATTCAACTGACAGGAAACTTGCAAACTGCAGTACATGTCATGATGACCTTAAAGGAATTGAAAACAGTGTTCACGCTAAAACGGACTGCTATGACTGTCATAGCAAACATAACGTCAGACCTGCAAAAGAATTAGAAAAAGAGGGTTCGAAAAACTGTTTAAGCTGTCACAAAAAAGGAGATGTAGCAAAATTTTCTTCCAGCATACACGGAAAAAAGGGAGTTGAATGCAGTGACTGTCACCAGGGCGGACACAGTGTAAAGAAAATTTCACGAGGAGAAGTAACAAATCTCTGCGGTAAATGCCATTCTGAAAGTAAAATGAAATTCAGCAACAGCATTCATCAGACGCTTACAAAAAGCGGGAACATGAATACTCCGATCTGTACCGATTGTCACGGCGCACATAAAATAATAAACAATAAATTTTCCATAGAATCAGAGGGCTGTCTGAAATGCCATCTTAATGAAAAACTATTTCCGGGAGACAGTAAGGGTTCAGCAAAATTTGTGGCTGAATATAAAACAAGCATTCATGCATCCATTAACGGAAGCGTGGAAGCTGCAGGCTGTGTTGACTGTCACGGGAATCATATGATACAGGATCCGAATAATTCCAATTCCTCAACTTCAAAATACAGATTAACCGAGACATGCGCCAAATGTCATAAGGATGTAGCGGATAAATTCTTATCATCCGCTCACGGAAAAGCTTTAAGAGACAAGAATGTTGCTGCGCCTACCTGCGTAAGCTGTCATAATGAACATTCCATAAAATCAGTCTCTTCCGAAGATAATCTGTCAAAACTCAATCAGGTTGAATTGTGTCTGAAATGTCACGAAGAAGGAAAATTACCTCATAAAAATTATAAAGGGGAAGAGGAATTAATAAGAAATTACAAACAAAGTTACCATTACAAAGCATTGCAGGAAGGAAAAGACAATGCTGCAACATGTTCAGACTGTCACGGAGCTCATGACATGAATAAATTTGATAATCCGGATTCCAGGGTAAATAAAAATCATATTGCAAATACATGCGGTCAGGTAAACTGTCACGCAAAAGAGTTCAGGGATTTTGAAGGCAGTATTCATAATACATCTCTAAATTCAAAACCTGATTCGGATGCTCCGACCTGCACAGGCTGTCACGGAAATCACCAGATATTTCAGAAAGATGCATCAAACAACAGACTTGCAAATTCGAAAGGGCTGGTACAGCTTTGTTCGGATTGTCATAATTCAGTTGAGCTGACTTCAAAATACAAGCTTCCCGTCGGCAGGACTGAATCCTATCTTGACAGTTATCACGGACTTGCAGTAAGAGGCGGATCAAAAGTCGCAGCTGACTGCGGCAGCTGTCACGGAAATCACAACATCAGAGCTTCAAAAGATTCTTTATCAAGTATAAATAAAAACAATTTAGCAAAAACGTGCGGTAAATGTCACCCCGGTGCAGAACAGACCTTCTTTCTTACTAAAATCCATATTGTAGATGAGCTGAAGGATTCACCGTTTGTGTTCTGGATTACTTTACTTTACATTTTGTTAATTGCCGGGACTATCGGTCTGATGATCTGGCATAATTATATGGATATCAAAAAAAAGATACAGGAACAGGAGTAAAATAAAATACAACAATGACATCGATAAGAAGCAGAAAATATTTAAGAATGACTTTGAATGAAAGGATACAGCATTTTATTTTATTGCTTAGTTTTATTGTATTGGTCATAACAGGATTTGCATTGAAATTTCCGGAAGCGTTGTGGGTTAGCGGATTCAGAAGTTTATTCGGAGAGAATGCATTTGAAATGAGAGGTGATGTTCATCGTGTAGCATCAGTTTTTCTTATTGGAGTTTCTGTCTACCATCTGTTTTATATATCATTTACAAAAAGAGGTAAAGAATTTATAAGAGACATGTGGATAAGAAAAAGCGATTACACCTTATTAAAAGATACAATAAATTATTACAGGGGAAAAAAAGAAGAGAAACCAAAGCTGGGGAGATTCAGCTATATAGAAAAACTGGAATATTTTGCGGTATACTGGGGAAATTTCGTAATGCTTATTACGGGTGTTATTTTATGGTTTGAAAATATTTTTCTACCTTTGATCTCCAATGTGGGAATGGATATAGCATCGGCAATTCATTTCTACGAAGCAATACTTGCTTCACTTTCAATTTTGTTCTGGCATTTTTATTTTGTAATATACAATCCGGATGTTTACCCGATGAATAAAGCGTGGATAACAGGTTACATCACAAGACACCAGATGGAAACCGAACATCCGCTCTGGCTTGAGGAGATAGAGAAAGATGAAATGATTTCTGATACTGAAAACGGAAAAACTGATGATAATACTGAAAAAGCAGATACAGTAAAAAAAGATGAAGTAAAAAAAGATCTAAGTGAGGACAGAAATAAAAAGGTTTAAAAATAACAGATCAATATTGTTATATTGTTAAAAGTTAAAATAACATTAACCAATGGATGAAAAAACTGAAAAGACCCCGAAAGAAGTAAGGTGGTTTAAAAAGATAAGAGGTTTTAAAAGATTTCTTCTTTTTACGGGAATTTATATAATGGCATTTTTAATTTTATTTTCCGCCGCAGCGGAATATACATCCAGACCTTCTTTTTGCCCGACATGCCATTATATGGAAACATTTTATCAAAGCTGGAGAACATCTGCTCATAACAAAGTGGATTGCGTTGAATGTCATTTTGAGCCGGGAATATCAGGAACCGTCAGAGGGAAACTTAACGGACTGGTACAGATAGTAAATTATGTTTCATTATCTTATAAAAAGAGAAAACCATGGGCAGAAATTCCGGATAATACCTGTGCCAGGGCAGGCTGTCATGAAAGACAATCACTGCAGGATTCAACTTATTTCTTCAAGGGAATTAATTTCAGTCATAAGAATCATCTAAAGGAATTAAAAAGGGGCAAAACCCTGAAATGCACAAGCTGCCATTCTCAGATAGTTCAGGGCAGTCACATGGAAGTAACCGAAAGCACATGTTTCACTTGTCACTTTAAAAAATCCGATGATCCTGAACATAAATTTGATAAACTCTCGGACTGTAAGACATGTCACAAACTCAATGAAATGTCAGAGGAACAAATGGCTAACATGAGATACAATCATGTTAATGTAGTAAAAAACAATGTTGATTGTAACAGCTGTCATACAAATACTGTTGCGGGAAACGGAGATGTTGGTAAAGAGAGATGCTTCCAGTGCCACTTTGAAAACGACAGGCTTGATAAATTTTCGGATACAAAGTTCATGCATGAAACACATATCTCAAAACACAGCATGAAATGTTTTGTATGTCATTCTCCGATTGAGCATAAAGTACAGAACATTGACCCTAACGCTCCTCCTGACTGCATGAGCTGCCATGAAAAAGCGCACATTCAGCAGGTAAATCTCTATACAGGTCAGAACGGAAAAGAAACTGAAAACTCTCCGAGTATCATGTTCCTGAACGGTATCAACTGCAAAGGTTGTCACATATTTCATGAAAAGGACAGGCTTGATATAGAAACATCCACCGCCGGAAATGCTTCATGCGAAAAATGTCATGGTCCCGGATACAACAATCTCGTTAAACAATGGGAAGAAAGTTCGAAGAAAAGACTGAGCATGATAAATTCGATTTTCAATACAGTAAGTTATCAGGTTAAATCTACTTCCAGCAATAAAAAAACTGAAGCCGAGAAATATCTTAATGACGCCAGCCATAATATAAACATAGTTGAGATCGGCAAGAGTGTGCATAATGTTCAGTTTGCGGATCAGCTGTTAACGGGAAGCTACAACTTACTGGTAAAAGCTCTTACGGTGATAGGGTCTTCTTCAAAGCTGCCTGAATTCAAATCAAGTTCTGATTATATACCAAATGAATGTGTGAACTGTCATTCAGGGATTCAGGAGATAACAGTAAATAAGTTTGGATTGAGATTTTCTCACAACCAGCATATTGTTCAGAATAAAGTTGCATGCGCCAAATGTCATTCGAATGCAAAGAAGCACGGAGAACTTGTCGTTACAAAAGAGAACTGTAATTCATGCCACCATTCGCGGGTCAATTCGGATGAGGACTGCGCAAAATGTCATAACTTTCAGAATCTTATTTACAGCGGAACATACATGAATAAATCCCAGCCGGATATTATGAAACAGGCGGGAGTCGGATGCATAGACTGTCATTCCGATGCAGTAAGAATAATCAAGCCGCAGGAAGATAAGATCTGTCTCAAATGTCATGATGACTCATATGAAGCCATGGGAAAAGAATGGAAGACTGATGTGAATAAACTTGTCAGGGATCTTAACGGAGAAATTGAAAGAGTAAAAGGTATTAATCTGAACAATGAACAGACCGATATGGTAAATGAAGCGAGAAAATTATCTGGTGACATTTCCTCGCGGCCGAGTATATATGTTCATAATTATGATCTGATAAGTTCACTGTTAAGCAATAAGATAAAAGAGCTGAAGAAAATAGAATAACAGAGCGTTTAAAAATTCACAAAAGTGATTTTATAAATTTAATTTTCATCAATTGAAATAACTTAAAGATAAAGGAATGGAAATATACGATGAAAAATTTGATGCCAATGAAATAAAAAAAGTGCTTATCACTATCAGAAACATTATGCATTATCCGAAAACTGAAAAATTTTCAGAAAATATAAAGAAAGGAATTGAAATACAGGAAAAAGCAATAATTGCCGGAGACGAAGCTGTCAAAGATTATTAATTCAGGCGTATTGGTCCGGTGATATCTACTTTTTTTATAACTATACTTGTAATTGTATTATTTGTAAAATTAGAGAAAATTGAAAAAGAGCAAAAGCAAATATAAATAAGCTTTAATTATTAAAAAATTTAAATTCACATTATCATTAACAAACATTAACCAAAAGGAAACCAATCATGAAAAGCAAAATGAAAATTCAGTTACCTGTAATACTGTTGCTGGGATTTTTTGTGTTTGCGGCGTCACAGTTTCAGACAGATGCCGGAGCCGGAGATTTCAAGTATGTAGGAGTAGACAAATGTGCAGGAGCTTGCCATAAAGGTGAATCCAAAGGAAATCAGCTTGAGATCTGGAAGGATTCAAAGCATGCTCAGGCATACAACACTCTTTTATCGGCAGTTTCCGACAGTATCGCAAAAGCATGGGGGTCAGGAACATCAGCTGCAGAAACACCTCAGTGTCTGAAATGCCATGTGCTGGGTAAAGACATTGTCGAATCAGAATTAACAGAAACGTTTGACAAAACTCAGGGAGTGCAGTGCGAGACCTGTCACGGAGCCGGTTCAGAATACAAAAAGCTCTCAATCATGAAAGACAAAAATGCAGCTATTGAAAACGGTTTGATAATCCCGCCGGATAATGAAGCATTCTGCAAGGGATGTCATAATTCAGAGAGCCCGTTTTACAAAGAATTCAATTATGAAGAAAACTGGGCAAAGATAAAGCACCCGGCACCTGAAAAATAATAAAGTTCTGTTTATAATTTTGTCTGCAGGAATATTGATTCTAATGTTGAATGCGGTACCTGATATTTCTCAGACAAAATATAAATATGTTGGTGTGAACACTTGTACAGGTGTCTGCCATAATTCCGAGTCACAGGGTGATCAGTATATAATCTGGAAAGAGTCAGCTCATTCCAAAGCGTATAAAACCCTGCAGACTATTCAGGCAGACAGTATAGCTTCATCAAAAGGTTTTACTTCTCCGGCATCAGAAACACCGGAATGTGTCCGTTGTCATACAATCGGGAAAATTCCCGACGAAAGTGAATTTCAGGCATCATTTGATATTACACAGGGAGTGCAGTGCGAATCCTGTCACGGTCCGGGATCCGGATACAAGTCCGGGAGTATCATGCGGGACAAAGATAAAGCTGTGAAAAACGGACTTATTTTACATACAGAAAAGAGAAAGTTTTGTATAACGTGTCATAACTCAGAAAGCCCAACTTATTTTGAATTTAATTATGAGCCGATGTGGGAAATGATAGCTCATTCAAAACCAAAAGAAAGTGAATAGGAAAATAACATGAAAAATTACTACTCTTTAAAAGCTCTGTTAACAGTGTTGATATTTTTTACAACAATATCAATTTATGGCCAGTCGCTTAATCTCAGATTCAGCACGCAGGTTTACAGCTGGCAAAGGGCTGACAGCATAGCCGGTGATTCAAAAACCTCACATCTGAGAAGTTACCAGAATCTCCTGATTGATGTGTCACAGAACAAATGGAGTCTGAATACTTTGATTCAAACGGATGCGGATCTTCTGAATAAAATCGGGGACGGATTCAATTACAGATTCTATAACCTGTTTATAAAAGGCTCAAATCTATTTAATGTCCTTGATGTAAAATTAGGAAGACAATATTTGTTTGCAGGTGTCGGATCCGGAGCGATGGACGGACTTTATTTGAAACTTAAAGCCGGGAAGAATAAGGAATATCAGTTCACAGCATACGGCGGTTCGATCGCTAGACTGGACTATGAAATAAAGGGATACGCACCTTTCAGTGAAAACAGTGTATTTGGCGGAAACTTTTATTATTACGGGGTCAGGGATCTCATGGCAAATCTCAGTTATGTAAACCGGCATAAAAAACCCGAACCGTATACTGCAATAAGATTTGACAGTTTATATAATCCTTATCAGACTGAGATAAATATTGATTCGCCTGCTGATCAGCTTCTGGGGCTGGATATTAATTACAATTATCTTAAGAAATATTATTTCTTTTCCAAAGTCTATTATGACATTAACAACAGGAAATTATACAGAGGCGAGATAAATGCTAACATACCCTTGAATGAAGCATTAAGATTTACAGGGTTTTATTCATACCGTCAGCCGCAGATCAGATATAATAGTATATTCAGTACATTTGCGCAATCTGAAAATCAGGAAGCGGGAGGAGGAATTGATTATACGTTTAAGAACGGAATAAATATTTACGGTAAAATATCCGATGTAATTTATACTGATGATAATTCTCTTAAATTTCTAATTGGTTTCAGTCATCCTTCCTACGGACTTGCATATACTCATTACTCGGGTTACAGCGGAGAATCGAACGGATTTAACGGGTATTTTTACAGGCAGATAGTAAAGGAAAAACTTTCTGTAAACCTCGGCTTAAATTATTCCAGTTACAGATTAGGAGATTATTCAACTGATAAGGAAAATGCATTCAGCGGATTACTGGGATTAACATTCAGACCGGTCCCTCAGTTCAGTGTTGACGCACAGGGACAATTCATCACTAACAGAATATATAAAACAGATACCAGATTTTTATTAGGAATAAATTACTGGTTGTTTACTAAATTTTAAACACACGAAAATGAGAATGAAATTTACCAAATATTATCTGCTGTTCCTGTCGGGACTTGTAATATTTCTTTCAACCACTGCATATCTGACAAGGGATGAATTAGGAATGAAGAAAGTGTATGACCTATTCAGCGCCGGGCAAAGCTATGATAACAGCAAGATCATAAAATTCGATCACAGACTGCACACGCAGGATGCTGAAATAAAATGTCAGGACTGTCATACAGCGGTAATGAATTCTGTTTCTTCCAAAGACAACCTTAATCCAAAGAAGGAAGTCTGTGCCGGATGCCACGATGTAAATGATAAAAAGGAATGCGGACTTTGTCATTATGACAATGTTTATAAAAAGCTTAGAGCGTCGGTCAATGAACTGAATTTTTCACACAAACAGCATGTAGCACAGAAGCAGTGTACGGACTGTCACAAAGATCTCGACAAAGTAAAGTTTTCAAAAGAAAGCGCTCAGGTACTTCCGGTAATGGAGACCTGTTACAGCTGTCATAATAATCAGACAGCATCAAATGCATGTGAAGCCTGTCATACAAATCTCAGCAATATTAAACCGAAGGATCATCTTAAATCAAATTTTCTTAATGAACACACTTCCTCTGCTGGGTTCAGTGAAAAGAACAACTGTATGATGTGCCACAGCGATAATTTCTGCCAGGCTTGTCACAGTCCTTTAAAGTATTCAGGAAACAATACAAAAGAGGATTTTTACGCTCCTTATTATACAAAGGAAACAGCAACCAGAACCGACAGGGAAGCTCTTCAGAAACTTACGACTGCACATACATTGAATTACAAATTCACACACGGACTGGATGCCAATCAGAAATCCTTTGAATGCAAGACATGTCATGATCCGGTTGAATTCTGCGCATCCTGTCATGAGAACAGAGGGGATTTGTTAACTGGAATATCTCCAAAGAGTCACACACAGCCGAATTTTACAACAATCGGAGTAAATACCGGCGGTGGTCTTCATGCGGAGCTTGCAAAGAAGGATATTGAGGCCTGTCAGTCCTGCCATGATGTGCAGGGCAGTGATCCGGTTTGTATCCGCTGTCATTATGATAACGATGGTGTGAAAGGAACTAATCCAAAGACACATGAAAGCGGATTTCTGAGAGATGAAAAAGGAATATGGCATGATTCAAAAGGAGCAGTATGCTATACATGTCACGTAGATCCGAATGCAAGACCCGACGGTACACCGGGAATTGGATTCTGCGGATATTGTCACGGAATGGAAAACAGATAAAAGTTTATCTTTTTATTTTTCTGATAGAATTTTAAAAACAATTATATGAAAAAGCTTAAAATTTTTTACCTCTCATTTTTTACTGTTTTATTTTTTGCAGTGATATATAACGGATGCAGTGAAACAGAAAATAATCTGGTAAATGCTCCTGATATAGCAACTCATCCTGACGGCTGGGCTGATCAGAGTTCAGTAAATTTCCACGGTAAATACATCAATGATAACAAGCAGTGGAATCTAAAAGTCTGTCAGAGCTGCCACGGAAAAGACTATTCAGGCGGAAATACAGGTTCAAGCTGTTTAACATGTCATACATCTTCAGGCGGACCACAGAACTGCCGTTTATGTCACGGGGGAACTTCAGGGCATGCATACCCTCCGAAGGCATTAAACGGGGAGACAAGTGTGAGTTATATAGGAGTTGGAGTTCATACTTATCATCTTGATTCAACGAAATATTCAGCTAAAGTAGCCTGCGGCGAATGCCACACTCCTTTCAGCGGAGGTTTCAGCGATCCGAATCACATTGGAAATAATCCTGACGGAATGGGAGATATAAATTTCGGATCTCTTGCAAAGACGCCAACTACTTTCAAAGGCGGCGGAATAAATCCGGATCCTGTATGGGACAGGAATACTGCAACGTGTTCAGGATCCTATTGTCACGGTAATTTCCGAGACGGAAATACGGAAGCAGCTCCTGTCTGGACTGACAGAAACAGCGTAAAGTGCGGTACATGTCACGGAGATCCGGTAACGGGAAATCCAAATCCGCTGCCGAATGGGAATTTTTTCCACCCGCATTATCCTAATTACACAATAGACATATGTTATCAGTGTCACGGTTCAGTAATTGATGCATCGGGGAATATTATAAATAAGGACAAGCATGTAAACGGTGAAGTGAATTTTAATAACTGATTTTAATAAGAATGTAAAAAGAGGATTTCAGGATTAATTTTATTGGAGTCGGGGGAGAAACAGTTTAAACCGTTTCTCCCCCGGACTTTTTATTAAGGATTACATTTTTTTTATAAGTAGATTTTCTGTATATGTTATATGAAACGACTTTATCAAATAACATATTCTGGTGATAAAGCAGATCCGGAAACGGTTTAAACTGTTTCTACACTCAGCCCCTCATGAGCAAGCTCCAGTATCTCCATCGCTATTTCACTCGTATTCGCCTCAAGCACCGGTCCGGAATACTTAACCGGAAATGAATTTTTTACTTTCCATACAACAACAGGTGAATGATCTTCATTTAGTAATTTAATTGTTATATCCCTCCTTTCAACTGTCCCCAGCTTTTTTGTATTTATCCATTCAAAGAATTCGTTATCGTTTCTTCTTATTGGTCTTTTCAGTACAATATTACTGTATGAAATTAATCCCGGGATCTTTGATGAGGTTTCTGAAGGATTTACTCCCTCTCTGTAGTTTATTACGTCAATGTTAATATCAAGTCCCGATACTTCTGTAAAACCGGTTCTGGATCCTCCCCAGTCTACCTGAAAATGATATGACGGACATTCAAAAAGTGACATGATTATTAAATTTAAATTGTAAAAAATATTGCCTTTGAATAACATTTAATGACAATGTTAAAAATTTTTTTTCTTCAAAACACTTGTTGGTTCAGTCCCCGGTAAGCTCAGGTCTGTATTCAAAATGCATTGTATCATAATGATACCATTTGCCTCCCCAGATGAATCCATGCTTTTCAAATATCTCCGCAATTTCAACAGGTATCCTGTTTGTGTAAATTACATTGCTGTTCCATTTCCAGTAGTCGGAATATTTTGTATTGATATCTATAGCTGTTCCGAATGAATGGTTGCTTAATCTGTCAGTGCCTGCGATGTTTCTCCATACAAATGTCCCCCCAATGTTCCTAAAATATTTCTGAAACTCTGTCGGAAGTCCGGACAATTCTTCTGAAACTTTTGCCAGACTGTCTGCAGCTCCGTTTATACTGCTGAATTCAATCATAGAACCATCTGCCCATTTGACTTTAACCAGATTTCTTTTTACTTCAGAAGAACTATTTCCGTACATCTTTAAAAAAAACGGTTCATATCTTATCCTTCCCGGTTCATAATCTTTAGCCGGAGGTTCTTCCCAGTTACTTCCTTTTACATATTTCTGTGACATCATGTCTTCAATATCCGGATTGTCCAGCTTCTCATCATGCGTCTTGTCCTTTATTCCGTCTTCATATATCATTACTGTGCCGTCCTTCCAGTAAAGATTATTCTCATCTGCATGATCAAGGAATTCCGGATATGCGTTTAGTAATTTCTGCAGACCCGCGGGAATTGATTTACCGCTGCTGTCAGCCCTTTCCAGATGAACTGTTGTATGCTCTTTTGATTTATCACTGCATTTTACATATCCTGTGATGAAGAAAAATAAAAGTGGAATTATGATAATTCTTTTTCCCATATACTTCTTATTAAATCTGTTTTGTCAGGTTAATTTTGTACTGTTTCAATTAAATTAAAAAACCGGAATCACAATTTTAAGTTAATTGAAATTCCGGTTTGTATGATCTTATTTTACCTGTCAGTTGTGCTGACCGGCGTGAACTTTTTTGTGACCGTTTTTGCTGTGTGTATGGTTATCAGAACTGTTTTCCTTAACTGCTTTTTTATCTGTTGTTTTAAATCTTCTGTATCTACTGAGAAGCGAAGCAAAAAATCCAAGAGCCATTATTATCGTTCCGCCCCATACAAGGTTAATGAATGGTTTTACGCTTGCAGTCAGCACCAGCGTCTCCGCACTTTGAGAACCATGATCATGACCTTTTACAACTGCTACATCAACAGAGCTTTCTCCGGCAATTGAGATATGTGTCAGATATAATGTATAGTCAATGTTTGAAGTCAGCTGAACAGGAATGTTCTGTGTCTGTCCGTTTGAAAAAAACTGCTCAACAATAACATCTTCTTTTTTTCCGTCAACGGTAACTTCCAGTTTTGCTCCGAGCGTATTCTCTTCGCCTTTCATCATTGATTCCTGATTGAATTTTGACTGATCGAAATCGTCGAACTTAATTTTTAAACCGTTGAATTCCTTTTCGGAACCTTTTGTAAGATTTATTATATCACTCTCCGAAAAAGGCTGAGGAGTCTCAAGTGATACAGGTTCTAAATATATATCCTTTGTTACAAGATTTGCAATATCAGGATTCTTCATTATTCCCTGTGAATAATCGCTGTAATACATTATCGGCTGAAGAAGATAACCTTTTCCGTCCTTTTCGACTACTACATTGAAATGATATTTATCTTTGGTATCAGGTATAAGACTGGCTCCTTTGTAAGTAAGACTGTATCCGAGAGCTTCTTTTGTTTCACCAAGTGGAAGTGAAACATTTTCTTCAACTGAATATTTTGAAGATCCTATTATACCAAGGAATAAAATCATGATACCAAGGTGTGCAATATATGGTCCTGCTTTAACAGTGCTCCTGTTCAGGATTTTAAATACTATATTGAGATTTATAAAGAATGAAAATAAAGCAGATGCTGCAAAAACCCCCATCAGGACATCATCAATTCCTATTAATACTAAACCGATTGTAAAAACTCCGGTCAGGATCAACGGCAGATAAAGTGATTTGAGAAATTTCTTTTCATCCGTATGTTTCCAGGCAAGCAGAATGCTGACGCCATTTATCAATGCTATTAATATTGCAAGAGGTAAATTCATTTTATTGTAAAAAGCGGGATCCACAGTGGCTTTTGTAATTATCGGCCAGCTGGTTCCCACAAGAACAACAAGGGCAGTTGCGCATAATGTAATTGCTCCGATTATGAGAGCAGATTCTCTGGAAAGCTCAATGTTGGAACTCTTATAAAGTGATCTGAGACTTTTAAGTCTGAAAAGGATAAGTCCGATGCCACCTGCTGAGAATAATGAAAGAAATACAATCAGAAATAAATAAACTTCCTGTCCCGGATCTACGAATGAGTGAACTGATGCGTCACCCAATAAACCGCTTCTTGTGAGAAATGTAGAATATAATACAAGCACAAATGCCATTATACAAAGCAGCAGACTTGTCTTCTTATATTTTCCGGTCTTTTCCTCTCCTACCATTGTATGGATTCCGGCAACTATTACGATCCATGGAACAAGCGAGGAATTCTCAACAGGATCCCAGCCCCAGTATCCGCCCCATCCAAGCACACCATATGCCCAGAAACCGCCGAGCATTATACCGACTCCTAATATCATTCCTGAAAATAATGTCCATGGAAGTGCAAGCTTCATCCATCTGTCATACCTGTTTTTAATCAATGCAGTAATTGCAAAACAGAAAGGAATAGCAAGCGAAGAAAATCCGGTAAAAAGAATCGGCGGATGTATAGTCATCCAGAAATTCTGAAGTAACGGATTTAGTCCTCTTCCGTCAGGCGGGATAAACCCGAATTCAACATCTTTCGGGAATGATTCCCAAACCAGCATGTAAGGTGATTTGATGATCATTATGAAAATCAGAAAAGATAAAATCAATGAGTAATTGAACATTACTAACGGTTCGTATCTGTCTCTGTGACCGTTTTCAAGTTTACCTGGATCTGAATCTCTTTTGATAATGTAACTGTGAAGGAATATCCCGAGTACCGCTGTAAGCAATGCCCACAGATGAAAACTTCCTTCCTGTCCTGCATAAAATGTTGAGATCAGTAAATTTATAGGCAGATCCTTTGAACTGTAATTCCACACGTATGTATACTGAAACTGATGTGTTATAATTAGATACAGCAGGAATGCAGCTGATGACAACACCATTATGACAGCGAGGTGGAAAAATAATCTTGCAGGTTTTAATAATCTTTCATTACCGCGGCTGACAAATAAAAATGACAGCATCGCAATGAATGCAAATATAAAACCTGAAGTTATGAAAAATGAACCCATGTTGAGTTTTGTTTAATTTTAAATTCCTGTTTTCTTAACTTCGTTTCCCTGACCTTCATATTTCGAAGGACATTTTGTAAGCACTTCCTTAGCATGAAAATATCCGTCTTTTACTTTGCCTTTTGCGACAACTGATTCAGCCATTTCAAAATTGTTCGGCTCCGAACCGTCAAGAACCACTTTCATTTCATTTTTATTTTCATCTATCATATAAAATACAAACTGGTTGTTAGCGGCATCATATTTCTTGTCTTTATCTTTCATCCATGATCCTTTGACCTGGCATATTCTGTGACTTTCAGAAGCTTTGCTGAAATCTGTGTATTCAATTTTACTTTCTGAAAAAGTAAGAAATCCTACTACCAGAAATATTGCTATTATTGAGATTCCGATTATTGTTTTCTTGTTCATGATAATAATTGTGTTTGATTAAAAACTTTTTTATATATTAATTTGGTATTGGCTTACCCATTGATTCATAAATATCCTCTATCTGTTTCTTATTTGCAAGTGCTTCTTTGTTGGAAGGGTCAAGCTCAAGTACTCTTCTGTATCTCTGAAGCGCCGGCTTATATTTTTCTCTCGGCGGAAGATCAGCTTCAAACATCAGAAAATTTGCTGCTTTCATCTGCATTTCTATACATGTCTTCTTATCTTTTTCTGAATTGCTTTTCCTATAAGCTGCATCTGCTTCATCTGCTTCCTTAACTATTTTCTCTGTATTTTCATCACCTGCTTTTTCCATACTGCTGCCCTGCTGATCTGTTTTGTTTTTCAGATTTCTGTGAATTGAATCATCCGGCATATCACGTTTTGTAATATCACCGGGTTCGTTGGTTTTTGGCTTGTTCAGAAGTTCCGGCGGAACTTCTTTTGTGCATGAAACAAAAACTGTAAATATAAAAACATACAGTGCGTAGATTAAATAATTTTTTATCATTTTATTTTATTTATTGATTTAATGTTCAATTAGCATACCATGAATAACAATTATATTTATATATAATTTCCACCATTTGTTCATAAAGTCCAATAAATCTACATTTATACTTTTCTTATTCCACATGTGGAAATTTTATTTTTTTAAAACCGCTTCAAGTCTGAGAGAGTTGTTCAAAAAAACATCCTTCATGGGATATTCCCACTTCAGAGTATTACCTGTCTGTGAAACCGCATTTGATGATATGACTTCATATGGAAATTCGATCTCAAAATCAAATTTACCGTTTTCAAACATTTTTGACATTCCTTCACGCATCTTGACTGAAAGTGAATCGTTATCTTCCCCGCTTCCCGGTATTACATCTTCTTTTGACTTATATTCATAAAGAAAGTAGATATTTCCACCTTTATCTTCAAATTTAACATCGGTTACATATTTATCATTATCTTCATTTATTGAGCTCAGTGAAGAACCTATTTTTGAAATACTGTCAAATTCATAATCAATTGTAAAGGTCTTGGATGAATCTTCATTGGTTTCAGCAGATAAGTTGATTATCTTTATACCTTTCACCGAATCGTATTTTGTGACTGTCTTATTCTGAAAAACATCATCGCTGTATAATGAGTCGAGATATCCCTGTCTTCTTGTTGAATCCATAAGAGCAGCCATTGATGACATTATCACATAAAACTCTTTCATGAATGTGATTTTCAGCAATTCTTTTCCTGAACCGTCGGTGTTTACTTTTATCTGCCTGTTAATGGATATGCAGGAAGACATGAGCATAGAGGTTAAAATTATTGGTATAACAACAAAAAATAATTTACCTTTTCTCATTAATTATTAATTTTAATTTATCTCTAAATTTAAGTAATTTATTCGCAAATTATTAGTTACTTTTCATTAAATAAACTTATACGGTTTCCTTTGAAAGTCCGGAATATTTACTTCTTTTAAATCACCGGAAGAAGCAAGTTGAATATTTACTCCCGGATTTCTGAATGAATCGTAAAATTGATCTCCGTATCGATTCCGGGCTTTGCCAAAACTTTATTGCCAATATGATGTTTAGAATTCCTGTTCCCTACAATTTCAGAATATGAAGAAGTATAAAGTAGTAATTCCTGTATTTATAATAGTGCTTTTCTTTGCGTCATTCTGGGGCTATGTTGGATTTAAGATTATATCAATTCTTAACAGCAGAGATGAAATGTATAAGTACTATCAGATCATTTCCTCAAAGTATTACAATAATTTCCAGAAAGAGGATCTTCGGCACCTGGATTCGGAATTTTCAGACTACCAGGATCTTTATGACGTTAAAGAATACTCGCTGAAAGTATCTTTCGGCATTCCTGAAAAAAAAATATTCGGGGATATGACAATGAGATCGCTGAATCTTTCGGATACTCTTAATTCAATCTATATTGATCTGGCCTCAAATTTAAAATTGAATTCCGTTAAGCTCAATGGAACTGATGCGCGCTATAAAAGAACATTTGATTATATTATTGTTTTTTCCGGTGGGGAAATAAATAAAAATGACAACTTTGAAATAAAAATCAATTACGAGGGAATACCGGAAAATAAAGGATTTGATTCTTTCAATATTAAGAAATTTGATGAGGAGCCGGCAATATACACTCTAAGCGAACCAAATTATGCGAAGACTTGGTGGCCATGTAAAGATGTCTTGACGGACAAGGCGGAAACTGATGTTTATATTACTGTTCCCCCTCAGCTTACGGCTGTATCAAACGGATTGCTTGAAGAAGTAATTAATGAAAATGACGGACAAAAGACTTTTCACTGGAAATCTTCATATCCAATATCGACTTACCTGGTATCTCTTGCAATAGGTAAATATGATAAATGGACTGATACTTATTCTTCGGCGGACGGAAAAATCCAAATGCCGGTTGAATACTATACTTTTCCTTCTTTTACTGATAAAGCTAAAATCGACTGGCAGAATACCGTCAGCATGATAAAGTTTTTTTCAGGTAAGTTCGGCGAATATCCGTTTATAAATGAAAAGTACGGAATGGCTCTGTTCGGCTGGGTCGGCGGCGCTATGGAACATCAGACTATTTCCAGCATGGGATATACTTTAATTACTGGAAACGGAAGGTATGAAGATGTTGTTGTCCACGAACTTGTTCATCAGTGGTTTGGAGATGCTGTTACTCCTGACTCCTGGAAAGATATCTGGCTCAATGAAGGATTCGCATCTTACGGAGAAGCGCTCTGGGTGGAACATACTAAAGGCGCAGATGCCTACCGGGATTTTATGAAAAAAAGTGACTACGGATTCTTTATGGGAACAGTCTATAATCCGGAAGGATATATTTTCGGACCTACGGTTTATAAAAAAGGCAGCTGGATTCTGCATATGCTGAGAAAAGTTGTGGGAGACGGGAATTTTTTTCAGATACTAAGAGAGTATTATGAAACATATAAATATAAAAATGCATCAACACAGGATTTTATAAATATCTGCAGGGATGTTTCCGGAAAAGACCTGAGTTATTTTTTTGATCAATGGATTTTTAACGGTACAGGACGCCCGGAATATTCTCTTTCATGGAAATATGAAGTGGAAGACATTTCGGCTGACAGATACAATGTAAACATGATTTTAAAACAAACCCAGGAAGACAGAGACATTTATTCAATGCCGCTTGAGATAATGATTGTAACTGATAAGGGAAATGAAGTGATCAACGTGTATAACGACAGCAGAATTCAGGAGTTTGATCACACGGTAACAGGAAAACCCCTGGAAGTAATAATAGATAAAGACAACTGGGTTTTGAAAAGAATTGCAAAAGAAGATAAAAATTAATTATTACCGCTAACTTTTATTAAATAAAATATTTCAAACTGAATATATGACCCCACTTAAAATTATAACATCTGCTCTGATCTTAATATTATGCTCTCATGTAATTTCGGCGCAGACTTCTGTTATTATCAAATTCAGGGAAAATACTCCTGCTTCTGTAACGGATGCTTTCAGAAATAACAGACCGGGTGCAGGAAATAATTCAGTTGCAAAGCTCAGCCGCGATTTTGGATTAAGAAATTCAAAAATATTATTCAGCAGTAAGATACTTCAGAGTTTTGACAATCAGAATATCTCATCATACGGTCTGGAGAGGATCTTCATCACGGAAACAACTAACGCTGATCTTGATGAACTTTTTAAGTTTGCCGCAAAGAATGAATTTATAGAATATATTCAGTTGAATAATACTCTTAGGCTTGATGATCTATCAGATGCTGCTTATGTCCCGAATGATCCTCTTTACGGAGAGCAGTATTATCTGAATCTAATAGGAATGAATAATCTGTGGGATATTACGCTCGGCGATTCAAACACTGTAATAGGAGTAATTGATACCGGTCTGGATTTTCTGCATCCAGATCTTCAGAACAGTTACAGGATAAACTACGGAGAATACGGTAACGGTAAAGAGTCCAACGGCATAGATGATGACAACAACGGATTTATTGATGACTGGAGAGGATGGGATTTTACTGATGAACCTCTGACCGGGGATCCGAGAAGGGGAGATTATCTTGATCCCGATAACGATCCGACTGACGATAACAAGGTTTCTCACGGAACGGCTGTAACAGGGATTATTAATTCAGGTTTCAATAACAGCATTGGTATTGCTTCCGTTGCGCCGAAGTGCAAAGTGATGGTTCTCAGAGCTTTTGATGCTGAAGGTTACGGCGAAGAAGATGATGTTGCAAATGCTATTCTTTACGGTGTAGCAAACGGAGTCAGGATCTTTAATTTCAGTTTCGGTGATTATGTTTTCAGTAATCTTCTCCGTGATGTGATCAGGTTTGCATATTCACGGAATGTGCTTATAATATGTTCAGCCGGAAATGACGGCACGGACAGACTTCATTACCCGTCTGCTTATGATGAAGTGATCTCTGTCGGCGCCACAGATAATACAAACAACAAGGCAGGCTTTTCATCTTACGGCGAGACAGTGGATATATTTGCTCCCGGATTTCAGAATTTAACAACCGTAAGAGTCGGCAAAGGTAATTCACAGTACGGCGGCGATTACGACAAACTCAACGGAACATCCTTTTCCGCGCCTATCATTGCAGGTGTTGCCGGACTTCTTGTTTCAAAAAATCCTTCTCTTTCAAATGAAGAGATAAGAGGAATACTTGTTTCCACCACAGCTCTCATGCCCGGACAGACTGCCTGGGATCATCTCAGGTCTTCAGGAAGAGTTGACGCACTGAAAGCGGTTCAGAATTTTAATAATCCGTCTATCGCAAGAATTCATACTCCTTCCCAGGATTATACTTTTGATAAAGATACAGTGGCAATCAGCATTTCCGCCGCATCACCTTTGTTTTTATCCTACTCTTTGTATTACGGCGTGGGTCAGAGACCGTCTGACTGGATTCCGTTGCTTACTGATCAGACTTCGCAGGTATTAAAAGATACCGTCATGAAATGGAATACTTCAGGACTTCAGGATACTTCATATACTCTCAGACTTGCCATCAACAGTAATTCCGGCAGGTCCATAGAACACCGTATGATAATTTTCAAGGACAGAAACCCGCCTATGTTTACTGATATTCAGTTTGGAAATCTGATAGATAAGAATAATTTTTCCGAACTAATTTTATTTGCAACTAATAAGCGAACCCTGGGAAAAATATATTACAAGAGAAAAGGCGTTAATGAAAATTACAGATCCATACTTGCTGATATCGGAACTCCCAATATCGGATTTGTTACGGAATCACATTTCGGTCTTCTCAGCGGTAACGATCTTGCGCCGAATACGGAATATGAATTTTATGTGGAAGCTGTTTCACTCAACGGAAAAACAGTCTCTTACAGCGATACTGCTTTTTATTTTTATACACAGCCCTCCATCAATAATTACGGATTCGAAAAGAAGAATTACAGTTTCGGAAATTCCCAGTTCTGCTCAACTGTGATGGACATTAACGGAAACGGTCTAAACGATTTTCTTGTGAATGATATCAATAACAATCTTAAACTTAATATATTTGAATTCAGCAGCGGATCATTTCAAAAGATCTCAAACGATAACTGGGGGGATTTTAAGATAGCAAGAGATATCGGTGACATTGACGGAGACGGCAGACTGGAACTTCTGACATCAAGCGACAGAAACGGATTTGTATATGAAGCTCCTGTGCAGGGTGCGCTTCCGACAGATCTGATCTGGA
This sequence comes from Bacteroidota bacterium, assembly GCA_018266875.1. GTDB lineage: Bacteria > Bacteroidota > Ignavibacteria > Tepidaquicellales > Tepidaquicellaceae > UBA2330. The sequence continues at coordinate 112,126 of JAFDZR010000005.1, forward strand.
GTGATCAGGGGAACGGGAATTTCTGGTCATCGAGAATAGCCGATACGGATGGTGACGGTAAAAATGAAATTCTCGGTTTTTCAAACAGCGGTCTCAGAATTCTGGAATCCTCGCCGGGGAACAGTTTCAGTCAGACTGCGCTACTGAATTTTTTCGGAAAGGACTCAATTACCAATTCACAGAATGTGCTGGTTGAGGATTTTGATAACGACGGTAAAAAAGATATAATGTTTACAAATCTTTTTTACAGCGCTTCAAATCCCGGACTGCCTCTGACATGTATCTCTGTCTATGAGAATACAGGTGACAATCAATATCAAAGAGTATTTCTTGACAGCATATACAGATTTATAAAAGGTGATAATGTTGTCGCTGGTGATTTTAACGGAGACGGTAAAAAGGATTTTGCAGTCGGTGTTAACAGCTACAATACTGACTTCGTCCAGTATTACAGTCTTTACTCATATACTTCTACAGGTAATAATCAGTATCAGCTCATGGATATTACTGATATATATAATTATAAGGATTACACAAAAACATCCACCATGTCCGCTGATATTGACAATGACGGTAAAGACGAAGTAATGGTGAATAACGGTACACTTTTCTATGTATTGAAATTTGATAACCAGCTCCAGAGATTCGTTCCGGTATATTACAGGGAAGGAATAAATTCATTTAATCAGATCGCATTTGATTTTGACGGTGACGGAGTGAAGGAAATTGGAGTAAATACTGCTGATGATTCCCTTATCTTTATTCAGAAGAACATTGCATTTGCAGGACCTGCCACACCTCTCAATCTTACTGGTTACAGTCTTGATTCAGGTTCAGTACAGCTCAGATTTGAACAGGTGCCTGGAGCGGAAAGATACAGGATTTACAGAAGCGACAGCACGATGAATTATTCCCTGTATGATTCAGTTACGGTAAATTCATATACGGATAATAACGTATTGAACAGAAATATATATTTTTATAAAATCTCTTCCATTGATGAACAAAGCTCTGTAATGGAAAGTAAACTGACCGATCCGGTAAGAGTTTATATACACAATAAATCGAAATTGATTTCTGCCGAATATCAGAACGGCGGCTTTTTAGTTCTGAAATATTCAGAAAGAATACCGACTCTCATCCCTGCATTAAGTTCATTCGTCATTTCAGGAAATTCCGTTACTCCTTTTAATCCGAAAAATATTACTGTCAAAAGTAATTTTGAATATTTTGTTACTCTGAATCAAAGACCTTCTAACGGAATGTATAGTATCAGAGCAGTCGGGCTTAATGATTTTTACGGATCTCCTGTTGATTCAAATTCTCTGAGCTTCAATGTTCAGGAAATTGATTCCCAGAAATTTTATCTTTCGAAACTTGAACTCTCAGGCGAATACAGGCTGACAGCAGAATTTAATCTTGATGTTGATACTGTCAGCGTTATGAATACATCCAATTATAATTTCGAACCATTTGACCTTGCTGTGATATCCGTTACTGTTGATAATTCCGACAGGAAAAAAGTCTATCTGGACCTTGAAAGAAGATCTGTTATTGGAGCTACAGGAAAGGATTATATCCTTAAGGTAAACAATCTTTTTTCTTCATCAGGAATTAAAATAGTAGAAGGAGCCGGAAGCAGTTTCGGACTTATTTTTAACAAGGAAAATCTTGATGAAATGTATGTTTATCCAAATCCCTACAGTATTAACTCAGGTCAGAATTATGTTACGTTTGCAAACATTACAAGAGAAGCAAGCATAGAGATCTATGATCTCAGGGGAAAATTTCTGATAAGGATAAATGAAACTGACGGAAACGGAGGAGTCGAATGGGATTTAAAAGACGGCGGAGGTAATAAAATATCAACAGGCATTTACATTTACAGAGCAACAGGAAAAAACGCTGAAGGTAAAGAAGTTGAGGAAAAAACCGGAAAATTCGCGGTGATAAAATAAAGTATCCAAACAAAAAAGGCGGGTTAAACCCGCCTCTTTTAATTATATAGAAATTAATTACTTTACATGGTCTGCAAGAGTTTTTCCTGCTTTGAATTTTGCAACTTTCTTCGCGGCAATTTTTATTTCTTTACCGGTCTGAGGATTTCTTCCCATTCTTGCTTTTCTTTTTGAAATAGAAAATGTACCAAAACCAACGAGTGAAAGTTTTCCGCCTTTTTTAAGAGTTTTCTTAACACCGTCAATAATTGATTCTAAAGCGGCTCTTGCCTGAACTTTAGTTATTTTTGCATCGCCAGCCATTTTGGCAACTAGTTCTTCTTTTGTCATGATTTATTTTTTAGTTTAAAAAAATGTATAAACAAAAATAACACTGAATTAATTAAAAATCAATCTTTAATTAATAATATCAATTATCAGGATAACGTTCCTTTTAGTGTG